>CAZROH010000016.1:0-55779 GCA_964601635.1 uncultured Alteromonas sp. | reverse complement strand
TTCAGCGTCTTTTATTGGAAAGTGCGGTATCGCAAGGGAGGGACGCGTATTATACCGACGACCCCTTTTAATACAAGCCTTTTGATACCACTTTTACCAAAGTACTTAATTTGCTTTTCAATAATGATTACTTAATGCCTCTAATTTCGCTTGATACAGTCCAATTTCATCGTCATACCAAGCTAATTCTAATGCTTTCTCAAGCGCCTTTCTTGCGGCTCCAAAATTATTCAGACCGTATTCACTTTTGGCCAGGCCAAAATAAGCATCATCCAAGTAGGGCGCGTTTTCGACCGCTTTAATGTAGTGCTTTTTTGCTAACCTGTAGTTGTGTTTCTTAATGTTCACATCACCGAGAAAGATCCATGAATAGGGATCATCCTCATTCACAGATTCAACTTTGCTCATAATTTCTTTTGCGCTCTCTGGCTGCCCATTCTTCGTTAAATACAGCGAATAATTGTACAAAAGAGTGGTGTTGATTAAGTTGTTGTCTAATGCGTATTGATAAAACTCTTCTGCTTTTTTGTTTCTACCGTTTCTGCTTAAAACTAAAGCAGCGGCGGCAATGTTTTGAGAGTTGTGCGGTTCAAGCGCTATCGCTTGCTCAATGTACTCTAGCGCTAAACCAGGCTGAGCATTCTTTAATGCATTTGCTGCCTTATTTCTATAAAACATCGCACTAAACTCATTTTCACTCACGATGCGCCCGTTGTAGCTTCCACGTGTGGCAAAGTAATCCACGATAATATGGGGCCTGGTAATCGTAATGGAATTTTGAGGTGCCTGATAATCAGGGTCGTAAAGTTTCGTTCTTACATGCTGTGAGACCAAAATCACATCATTTGCCTTTTTGTAGATAGGGGCAGACGTAACTAACTGGAATCGATATGGGATATCGACCAAATCAGCCAGTGCACGGGTCAAAATTGCTAATGTGAGACAGTTACCCGTTCGCTGTGAATAAGCTTCGCTGGCTGTGAGCGTTTTTCCGTTATAGGTAAAGTCTGACGTTTTATTTATTAGAAAATCAAATACCCGCTGGTGCTTAGAAACTGAGACATTGCTGGGATTGTGGTAGTAATCCAGGAACTCCACTTGTTGCTGAGAGGTTAAGCGATAAACCGACTCTGGATCAGGGAGCACAGCTTGAGGTAAGACGTCAGCGTCAGGGCTTAACACTGAGCCATGATGGGCTGACTCCGGTGGGATGCGCTGACTTTGATGAAGCGCACACCCAGACAAGAAAATAAAACATAACGTTATAAAGATCCCTTTCAATTTCTTTACCTGTCATTACTCAAATAATTTATTAGAGTATAGAAGATCAAGCCCGCCTGCAAAATAGCTGGCAACGCCGTCATTCAACGCCGATGAAGCCTCCGGTCTGATGTGCCCACAATTTCGCATAAATACCGTGCTGCGCTATCAGTTCACTGTGGGTACCGGCTTCCACAATTTCCCCTGCATCCAGTACCAGCAACCTATCCATCTTGGCGATAGTGGATAGTCTATGGGCAATGGCCAGTACCGTTTTATTCTGCATTACCTGATTCAAGCAATCCTGAATTGCGGCCTCAACTTCTGAGTCCAGCGCCGAGGTAGCCTCATCCAGTACCAAGATCGGGGCATCCTTGAGTAATACACGCGCAATTGCAATTCGCTGGCGCTGCCCACCTGAGAGCTTAACGCCGCGTTCACCAACATGCGCGTCATAACCTGTCCTGCCCGCGCTATCTGATAAGGTTAATATAAAATCATGCGCTTCGGCCTGTTTCGCGGCCCGGATCATTTCTTCTTCAGACGCATCTGCCCTGCCGTACAGGATGTTATCTCTCACCGAGCGATGCATGAGCGAGGTATCCTGGGTCACCATACTGATTTGAGAACGTAGCTGCTCTTGTGGTACTAACTTGATATCTTGGCCGTCAATTTTAATGCTGCCTGACTGGGTATCATAAAAGCGCATCAACAGATTCACCAGGGTTGACTTACCTGCGCCTGAGCGACCCACCAAACCGACCTTTTCACCCGGCTTGATCTCTAAATTCAGATTCCTGAACACCTCAATAGGATGTCCCTTAGCGCCCTTGTAAGCAAAGTTAATACAGTCAAAATGAACTTTACCTCCCGCGACTTTAAACGATTTTGGTGTTGGTGCATCGCTTACAGTTATCGGTTTAGCTAGCGTATTTATGCCATCCTGCACCGTACCAACATTTTCAAATAACGCCGAAACCTCCCACATGATCCAATGGGACATGCCGTTGAGGCGCAAACATAAGCTCACAGCTACAGCGATGTCACCCGGACTGGCTGCATTTTGAAGCCATAAATACACCGCCATGGCGGCAACAGAAAAAATCAACAACGCATTAGCAATCTCAACACAGGTTTCCAAGATCGTGACCAGACGCATTTGCGGATAAACCGTATGCAGGAAATTTCCCATACTGTCTTTGGCATAGTCTGCTTCACGTTTGCTATGCGAGAACAGTTTAACGGTGGTGATATTAGTGTAGCTATCGACAATTCGCCCCGTCATCATGGAGCGCGCATCGGCCTGAGCTTGTGACACGCTTTTAAGCTTGGGAACTAACACTTTCAGAATCGTCAGATATACCCCGAACCAAATCACCAGTGGGATCGCCATACGCCAGTCAATACTGAAGATTAACGCTACCATCGATAAGAAATACACGCTGATATAAACCATCAGATCCAGCAGTTTCATGACGGTTTCACGTACCGACAACGCGGTTTGCATCACTTTGGTTGCCACTCTGCCAGCGAATTCGTTCTGGAAAAAACTCACACTTTGGCTGAGCAGATAGCGATGTGCATTCCACCGTATACGCATGGGATAGTTGCCCATGAGTGATTGACGATTGAAAAGGGAACGGATGAGAATCAAACCAGGAATGAGCACCACAACAACAATGCCCATCCAAATTAATGTCCATTTTTCCTGTTGAAGAAAGGTCTCTCTATCGTGCGAAGCGAACCAGTCAACTAGCTGACCCATAAACCCAAAAAGCGCGACTTCAAGCATTGCCACCAGTGCGCCCAGCAGCGAAACCACGCCAATAACCCACCACATACCTTGCGTATAATGCCGGCAAAAAGCCACCAGGTTTTTGGGCGGCTGGGAAGGTGCTGGCTCGGGAAACGGCTTAGTCAGCCGCTCAAAAAATGAAAACATGGTTAAGACTCAGGATTATTCTGTAAACCCTAGCGTAGTGAGGGTGGATTGCACTTTTTCAAGGTGTTGCCTGCGCCACTCAGTCAATGAAGTATCATTATCTTTTTGATGCCGTTTTAGGGCCGCCTCGTATACCTGCGCCGAATCGGCAGCGGGGATAACGGCTATTCCATCGGCATCGGCTATAACAATATCACCTTGATTCACCTCCACACCACCGCATAAAATCGGTTGCTGCAATGCACCGAGCTGCTTTTTAGCGGCCGGTTTAGGAAAGCAGCCTCGGGCATATACCGGAAACTCCAATTGTGCAATTTCAGTCACGTCTCTTACATAACCATCCACGATCATCCCTTTGATACCATTTTGTTGAGCTATCGCGCACACGTTTCCGCCTGCCAGCGCTAGTTTATGGTCTCCCTTGACGACGAGAATATCTCCTGGCTGCGCGCGATAAATAGCAGCGTGCAACATCAAATGGTCACCCGGCGGGCATTCAACGGTAAATGCAGGACCGGCCAGACGTTGCTCTTGTGGCCACAGTGCTCGAATATCGGCACACATAAATTGGTTTACCGTAAGCGCATCGGCATAATCGCAGGTGGACACATCAGAATATTGCATAAAAAATCCTCTGAAAGAATGTGATGTCAGTGTAACGCGCTAGCAACACTTAGTTGTTACAAGTTGTGAATTTTCGACATAAATAGTTTTACTACTCCTCAGCACGTGATATTAAAGAAGATGCGAAGCCCTGCTCGGCAGGAAAGTTTACAGACAGATGCGTAAATAAGCGCACAAGACAGGAAACATCATGCAACGTACATTACTTAGCTTAAGTGTAATCTTAGGTTTGGCGGCGTGTAGCCCACAACCTGCCGACTCAGGTAACTCTGAATCAGCACAAACCCAAAATGAAAGCGAAACCAAACAACAACTTACATCAGGAGTTGTTAAAGAAAACATGGATCTTTCTGTCGATCCAGGTGATGACTTTTTCCGTTACGTAAATGGAAAGTGGGTGGAAAAAACGGATATTCCTGCCGACAAATCCAGTTACGGCGCATTTAACATTCTCCGCGATGCCGCGCAGGATGATGTAAAAGCAATAATCGAAGAGTCTGCGAAAGGTGATTTTGAAAAAGGCTCGGATGAGCAGAAAGTCGGTGACTTCTATGCATCGTATATGGATATGGAAACACGCGATAAGCTGGGCATGGAGCCGCTGAACAAAGATCTATCGATGATTGACGCAATTTCAGATTATTCAGAATTAGCGTCTTATTTTGCTTATGCCAACCGTTATGGTTACGGCTCCCCTTTTTCTTTAGGTCAGTATGTCGACTTCAAGCAACCCGATACTTACATGATTTACATCTGGCAAAATGGACTGGGTCTGCCAGAACGTGAGTATTACTTTAAAGACGATGAAAGCTCGCAGAAAATTCGCGATGCTTATGTTAAACATATAGAGAAAATGTTTACCCTGGCGGGGTTCGATGAGCCTGCTAAAAACGCTGAAATGATAATGAAGTTTGAAACTGATATTGCCAAGCTTCATATGAAGAAAGAACAGACCCGGGACTGGGCTTCAAACTATAACAAAGTTTCTCTGGATGAGTTAAACAGCGTTATGCCTGATTTTGATTGGAGCACGTTCCTTTCTCAAGCTGAAATCACTGACATTGACGGCCTTGTCTTCATGCAAACTGACTTTGCAAAAGAGCTTGACGGTCTGATTACAAAGACTCCGTTGGATCAGTGGAAAACATTCCTGCGCTGGCATTTAATCAATGCAACCGCCTCACGCCTGACCAGTGCGTTTGATAACGCTAATTTTGAATTTTACAGCAAGGTCTTGCACGGCGTAGAAGAACAACGCCCTCAATGGCGCAGAGCGGTCGATTTAGCCAACCAGCACGTCGGTGAAATTATTGGTAAGGTGTATGTGAAAAAGCACTTCCCGCCTGAAGCCAAAGAGCGCATGATGGAAATGGTTGATAACTTGTTAGCCGCCTACAAAGACAGCATAAACGAGCTGGAGTGGATGACAGATGAAACCCGCAAGCAAGCGTTGGATAAGCTTTCCAAATTTACCGTGAAAATTGGTTACCCGGACAAGTGGACTGACTATAGTGCGCTTAGCGTTGAAGCCGATGACTTGTTTGGTAATATCAAACGCTCTGCTGATCGCCAGTACGCAGAAGTCCTTGAAAAACAAGGCGGCCCAGTTTGGGATCATGAGTGGGGAATGACGCCACAAACCGTGAATGCTTATTACAGTCCTCCTCAAAATGAAATTGTGTTTCCTGCCGCCATTTTGCAACCGCCATTTTTTGATATGAATGCAGAAGACGCCGTGAATTATGGTGGTATCGGTGCGGTTATCGGTCACGAAATTGGCCATGGCTTCGATGATTCTGGCAGCACCTTTGATGGGGATGGTGTATTAAGAAACTGGTGGTCAGATACTGACCGCAAAGAATTCGAAGACCGTACGAAGCAATTGATTGACCAATACAATGCGTTCGAAGCGTTACCTGACCTGTTTGTAAATGGTGAATATACATTAGGCGAAAACATCGGTGACCTAGGTGGTATTAGCATTGCGCTGAAAGCGTACCACATGTCTTTAGAAGGCCAGGATGCCCCTGTTATGGATGGCTTCACTGGCGATCAACGTGTGTTTATCGGATTCGGTCAGGTGTGGGCGAACAAATATCGCGACGAAGCATTGCGTACCCGCGTACAAACCGACACGCATTCACCCGCACACTTCCGTGCAAATGGTGCAGTGAGAAACGTACCAGAGTTCTACTCAGCGTTTGAAGTGAAACCTGACGATGAACTATACCTTCCGCCAGAAGAGCGAGTGAAGATCTGGTAAGTTCTGCTCGTAAATAAAAAAAGGTCAGCTATCGCTGACCTTTTTTTTACATCAAGTTTAAAAGGCATAGCTTAATCTGACACCATATTCGAAGTCAGTTTTCTCTACATTGGTAAAAGGCTCTGAATTATGCTCTAGTTCAGCTTCTAACGTCAGCGATAAGGTTCTGGTAATTTTAAATTCAAGCCCTGAAATGATCACTGATCTGAAATTTTCCACATCATCGACCGCAGGCTGATAATAGAGAGTAAGGTAAGCATCGAAGGGATATTGTGCAGCTTGTGAATACAGAAACTTGGCATACAGGTTGGCTCTGGTGGTTTCCACTTCGCCGCTGCTTGACAGCGATTTTTCCACCTCGTAGAACACACCTGTGCCCACAGAGGTTTTTAACGTTGCATCCGCTAATGCGTGCGAAAAGCGCCAACGAGCGCCACCACCTGCCAATTTGCGGCTGGAAAGGTCCGCAAAATCATCATATTCGTATTGCGCAAATAACTCAGCATCAACTTGCGGGCTGAAAAAATTAAACCGTGTCCAGCGTAAATGACTGTAAAATTCGTCTTCGTCTTTTATGTCATTGGTTTCAGAATAATTGTAATCTGTTATCAGTACCCAGGAATCCTGGCTTTTTCCATAACGTAAAATACTGCTCAAACTATATTCATGCTCGTCTTTATTGCCCGACTGCCCATTAACACTTACTCCAATATTACCGCTGATACCCTCTTCAGCCACATTTGACTGATCGACTGGAACGATGGCGTAAGCTGCGGAAGAAAGAAATAGTCCTGCGGACAGCATTAATTTGCTAATGAATAAAGGCTTCAATTGTTACTCCGAAATGTAAATTGTCAGCATCTTGCTGAAGCGATAGTAAAAATTGGGATTAGGGTATAGATTTGAGAATATTAATCAATGGAGATTGTGTTCTTACATATGCTTTAGCGCAGTTAACGCTCTTTGCGCATCGGCTTTAGGAACAAAGATGTGGTCGTGATAATAGCCCGCGACAATATTAGCACTGATATTATGTTGAGCGAGGGTTGTCGATAGTGCTGCAGTCAACCCCACTGCATTTAGGCTGGAGTGTACTTCGCAGGTCAAACAGCAAAATAATTCTTCATAATCAAAACCTTGATCGTCCGCAATATTCTGCTCAATTATGCAGGTGTAGCCTTCGCGTTCCCGAAACATCCCTTTTATAGGGAAGTCGGGAATAAAATTACTGTCGTCTATGGGTATGGATACAAACACATAGGGTTGCTCATCAAGCGTGGGATTGAGGTTAGATAATAACGCGGTGAGATCAACTTCCCCTGTTGCGGGTGTTATTTCAGTTTTTTGCATCTCACCTTTTTCCCTTTAATTTTCCCCTCACGAAAATAAGCGACTACTTGCTTTGCACTGCGTGTTTTTACCGCAACATAGGAGGAATTTGCCAGGACTTTTATATTACCAATATCGTCGGCGCTGATTGCGGCATCATTAGTAAGGGCACCAACAATGTCACCCGGACGGATTTTATTCTTTTTCCCGGCGGATAAAACCAGCAGGGAAAACGCAGGCGTGGAAACATTTTTCGGTTGAAAGGTCAGCGCCTGCGCACTTTTGCGGACAAACTGCATATCTCTGAATGCTTCAATTTTTTCCAGAAACGGGAGCTCTCTGTCTTCAAACAAGGTAATTGCGGTACCTTCGGCCTCGCCTCTACCGGTGCGGCCAATTCGATGAATATGAGATTCTACTTCTTCACTAACCGCGTAATTAAAAACAAAGTCCACTTGTTCGATATCCAGGCCCCGCGCCGCCACATCCGTTGCCACCAGCAATTGCAGAGCTTTGGCAGAAAAGCGAATAAGTACTTCATTTCGCCTGGCCTGCTCCATTCCCCCTTCCAGTCCCTGTACGCTAAATCCAGCCGCGCTTAATTCTTCAACCACGTTGGCCACCTGATCTCGGCGGTTACAAAAGATAATCGCTGAGCGGGGTTGATGAGTCGTTAACAGGGCTTTCAGCGCTTGAATTTTATTGCGCGTACCCACGTGATAGGCAATTTCCTGAATCTGGGGGACAGCATGCTCAGACTCGCTGATCTCACATTTAACGGGCTGCTTAAGATAACGTTCAGCAAGCGACTTAACGCTCGCTGGCAATGTTGCGGAAAACATTAGTGTCTGCACTGGAGAGGGAACCGACGAGAATATTTCAGCCACGTCATCATGAAATCCCATGTCTAGCATGCGATCCACTTCATCCAGAATACGAAAACCGATGTTTGCAAAGTCTAGCCGTTGCCGAGTTAACAGATCCTTTACCCTGCCAGGCGTGCCGACGACGATATGTGCCCCGTGTTCCAACGACTGAATATGATGCCGGATTGGAATACCACCATATACCGCAAGCACTTTTACATTCCCCATCACCTGACCAAGTATTCTGGCTTCCGCTGCCACTTGATCTGCCAGTTCTCGGGTAGGGCATAAGATGATGGCTTGAGGTGAATATTCATTCAGCTTGAGCGTGTTAAATACTGGCAGCAAAAAAGCCAGGGTTTTGCCACTGCCCGTTTTGGCTTGCGCCAACACATCACGACCAGCCAGTGAATCGGGTAAGGTTTCATGCTGGACAGGGGTCATGTGCTCAAAATTACGTCGTTTGAGCACATCAGTAAGCGCATCTTTAAGCGCCAAAGAACCAAATGATGCCACTACTGATCCGCCCGCCACAAGTTAACCACGCCATCTTTCACGTGTTGCTCCAATCCTTGCTTCATTTTCATATTCTCGCTCCATTGCTGCGCCCAGCGCTTATATTCATTGGACTGCTTGACCACCACAGATGCTTTTTTTAATCTCTCGACCAATTCCGGTCGTGTACCAGTTTTGGACATCACCAAATACGTCGTGACATAACGGTGGGGCATAACCAGCTTGACCTGCTTGCACGCTTTGCGTAGTTCTTTACATGCAACCTGAACAGCCCCCTGAGAACCGAAAATATAATCTGCCTCTCCGCTAAGTATGGCAGCCATGGCAGAAGCCCATGAATCAAACTCAATTGTATTAAATCCAGCTTCCTGACTGACCTGACTGCGATAATCCGAACGCAGCGTGGCTATTTTTTTATTTTTCGGTATTTCACTGAGAGATTCGTACGTTTTACCATCGGTACCGAACAGCGCATGCATGTTACGGGTAACAGGGGTGAGCCAATGGAACAGATCCTCCCGGTCAGGTGTTCTGGCTACGGCAAAAGCCAGCACGTTGGATTTGCTCTCGGCCTCTTTGACTATACGTTCCCACGGGGCGGTCAGAATTTGCTGTTCAAACCCCGCCTCATCAAGAATTTTTCTGACTAAATCGGGAAGGTAGCCTATGATGTGTCCGCGGATATCCACTTCTGCGAAGTTTGGCACCAAATCAGCGATTACCCACAAGTCCTTCTCACTGGCAAGCTGATTATCGCCGACAAAACTGATTATCCCTTCCTCAACATTTACATCGGGAAGATGCTTTTTTAATTCAGGGACCGTGCGACGAATCAATTTACGGTATTCTGCTGACGCTTTATATTCGCTTGCAGCAACCGTCAACGTCGCTGCGAGCTCTGAATTTTCCTGGGTTTTCGGTAATACCATATAACTATATGCGGTGTCCCAAAGAAGCACTTTTACGAACTGGCTACAATCGAGCTGTTGCTGTTTGCAAACCAAGGCCAACCCCATCTGGGAAAAAAATACCCCATCTGTGTCGCCTGAAAGCGTTGAACGAATGGCTTCTCCCCAACTTTCTGTTGAAATGATCTTATTTACTTCGTGTTGTTGAAGCACCTCTTCGCGATAGTCTCCGCCAAGCACGCTGATACTTGCAATGTCTCTAAGCAAGAGACCTTCCTTGTTAGCGTAAGCAGAATTCGATTTGACAAACAGGGCTACTGGGTTCGCCGTGATAGGGGTGATCCAATAATAATTATTTTCACGTTCTGTGGTTCGCGCTAATACCGACACGACATCGGGTTGTTTGTTACTTAACGCGTCTAAGAGGTTCGCGAAAGGTAAAAACTCAAAATCTGCTTCGATACCAGCGGTGGCTAAGACACCTTTAACAAGGCTAACCGTAAATCCTGACACGACACCGCGCGAATCTACCTCGCTAAAGAATGGGGAGTTACTGGTTAATACCTTTAACCGACTAGGTTGGCGATCAGATGCCGCATAGCCGATGCCAAACAGCACAGACAAAACCAGTAGTGCGAATAGCCATTTCTTCCACATTAGTTTAATTGAGTCTCCAACTTCCAGTTGAGAGTTTGTCCGGCAAAAAACGGAACCATATCCGTCCCATCTGCCAATGTCACGATTTCGGGAACCTGCCACGCTTCCTGCACTAGGGTGATAGTACCTGAATTGCGTTTCAGACCATAAAAGTCCGGCCCGTAATGACTGGCAAAGCCCTCTAACTTATCCAGGGCCCCCATATCATCAAATACCTTTGCATATAACTCGATGGCACTCCAGGCGCTGTAGCAACCGGCACAACCACAGGCATTTTCTTTCTTCGCCCGCGTATGTGGTGCCGAGTCAGTACCCAGGAAAAACTTCGTCGAGCCGCTTGCAACTACGTCGCGTATAGCCTGTTGGTGCGTATTGCGTTTAAGCACAGGCAAACAATAATTATGCGGCCTGACTCCGCCAACCAATAAGTCGTTTCTATTGAGTAACAAATGTTGTGGTGTGACTGTGGCTGCGACGTTTTCGGCGCTATCAGAAACAAATTGCACCGCATCCGCGGTGGTAATATGCTCAAACACGACTTTCAGGTTAGGGAAAGCTTCTACGATAGGTGCCAGATGAGCATCAATGAAGGCTTTTTCACGATCAAATATATCAACATGCGACTCAGTGACTTCTCCGTGCACCAGCAAAAGCATGCCTTCTTCCTGCATTGCCTCAAATACCGGGTATAAAGCATCTATGCCGGTTACCGCACTATCAGAATTAGTCGTTGCTCCTGCTGGATACAGTTTACAAGCATAAATGCCTGCCTGTTTAGCATCCACAATATCTTGTCGAGACGTTGCATTGGTAAGGTAAAGCGTCATCAAGGGGTCGAACTGACTATTGACTGGACGCGCCTCAAGAATTCGCGATCGGTATTTCAACGCCATTTCAGCGGTCGTGATAGGCGGTACCAAGTTAGGCATGATGATGGCCCGCTTGAAACAGCGTGCAGTGGCTGGTACCGTTTCAGTAAGCATATCACCGTCACGTAAGTGCAAATGCCAATCATCTGGCGTAGTAATTGTTATACGATCCATTTTGCCTCTTTCTTAACTCTAACTAAATTTTAGCCTTACCTATTAAGGTTACGCTTTTTTGGTGTACGCTGCGATAATAACAATACGCGTACCATTCACTTTCCCTTCAATATGTTCAGGGTTGTCACTTAACGAAATATTACGTACAGCAGTTCCCCGTTTAGCCGTAAAATTAGCGCCTTTAACGTTTAAATCTTTAATCAAATGCACCGTATCACCTGCTGATAACACAGTGCCATTGCTGTCTAATGTAGGCTGAAGTGGTTGTGCGTCCAAGCCTGCTTTCGCCCATTCTTTAATTGCTTCATCCAGATAGACCATGTCGAGCAAGTCTTGCGCCCAGCTTTCAGTACTAAGTTTATTTAATACGCGCCATGCGACTACCTGAACGACGGGAATGGGCGACCACACTGCATCATGCAGGCAGTGCCAATGATTTACTTCCAGCTCAGTTTCTTGAGCTAATTGTTTACGGCATTTACTACACGCAAAAATACAGGATTCTTCATCTACGGTGGGGGACGCAGGTACAGCATATACAGCCAACTCTTCTGCACTGCCACACAATTCGCATTTACCCTCGGCTCTTGCGGCCACTCTATTTTCGATCACACAGCGTACTCATCAATACTATTTTAGGAAAAGTATACCATTTTTCGAATGTGTATTTCAGGTATCAATTTGCTGATTTACATATATCAATTCATCCACTGCATATCCTAGAGACTTGGCTTTATCCACAAGTTTTGACATGATCTTTTCGTCTAATTCAGGCGTGCGAGAAAGCAGCCATAGGTAGTCCCGATCAGGCCCGGTAACCATGGCGTAACGGTAATCTTCATCGACTTCAATGACGACGTAACTGGCATAAAAGGGGCCGAAAAAGCTGACCTTGAGATGACCGATATTTTCATCACTGACGAAGTATGCCTTTCCTTCTGCCTCGTCCCACGCTTGCTCTTCTTCGCTGTAGCCACGGTTTAACACATCTACCCCGCCATCTTTTCTGAGGCGATATTGCGCAGTAACATTACTTAAGCCTTCTTCAAATGAGTGGGGCAGACGCGCTATTTCGTACCATTTGCCTAAATAGCGATCGAGTTCAAAATCGCTGACCGGCTTTATATTTTCCGGTACTCCTGTACAACCGGTCAGGGCGAAAATAAAAAGAAGATTAATTAGTCGCATACTAACTTCCTTTTGTTAAAATTATGCTCAATCAAAATCCAGCCATGATAGGCTAGATACATCGACACGTTGATACGGATTAGTTAATGCTAAAGACTATTTTTCCCCATAGCAGCAGACTGGTTTATGGATGCATGGGACTCGGGGGAAGCTGGGACACCACCACCTACGATCACTCTCATGTCAAACAGGCTGAAGAGGCAATAAATACAGCTATCGAGTCAGGTATCACGGTATTTGATCACGCTGATATCTATACGCACGGCAAAGCGGAACAAGTGTTCGGTGACGTGCTTAGACAGTCCCCGTCGCTGAGAGATAAGATCATCCTGCAATCAAAATGCGCTATACGTTTTGAGGATTCGCAGGGGCCGAAACGATATGATTTTAGTCCAGGCTGGATAAAACACTCTGTGGAAAATAGTCTAAAACGGTTACACACCGAGCAATTGGATATTCTGCTGTTACACCGTCCCGACCCGTTACTGGAGCCAGAACTGCTGGCTGAAGCTGTTACCCAACTACAAAGCGAAGGGAAAATTGCGCAGCTTGGCGTGTCCAATATGCATGGCCATCAAATTGATTTTCTTAACAAAACACTTGATATTCCTATCATCGTTAACCAGTTGGAGATGAGTCTGGCACACAGGGATTGGTTGGAAGATGGCATCACAACGGGCAGTATCCACAACCGTCAAATGGGCTATGCACCTGGAACGTTAGAATATTGCTGGATTAATGCTGTGCAACTACAAGCCTGGGGCAGCCTGGCGCAAGGCCGCTTTAGTGGCAAGCCGGCTGAGAATGCGCAAGATAAAACAACATCAATACTCGTCTCTCAGTTAGCCAATAAGTACACCACCAGCCCGGAAGCGATTTTGTTAGCCTGGTTAATGCGTCATCCGATTGGTATTCAACCGGTTATTGGCACCACCAATTCCGCCAGAATTCGTGCCTGTGCGCATGCCAGTAACATCACCCTCAGCAGAGAGGACTGGTACTTGCTCCTTGAAACTGCACGTGGCGCGGAAGTGCCATAATGACTTCCCTGATCACCGGCGTTCATCATGTGGCGATTATTTGTAGCGACTATGAACGCTCCAAACGTTTCTATCACGAAATTTTAGGCTTCGCTATCATCGATGAAAATTACCGTGAAGAACGTCATTCCTGGAAGTGTGATCTTATCACTCCCGATAACACGCAGATCGAACTTTTTTCTTTTCCTGCTCCACCGGCCAGACCATCAAGGCCAGAAGCGCAAGGCTTACGTCACTTAGCTTTTAGTGTCAGCAACATCGACCAAGCCATTACCCATTTACGCAAGCATGGCGTTCAAAGCGAAGCGGTCCGCATCGATCCCTACACCCACAAACGCTTCACCTTTTTCAACGATCCAGACAACCTGCCACTGGAGTTGTACGAAATACCAAAGTGAAATTTCCTACACGATAAAACTATTTCTAATTTTCAAAAGTAAGTTTAAGAAAGAGGCTTCGATACAACGCAACTTTGTAAATATCACCTATATTTAAAGTTTCCGTTGTTCTTCAGTATTCGACAGCATCCTTGCGTTGTCCTAGTGAGCCAACAACATTCAATGAAGTGGTTTTTTTCAAAGGGTTTTTCATGAACGCATCCAGTCACCACGAATATATGTGTCCGCAGTGTCATCACATTAACAGTTTTCCCGAAACAGCACTGCGCAATATGTACAAAGAACAACTAACTACTTGCGAAAAGTGTGGCTGCAAACTTGAAGTGACGCCGGCCGATGGCATTGGGGATCAGATAAACCTCGTGGTGTCCATCGCCGGACAAGAGTACTTGCTTCCCTAGTTGGCGTAAAACTCACGACGTAAATCTGCATTCAGGGCAAATTGACCGCCTAAAGCAGAGGTGCGTGTAAAGGAATTGGTATCCCTTATGCCCCTCGCTTTTACACAGTAATGCGTGGCGTTTATTGTTACTGCCACATCTTCAGTACCGGTTAACGCCTGCAACGCCACCATCACTTGCTGGGTAAGCCGTTCCTGCACTTGCGGACGCTGAGCAAAAAAGCTAACCAGGCGATTGATTTTTGACAATCCAATTACGGTCTCTTTAGGGATATAGGATACGGATGCCGTACCATCAATAGTGACAAAATGATGTTCACACGTGCTGGTCAGACTGATATTGGATACCTTGACTGGCTCAGCAAGCTGCATTTTATTTTCAATCTGGGTGATTTTAGGAAATTTGCGGTAATCCAGACCTGAGAAAATTTCGTCAACATACATTTTAGCAATACGTTCAGGAGTATCCATAATGCTGTCGTCATTACGGTCCAGTCCGAGTACGTCAAGAATATCGCTCATGGCAGCAGCGATCTTGTGACGTTTTTCGTCATCGCTAAGATCCACATCAATCATAGGTGTTTCCAGCCCCTTCGTTTCAAGCGCATTACGCACTAACAAGGCTTCTTTGGAAATCGATGTTTCAAGTGCATCACGCACGATCACTGCTTTATTTACTGACATCCACTCAATCCGTCCGCTTAAAACAAATTTAGAGGTCGTTTGGCCCCTGGATTGGTAATTTTATCACCACCGGCTGATAAACGCGAGTTGTGCAGATCCACTCCACGCCATTTAATACGGATGATAAGATAAATAGCGAACTTGAAAACCATTGCCCTAAATGAAAAAGACCGTTAAAAAACTTGATAACAACGTGATTAAAGCCCTCACCATCGTCTGTGAAGTCGCCAAACAGTGGGAGATTGGCTTTGAATGGCTCACCCACACAGCCCGTTACGAACATTTTCCTGCCAGCCTGATGATTACGTGTGTGTTTGATACCGACGCACACATGCAAACCGCAATTGAGCAGGAGAAAGATAAAATGTTGCGCCAATTGATTAGGACTGAATTACTTAAGATTGGAGTACGGCTGAAGGATATTCGCCGACACGTCCGTCTTGATAATGAGGAAAACTGTCAGCAACAGGACCAAGGCGACTGGCAGGCACGTCTGAATCGCTGGCGGGGCTGAAGTAAAGCGGTATTGACGTTACATTAAACTGTAATATTCGTTCTACAACAGTTGGTAGGGGAGCTTCATGTAGCTATAATTGCAGCCTAACTTACTTTAAGGCGCATTATGCAGCAGCAACTTATCCCTGAATGGGAACCTATTGAAGCAGTCATTCTGGCGTGGCCCCACCAAAATACAGACTGGGCGCCATGGCTAAGCGCTGCGCGGGAAACCTATGTTCAATTACTTACTCAAATTAATGAGGCTGGCGTAGGTGTCATCCTACTTGCCGCCGAAAATGACATCGCTGATTTAAAAAACTGGCTGCCTGCAACGGCAAACGTTCTTATTATTCGCGCAGAATTTAACGATACCTGGGTACGTGATTACGCGTTTTTAACTTGTCGTCAGGATGATGGAACGCAGCGTGCTCATATTCCTGTGGAATTTACCTTTAACGGCTGGGGTAATAAGTTTAATGCGACAAAAGACAATGAGGTCAATCGTAACTATTTGTTCTCTTTGTGCCAATATCCGCCAGTGCAATGCGATATCGTTGCCGAAGGTGGCGCATTAGAAATCGATGCATCGGGTCACCTGCTAAGTACCAGTTTGTGTCTGTTTAATCCCGAACGTAACGGCAAGTTAAGCGCGCCGGAATACCGCCAGTACTTCACGGACTACTTAGGCGCCTCTAAAATCACATTTTTAGAGCACGGTCATCTGGAAGGCGATGATACCGATGGCCACATTGATACGCTGGTACGTTTCACACCAACCAAAGGGTTGGTTATCCAGGCTGCGGACAATCGTCAGGACGATTCTCATTATGCGTCACTTAATGCACTGTGTAATGAATGCCACAAACAGCTTCCTGATCACCGGCAGTATCACCTTCCTTTGCCGGCTATTTTCAGTGAGGACGGTGATCGCTTACCGGCATCCTATGCTAACTTTTTAATTTGTAATGAGCGCATTTTACTGCCGGTCTACGGCCAGCCGGAAGACCATGAAGCCATTGAGGTGATGCAACAGGCTTATCCTCAACACAGGATTGTTGCGGTCGATTGTGCGGTACTGGTTAAACAGTATGGCAGTTTGCACTGTATAACCATGCAAGTGCCCCAAAATACGTTGCGCCGTGAAGTGATGGCCCAACTAGACAAAGGAGTCTGCGTATATGCGTCCAAATAAATTGAAAGTGGGCTTGGTTCAGCAAGCCGTTGCGGATAATGACAAATCAACAAACTGGCAGAAAAGTGCGAACAAAATTGCAGAACTTGCTGAACAAGGTTGCGAGCTGGTGATGCTGCAGGAGCTCCATAGTACCTTGTATTTTTGCCAGGATGAAAATGTAGATGCATTTGATCTGGCTGAGCCCATTCCCGGTCCCGCCACTGAATTCTTCGGCGCGCTCGCGGAAAAGCATAATATTGTACTGGTCACCTCGTTGTTTGAAAAACGCGCTTCCGGTTTATACCACAATACAGCAGTGGTGTTTGATCGCAGCAAAGAAATCGCCGGGCGCTATCGTAAAATGCATATTCCTGATGATCCCGGCTTTTACGAAAAATTCTATTTCACCCCGGGTGACATGGGTTTCACCCCCATTGACACCAGTGTGGGCAGACTAGGCGTACTGGTGTGCTGGGATCAGTGGTATCCGGAAGCGGCACGACTGATGGCGCTGGCCGGAGCAGAAATTCTGTTTTATCCCACCGCTATTGGCTGGGATAAACGTGACACTGATGAAGAAAAGTCCCGTCAGTTTGGCGCGTGGCAAACCATTCAACGGGCGCATGCCGTTGCGAACTCATTGCCAGTGATTGTGGCGAACCGCACAGGGTTTGAAGCTTCGCCGGCTCAAAACGATCCCGGCATTCAATTCTGGGGACAAAGTTTTATCGCCGGGCCACAAGGGGAAATTCTGGCACAAGCTGGAGTAGATGAAGAAACCACCCTGGCGGTGGAACTTGATATGGAGCGAACCGAACATGTCAAACGTATCTGGCCCTATTTCAGAGACCGCCGTATTGATGCGTATGACGCATTAACCAAACGCTGGCTCGATTAATTTCCTTCAGAGGCAAGCTGCACATTACCCTGTGGCTAGCCTCTCACCTCACCTGTTCCTTTGACGCTCATGCAGCGGGTAAATCGCATTTTCATACAGCAGGTAGCATTGCCTGTTAGATTTTGGTGCCAGGCTTGTTATTGCCTTATCGTTAATATCCAGCCCACCGGTATATTGCCCAAACGCAGGTAAAATCATCATACTATCAGTGAGCACAAAACACTTGCCCCCTAATCGCTGCCTTTTGATGGAAAGCCGCCCTTTCGGATGATAGTGACCAATAATCTGGCGATCGCTGGTGTTTACCGGCTCATGCACCACCAGCAGCTCACCTAACCTTAAGTGGTGGCATTTCGTGCCGGGAATGTCTGTGGGTAGCTCAGGATCGTGATTCCCTAAAATCCACACCCATTCGCCCGTTTGATTAACTAATCCTGCAAGCAAGTCTCTATGCTCAGCAGACAGACGATTAAATGCGCCGATGTCGTGAAAGCTGTCACCCAGACAAATTACCTGTGCCGGCTTGAATAGCTGCAATAACCTTGTCAGGCGCTGCAACGTTGCGTGCGTATCTAATGGTGTCAGCGGGTTGCCGAATTGCAGCAGATAGCTGCCTTTTTCAAAGTGCAGATCAGAAACGAGCAACGCGTCGTGCACAGGGCTGTAAGCTGCACCCTGCGCATGTAACAAAAAGCTGATCCCGCCAAACTTGGATATCACCCCCTGTTTTTGTGTGATCGTCTCAAATAACCAATCAGCTGTTACTGCCACTTAATAATTCCTTGATCTCATCCATCATCGCCTCGGCCTCGGCATATAAGTCAGCTTGTTCCAGTAAGGCATGAGAACCAGCCCCTTTAATTTGTTCACTACGTACATCCAGCACAATCGGGATAGCCATGGGCGATACCCTGGGCAAGTTAATTAAGGTGGTTTTGTCCACATAGCGGATCAGCATATCGGCTAAGCGTCGCAGATCAAGCAGCTCACGTTCTGCATCGGCGCGCGCCACACGCAATAAAATATGATCCGGATCATACTCCCGCAAGGTGTCGTAAATTAAATCGGTAGAAAAGGTCACTTGTTTCATGGTTTTTTGACTGCTGTGGTAACGTTGCTCAGTCAGACCGCTCACCACCGCCACCTGTCGGAAGGAACGTTTAAGCATGGGAGCTTGTAGCATCCAGTCTTCCAACTCATCACCTAAAATATCAGGGTGGAATAATTGTGCTAATTGCGGTTGCGATACTTCTTTTAGCGCACTTATCGACAGTCCGTAATCGGTCACGCTGAAGCTAAGGGGTTTCAACCTGAGCTTCTCCATACGTCGGGTAATCAGCATCCCCAATGTCTGGTTAGCCTTTCTGCCTTCAAAGGTATAAAACAAGGTGTAAAAGGTTTTACGAAAAGGAAACTGCTCTACCAGCACCCGATCCGGAGTGGGAAGTTGCGAAAAACCTTGCTGAAGTGTCAGCCACTCGGTTACCTGCGCCGGCAACTTCGTCCACTGACCGTTATCATGTAACAGGCGTTTTACGTTTTCCGCTAAAAAAGTCGACATCGGCATTTGCCCACCCACATAGCTGGGTATTTTAGGATCTTTACCTTTTGCCGGCCGTGCATGTAATTGCATGTCTCTGATCGCTTCGTATTGCAACACTTCACCGGCAAAGATAAAGGTATCGCCAGGCGTGAGCTGTTGCGCAAAATATTCTTCTACTTCGCCGATGATGGTCCCCTGATTACCCCGTCGTAAACGTTTCACCTTAAGCCTGCCTGCCTCAACAATAGTACCGATATTTTGTCGATGGCGCTGTATGACACGTTTGTTGGCTGGAACTAACTTACCTTGTTCATTTACGATCAGTCGTTGATAGCGCTCGTATGCCTGCAGCGCACTGCCGCCATCCTTAGTAAAATTGAGTAGCTTTTCAAAATCATTCCATTCCAGTGCCTGATAAGGTGGGGCATCGGTGATTTGGGAAAATAGCGCGGTTGGATCTACCGGTTCGTGACATGCACAATTTAAAATAAACTGCGGCAATATATCCATCGCGCCAGCTAGGAGTGGCTCTGCGTCTAATTGTCCGGCTTCAATGGCATCGACCGCGGCCTGACACTCTAACGCTTCAAATCGGTTAGCTGGCACCAATAAAGCAACACTGGCTTCATCCAAACGATGATTAGCCCGACCAATACGCTGCATTAATCGGCTGACCCCTTTCGGGGCCCCGACCTGGATAACCAAGTCCACATTGCCCCAGTCAATGCCTAGCTCGAGTGCCGACGTAGAAACGATTGCACGTAACTGACCTGCGGCCATCATGGCTTCTGTTTTGCGCCGTTGTTCCTTGCTTAACGAACCATGATACAGCGCGATTGGCAGGCCTGAGCGATTTTCCTCCCATAACATCTGAAACACCAACTCGGCCTGTGCGCGGGTATTCACAAACAGCAGGCAGGTTTGGGTCTGTTCTATTGCCTTATAAATATCTTGCATCGCATATTTAGCCATGTACCCCCCAAAGGGCATGCGATTGGAAGATTTTAAGATACTCACACGAGGCTTTACCGGCGAAGGAACATTGAGGATCTTTGCTGGCTTGCCCGTTTTACCCAACCAACCCGCCACCAGTTCAGGCTGGGCGACCGTAGCCGAGAGGCCTATGCGCTTGACGTCAGGAGCGATGGCGGATAACCGGCTTAATGCCAGCGCAGTGAAATCCCCCCGTTTATTGGCCACTACACTGTGGATCTCATCAATTATCACCCTTTCGAGCCTGCCGAATATGGTGTGTGCATCAGCGTAAGAGAGCATTAACATGAAGGACTCTGGCGTGGTTAACAGAATATTCGGTGGTTTTTTGCGTTGCCGCTGTCGTTTATGTGATGGTGTATCGCCGGTTCGTGTTTCAGCGCTAATCGCCAGCTTCATTTGCTCGATGGGGTCAAGCAGGTTACGGTGAATATCCTGCGTTAATGCTTTCAAAGGTGAAATATAAAGCGTATGCAGCCCATTGCGCGGTAACGTATCTAGCTCGATTAAACTGGGCAGAAATCCCGATAGGGTTTTACCTGCGCCGGTAGGCGCTACCAGCAGGGTGTCCTGTTGCGCACTGGCAGACTCCAGCATTTGCTGCTGATACGCGCGTAAAGCCCAGCCTTTTTGGCTAAACCACTTGCTAAACTTCGACGGTAATATGGGACTTCTCGCACATCGGGACATGCATGCTGTTACGTTATAAAAGTTAACCCCGATTAAAAATGCAATCAAATGCGCAGGTTATTGCGTATACCTTTGCATCAACCTTCTGGAGAGACGTATTGCACCCACAGGAATGGATGTCAGTTGAGGCACCCGGGCTGTATTGCAAGCCTGCGGATATTTACATCGACCCGATGCAGCCTGTGACTCAAGCGATTGTGACTCATGGCCATGCAGATCATGCTCGCTCCGGTCACACCACTGTTTATGCCAGCGAGGAGACCATCGCCATTATGCAAACTCGGTATGGTGAAGAGATGGCAGAACAAACGCATGCGCTGGGTATGGGCGAATCCAGACAATTTGGTCAGGCTGACGATCCGGTATGGATAAGCCTGCATCCAGCGGGACACATTTTGGGTTCCTGTCAGGTTCGTATTGAATATCGAGGCAAAGTACTGGTGGTATCGGGAGATTACAAACGCCGCGACGATCCTACCTGTCTACCTTTTGAAGTGATCCATTGCGATGTATTTATTACTGAAGCCACATTTGCGCTGCCTGTGTTTACCCACCCGCCAATCGCTAACGAAATTGCGAAGCTACTGACTTCTGTGTCCGTTTTTCCTGACCGCTGTCATCTGATTGGTGCCTACGCACTGGGCAAATGTCAGCGGGTGATCCTGGGGCTTCGTGAGGCCGGATATACCAAGCCCGTTTACCTGCACGGGGCATTAGTAAAACTGTGTCAGCTGTATCAATCATGGGGCATCAATCTGGGTGATATCGTCCCCGTTAGCGAGGTGAACGATAGGAAAACACTGGCCGGTGAAATTGTCATTGCACCGCCGTCCGCATTGGCTGATCGCTGGTCTCGCTCATTACCTAAATTACGTACAGTAATGGCTTCAGGCTGGATGCAGATCCGTGCGCGTGCCCGGCAACGTTTAGTGGAATTGCCGCTGATTATTTCAGACCACTGTGACTGGCCTGAATTACTGCAAACCATCGAGGAAGTAAATCCCTCAGAGGTGTGGGTCACGCATGGGCGTGAAGATGCACTTGTACATCAATCAACCAAGATGGGCTATACCACCAAAGCGTTGCGCTTGATTGGCTATGATGATGAGGACGAAACAGGCTGATGCAGGCATTCAGTGAGCTTCTTGAACAACTCTATTATACCAGCAGCCACAATGCCAAAGCGGCGCTGATTATAGCCTACCTTAACAAAACTCCCGACCCGGATCGGGGGTGGGCTATTGCAGCGATTGCGGGAACCTTGCGTTTTGATTTTTTTAAACGGCATACTATCAAGCAACTCATTTTAGAACGGGTTGACCCGGTATTGTTCGACTTAAGTTATGAGTATGTCGGCGAAATGAGTGAAACCGTTGCCC
Source organism: uncultured Alteromonas sp. (assembly GCA_964601635.1). GTDB lineage: Bacteria > Pseudomonadota > Gammaproteobacteria > Enterobacterales > Alteromonadaceae > Alteromonas. The sequence continues at coordinate 33,486 of CAZROH010000016.1, read as the reverse complement.
ACCTTTGGCCAGATAATGAAGAACAAGCAGTCTCGTTGCCTTCATTAGCTGAAATGGTCTCCCAGTTTGCTGAAGCCAATCGCAAGACCGTACCGATTATTTTGGCCAAATATCTCGATATAATGAGCGCTGCGCAACGCTGGGCGCTCATCAAGCTGGGCACCCGGGGTCTGCGCGTGGGCGTCTCCGCCAGAAGTATCAAACAAATTCTCGCCAAATTTGGCAATAAACCTGTCGAAGATATCGAGCGCTTGTGGCATGGCGTTTCTGCCCCTTATACGGATTTATTAAACTGGCTGGAAGGCAAGGCCCCCATGCCTGACATCAGTGATCAAATTACCTTTTCTCCCGTAATGCTGTCTCACCCGCTTTCCCTCGATGACGTCATGCCATGGCAGCCCGATAAATGGCAAATTGAACATAAGTTTGATGGCATTCGCGTTCAGTTAGCGATAAAACAGGGTAAAAAAGTACTCTTCAGCCGCAACGCAGATGATATCAGTCATGCATTTCCCGACCTGTTGGACGAGGTGGCGCAGGATGCCATCGTTGATGGAGAGTTATTGGTCATTAACGGGGGTGAAGTTGCCCCTTTCAACGACTTACAACAGCGACTCAACAAGAAAAAGCCGACTAAAAAGCTGATGCAAACCTACCCCGCAGGTCTGATTGCTTACGATATTCTACAAATTGGCGAGCATTCACTGCTGGATTTGCCTTTAACTCAAAGAAGAGAGCGATTACTCGAATGGCTTTCCAAACAAGACTCTTCCCGCATAAGGCTTTCTGACACCCTAAATGCACAGACGCGGGATGAATTAATGCAATTGCATCAACATGCATCGGAAAATTTGTCGGTAGAAGGTCTGATGTTGAAGCGACGCCGCAGTATTTACGCACCAGGCCGTCCAAAAGGACAATGGTATAAATGGAAGCGTGACCCCAAACTGGTGGATGCTGTGATCATGTACGCCCAGCGCGGACACGGTAAGCGCTCAAGCTATTATTCTGATTTTACTTTTGGTGCGTGGCAGGACGACACCCTATTGCCTATAGGTAAGGCTTATTCTGGCTTTACTGATGACGAACTCAAGAAGCTGGACAACTGGGTACGCCGCAACAGTATTGGCCGTTTTGGCCCTGTTCGTGAAGTGAAAAAAGAATTGGTGGTGGAGGTGGCATTTGATGCGGTACACCCTTCTACCCGCCACAAATCAGGAGTCGCCATGCGCTTCCCGCGTATCAACCGCATTCGCTGGGACAAACCCGCGAAGGAAGCGGATACTTTACGAACGCTGCAGGATCTTATAGAAGGTTAAACCGTCACGGCTTATAAACGCGATTTCAGGTAGGCAAATACCTGCTGTCGTTGTGCTGCCGATAAACTGGTGATGACATCGTGAAGTCCTTCTGGCAGGTGTGTTTTGGCATTTCCCGTGGTGTGGAAGACGAAGTAATCAAACAAATGTTTCCATGATTCTCTTTCGCTTTCATCCAGCTCAGAAATACTGAGCATGCTGTGCATCATACTGGTATTAGGGGAGATGTTATTTTCGGTCAGCCCCCCCCACCAGTAGTTGATTAGCACGTTAAAAGATTCCAGCGATTCGACGCCATGCCACCATGGGGTGGGGATATAAATAACGTCCCCCGGTTCAAGCACCGCGCTAAAGGATTCAGCCTGCGCGTCTGCAAAATCAGGAAACCTCTTTAAGTCAGGATTACGCAAATCCACCAAACTGGTGGGTACCCCTCCAGGCGAGCCTAACATAGGGCCAACGTACAAATTTTTAACCTGTTCAGGGGGAAACAGTGTGAACTTTCTGCGTCCGGCTACAACCGCAGCCAGGTTATGGTTTACATCAAAATGTGGCGCTACCATGGCGCGATTGCCTAACCACATTTTAGGCGTAACCGTCTCATCAATGAGCGGCATTGTGTGTGCTGCACTAAATGAAGGGAGGACATCGGGCACGGATGCAGACTGAATTGAGACGGCAGGCGGTGCTGACGTTTCGGCCTGGCCTAGTAGAAAGTCAATCGTGGCACTTAGATGGGTTTGATGACGATCAAAATTTACCCCGCTAAAATCACTTGCGTAAGAAAACGCGCCGTTTATTTGCGGTGATCCGGCGATGGTATACACCGGCGAACCATTGTCGAGCGATTTGATATACGCAGCGGCCTCAGAAGTTCCCGTTTTACCTGCCTGCACGATAGGCCAGTCCGTCAGCAAACTTCGCAGCACGGCAGGACGGTTCAGAGGTCGAATCTCGTTTTCAAATTGAGCGCGGGTGACGTTGTGCCATTCTTTCACCGGCTCACCAACTGATTTCATTTACTTTGCTTTCCTTCCTTACTAACCTGGCCACACTGCGCAACCATTGGTTTATTGAGCCCTGCGTATGGACGCTCAGTTATCCGAATGCTCACTGCGCACAAGTTACACGACCTATCAAATGAGTTCAAACAAGAAAAGTGTGCTACGCAGGGATCACCTGTTTTACTATTTGTTATGTGTACTATCAACTCAAATACAAGCGCTTACATACAGGTTTCATTTTCCTGGCATTAGAAGCAGTAAACCTCTGTTGGCATCAGTAAAGAGAAACCGATTTCTTACTGCCCGTTGTCCTGCAATTTCGACTACAGTAATAGGATGAGATCAGACCTTGTTTACCTATATCTTTACTTGTTAGTCAGGTGGTATCGATACCTTTGCGTCGGCGTTAGCACGATGATATTACTTGTCTCGTTAGACGCGCTGGCACGCGCAGAGCCCAACATAAAATATACAAATCATGAGGCAGCTATGTTTGGCAGCCTGCCCCCCTGTATTGAAGCCATACAAGAGTTTAATTCAGCCTCTAAATCGACGACTCAGGCGCTGGTAAAGCCAGGTGAATCGATTAGTGTACTTAGTTGGAACGTAGAAAAAGGTAGCCACCCCGGCTGGCTGCAAGATCTCAATAAATTAGCGAAAGGGCGACAACTGATACTGCTTCAGGAAGCTTTGCTGAGTAATGCAATGCGTTTAGCGATATCGCAACAGGCGTACTGGTCTTTTGCGCCGGGCTATCAAACAGACACTTACCGAAGTGGATTGCTGCTATTGAGTAAGGTGCCACCTGACATTGTTTGCCGTTTGCAGGCGTTGGAGCCGTGGTTAAGAAGCCCTAAAGCCACTGGCGTGGCTTTTTTCTCTATCCCGGAACAACAGACGGGTTTGCTGGTTATTAATTTACACGCGGTAAATTTTAGTTTTGGGCTGGATGATTTTAAGCAGCAACTCGCCCAGATCAGCCGTTTACTTGAGTCTGTGCATGGTCCGGCAATTGTAGCGGGTGATTTTAATACATGGAGTGAAGACCGACTTGATGCCGTGACGCACATCATGGCTAAGACGGGCATGCAGGCGATTAACTTTAAGCAAGATAAACGGGTGAAAGTATTCGGGTTGGCGCTCGATCATATTTGGCTAAGAGGAGGCGCTCAGGTAAAAAGTGACACTAAACAGGTGTCGACATCGGATCACAATCCGCTCATGACCACCTTCACTCTGTGGGACAAACGCTCAAACCGCCATGCAGCACAGGATAAATGAAAGTAGTCGAGTTTTCCCCACAACCCTACGCCTTCGCGCTTTCCCGACGGCTTACCTCACTATGCCAGCGTTTAAGGTTAGCAAGCTCATCTGAAATCCGTATGTCGACCACGCGCCCAAAATCAATTGCACAAAGCGCGGTTATATCCGCCGCAGAAAAAGTATTACCTGCGATGAAAGGGGTTTCAGCCAGGCGGCGATCAAGCAGTTTCATATATTGAAGTGCTATCTTTCCCGCTTCTTTGCCATATTCGGGTACCGGCGTCATACGGTCTTTAAAATAGCCTGTGGTATGTTGAAAGCACATCCCTATTTGTAACATGAGTGCTAACTCAACCTGATGCTCCCACATCACAATTTGCGCCTTTTCTACCGCACTTGTTCCCATCAGCGGAGGCTCAGGAAATTCGGCTTCCAGATACGTAAAGATCGCCGCGCACTCACTGATACAGGTGCCATCATCGAGTTCCAGTATGGGAACCTTGCCCAACGGATTTTTCGCCCGCATTTCAGCCGTCAGGTTTTCCCCTTTTTGTAAATCCAGTTCAACCATTTCAGCTTCAATGGATTTTTCTGCCATAAACATGCGAACTCGACGCGGATTAGGCGCCTTTTGCGTTTGATACAATTTCATTGCAAATCCTTCTATATTGATAATGTTCTAACAAGATAGCGTATTCGGCTGGCAAAAACATAGTATGCTGTCACACTAAAAGAAATGAAATGGAATGACAGGCAACGATGGCAAACGCAAAAAACGTTCTCGGCACACCGCTTAAGTTATGTTGTGGCAATTCTGGTTATACCCGTGAAGGATTTTGTTATGTGCCACAGGATGATATTGGCAATCATAGTGTTTGCGCTATCGTTGATAATTCGTTTTTAGAGTATTCCTTAACTCAGGGCAATGACCTGATCACACCGCGCCCTGAAATGCAGTTTCCCGGGCTTAAAGCGGGAGACCGCTGGTGCCTTTGTGCTATCCGCTGGTTGCATGCTTATGAAGCAGGCGTAGCCCCCAAAGTCAATCTGGAGGCCACACATGAAAAGGCGCTGGAGATTATTCCGTTAGCGTACCTTGAGCAATTTTCCGTATAGTGCTACTGAGGGGTACGGATCACCAACAAGCGAGTTTCGGTCATATCCTCAATGGCATAGCGAATGCCTTCTCGCCCCAGTCCGGAGTCTTTCACCCCACCGTAAGGCATGTTATCGACTCGCCAGCTTGGAACATCACCAATTACCACGCCACCCACTTCAAGCTTGTCCCAGGCCCGATTCGCTTTGTATAAATCACGGGTAAAAATGCCTGCCTGCAAGCCATAGCGACTGTTATTAATCTCTTCCAGCGCAGCATCAAAGTCATCAAACGGATAAAGTACTGCGACTGGGCCAAACGCCTCCTCTGCACTGACGTCAGCATCTTTGGGCACATTTTCCAAGACGGTAGCTTCTAACATCGCGCCCTTGCGTTGACCACCACACAGAATATCGGCCCCCTGCGCTTTGGCTGCCTGGATCCAGCCGTCCAAACGCTCCGCTTCAGACTCGGAAATCATCGGGCCAATAAAGGTGTTTTCATCAGACGGGTCGCCGGATTTTAACTGTTTCACCTTATCAACAAATCGCTGCTTAAACTCATCATACAACGAGCTGTGAATAAGAATTCGTTGAACTCCAATGCAGCTTTGTCCAGATTGATAGTAAGCACCAACTATCAACCGTTCTATGGCATCGGTGAGATCCGCATCTTCATCAACAATGCAGGCCGCATTCCCACCCAGTTCCAGAATAACGGGTTTTTTGCCTGCTTTCGCCTTGAGATCCCAGCCCACATCCGGCGAACCAGTAAAACTAAGCAATTTTAATCGCTCGTCTGTGGTAAATAAATCAGCGCCATCGCGGCTGCAGGGTAAGATTGAAAAGGCCCCTTTGGGTAAGTCTGTTTCTGCCAGGATCTCACCGATAATTAATGCGCCAATTGGCGTACGCGAAGCCGGTTTTAATACGAACGTACACCCGGCCGCAATCGCGGGGGCCACTTTGTGCGCGGCCAGATTCAGCGGGAAGTTAAAGGGCGAAATAAATGAACAAGGGCCAATGGGTACTTTCTTGGTCATCCCTTGATACCCTTTCGCCCGCGCCGAAATTTCCAGGTTAATGACTTCTCCGTTAATACGTACCGACTCTTCAGACGCGATTCTAAAGGTATCAATTAACCGTGTGACCTCACCTTTCGCATCTTTAATGGGTTTGCCGGCTTCGATACACAGGGCTTTGGCCAGTTCGTCTTCGCGTTCTTTAAACCGCTTAACGCAATGATCTAACACCGCCTGTCGTTCATATGGAGACATCGCTGTCATCGCCGGTTGCGCCTTTTCAGCAGCGGCAATGGCTTTATCGATATCGTCTGCGTTGGCCTTAGCAACACGAGTGGCCACTTCGCCGGTATATTTATTGGTAACTTCTAAGTCCTGATTCGCAAACACCGCTTCGTTTGCAAGGTAAAAAGGATAGTTGTCCTTCATTATCACTCCTTATAGCTGGCTGCTAATTTCGCGAATAGTCTTATTAAGCGTTTCATCATTCATGCTGTAATCTACTGGACAATCAATTACATGCACACCCGAAGTATTCAGACAATGTTGAATTCGCTCGCGTAATGACGCCGTAGACTCAATTCTCCAGCCTTTGGCACCGTAGGCATTGGCATACTGAACAAAGTCGGGATTATCATAATCTAACCCAAAATTGCCAAATTCCATATTGGCCTGCTTCCATTTGATCATGCCATACGCATCATCACGCAATATAATGACCACCAAATCCAGTTTGAGTCGCACTGCGGTTTCCAGTTCCTGACTGTTCATCATAAAGCCACCGTCTCCGCAGACACTTAATACAGGGACGTCTGGATTAACTAACTTTGCCGCGATAGCCGAAGGCAGGCCAGCACCCATTGATGCCAACGCATTATCAAGCAGCAGCGTGTTTGGCTGGTAGGCTGGATAATTGCGGGCGAACCAGATTTTGTATACGCCATTATCTAACGTAACAATCCCTTCTTTGGGCATCACTGCGCGGACATCACGAACAAACCGTTCCGGTAATACCGGGAATCGATCGTCATTTTCTGCTTCATTGCGATGCCGGACGTATGCTTCATGTACATCTTTGTAGAAATCCAGTTTCCAATTCTTTTGAGGCTCAATTCGTTCTTTAATTTGCCAAATACTATTGGCAATGTCGCCGACGACTTCTAACTGGGGGAAGTACACCGGATCAACGGCGGCTGAGTCGAAATTAATGTGGATAACCTTCATACCGTTGTTATGCATAAAGAAAGGTGGCTTTTCCACGACATCATGACCGACGTTGATGATCAGATCTGCCCGATTGATGGCGCGATGAACAAAATCGCCGTCAGAAAGTGCCGTATTACCTGCAAATAACGCGTCTTCTTCGTTTAAGACCCCTTTCCCCATTTGCGTAGTTACAAACGGAATGCCGGTTTTATCAACAAATTCCCGTAACATTTTCGCGGTCAGCTTACGGTTGGCCCCAGCACCAATCAAGATTAACGGTGAATTCGCCTTCTCAATCATGTCCACTGCCTGATTAATTGCTTTGTATTCTGCAATAGGGCGGCGCGCATAACTGGGCGACAATAATGGCGCAGAGGTGTTTTCTTCGGCAATGTCTTCTGGCAATTCAATATGAACCGCTCCGGGACGCTCTTCATGCGCAATTCTAAAGGCTTCACGAACGATGGAAGGGATCCGGTCACCACTGACTACCTGCGTCGTGTATTTAGTAATGGGTCGCATCATGTCAATCGCGTCAATAACCTGAAAGCGTCCTTGTTTGCTGGTTTTAATTGGCTTTTGACCGGTAATCATCAACATGGGCATGGCACCAAGCTGCGCATAAGCAGCCGGAGTCACTAAGTTGGTGGCACCCGGACCGAGCGTCGACAAACAGACGCCCACTTTGCCAGTAAGCCGGCCGTAAGTGGCAGCCATAAAGCCAGCGCCCTGTTCATGGCGGGTCAGGATCAGCTTAATTGAAGAGATTCGGATAGACTCTAATAGATCGAGATTTTCTTCTCCAGGAATACCAAAGATGTATTCAACACCTTCAGCTTCCAGCGCTTTGATAAAAAGATCAGAGGCTTTCATTCAGTTGTGCTCTCCTTTTTATTGCTCAGGTGATTTACCTAAAGTAACAATAAGTACCGAGAGCAGCACAGATAAGATCGATTAAAAAATCTAGCGGGCAATTGGAAAGGGAAAACTTAGGACGATTTTTCTTTCCAGGATTCGAGTGTTTTGCGGGTAGCGGCATCAAGTTGGGCTTTATTTTCCTGCAGCCACCATCTTTCCATTAACTTAACATTGGCACGATTTGCTTTATAAAAGAAGTCAACCAAGTCACCGACGAAGGGAATAAATCCGATACCAAAGTCGATGAAGGAATTTCGCACCATTTTTTTAATAAGGGGTTTAGGCATCCCCATTTTTTTACCTAACCAAACAATTCGCATGGCTGCGGCCAACATTACCGCATCACCAATACCTGGAATTAATCCTACGATGGAATCCAGTCCAAACTTAAACGGAATAAAAGGCACTTTAATCGCCGTATCTAATACGTTCGCCATCTTTTGTGCTTCAAGTAGTTCATGCGGCGCTCTTGTTTGTGAAGGCGTATCCATCAATCTGATGCTCCATGCTGTGTGGCTAACTGACTTCGCTGGGGAATATCGTTATCCATACGCCACCCATGCACATTTTGCTCAATTAATTTGGTCAACGCTTCAATATGCACCGGTTGGTCGTTTAAAGCTGGAATGTATTCGTAACGCTCTCCCCCCGACTCCAGAAAATAATCACGATTTTCTACCGCTATTTCTTCAAGGGTTTCCAGACAATCAGCGGAAAAGCCCGGGCATATCACCTGCACAGATTTTATGCCTTCACCGGGTAGGGCTTTAAGGCGAAAATCCGTGTAGGGTTGAAGCCATTCTTCGCGACCGAATCGAGATTGAAAGGTCGTTTCATATTCACTTTGTGTTAAGCCTAACGCATTGGCGAGCAGTCTGGAGGTTTTATGACAATGGCAAAAATAAGGATCACCATTTAGCAAGTATCGTTTCGGGATCCCGTGGTATGAAAAAATAAGTTTGTCTGCCCTGGGATGGGATTGCCAATGTTCTTTTATGCTATGCGCTAACGCAAGTATATAATCCTGATTATCATGGTATGAATTGACAAAACGTAATTCCGGTAGCCAGCGTCGCCGGGTAAACACATTAGCAATCGCGTCAAATGTAGAGCCGGTCGTTGAGGCGCAATACTGCGGGTATAGTGGCAGCACCACCAGCTTGCGTACACCTTGATCAAGGAGCCTGCTGGTGACTTCATTAATAGAAGGATTGCCATAACGCATAGCAAAATCAACGATGATATCCTCGCCAAACTTTTCTGCCAGTCTCGTTTCGATTTGCCTGGTTTGTTGCTGGGTAATTGTGAGTAAGGGAGACCCTTGCTCAGTCCAGACGGTACTGTAGGCTTTTGCGGAGCGCCTTGGGCGAATGTTTAAGATCACTCCGTTTAATACCATCCACCAGATAAGACGGGGCACTTCCACCACGCGGGGATCGGCAAGAAACTCTTTTAGATAGCGTTTCAGTGCTTTAGGAGTGGGAGCATCGGGTGTGCCTAAATTCGTTATCAACACACCAATTTTATCGCTCTGCGTATGAGTAAAACCGGTTGAATTGATATATTTCATCTAGTTCACACCCTTCTAAATTCCAAGCTTATGGTTGATAGTAAGTTGCGGCGCCTGGCCCAACCGGCATGCCCAAAAGGAATACCCAAGCGTAAAACAGCAACGACCAACCTAACATAAATATTAACGAATAAGGCAGCATAGTGGCGATGAGGGTACCCATACCGATATTTTTCTGATAGCGCGCTGCCATTGCCAAAATTAAACCAAAGTAACTCATCATCGGTGATATGACGTTAGTCACAGAATCACCAATTCGATACGCTGCCTGAATGACTTCGGGTGCAAAGCCGATTAACATCAGCATTGGTACAAAGATGGGTGCAGTAACCGCCCATTGCGCTGAGGCGCTACCCAATGAAAGGTTTACGATGCCACACATCACGATGAATAAAATAAACACTTCCGGGCCATCCAGTCCCATGGCCTGTAACAATGCCGCACCTTTAACCGCTAACACGGTGCCAAGATTGGTCCATTTGAAAAATGCCACAAACTGGGCTGCAAAGAATACCAGGGTGATATAAAGACCCATCGCGCCCATGCTTTTAGACATCGCATCGATGATATCCCTGTCGTTTTTCATTGTTCCAGCTACACGGCCATAAACAAATCCGGGAACCGCAAAGGTAATAAAAATAAACGCAACAATACCTTTCAGAAACGGGGAGCCTGCCACTTCGTTAGTTTCAGGGTGTCTCAACACACCCCACTCAGGAACGATAGTAAGCGCCAACAAACCACACATAACAGCGAAGGATAGGCCTGCCCATTTAAGCGCTCGTTTTTCCTGCGCACTAGGGGGATCCATGCTCTGTTTTTCCAAATGAACCGAGGCATCTTTTTCGTCAAATTTACCTAACCGGGGCTCGACGATTTTCTCTGTTACTAATGCGCCCATCACGGCCACCAGAAAAGTACTGATAAACATAAAATACCAGTTTACTTCCGGTCCAACGGAATAGCCGGGCTCGATCATATGTGCCGCGGCTTCGGTAATGCCGGAAAGCAGCGGATCCACGGTTCCCAACAACAAATTTGCGCTGTAGCCGGCCGAAACACCGGCAAACGCGGCAGCAAGTCCGGCCAGCGGGTGACGGCCCAGAGAATGGAAAATCATTGCAGCAAGTGGAATTAACACAACGTAGCCGAGCTCGGACGCCGTGTTGGAGATGATACCTGCGAAGACAATGGAAAACGTAACGGCGCGCTGTGAGGCATTCATCACTAAAGAACGCAATGCCGTTGAAAGCAAGCCGGAATGTTCGGCAACAGAAACACCAAGCAGGGCGACCAGTACCGTACCTAAAGGAGCGAACCCGGTAAAATTGGTAACCAATCCCGTTACTATGCGCTGTAATCCTTCGGCGCTCATCAGTGAAATAACTTCAATCATTCCATCTGGATCACGGCCTGTTGCATCCAATGGGCGGGGATCAGCAACAGCTACATCAAAGTAGCCTAATATACCGCTTAAAATTACGATAAAAACAGAAAGTAAGGCAAACAGCGTCACAGGGTGAGGTAGTAGGTTACCTAACCACTCTACTGTTGCGAGAAATCGAGAAAACCATCCTGTCGACTGTGTATCATTAGTCGACGCCTGGCTATTTGAATTTGGGGATACCACTATAGATCCTCTGACGTTACGTGCATCTACACTTAATTGTTGAATTTACAAGTCTGCTGTCGTTATGTCCGTTTATAATTTTCATTGATCGGATTATGCAGACTAAATATACCACTTATTTTTGTGGCTTATTATTACCCGTATTCTACCAAGATATATGCGTCTTATCAGCAAAAGTTAATGAAGTAGTTAGAATGGACAAGGGTAAGTTAAAATAAGCTTAAAATACAGAGAGTAAAGCTACACTGACAAATAGATTACTGCAGTGAACAGGACCAACTCAGGGTTAAATAATATTTAGTTTTAGAAGGGGAGTGGTAATTTGTTTGCAAAGATTCTGGATAAGAAAAAAGCCGATGATCACATCACCGGCTTTTTATTTTTAGACGCTAATTCTTGCCTTTCTTCCCGTTCATGTACTGGAAGAAATCGTTGTCAGGTTCGACCACCAACACATCCTGCTTACTGTTAAAGCTACTTCGATAAGCATCCATACTCCGTAAAAAGCTATAAAACTCTGGGTTTTTAGAGTATGTGTCAGCGTAGATTTGAGCAGCAAGGGCATCACCTTCACCGCGAACCTGTCTCGCGTTACGCTCTGCATCTGCCAACATAACAGTCACTTTAGCATCGATATCAGCTCGAATAACCTCTGCCTGCTCTTGCCCTTCTGAACGGTGTTCTCTGGCGACACCCGCTCGTTCAGCGCGCATGCGTTGAAATATCGAATTACTGACTTCCGTAGGCAAGTTAATTTGTTTTACCCGCACATCTACAATTGCGATACCAAGTTCGTCAGACGAAGAAGCAGCTTGCTCCATGGCTTGATCCATTAATGCTGAACGTTCACCAGAGACAATCTGGGCGATTGTCCTGGCACCAAACTCAGAACGCAATCCGTTATTCACTTTCTGCTTCAACAGCGCTTCAGCTTGCAGCTTATTCGCTCCTGTAGACAGATAATACCGGGCAAAATCTTCAATTTTCCACTTTACATAAGAGTCGACGATCAAGTCTTTCTTCTCAGATGTAACAAAGCGATCCGGGGCATCATCCAACGTTTGAATACGCGCATCCAAATGCTTAACTGTATCAATCAAAGGTATTTTAAAATGTAACCCTGGCTCAAAGACTTTGGTTTCGCCCGTTGCGTCATCGCGGTCAACTTTACCGAATTGGATCACGATTGCACGTTCACCCTCTTTAACGACAAACAATGAACCGGAAGCCAACACACCAAGCACAATGAGAACGACAATTAATAAATTTTTCATGGCTGTTTACTCCCTTCCATTTCTGAATCGGCTTTCTCTTAATCCTGATTCATCCTGAGTTGGTCGATCTCGCTCCACCGTGCTCTGGTTTTGCAAACCTTGCAACGAATTGCGTGAGCGTGCCGGCGAGGCAGAAGATTGACGTTCCATGATCTTATCTAACGGCAAATACATCATGCTGTTGCCATCGGTGTCGTCCACCAGGATTTTACTGGTTTTACTATAAACCTCTTCCATGGTTTCAATATAAATCCTATCGCGCGTCACTTGCGGTGCTTTTTCGTATTGTGGCAGTAATTCCGCAAAACGAGCAACTTCACCCTGGGCTTCAAGGATTACACGTTCTTTATACGCTTGTGCCTCTTCATTCATGCGGTTAACCTGACCACGTGCACGGGGTTCAATTTCACGCGCATACGCTTCCGCTTCACGAATAAAACGTTGTTCATCCTCCTGCGCTGCGATGGCGTCATCAAATGCATCTTTTACTTCTTCGGGTGGTCTGGCATCCTTGAAGTTCATATCCAGAATAGCCACGCCTAAGTTGTACGGCTCAAGGATAGATTGCAACTCTTCCCACACGCGCTGGCGAGTTACTTCACGACCGTCAGTTAATACGTCATCCATAGCCGAGTGCCCGACAACATAACGAATTGCGCTATCCAGTGCCTGACTCAAACTCATCTCTGGACTCGTGACAGCAAAAGTCCAGCGATAAGGGTCGACGACACGGTATTGCATTTCCATCTGCACGCGAACGACATTTTCATCTTCAGTGAGCATTGAACCTGAAGAGGCCTGATCACGGATGGACTGCACATCCACTGGAATCACCTGATCGACAAATGTAGGCTTCCATCTCAGACCGGGTTCTACCTGTTTGTAATATTGGCCGAATCGCAGCACTACACCTCGCTCCGCTTCACGGATAGTGTAAAACCCACTCACAAACCAAATAACCACCAACAGGCCAACGATTAGGCCAATCCCAAACTTCCCCATGTTGGAGCCTGAACCGCCTTTGCCGCCGCCCGACTTTCCAAACTTGCCAAATAAATTTTTGAATACATCATCCAAATCCGGTGGACCTTGATCTCGGCCACCGCGATTTTTCCACGGGTCATTATTTTTGCCACCCGGCTCATTCCAAGCCATGCTATTACTCCGTAAGTGGTTTTAATTAAAATTCTTTTCGTTAGAGCACTAAAGAGTTTAGCGCTTAATGCTGTACGACAAAAGAAGAGATTCCCTTATCCAGCCTTTTTTCCAATCTATCCCAGTCAACCGATGGCATGCGAACATCTACAATCCAGTCTCCGGTTGCGTCATACGCTTCACTGTCAATACAGTTTAATTCGTAGAGCACCCCCCGCAACTGGCTCTGGGCCGGCGGGATACGCAATGTATAGTTAACCATACTACGACCCAAACACTCTGACAAAGCCTGATAAAGCAACTCGACGCCTTCGCCCGATTTTGCTGACATCCATACGCGAATAGGGACATTTTCATCATCGCGGTCAATACGCGCAGTCACGCCGTCCATATTATCAATCTTGTTACAGATTATCAGTTGCTGTATCTCATCTGCTTCAATTTCATCCAGGACTGCATTTACCTCATCCATCGTTTCACGATGATTCGCTTCACTGACGTCCACAACGTGCAGCAGCAAGTCTGCCTCCTGGGTTTCTTGTAACGTTGCCTTGAACGCGGCCACCAGATCATGGGGGAGATGTCGGATAAACCCAACCGTATCAGCCAAAATAGCCGGCCCCACATCTTTTAATTCAATTTTTCGCAGCGTAGGATCAAGCGTCGCAAAAAGCTGATCGGCAGCATATACGTGCGAATCGGTGATGCGATTAAACAACGTCGATTTACCCGCATTAGTATAGCCAACAAGAGACACGGTCGGGATTTCAGCGCGCTTACGCGACCGGCGCCCCTGTTCTCGTTGTTTCTGTACCTTTTCCAATCGCCGTAAAATGGCTTTAATTCGCCCTCTTAATAAGCGACGGTCGGTTTCCAGCTGAGTTTCACCAGGGCCACGAAGACCGATCCCGCCCTTTTGACGTTCAAGGTGGGTCCAGCCGCGTATAAGTCGGGTAGAAATATGTCTTAACTGTGCCAACTCAACTTGTAACTTACCCTCGTGTGTTCGCGCACGTTGGGCAAATATATCCAAGATTAGCCCGGTGCGGTCAAGCACCCGGCATTGGCATAGGGTTTCGAGGTTTCGTTCCTGAGAGGGAGAAAGAGCATGATTAAAGATGACTACATTGGCATCATGCGCTTTCACTGCTGAAGCAATTTCCTCAGCTTTGCCTGAACCTACAAAATACTTAGCGTGTGGAGCCTGACGCGACGTCGTAAGTACATCTACCGCTTCGACTCCTGCGGAAGCAACTAAAAGTTCGAGTTCAGCAAGATCTTCTTTAGAATTCTCATCAGCAAAATGGACATGAACAAGTACAGCCTGCTCACCGGCCTGATAACGGTCAAACAAGCTTGCATCCTTCTAAATTATTCGCCTTTGTTATTATCGGAATCTCCTTGTGAAGGCATTTGAATTGCTCTTGAGGGAACAACTGTTGAAATGGCATGCTTATACACCATCTGACTGACTGTGTTTTTAAGCAAAATAACGAATTGATCGAAAGACTCAACCTGACCTTGCAGCTTGATACCGTTGACCAAATAAATGGAAACTGGAATACGCTCTTTTCGTAACGCATTCAGAAATGGGTCTTGTAACGATTGCCCTTTTGCCATCTGTATTCCTTAATTTTTATTATTTCAATGAAAACATCTGTTTTCAACGCGTCATATTAATTTATATCACAAACCTGCAGCTTAACGAGTGATTTTTGCTAAAATTTTAGCCTGATTATTGTTTGCAAAAGTTTCAAGCCACTCAATGTCATTCCAGCCGCGTAGCCATGTTAGCTGACGTTTGGCTAATTGTCTTGTGGCTATAATACCTCGTTCTTGCATTTCTTCGTAACTAAGGGCTTGACTAAGATACTGCCAAACCTGTCTATAGCCTACTGATCGTATAGCAGGTAAATCAATATGTAGATCACCTCGCTGGTACAGTTTTTTTACTTCATCAACAAACCCAGCTTCAAGCATTTGCTTAAATCTTTGTTCGATGCGCATGTGCAGTACAGCTCTGTCCTGCGGCGCTATGGCGAATTGCGTAATTTCAAAAGGCGTTTTCGTCACTTCTTGCTGCTGCCAGTAAGTCAGTGGTTTGCCTGAACTACGAAAAACTTCAAGCGCTCTGGTCAAACGTTGTGGATCATTAGGATGAATACGCTTTGCACTAATTGGATCGACCTGTTGCAATTGCGCATGCATCGCACTCCACCCAGACTCATTTGCTTCCTCGCAAATGGCCCTGCGAATTGCTTCGTCGGACTTAGGTAAGGGCGAAATTCCATTTATCAAGGCATTAAAGTACATCATCGTACCACCTGCCAAAATGGGAATATTTCCGCGTTGATGAATTTGAGTAATTAGTTGGTTTGCGTCGCTGCAAAACTGCGAAACAGAATAGCTTTCGCTAGGATCCAATATATCGATAAGATGGTGTGGGCATATGCTGCGCTCTTTATCGGAGGGTTTTGCGGTCCCAATATCCATTCCCCTGAAAACTAATGCCGAATCGACACTAATAATCTCAACGGCAATATGATCCGCCAGCGCTAATGCTAAGTCTGTCTTGCCGGACGCTGTGGGTCCCATGATCGCCACGACGGGAAGAGGTTGTTTCATAGCGTTCACGAATTGACTTCCCAGGCTGCAACAAGTTCAGCGGTGGAAATGCAGCGCGCATCGTTCACAACAATTTGTTGTTGTTGTTCTTTTGATAACCCCAGAAACCAGGTCCAACCCTGCTGATAATGAGATTCATCCCAATCGTTACTGGCCCACACCGCTTCAGCGAGCATGTCCTCAACGCTGGTTGGTTCATTTGCCAGCACCAGCGGAAACAGCACAATCCAGGGAAGGTGTCTACAGCCAGCTGGAACCTGTTGCAACCTGACTTTTCCTGCGACCTGATCAATTTTAAAATGGGCTTGTCCCAATAAATCAAGTTGTTTGAGCTGAGCAGATTGGCTGTCAAGAGCGACAGGCATCAGTAACGGCTGTGAAGTGGTAGCCGTGCTGACTTGTTCAACAATTGATTTTGCCAGCACGGTATTACTGGAAAGCAAATGGGCCTTATCGTCTAGTACAAAAAGACGATATTCATCTGAAATCGTTAGCGAATTAAGTTGCCGCCCTTCACTTGCAGCGGCTTCTGATGCGGGCGTCATCAAAGCGGTAAATGCAGAATTATAATTCGCTGAGCGGCGTGAAGTGGATGAAGCTGCGTGTCTTACCGCGGTGCCGTTGGCCATATCAGGATAACTGGACGACGTTGATCGAGCCGGAGCGCTCTCCTGCACAATAGATGTAAGGGGTTGAATATAGTCATGCTTAGGCTGATGCAGATAGTCGTTTTCAGCGCTCGAATCATTAGCGTTCAGCGCCTGGCTGACGGCTTGCACAATAAAATCATGGATCAGTCGTGCCTGCTGAAAACGCACTTCATGCTTGGCAGGATGCACATTCACGTCTACGTCCCGGGCGGGTAAAGTTAAAAACACGACGAAAGCTGGCTGCTCTGCGATTCCCCAGGTCATCTCATATGCCTGCCTGAGGGCGTGTAAGATTAACTTATCGCGCATCCCCCTTCCGTTAACAAATGAAAACTGACAATCATTACTACTCCGTACTTCGTTTAGACTGCCTAACCATGCCTCAATTCTGATATCGTCATAATCTGTGGTTAAATAGATGCTGTTGCTGACGAACTTCTGCCCAACAACGTCGGCAATGCGCTTGCTTCTATCCTCTTCGCGACGGGCAACGAACCTGCGCACTGTCTTACCGTTATGTCGTAATGTAAAGCCAATCTCATAGTGACTGAGCGCTATACGCCGAATGATGTCGTCAATATGCTGAAATTCTGTTTTTTCGGTGCGCATGAATTTACGACGGGCAGGCGTGTTGTAAAACAAATCGGCAACATCAATGGTAGTGCCATTGGGATGGGCGACAGGGTTTAATTTCACTGCCATTTCACGCCCCTGACAATGCGCTTGCCACGCTTGTTCTTGCTGAGCTGGCTTAGAAGTTAGCGTAAGCCGGCTTACTGAACTTATACTTGCAAGCGCTTCACCACGAAAACCAAGCGATAGTATTTGTTCTAAGTCATCTAAGGTTTGAATTTTGCTGGTTGCATGACGACTCAGTGCGAGTTCAAGTTCATCATGTACAATTCCCTTACCGTCATCGCGTATCTTTATCCGCTTATGCCCGCCTTTTTCAATGTCGATCTCGATGTGAGATGAACCTGCGTCAATACTGTTCTCTACCAGCTCTTTAACTACCGAGGCGGGGCGTTCAACCACTTCACCAGCGGCAATCTGGTTAGCAAGTTGAGGAGGAAGAAGTTTAATAGGCAACGCTATATCCGTTGAGTTTATATTAAGTGCTAGGGATGGTAAGTACCTGGCCAATTCTGACCATATCGGTACGTAAATTATTCGCTTCTTTAATGCTACTGACTTTCACATTATATCGCTGCGCAAGCAATGAGAGTGACTCACCGCTACGCACTTTGTGAGTGCGATTTTTTTCTCTCCATGATGCCCAAAGCGTACCATCTGGAGGCACTTGAAGGAAATACTGTTTTATCGCGTTAAAGACAGATTGGGCCAGACGCTGACGATGATCGGCCCAGTTTAAATTTTTCTCTTCCTGAGGGTTTGAAATAAAGCCGACCTCAACCAAAATAGAGGGGATGTCGGGTGACGTTAATACTGCGAGGCTGGCTGACTGCGGACGACGCTTGTGCATTTGCGTCACTTTTCGCAGTTCCGAAATAACTTTTTCACTCAAATCGTAACTGGACGCCATTGAGTGATCCATAGAAAGGCCCAAAATCGTTTCTGCCAAATATCGCTCTGAGGCTTTGTCTGTGATGACTTCTGCTGCGCCCCCTAATAGCTCTGAGTGACGCTCTGTTTTCTCCATCCATCGGCCAAGCTCGGTATCAGCCCTCCCCATGGATAATACCCAAACTGAGCCACCTCTGGGCTGTGGCGTTCTAAACGCATCGGCGTGAATAGATACCAACAAGTCAGCTTTGTTGCGGCGGGCTATTTCAGGCCGTTTAGTCGGGTAAATGTAAAAATCACCATCACGTATCTGAATCGCACGCATACCAGGTTCAGCATTGACGATGTCTTCAAGCCGCTTGGATATGCTTAAGGTGATATTTTTTTCATAGGTGCCGGCCGGCCCAATTGAACCAGGATCGTTTCCCCCATGCCCGGCGTCAATGGCTATCAGAATGTCTTTATCACGTTGGTTATTGGTACTGTCAATGAGTACGCTCGCGGGCGGAGCGTCAGTATCTGCCAGATCAATCACCAAACGGTGGCCATAGCCATTCGAGGGGGTGATGGGAAAAATAGTGGGCTCCGCTTTTCGGGCCAAATCGATAACAAGTCGTGCTGACTGATTGTTCTTGGGAGTAGAGTAACGGATCCGTTTGACCAGCGAGCCCAACTCATCCTCTGTGGCCAGATTGGCATCGTCACTTGTACCGGCTAAATCCAGCACCAGTCGATATGGATTGGTCAAACTAAAATAGGTGTATTCAGGCGCACTTTTCAGGTCAAAGACAAGGCGAGTCTGACCCGATTCTTGCGATACGCGAATTGCTTGAATAGAATTCGGTGCTGCTGCTATCGTCGGGGCCAGTGCCCAGAGAAACAACCCTAAAAAATAGCCGCGCCACATACTTCGCCCTTAACTTAAACTCTTTATTATATCTAATCCAGCCTCTACGTGCCGTTATCTAATTGGTAAAGCAACTTTTTACCCACATCACTTATCGCAGTTAGGGCAAAGTCCCGCTTATCACCTTGCACTTCTATATTAATGGTAATGTCCGCGGATGCCAAGCATCCACTTCCTCGTTGGGGCCATTCAACAATACACAACGCGCGATCAGTAAAGTAATCCCTTATTCCCATAAACTCCAGTTCTTCTGGATCCGCTAAGCGATACAGATCAAAGTGGTATATCCATTTGTCACCTAAATCATAAGGCTCAACAAGGGTATAGGTGGGGCTTTTAACATTACCCTGGTGACCCAAATGTTGAATCAGGTAACGACTGAACGTGGTTTTGCCTGCACCCAAGTCACCGCTGAGATAAATGACAAACGCGGGATATGCTAATTTTTTCCACGCATCCGCCAGTTGGGAAGCGAGTATTTTTGTTTGCTGCTCATTAACAACGCTTAGGGAATATTCGTTCTTGACCATATTGCTCAGGTTTTTAATTATATTATTGGTTTAGTAGCTTGCGAACAGCTGGAAATAAGTCACTCGCGATCATACCACGTTGGCCATGGGTTTCCGCTACATCGTCACCAGCTTTAGCGTGCAGTGTGACCCCGTACTTACAGGCGAGCTCGGTAGACATTCCTTGCGCCAAAAGCGCGCCCAGTATTCCGCTGAGTACATCACCACTTCCCGCTGTAGCTAAGCCAGGGTTACCATGGCTACAAACCCAGGTCGTCGTTTCATTGTCAATAATGGTGCCGGCACCTTTTAATACACATAGCGCATGATAACGCTGAGCACACTGGCGTGCATAATTGAATCGTTCGTTTTCAACATCGTCCACGGAGACCCCGAGTAACCTCGCGGCTTCGCCAGAGTGGGGCGTTAAAATACAATCAGAGATGGTATAAGCGGTGGCTTGCTTGCTGAGCAAATTCAATGCGTCGGCATCAATCACTAACGGTTTGGAATGTTGTTGGCAATGCCGTAACGCGGATTGAAACGTCTCTTCCGCCCAGTCATCCTGACCCAGCCCCGGGCCTATTACCACGCACGTTGACCATTCCAGAGCTATGTCCAGATCTTCGTCTGTGACCATAAGTTCAGGTCTGCCTGCGCTGACCTGAATCACTGAACTGGTGTGCACGTAAGTTCTTACCATGCCCGCTCCGCTGCGCAAGGCTGCTTCGCTACTTAAACGAATCGCTCCCGCCGTCCCCTTATTACCACCGATACATAATAGTCGTCCATACGAGCCTTTGTGGCTATGAATATCTCGTGGTTTCATGCTATCAAACTGCTCAATGGTTAACGCGGATGCAGATGAGCGCGCTAGCGCCTTAAACGCATTACCAATACCAAGATCATCAAAGACCAATTTACCACAAGACTGTTTCCCCGCTCCGGTTGTCAACCCAAGCTTAATCCCCACCAGGGTCAGCGTGACATCTGCCTGCACACAACGACCTAGCGACTGACCAGTATTCGCGTCTAAGCCAGAAGGGACATCGATGCTGATGACGGGCACATCGGAAGCATTAACATCGTCGATGATTAATGCAAACTCCTTCCTGATGGTGCTGTTGATTCCTGTGCCTAGCAATGCATCAATGACTAAATCTGCATCTGTTAAAAAATCGCTGGCAAACGGTTCAATTTTGCCGCCTGTACTAAGCCAGTATGCTTGCGCTCGACCGGCATCACCTTCCAGTTCACGCTTCGGCTCAACAGCACATAACACCACATGTTTGCCCGCATTTTTAAAATGGGTGGCTGCGATATAGCCGTCACCAGCGTTATTCCCTTGTCCGACTAGCACAAGAATTGTCTTTGCGTTCGGGACAAGCCGCTCACTTTGTCGAAAAACCGAAGCACCGGCGCGTTGCATTAATGCAAACATGTCGCAGCCACTATTCTCAGCTGCCTTGCGTTCGTTGTCTCTTACCTGGTCGGCCCGATAAAGTTTGTATGGTAAACTGGTAGCGATTTGATTATCTAACATGAGCAGATGTCCACTATTTATTCAGTAGATTTAGTCCAATTAGCAAACGATATCAAGGCTTGGGGTTGTGCGCTAGGTTTTCAGCAAGTCGGGATCAGCGATATTGACTTATCAAGGCATGAAAATGCTTTAAAAGAATGGCTTGAAAAGGGCTATCACGGTGATATGACGTACATGGAAAGTCATGGTATGAAACGTGCCCGTCCCGCAGAGTTAGTGCCGGGAACCGTTCGCGTCATAAGCGTACGGATGGATTACCTGCCACCTGACGCATCATTCGCCACCCATTTGAAGAACGATCACATTGGCTATGTGAGTCGATATGCGCTAGGTCGTGATTATCACAAAGTCATTCGTAAACGATTGAAAAAGCTAAGTGAAAAAATCCTTGCCGCATGTAGTAATTTGGAAAGCAGACCCTTTGTAGATTCTGCTCCTGTCCTTGAACATGCCATTGCTGAGAAAGCGGGATTGGGTTGGACTGGTAAGCACTCACTCACACTTAATCGTCAGGCTGGCTCATGGTTTTTTCTTGGCGAGTTATTTGTAAACTTGCCCCTGCCGACCGACGAGCCGGTGGAAGAAGGTTGTGGCAGCTGTACAGCATGTATGACAATTTGCCCCACCAACGCAATTGTCGCCCCCTATCAGGTCGATGCCAGAAAATGTATTTCGTACCTAACGATTGAACATGATGGACCTATTCCAGAAAAATTACGTCCCTTGATGGGCAACCGCATTTATGGCTGCGATGACTGCCAATTGGTTTGTCCGTGGAATCGTTATGCATCGTTAACCGAAGAGCAAGATTTTTATCCCCGTGAAACGTTACATGGTCGCCCATTAGCGGAACTATTTAACTGGAGCGAAGAAACCTTTTTAGAAAACACTGAAGGCTCAGCCATTCGGCGTATCGGTTATCAAAAATGGTTACGTAATATCGCAGTCGCCATGGGCAATGCTGCGTACAATGAACAGATAACGTCGGTACTACAGGAAAAGCTCAGTCACGCATCGGCACTGGTTAAACCCCATATAGAATGGGCACTTCAAAGACAAGAAGAAAGTAAACGCAACAGTGTAGCTAACGAGGCTCCGACCTCAAGAAAAACATTGCGGCTAACGCGGGTTATTGAGAAAGGTTTGCCTCGGGATGCCTGAATAGCCTAGGAAGAGACCTTTCTATCGGTAAGATGAATTACAAAATGCGTTTCTGAATCGTCACTGCTTGTATTGCTTGAGGTGCCGCCGAAGGAATACCAATCCTGCTGTTTCATTTCGTTCAACATTTCCTCAAAGCGCCCATGATCCCCGTCAAACTGCCCGACCAGCTGACATTGCAATGTATCGCACCTGACATGATGAAAATACACTTTCTGACCATCAGGGTGCAATGCGAAAAAGTCAGTAATCTGAGTGGCTATCTCCATATCCAGATCGCTATCGTCATAATTTTCGACAAACCTATCCAGCGCTTGTGCTCGATTACTTTGATCGCGGGATGCTTCTTCAAGTTTAGCCACCGTATTATGCACAGGATCAACCTGTTCAATCTCGTCAGCCACCTGATTGGCTTGAGACTTCTTAGTCGCTAAAATCTTCTGCGTACTCGCGGGAATTTCTGCCGCTGAAGCCTTTAACACAACGTTATCGGCGATAACGGGACGCGGCTTAATGCTTTCATTGTCGGTTAAGAGCGCTTTTTTGGCATCACTTATATCTATTTTGGCGTGGTAATACCCAAACTGATAACCTGCGATGGCGATAAATATAACAAGAGGGATCAACGTCCAAACTTTCATGTTACTGACCTGCTAATTTCTTATTCTTGATGGAAGGGTTTGCTCAATTGATGAACCGCTTCCACAAATACCCCGGCATTTTCAGGGGGAACATCTAAATGAATGCCATGCCCAAGATTGAAAACGTGTCCACTACCATAGCCGAAGCCCGCTAATATATCTGACACTTCCTGCTGAATTCTGGCAGGCTGAGCATAGAGAATTGATGGATCCATATTACCCTGTAATGCCACCTTGTCACCCACTCTTTTTCTTGCATCGGCAATATTGATCGTCCAATCAAGTCCAATCGCATCACACCCGGTTGCTGCAATAGACTCCAACCACATCCCCCCGTTTTTTGTGAAAAGGGTAACTGGCACTTTACGTCCATCATTTTCCCGGGTCAGACCATCTACAATCTTGTGCATGTATTGTAGGGAAAACAATTGATAATCACGCGGTGATAAAACACCACCCCACGTATCAAAGATCATTACAGACTGGGCGCCTGCAGCAATTTGTGCGTTTAAATATAAAATAACCGAGTCGGCTAGTTTATCCAGCAACGCGTGCAGTGCCTCGGGATCGGCAAACGCCATTTTTTTAATTTTGGTAAACGCCTTGCTGGAACCGCCTTCTACCATATAGGTAGCAAGCGTCCAGGGACTACCCGAGAAACCAATTAATGGGACGTCGCCATTAAGCGCTGTTCTAATTGAGCGAACTGCATTCATGACA
The DNA here is from genome assembly GCA_964601635.1 of uncultured Alteromonas sp. Lineage (GTDB taxonomy): Bacteria > Pseudomonadota > Gammaproteobacteria > Enterobacterales > Alteromonadaceae > Alteromonas. The sequence continues at coordinate 9,750 of CAZROH010000016.1, read as the reverse complement.
TACTGCAACTCATGCTCAGGATCAGGCACCGGTAATTGCGCAATTTCCTGCCGCGAGGTAAGGGGACGTTCAAACTTAGGTCCCTCTCCTGTCTCAAAATAAAGCCCTAACCCCATTGCGTCGGGAATTGTCAAGATGTCTGAAAACAGGATGGCTGCATCTAAAGGGAAACGGCGCAATGGCTGCAACGTTACTTCTGTCGCTAGCTCGGTATTTTTACATAACGACATAAAGTCACCCGCTAATGAGCGAGTTTGTTTATATTCAGGCAGATATCGACCCGCCTGACGCATCATCCAAACAGGAGTAACATCAACAGGTTGTTTTAAAAGCGCACGTAAATAACGATCGTTTTTTAATTTGGAACCCGTTTTTTCAGCAGAACTGTCAGCCATATTTACCCCTGTTTTTTGAATCTTTTTTGCAAGCCGCGCATTATAGCAACTTTTAGCGATTTGGTATTACCCATATCGCCTTAAAATATGATGCAATAAGATATCCAACAAAAACAATACGTTAGATTGACAAAGGAATTTAATTGGTAATTTTTTATACAAAAGTTTGCAAAAAAAGTAAGCGTTTGCTACAACTATACGTACCGAATATAAAGAAGCCCGTTAACGGGACCGGTCGAACTGCTTGAAACCCTGCTTTATGCAGGGTTTTTTATCGCCTGCTTTTAACTGCTTCAATTAACTGACCTGCAATCGAAAATGTGGGGGGAGTGGTAGGTAGGTCTTTGAGATGAAACCACCTGGCTTCGACAATTTCATTGTCATCAATTGTAATGTCACCACTTGCGTATTCCGCCAGAAAGCCCACCATTAACGAATGGGGAAAGGGCCAGGCTTGAGAACCGAAATACGCCAGGTTTTTAATTTCCACCCCCACTTCTTCCTTAACTTCTCGATGAACCGCTTGCTCTAAACTTTCACCACTTTCTACGAACCCAGCCAGCGTTGAAAACATTTTTGAATCCCGGTGACGAACCCCTCTCGCTAACAGTATCTCATCTCCTTTGTGGATCGCCATGATTACGCATGGCGATACTCTGGGATACACGCGATGGCCGCATCGGTGACATTGGATGGCTACTTCCCAGTCAACTTGGGTAGTAGCGGTGCCACATTGACCGCAAAAACGATGCGTGCGGTAAAAATGGGTGTATTGCCAAGCGCGCGAAATGGCACCAAAACTATCCGGTGATGTCATCAGTACGCTGCGTAGAGAAGCCGCTTCAAACGGCAATGACTGGATATTTTCTTTACCCAAATCAATGACAAAATACTTGTCGCTATAACTTTCATTCACCAGTGGTAATAATTGATAAATTGAATCTTGATGATGATGTAAGTTCGCTAAATTTTCCCAGTGAACACAGGGGGGTGACTGGGTCTCAGGATCAATGAGTAATTTTTCTTCACTAAACAAAAGCCATTTTGCTCGGCGATGGGAAGGCAGCATTGTGAGCTTTTTTAACATCTAACAACCCTAAAACATAAGTGTCTTAATAATTAATTATTCGCTAAATGTACGTTAAATAACAACCCAGCGTATCAGGTTGTGCCGCTAAACGTCTCGCCAAATATTGTAAGTAACTGTTTACGTGAATTATTCGATTAACCAAGCCGAATTGATTAACCATAAGTTTAATTGGTCTAGGCCAGACTGGGTGTTATACTCAAGGCAATAACAGGTGCAATTTTCGCGATTGCTTACAGGGCGGGGTTACCATGTTAAATAAGTTGGAAGAAGCGAAGTCCAGTTGGGGTGGACGTTCAGAAACGATTGATAACTGGTTGCATGAACGACAAGCGCTGCTCATAAAATATTGTGATTTGGCAGGCTTGAATCAATCAGGTGCTTCTATCCTACCTGCCGCTAACGAAGTAAGTGATTTTTGTAGTGTGTTAGTGGATTATCTCTCTGCTGGTCACTTTGAGGTTTATGAGATGCTGGTCAGTGATGACGAAGCAGGGATTAAATTAAAGCGAGCTGTTTACCCACAAATAGCAGAAACGACCGACAGTGCCCTTAGATTCAATGACCTCTACGCAGAGGCTCTTTCCGCTGAACAAGCCAAAAACTTTGATCGTGAGCTGGCTGATTTAGGAAATGTACTTGAAGCTCGCTTCGAATTAGAAGATCAGCTTATTAATCACATGCATCAGAAAGCCAAAAACAATAATTCACTGACTTCTGCATGAAGTTATTCTTAAAATAAAACAGGCCGATTCGTTTTTAAGCCAATGAAACATGCAACGCTAATTTCTAAAGCAAGAGCATATTGTGAGAAGCGGGGAGTCCGCTTTACTCCGTTACGAGAGAAAGTCTATCAAATCCTGCTTGATAAACATGGTCCAATGGGAGCCTACGAGTTACTTGACTGCTTGAAGGAGACGGAGTCAAGTGCAAAGCCCGCTACCGTTTATCGGGCGCTGGACTTTCTGCTTGATTTTGGATTTATTCATCGACTGGAATCCACTAATGCGTTTGTGGCCTGTCATCATTTTGGCTGCCAGCACCCAGTCCAATTTCTCATCTGCGATAGTTGTGGCGACGTAGCTGAAATCCAATCCGAGGGGCTTCAGGATACATTAGAAAAACAAGCAACAAGTCGCGGTTTTAAAGTGTCCAAACAAACTATTGAAGCACACGGGCTATGTGCAGATTGCCAGCTTGCTGAATCAACCAGCTACGAGGAACCAGTTCATGAAAGCTGATTTTGTTAATCCCTTTATTTCAGGCTTACTGAACGTGATGTCAACCATGGCTCAAACCACACTCACCCCGGGCAAACCCCAGCGAAAACAAAGTGATGTAGCCATAGGTGATGTATCTGGACTTATTGGCATGGTCGGGCCTGACGTGAAAGGCTCAATGTCAATCACCTTCGATGAACAATTGGCTCTCACGATCATGGAACGCATGGTAGGTGAACGCCCCAGCAAGATCGATGCGGAAGTAGGTGACATGGTAGGCGAAGTTACTAACATGATCTGCGGTAATGCTAAAAGAGATTTAGGTGAAAAAGGCTACGAATTTGGCATGGCCACCCCGATTGTTGTTTCAGGAAAGTCACACTCCATCAGTCATCAGGTAGATGGCCCAAAAATCATTCTTCCTTTTATGTGTGACGAAGGTCATGCTCATCTTGAAATTTGCTTCGATAAGTAACAAGTAATCATGTGGCACTCCAGCATTATCACACTGCCAGCTAAACCTCGCGGCTTTCATCTGGTGACTGACGACATCGTTGCGGCATTACCGAAAATAAGCGATATGGAAGTAGGTCTACTCCACCTTTTCCTGCAACATACCAGCGCCAGTCTTACTATAAATGAAAATGCTGACCCATCGGTTCGCAAAGATCTTGAGCGTTGGTTTAATGCCAATGTCCGAGAGAACGAACACTATTTTGAACACACATTTGAGGGAAGTGATGATATGCCAGCGCACATAAAAGCGAGCCTGCTTGGATGTGAATTAACGCTCCCTATCAATGCTGGTTCATTACAGTTAGGTACATGGCAGGGGATCGTTTTGGGCGAGCATCGCAACCATGGCGGCCCCAGAAAAGTTGTTGCGACTCTCCAGGGTCAACTGACAAAATAACCTCCTTCCACAAGATTACAGCCCTTTAATACTAAAACCAATGGCATAGTGTGTGCTTACTACGCAATCCTTAATAAAGAAAAATAGGATGTAGAAATGCACACAAAATTACGCTTATCATCTTTCTGCCTTGCCTTTATTGTGGCGGGTGCAAGCGCACAATCGACCCAGCCTGGCCCCGCCTATGATAGCTGGCTTGGTTTTTACGGCACAAAATACAATGCGGACACGCACAAAGCCTCTCCATCAGGCGAGTATCAAAGTGGTAGTGAACGCGGGGTCGAATATGGCTTTCGCATGGCCAATAAATGGGGTGGCCGATTCGAATACAGCAACATAAAGCTTGATTACAGAGAATCTGAGAACCTTCCTCAGGACCAAGGCCAAATGTTCGGGGCGGACGCGCTATACTTTCCCGCAAATGGCGATACCTTTTTATTCGCGGGCTTGAGACGACAACATTTACAGGATCATTTTACCCTTGGAGATGTAGGTATTGGGCGACACTGGAAAGTGTCTGACAGCTTTCGTTTTATTACCGAGGCGGGACTGTTTCACGACTTCTCGAATAATACCAATGATTATCGATTAAAAGCTGGTTTTGCGTTTATGTTTGGATCTGCAAAGTCTGCTCCGGTAAAAATCGCCGACTCAGATAACGATGGCGTCAATGACAATACGGATCAATGCCCTGGTACTCCTGCCGGCGCTGCGGTTGATGCGCGTGGATGTGAGTTAGACTCGGATAATGATGGCATTGTTAATCAATCTGACCAGTGCCCCAATACGCCACCCAATACGCCCGTGGATGCAACCGGGTGTCCTGTTAAAGAAATCGGTGATGCGGATAAAGACGGTGTTAAGGATGATCGTGATCAGTGTGCTGACACCCCGGCTAACGACAAAGTCGACAACGATGGTTGCACCATCTTCACCGAAAAGGAAGTCACCCACACCGTTCGCGTGTTATTTGCCAATAATAGTGCAGAGATACAAGATCCGAATTCTCAGCAAGTTCAGGACTTCGTGAAGTTTATTAAACGCTATGGTAAAACCTCGGTTCTGATAGAAGGTCACGCTTCGGCACCTGGTGATGCAGATTACAATATGATGCTTTCGGAAAAGCGCGCTAATGCATTTAAAGAGATGTTAGTAACGCGATACGACATAAAAGAATCGCGGTTACAAGCCAAAGGTTTCGGTGAAACGCAGTTACTTGACTCTTCGAACACCCTTGAGGCGCATAAGAAGAACCGACGTATATATATTCGGGTTACTGAAACCGTGAAACGTCGCGAGAAGAAGTAGCATAGTGACATTACATAAAAAAAGGTCCGAGAATTTCGGACCTTTTCATTAGCTTTTCACAAAGCAACTATTCATCATCTAAACTCAGAATGTCGCGACACGCCTGATCGTCTGCGGGCACGTTTTGTATCAGGCGCAGACCATAGTCGTGGTCGACTGATACCTCATCTGAATACCAGATTTCACTGTCTTCCTCTAATACAAAGCGATATTTACCGTAAAATGCATCGGACTGAGGCGGTGTACCAACTTCTTCATTAATCTCGGCGCCCATAACCTCACCCATGATTTTCACTTGCAGTGAATAGCCTTCAGCAAGCAACGATAAGCTATTGGGATTGTTGGAATCTAACAGCGACCAGCTCCCCTTCAGGCGTTGACCAACGATATCGTCCTTAGGATCCTCACTGCGATAGCTTAAACACATCACCAGGTCGCCATTTGTGCCGCTTCCATCATCGTCAAGAAAGAATATTTTTAGCTCTGCATTATCACCATCATCGACGATACCTGAAAAATCAAGACGCTTATCCGGCCAGAAAGGCGTGTCAGAATTTCTCGCGAGATCTGCAAGTTCCGCATTTGCGATTACCGTATTAAGATCTGTTGAGATTTCATTTGATTCGTCGGCCAACCTCAGCAAGTTTTCACTTATAGTTAGTAAATCCAGCGATTTGAACGAAGTGCCATTATCAATGTCAGCTTGTCTGTGGCTAAGCTCAGTGATCAAACTGGTATCGTTACTAAGGTAGGCAGCGACTTTGCTTACAGAAGACAAGCTGGTGTCACCCTCACTTTGTTTTTTAACGGTAGCATAAAAGATTTCTGCACCTTTTGCCGCAGCGACCAAATCCTGTTTACTTAACGCGGCAGCGAAAAAGGCACTGTTAACCGTTACTGTTGCAACGCTGCTCGTTTTTATTTGATTCGCAAGCGCGTCACTTTTTATTTTACTGATTGCGCCTGATGATTCAGAGGCGCCTGCCGCAGTCACTTGTGCAACAAAGTTGTCAACTGCCTTCGTCGTAATGGTATTGACTCCTTCCGACAGATTAATACCGGGATTTTGTTCAACCCAGGAAATCACTGAAGCCCACACGGCGTCAGCACTACTTTGCGGAAGACCATCCTCACCTAACCCGAGAGGTTCACCTGCTGTGTTTAAATAGGTGGAAATGGCATCGACCAGTTTTTGCAGCTGAATTGCGGTAGAAAACAAACCCGCTGTATAGGTGCCTGCTTCAGCTAAGTTGGCGATATAATCCTGTTGCAGAAGCACGGCATCTTCTAGTCCACCGGGGACTGACACATCCATGGAGGCAAGCAAGGCAGTCAATTGAGTATCAGTCGATAAGTAGCTTTTCGCTGTCGTCAGCGGCGTGATAAGCGTGGCAAATTCATCTGCCTGCGTTTGCCAGCCGCCATCATCATCAACCGGCTGTGCTCCCAGCGCTTTCAAGCCCTCTAAACGCGCTAGCGCTTGCGATGTTGCGATATCGAACGTAAGCGTACCTTCAAATTTCTCGCCGGTATTCAAATCAACACCACCGCTTAATTTAATCCGTGACGTTTCCAAATCTGCACCGGTCGACAGACAAAACTTCTTTAAAGCTTCTGACTCCTGTGCGCAATAATCGACTCCAGTAATGGGATTATAGCTGTAGAAGCCCTGTGCATCGGTATATGCAAAAGGCTCGAAATTATCAATACGATCGTTTTGTTTAACATCAATCCAGACGGTAGCATTGGCAACATAACCATCAACACCACGGCCGGCAAAGGTAATTGGCTGTTCGGGTGCAGCCGAATCCTGTTCCTCAGTTCCACCACAACCTACTAACCCGGTTAGGACTGCTACTGCAACTAAAGAGAAATGCTTCTTAATATATCTCATCGGTTCACTCCGGAAATTAAAAACGGGTTTGGAAACCCAGGTTGATAAACCCTGAGCGAGGCAGCGATGTACCGTCGATTTCAGTGCTTTCATCTGACCAGCGTACATCCATATACAGATTGTTAAATACGGTTAAGCCGACATTGTAATAAGCCAGTTCAGAACCGGCACTGTTATAGCTATAGCCAATTCTGAATTGGGGTAACAGCCAGCTTTCATTGTTGTAACTCAGTGCCACTGTCGACCACTGATAAAGATCGCCCACGGGGTCGTTTTTATCGTTTAAGTCAACAGACGCATGCAAGCCGATTTGCTTGTTGTCGCCGAAAAACATTGAGCCTTCGACCGTAACCTGACTATTTACTACGTGAACTTCATGCCCTTTAATGCGCCCGGCACGAATAAATTCCTGCGCGGAAAAACAGTTGTCTATACCTACTCCGCTGGCTCCAGCACAGTTGCTGGTAAGATCGCCATATTCGAATTCAGGCTCATTAACATCAGTGACAGTCACACCGACAGAGTATCTGTCAGCCACCCATAGCAATCCTAAATCAAGACTGAATTCAGTGCTTCTTTGAGAGCCTTTGTCATATTCGTCTTTGATGACATCGCCCAAATCGTCGCTGCTATCCAGTGCACTGAAAGACAACACACTTTTGGAGAGTTCCATGGTAATGAGTTTCGCTTTAAATCCGCCTATTAGTTGCCCATAATCCCGCTTCCACATCGTATTGGCATAACCTAGCGAGGCATTCAACTGAACAGCGCTCTTAACATACATAGAAGCGTTGGTATTAAGCTCGTAACCACCATCGAGTACCAGAATATCAATGTCATCGGCCAGTACATTCCCTTTTAATTCGCCGTGAGAGGATATTTCAACGGAAAATGTGCCTAATCTGGGATGGTTATAGACAATAGGCAGTAACGGCACCATAAGAGCGGTCGATGTTTTTACATAACCATTATTTTCTGCATCCACCAAGAATGGTTCAAAACGGTCTTTGGCATCTAACGCGTCGTCAACATTTAAATCTTCACGATCTAAAATATCGATTAACTCATCCAGCTCGTTTAGCAAATCGTCTACCTGGCCGACCTCGTAACCTAATCCAAAGGGGCCTAAGGCACCAACGCGCCAACGTTCATCTTTGTTTTCGTCGAAAACCAACGGCGATGCGGCGGGGTTATTCATAATTGATGTAAGATCGTATTGGCTACTGACTTTACCTTGTGTCAACGATGGGCCAATTGGATGATAAACTGGTTGGTCTGCTGTCGCAGAAAAAGAAAGTACGGCACCTGTAAGAAGGGCTAACTTTAAGGGAGTGCGCATAGCGTATTACCCGTGTTAGTTGTGAAATATTGCGTCCAAACCTCAATAACTTCTTTCACGTCTAATTTTTGCAAAGTTAACGTCTGAAGTGGAATCAACCTCCTTTTCTATTCCCTACCTAATCCGGTGGATTGGTAATGTGTGGTTAGTTAATCGGCCTTCGACCTGATTAACTTTAATAAATTTAGTTAATAGTCGTCTGTGTAGGTGGGTCCGGCATAATTGTCGAAACGAGAAAACTGGCCCTGGAAGGTGAGTCGGGACGTACCTATTGGTCCATTCCTTTGTTTTCCGATAATAATTTCGGCAACGCCTTTTTCTTCACTGTTTTCATGATAGACCTCGTCACGGTAGATAAACATGATCAAGTCGGCATCCTGCTCAATCGAGCCTGATTCCCTCAAGTCGGAGTTTACCGGGCGCTTATCTGCTCGTTGCTCAAGACTACGGTTTAACTGAGAAAGTGCCACCACAGGCACCTCCAGCTCTTTGGCCAACGCTTTCAGTGAGCGAGAAATTTCAGCAATTTCCAATGTACGGTTATCACTTAATGCAGGCACGCGCATCAGCTGGAGATAGTCGACCATAATAAGGCTGATCCCGCCGCGTTCCCGGGCAAGTTTTCTGGCGCGGCTACGCACATCCATAGGTGTAAGGCCTGACGAGTCATCAACAAATAAGTTGTCTTTGTCTTTTAGCATCGCCATGGTATTGGAAATACGCGCCCAGTCTTCGTCATCTAACTGCGCGGTACGAATTTTGGTTTGATCCACACGACTTAACGATGCCAGCATACGCATCATAATTTGCTCTGAAGGCATCTCGAGACTGAAAACCAAAACGGGCTTTTCCTCCGCCATCATGGCATTTTCACACAAGTTCATCGCAAAGGTTGTCTTACCCATAGAGGGACGCGCAGCCACGATGATCAAGTCTGAAGGTTGTAAGCCACTGGTTTTTTTGTCTAAATCGGTGAACCCCGTGGTCACACCGGTGACTTCTTTATTGGTTTTAATCAGTGCTTCAAGCCTGTCGATGGTTTTACCTAATACCGACTCTACATCACGGGGGCCTTCATTCTCGCCGGTTCTTTTTTCTGCGATTTCAAACACTTTGCTTTCTGCAAAATCCAGAATATCGGCACTTTCACGCCCTTCTGGGTTATAACCTATTTCTGCAATTTCGTGAGCGACACCAATTAATTCACGGGTGACCGCCCGCTCAGAAATAATGCGGGCATACGCAGTAACATTGGCTGAGCTTGGCGTATTTTTAGCAAGCTCGCCTAAGTAAGCGAAACCGCCAGCGTCATCCAGTTGATCATGTTTTTCTAACTCTTCAGAGACCGTGATTAAATCAACTGGTAAATTTTGCGACAGTAAACGCAATATCGCTTTGAAAATAATTTGGTGGGAACGGTTATAAAAGTCATTCTCGGTAACCAGCTCAGCTACCTTATCCCAGCTTTCAGGATCTATCAGCATACTGCCCAGCACCGACTGCTCCGCCTCAATGCTGTGAGGAGGAACCTTTAATTTTTCGATGTTTTTGTCAGTGCCTGACGATGGAACTACTTTCACGATGACTTCTTTAA
>CAZROH010000015.1:0-68648 GCA_964601635.1 uncultured Alteromonas sp. | reverse complement strand
GGATTATGTGGTAGCCGGCGCCTAACGGGTCGCTTTCTGGGTTCATAAACGTAATAACCCGCTGCTTCTGATATTCTTTCATCAGGAAAAACCACATTATCGGAAGAAAAGCACCGCCTAACAGGGTAAGAAACCCAATTAGGCGCCAGCTCATACCGGCCAGAAAAATAGCAAAAATACCAGAGCTTGCAATAAGCAGTGAAGTACCTAAGTCAGGCTGCTTTGCGATTAAAATGGTGGGCACCACAACAATAACAAACGCAATAAATACCTGGTTAGTCCGTGGTGGAAGATTATAGTTACTAATATACCAGGCAACCATCATAGGGACTGCAAGCTTCATCATTTCCGATGGCTGAAAGCGTATGACTTTAAGGTCTAGCCAGCGTTGGGCGCCTTTTCCTACATCACCAAATAGCAAAACCGCAACCAACATGAAAATACCAATCGCAAACGCATATATTGATAACCTGCGATATGCCATGGGCGGGATTTGGGCCATTATTAACATTACCGTGAGGGCGACCCCCATACGCATAAATTGACGCTGAAGTTGCCCAAAGTCCTGTCCTGTTGCCGAATACAAAGTGGCTAAACCGACGGCCATTAGAACAAGTAAACCGACCAGCAGCACGCCATCAATGTGGATGCGCTGTAAAAACGTAACCTGGTTGGTCTTAATCTGTGTTCTTTTCATTTTGCTTGTTTACTTGGTTATCAACGAGACTCAGTTGTGACGAAAATGCATGATCGCGAAAATAAAAATCCATCATATTTCGCGCAATCGGTGCAGCATTACTACTTCCACCGCCTGCATTTTCAAGAACCACGGTAATTGACATTTCAGGGGATTCATAAGGGGCATAACCCACATACATGGCATTATCCCTTAACCTTTCCGCTACGTTTTCTTCTTTATAGCTTTCATTTTGACCGACTGAAAAAAGCTGGGCAGTGCCGGTTTTTCCGGCTGAAATATATGGCGTATCGTTAAAAGCAGACCTTGCCGTGCCGTCCTTTCGATTGACAACACCATACATCGCATCCAGCACAATATCCCAGTTTTTCGCTTGTTTAACCACAATGGGACGCAACGACTTCAGCGGCTCTAAATCGATTGTCCCAGCTTCGCTCATAAAGCCACGTAAAATCTGAGGGACATAGCGCTCGCCACGGTTTATTAGCGTATTTACGGTGTGTGTTAACTGAACGGGGGTCGTTGTCCAAAAGCTTTGGCCGATGCCGACCGGAATAGTATCGCCGATATACCAGGGTTGATTGAATCGCGCTCGTTTCCAGCCTCGACTAGGCATATTGGCATCAGACTCTTCATACAAATCGATACCTGTGTAATCACCAAAACCAAACTCTGTCATTGCTTCGCTTATCCGGTCTATCCCTAACTGGTAGGCTAAGTCGTAATAAAATGTATCGCACGAAACTTCAATTGCTTTGGTTACATCTACTTTTCCATGACCCCAGCGTTTCCAATCTCGCCATACATGACTTACATTGGGTAAACGGTATCTACCATGGTCATTAATTGTGGTATTAGGCGTAATGACTTCTTCTTCCAGGCCTATTAAGGCAAGGTGAGGCTTTATTGTTGACGCTGGGGGATATTGCCCCTGAGTTGCTCGATTGATTAATGGACGATCTTCTGAGTTGAGAAGTGCCGCATAGTTGGTGCGACTGATGCCATGGACGAACAGGTTGGGATCATAGCTAGGGCTGCTGTACATCGCCAACACTCCGCCTGTTTGTGGAGATGTTATTACAATTGAGCCTCGCTGGCCGTCGAGTTGCCGTTGAGCTGCTAACTGCAATTCGATATCAATGTTTAATACTATATCTTTACCGGGTTGCGGAGGGTCGACATCTAAGACGCGAATTATTCTGCCCTGGTTATTCACTTCTACTTGCTGAAAGCCAACCGTGCCATGTAAAAGATCTTCATGAAACTTCTCAATCCCAAGTTTACCTATGTCATAGGTGGCCGCGTAATTCGCCTCCTGGCCCGCTTCAATTATTTTTTGTAAATCGTTTTTATTAATTTTAGCGACGTACCCTAATACATGGGTTAATGTACTCCCATATGGGTAATGACGGGATAAACGCGCCTCAATACTAACTCCGGGAAAGCGATGTTTTTGTGCAGAGAATCGCGCTACTTCTTCTTCATTTAATTGTGTCTTAAGGGCTACCGGTTTAAAACGACGTTGCCCACGAATGGTAGCAAAAAAGTTTTCTATTTCTTCATCAGAAATGTCCAACAGTTTAGTCAGTTCACCCAGGGTAAGTGGAAGATTGTCTATTTGTTCGGGAATAAGCTCCAGGCTAAAGACCGGACGGTTTTCGGCAAGTAACTTTCCATTCCTGTCGTAAATTAACCCTCTATTGGGAGCAATGGGTAGCACCTTAATTCTGTTACCGTTAGAGCGGGTCTGAAAGTCTTCATACTGCTCTACTTGCAACACGTATAAGTTGCTAATAATGATACCCACCATAAAAAATACGATAAGAATAGCTACCGTTGCCCGGCGAGCAAATAAATTAGCTTCGGCAGTATGATCTCGTATGGTCTGGCGTCTTCTCATCAACGATATCTACTCACGATGATACGGATGGTTCTGCGTTACTGTCCATGCCCGATATAAGCTTTCAGCAACAATAATTCTGACCAGGGGGTGGGGAAGAGTTAAAGGGGACAACGACCACTTTTGATCTGCAGCGTTGATGCAATCTTGCGAGAGTCCCTCTGGACCTCCTATAAGCATGCTGACATCACGACCATCCATTTTCCATTGGTCTATTTGTGATGCCAGTTGTTCAGTAGACCAGGGTTTGCCTTTTACCTCGAGGGTGACAATGCGATTACCTTTTTCTACCTGGGAAAGCATTGCTTCCCCCTCCGCTTTGAGAATGCGTGGGATATCGGCATTTTTACCCCTTTTACCTGCGGTAACGGGGGTGAAATAAACATCCATATCCGGGCCGAACCGGCGTAAAAATTCATTTACTCCTTGATTCACCCAGTCGGGCATCTTCGTTCCAACAGCGACGATTTGAATGCGCACGTAATTGTAATACCAAATTAATTGAAAGACAGAATGGTTAAGCCCACAGTTTCTCTAATTGATAGAAATCGCGGGTTTCATCTTGCATAACATGCACGATGACGTCGCCCAGGTCAACGAGAACCCACTCGCCGCTTTCTTTTCCTTCCACATTTATAGGCGGATGCCCTGCGTGTTTTGACTCTATTAAAACTTTATCAGCAATAGAGATGACGTGACGCTTAGAGTTCCCAGAACAAATGATCATGGTATCAGTGATAGTCGACTTGCCTTGCACATCAAGTTCCATCACATCACGACCTTTCATATCGTCAATTTTGTCTTTTACAAATTGCTTGAGTTGCTGACTCTCCAATTTTACTCCTTGATTTTTTCAGCGACTGAATTATACAGTCTGTTAGTAATAATATAGTTGAAAACTGGCTCTGGCAGCCACTTTATTAGCTGATTGTCCTGCTTTCCTGACAGCGATTTTTCACTTTGAAGGTAGCTGCTTAATTGCGCCCTAAGATGAGTTGAAGATATATCAAAGTAGGGGGTTTCGATGTAAAAAACGTGTCCTGCTAGCGAGTCGCACATGCCTCTTGTGATTTCAGCCTGTCTTGCTTTTAGCCATTGTGATTGTTCTTCAGGCAGCGCTGGGTTTAAACCCTTCCTGCGCATAACGACAAGGTGGCAGTAATCGGTAAGGTGTTTCCATTCATGCCAAGTGGTTAGGTGATGAAATGAGTCTTCACCCATCAGGAAAAAAAGCGCTGTTTGTGGATAACGGCATCGAAGTGCTTGTAAAGATTTTACACTATAAGAAGGTGCAGGCAGCTCAAGTTCGCAAAGTTCTGCATACATCCTGCTATCAATAGTACAGGCAAGCTCGGTCATACGAACTCGATGGGTTTCATCCTGCTCTGAAAGTAACTTGTGCGGGGGCACTTTGCAGGGCATCAATCCCAGCTTTTGTATACCAATGGCTTCAATCGCAGCTAATGCGGGTTGAATATGCCCATAGTGTGGAGGATTAAACGTTCCACCAAGAATAGCCAGGGAAGAATATGAACCCGCCATTTATCCCTCTACACTATATTGGCTAACCGGTACCGCTAAAAACAGCATGCATAGATGACACAATTTGATAAACGGCTTCGTCACGGTGGTTTGCTTAAACATTAAGTCAGCTTGCTGTAACTGATCGCGAATACTTTCAAGTTGTGATTTATTAAGTCGCGATATTGCAGCCTGATAATAGGGCTGTCTGTTTTTCCATATTCCAAACTTTTGCCAATTTATTGGCTGGCTATTGCTTTTTAATTGATGCAACGACCATAACGTTTGCCATTCCCTTATTAGTGCCCAAATTATGATATTCGGCTCGATACCTTCGCTTTCTAGTCGAAGCAACATCTTTACACAACGTTGTTGGTCGCCATTTAAAATGACATCAATGAGTTGAAATACATTAAATCTTGATTGATCTACCAGTGACTTATCAAGTAATTCCAACGTAACGGGGCTGTTGGGGTAGAGTAGTGTTAACTTTTCGATTTCTTGTCTGGCGGCGAGTAAATTACCTTCACAATAATCCGCTAATCGTTTAATACATTCATTATCTACTTGCAGAGAAGACTGTCTGCAACGTTGGCTAATCCACTGGTTTAACGACTTTCCTTCCAGCGGGTAGCAGAGGCTATGTATACCGACAGCATCTAATGCTTTGAACCACTTCGCCTTTTGAACATCTTTGCCCACCCTGGGGCCATGGATTACAATAATGATATCGGGATTTTGTTGCTCAGCAAGCATTGCCAGCGTTTTGCTTCCTTCTGTACCCGGTTTTCCAGTAGGTAATTCCAGTTCTATCAGTTGCTTACTTGCGAAAAGCGACATGGTTTGACTGGCTTCGACTAATTGAGACCATGTAAAGTCACTGTCGGCAACAAGCGTGGTGCGTTCCTCAAAACCTGCCAGTTGAGATTGATTTCGCACGGCATCAATCATTTCTAGTTTTTGCTGGGGTTCATCACCAAAAAGCAAGTAAAACGGATGTAATGTCTTAGTCAGCTCTTCAATAAAGCGATTAGGATAGACTTGCATCGTATGTATTTTTCACTGAGTTACAGAAGATTGACTGGAAAGACGGCGAATTATGCGGTCAGCGGCCTCTCTGCGCATTTCACTGAGCACCAGTTCGAGTTCTCTGGATTTTGCTAACACCTCATCAGGATCATCCTGATAATCTCTGACTACTTCAAAAAAAGCGTCAATTATATCCTGTTGACCAAATTGAACGGTGTAACTAACGCCTAAAATAAGTTCGTATTCAGCTACCTGACCAGTAGAAAAAACCGAAAGTAATCGACGTTCCAGCTTTTCCGGCGCCAGAGTTATTGTAATCGTAGATTGCTCTTCATACGGTAATCCTTGAGTTGAACTTATATCATAAATTTCCAAACGCTTGTTCAATGCGCGTTTTAAAGGTGTATGTCGTTGAACAGACTCTACCTGCAGAAATTCATAACCTGCTGGGAGAGATCGGCTCCCCCGCAGAGTGAACCCGCATGCAACAACCATGATGCAGGTACTAATGACTACAATAATGCGCATTAACTTCATTAGTTTGCGACAATATTAACGAGTTTGCCCGGGACGAATATCACTTTTCTCACTGTTTTTCCTTCAGTGAATTGGGCTACATTGGGTTGCTCCATTGCCAGGGCTTTGACTTCATCTTCATGCGCCTGTGCTGAAACGGTTATTTTTGCGCGCACTTTGCCGTTGACCTGAACAATGATCAGCTTTTCGTCTTCTACCATTGCTGCAGGGTCAGCCTGTGGCCATGCTGCTTCTTCAATAGGCGTGTGATGGCCTAAGTCATGCCATAACTGGTGACAAATGTGAGGCGTTATGGGGTTTAAAAGGAGAACGATTGATTCAACTGCTTCTTGCATAACCATACGATCTTGAATGGTTTCGCTAGGTGCTTTTTGTAAATGATTAAGCAATTCCATAATTGCTGCGATGGCAGTATTAAATGTTTGCCTACGCCCTAAATCATCAGAAACCTTTTCGATGGTTTTGTGTATTTCCCGACGCAAAGACTTTTGTGTGTTGTTTAATTGTGAGAAATCCAGGGAGCCAACCGGCTCTTGTGCAATGTGCTCATGTACTAATTTCCACACTCGGCGAAGGAACCTGTTTGCACCTTCTACGCCAGAGTCAACCCATTCCAGGGTTTGTTCAGGTGGAGCCGCAAACATCGTAAATAGCCTGACGGTATCTGCACCGTATTGATCGATGACCTGCTGGGGGTCGATGCCATTGTTTTTTGACTTTGACATTTTGGTCATGCCGCCATGAACAACGGGTTCGTTAGTAGCCGTTAGCCATGCCTTCACCACTCTTCCCTTATCATCTTTCTCGACAGAGACGTCAGTTGGTGCATGCCAGGTTTTCTTACCACTTGGATCTTCGCTATAGAATGAATCTGCTAATACCATTCCCTGACACAACAACTTTTTGAATGGTTCATTAGATTCTACTAACCCTTCATCGCGCAATAATTTGTGGAAGAATCGCGCGTAAAGCAAATGCAATATGGCATGCTCTATACCACCAATATACTGGTCTACTGGCAGCCAGTAATTGGCTTCTTGCGGGTTAAGCATGGCATCATTATCCATCGCGCTGGTATAACGGGCGTAATACCAGGAAGACTCCATGAATGTATCGAATGTATCAGTTTCCCGGTAAGCGACTTCACCATTGTAGCTGGTCTTTGCCCAGGTAGGATCTGATTTGATCGGTGACGTCACCCCGTCCATTACGACATCTTCAGGCAGTGTAACGGGCAATTGATCTTCGGGAACTGGAACCGATTCGCCGTTGTCAAGGTTCAGCATAGGGATGGGGGCACCCCAATAGCGTTGTCTGCTTACTCCCCAGTCTCTCAAACGATAATTTACTTTACGTTTACCATGACCGATGTGCTCCAGTTGGCTGGCAATCTGATCAAACGCCGCTTCAAAGTTGAGATTATTAAATTCACCAGAATTAATAAGCAGGCCTTTTTCGGTGAAGGCTGATTGTGTTAAATCAATACTTTGCTCATCAGACGTTACCACTTGCTTTAAGGGAAGTGAATATTGTTGTGCAAACTCCCAGTCGCGCTGATCATGAGCAGGTACGGACATTACTGCGCCAGAGCCGTAATCCATCAAGACGAAGTTCGCTACCCATACAGGGATAGATTCTTTGGTTAAGGGGTGAATTACCGATAAGCCAGTGGCGAAACCTTGTTTCTCCATAGTGGCTAATTCAGCTTCTGCCACTTTAGTATTTTTACACGACTCTACGAATGCGGCTAATGCAGGATTAGTCTTGGCTGCAAATTCGGCTAGCGGGTGTTGCGCCGCTACGGCAAGGTAAGTCACACCGAAAACGGTATCGGGGCGGGTAGTATAAACGGTAACCGAATCAACCGGAGCGTCTTTTTCTACCAGATCGAACGTAATGTCCACGCCTTCTGAGCGGCCAATCCAGTTTGCTTGCATTGCTTTGACCTGTTCAGGCCATTCCGGCAATTGTTCAAGGTCGGCGAGCAATTCTTCAGCGTAGTCTGTGATTTTAATAAACCACTGAGGAATTTCCTTTTGTTCAACTAACGCACCTGAACGCCAGCCGCGACCATCAATAACTTGCTCATTTGCCAGTACCGTCTGGTCGACCGGATCCCAGTTAACTGTTGAGTTTTTCTTATATACCAAGCCTTTTTCATAAAGACGGGTAAAGAACCACTGCTCCCAACGGTAATAGTCTGCTTTGCAGGTGGCGACTTCTCTATCCCAATCATAGCCGAAACCTAAAGACTTTAACTGGCCTTTCATGTAATCAATATTGGCATAAGTCCATTTTGCCGGAGCCGAATTATTGTTAATGGCGGCATTTTCAGCAGGCAACCCAAACGCATCCCAACCCATTGGCTGTAATACATTTTTGCCTTGCATGCGTTGAAAACGACTGATTACATCCCCGATCGTATAGTTTCGTACATGCCCCATATGAAGTCGGCCGCTGGGGTAGGGGAACATGCTCAAACAATAAAATTTCTCTTTTTCTGGGGCTGCGTTAGCTTTAAAGGTCTGATTTTTTTCCCAGTTTTGCTGGACAGATTGCTCGATATGTTTTGGGTTGTACTGTTTTTCGGCCATGAACAAAAGGCTTCCGCGTAAAGTCTGATAATTTTTAAGATAAGGCTTAATAGAATACCTCAAGCCTCACGTCTACCACAATAGCGGGGAGCCTTTTCTTACTGAAGCCTTCTCATTATATTACTGCAGTGATTATTCAGCATTGCTTGATTCGACAAATGATTTAAGTGCATTTAGCTGTTGATTTTGCACTTTAGCCACTACCGGAGCAAAGTCTGCAAAGCCATCAGGACGATAACCTTGTGCATAATAGGTCAGCGTGATTTTTGTTCCTGTTGCTGTTTTTTCCAATAGCCAGTTCAGTGCACCGAATACACCGAGCTCTTGGAGAGGGCCTAACCCACCAGTCATTCTCAGTACTTTTGCTGGGTCAACGTAGGTCACCTGCATATGTTGGGCTTGCTGTCTGCCCTTTTTTTCGCAAAAGCAGCCACCAGCGGACGGGGCGATGGTGAATGTTCCTTTCCACCAGCTGTGATCTTTAGGCCACCATTCATCAACGTCATTGATGAGTGCATGCCATACTTTTTTGGGGGCATGTGGTGTCGTTACTTCGTTCTTGATGATAAATCCGCCACTGTCAGCGTGCAGTACTTCAGCCTGGACTAATGGAGTTAATAAGCCCAAAACGATAATGATAGTTTTCAACATCATGCCATTTTTTCCATTGCAATTAGGTTTCTTCCTATATTAATAGCAGAAACGTCTATTTGTTTAATAATAACGCAGTTATAACCAGCTCTTCTGTAGAAGTACAACTTTTTGCGTTTGTCCGTAATGAAGTGTTTGACAGTAGCGCGTAATCACGTTTCACTTAATAAAAAGAACTTAATGAATTGAATATGTCGGGCATCCACGCAATTTTGCCTCTTTCATCGAAGCAGTTATCCCCCCAAATTGAACGAAGTCGTATCAAGCAAGCACTAGAAGATGAACAATCAGTTAGTGCGACTTTTATCGGTCAGGAGAGGGCTCGCGAAGCGTTGACCTTTGGATTAGGGATGAATGCCAATGGTTACAACTTCTATGTCATGGGCGAGGCGGCAACAGGGCGTTTCACGTTGGTTCGTGATTATATTCAACGTCACGCTCGCAATCTGCCTTCGCCAGATGATTGGTGCTTGATCAATAATTTTGATGAAGAGCGTGAACCTTTTGTTTTACGGATGCAAGCGGGGGGCGCTCGAGCCTTCGTAAAAGATGTAAGTCAACTGATTGACGAGTTGTTAGACACGTTTCCCGCCGCGTTTGATAACCCGGGATATCAACGACGTAAGGCGGCAATCGGACGCGAATTCGATCAACGCTATGATCAGGCAATAGATTCGGTTGAACGCTTCGCGCAAGCAAATCAGGTCGCTTTACTTGAAGACGGCGGCACAATTAGTTTCGCCCCCATTGTAGACGGAGCGGCTATCACCGATACCGAGTTTACGAAGTTGACTGATGAGCAGCGAAGCTATTTTTATCAACTTATTGATGAGTTGGAAAATCGGTTGAGTGAAAGCTTATTAAGTTTACCAGCTTGGAAGCGAGAAAATTCAGAACGACTGCGGGAATTGAATCGTCAGACAATTGAAAATTGCATCAAGCCGCTATTGAAAACGCTTGAACACAAATATGCCTCAAATCTAGCGATCCTCAAATACCTTCGTCGAATGAAAGGGCATCTTATTGACACCATAATTTCTTCACTGATTGAAGAAAATAAGGAAGATAAGCTGGATGAGCAAGAAAGACGAGCACTCCTGGAGGAACTGTATCTGCCTAATGTATTAATGGGGCATGATATTGATGCGTGTGCGCCTATCGTTTATGAGGCTAATCCAAACTACCAAAATTTGTTTGGAAAGATGGAGTACACCAGTATTCACGGCAACGTGTATACCAATTACCGTATGATACGGCCGGGAGCTTTACACAAAGCCAATGGCGGGTATTTGCTGCTAGATGTGGAACGTTTGATAGAGCAGCCCTACGTCTGGGAGACACTAAAACTAGCGATTAAGTCAAGCTCCCTGAGGATGGAACTGCCACAACAGGATGTGGGTATGGTTAACGCAATGACGTTGAACCCTCAGCCTGTCGACTTGAATATAAAAATAATTTTATTCGGATCAAGAGAGCTGTATTACACGTTGCAGGATTATGACGAAGAGTTTATGGAGCTGTTTCGTGTGTTGGTTGATTTTGATCCTGACATTCCACTTACCCGCCAGTCTCAATTTGATTTCGTAGGACGGGTAAAACGCCAACTCGCAGAAATTGGAATTAAAGACATCTCTTTGGCCGCTATGCAGCGCTTGGTTGAATACTCTTTGCGTATGGCCGAGCATCAACATCGCCTGTCAGCCCATTTTGCCGATGTGATTGAGCTTATTAATGAAGCAAAATACTTTTGTGATAAATCAGCAACGGATCAACTTGAGTTAGAGCATCTTACTACTGCACTAGAAGCGAAAAAGCGTCGCACTGGCAGAGTGAGTCAAAGCTTACTGGATGACATCAAAGAAGGGCATGTCCTCATTGCAACAGAAGGTAAGGCGGTTGGTAAAGTAAATGGTCTTACGGTACTGGATATTGGCAACTCGACATTTGGTACACCTGCACGTATTACCTCTACGGTGTATGCAGGGGCAAGTGGCGTGGTGGATATTGAAAGGGAAGTGGAGCTTGGACAACCTATTCATTCTAAGGGGGTTATGCTGCTTACAGGTTACCTGGGTAATAAATATGCACAGCATTTTCCGTTAACCCTTTCAGCCAATATCGCATTAGAACAATCGTATGGACACATTGATGGTGATAGCGCGTCTCTGGGCGAATTGATTGCATTGATTTCTGCGCTGACGGAAATACCCGCAACACAAAGTCTGGCAGTAACCGGATCTATAAACCAGTACGGTGAAGTTCAGGCGGTTGGTGGAGTGAATGAAAAAATTGAAGGTTTTTTCGATTTATGCCAGCACCGTGGGTTAAATGGGGAGCAAGGTGTTGTTATACCTAAGTCAAATGCCATCAACTTAGTTTTAGACAAAGCCGTTATCAACGCGGTTAAAAAAGAGCAGTTTAGGATTTACACAGTAGAAACGGTTGATCAGGCGTTATCATTATTAATGAATCAGGATGCTGGCGTGATGAATAGTAAAGGGCGCTATCCGAAGAATACGATTAATTATCATGCGGTAAACCGACTTTATAATATTGCTTTGACCGTGAATGGTGGGGAATAAGCTGAGGGCAGCAAAGCGCCCTCAAGCCACTTGCTATTATTTGGGCGGCATCCGTAATGCACCATCCAACCGAACCGTTTCGCCGTTCAGGTAAGCATTATCCATCATATGAATAACGAGCTTAGCAAACTCAGAGGGCAACCCTAAGCGTTTAGGAAATTGTACATTAGCCGTTAATGCGTCTTGTACTTTTTCCGGCATCGCGAGCAACATAGGCGTACCCATGACACCCGGGGCAATTGTGTTTACCCTGATACCTAGCGGTGCCAGATCCCTTGCCATTGGCAAAGTCAGTCCGATAATTCCACCTTTGCTTGCTGCGTAGGCAGTCTGGCCTATTTGTCCTTCGTATCCGGCCACAGAAGCTGTGTTGATGATCAAACCGCGCTCATTGGCTTCTCCCTGAGGAGCTTGAGCAGCCATCCTGGCGGCGACCAAACGAGCAACATTAAAGCTACCTACCAAGTTGATATCGATAGTCGTTTGAAATCCATCAAGAGGCGCGGGTTGACCTTCCCGATCAAGTAAACGTTTGGCAGGGGCGATACCGGCACAGTTCACCAATAAGTGAACATCACCGAACTCCGCGGATACCTGATCCAAAGCGTTGTTGATTGAATCCTCATTGCGCACGTCAACCTGACAGAAAAGCGTATTTGACGAGCCAAGTTCAGAAACACGTTGGCTGCCAAGTTCTTCATTAAGGTCAAACAAAGCCACGTTCAAGCCCGCCTCTCTTAATGCTATAGCGGTGGCATGACCTAAACCTGAGCAGCCTCCGGTGACAATGGCCGTCGCTCCTGTTAACTTCATAGTTCTTCCTTTTTATATTTTGTAGGGCTAGCGAATCATAATTAATTATTAGTAACTGATTACAGGCTTATTATTACTAATATTTAATAAAGATTACTTAGGTAACTGGATTTTCTTTTCTTCACTTGGTCGATATATGACTAAGGTGTGTCCAATTACCTGAAGTTTAACTGAATTGGTTTCGCGTACGATTGCATCCATGATTAAAGCTTTTTCTTCACGATCATCAGAAGGCACTTTTACTTTAATCAATTCATGGTGACTCAATGCATTTTCTATTTCGGCTACTACGCCCTCAGTAAGCCCATTAGCACCAAGTTGCACAACGGGTTTAAGTGAATGAGCCAGTCCTTTCAGAAACTGTTTTTGCTTAGTTGAAAGTTTCATTAGTAATTATTCTTACAATTTAAATAGTGGATAGAGCATAAAAAAGCGTATTCTAACGCCTTCTGCTCAACAATCCTAACCAGTTTGTGCCGGAATGACAAAAAACACCCACTTAAAATTGAATTTAGGGTAAGAACGGCTGCGCGGGAAATGGAAACCTTGCTCAGTTAATAGTAAGGGAAGGGAGTTTTTTTAGTTACATTAAACAGGATTGCAAATATACACGTATGATAAAAGGGCGAAGACGAAGTATATGAAGAAGACTTAATCATATGGAATGTAATGCCGATAAGTTTATTTCGTATAAAACGGTTGTAATTGTTAAAAGCGCCACAATTTACGAGTGGTACAGAAGATTTAGTGTGAAAGCAGAGGCTTTTAATTAACTAAGCTCAGAGCAGGTTGAGTTTGCTACCGACTTCAAATGAATCCATGTGATCACAGGGGATTTGGTAGCGTGTGAAAATAAAGTGTAGTACCCTTTTATTAGGTGACGCATTACTAGATACAGAACGGTGTGAAGCAAATATGGTAAGAATATTGCTGAAAAAGTTACACGCCGAAATTGTTTTTAACAGAGGTTAATAGCATTGAGCGATATGGCAAAAAATTTAATTTTATGGCTGGTCATTGCCGTCGTGTTGATGTCGGTGTTTCAGAGCTTCTCTCCAAGCGAGTCGGCCCGGGCACAGACGGATTACACTACCTTCCTTAAAGAGGCTAATCAGGGAAATATTCGCGAAGTGCGGATCAACAGTGATGCCCGTGAAATCCGAGGCACTAAGAGAAATGGTGAGTCGTTCATTACGTACATCCCGTACTTCGACGATCAACTCGTATCCGATTTGGTAAAACAGGACGTACGTATTCTGGGTGAGCCGCCAGAAGAGCCTTCTATCCTTACGTCCATTTTTATTTCCTGGTTCCCGATGCTATTACTTATCGCCGTGTGGATATTCTTCATGCGTCAAATGCAAGGTGGCGGTGGCCGTGGTGCCATGTCATTTGGAAAAAGTAAAGCGCGATTATTAGGTGAAGATCAAATCAAGACGACATTTGCTGATGTTGCCGGTTGTGATGAGGCCAAAGAAGATGTGGCTGAATTGGTTGATTTTCTAAAAGACCCTAGTAAGTTCCAGAAGCTTGGTGGAAAAATACCTAAGGGTGTGCTTATGGTAGGGCCTCCAGGAACAGGTAAAACCTTGCTGGCGAAAGCCATTGCCGGTGAAGCAAAAGTGCCATTTTTCACCATATCAGGTTCAGACTTTGTCGAAATGTTTGTTGGTGTTGGTGCATCGCGTGTGAGGGATATGTTCGAGCAAGCGAAAAAAGCGGCTCCTTGCATCATCTTTATCGATGAAATCGACGCAGTAGGTCGCCAGCGTGGCGCCGGATTAGGCGGTGGACACGATGAGCGCGAGCAAACATTGAACCAGATGCTGGTAGAAATGGATGGTTTCGAAGGGCATGAAGGAATCATTGTGATTGCAGCCACTAACCGCCCTGATGTGTTAGACCCTGCACTTTTACGACCGGGCCGTTTCGACCGTCAGGTTATTGTTGGGTTACCCGATATTCGTGGTCGTGAACAGATCCTTAAAGTTCATATCCGCAAAGTGCCAGTGGCAGATAACGTAGAACCTTCCGTGATAGCTCGCGGGACGCCGGGTTTTTCAGGTGCCGATTTAGCCAACCTGGTTAACGAAGCTGCACTATTTGCTGCAAGAGCAAATAAACGTTTAGTCAATATGGAAGAGTTTGACAAGGCTAAAGACAAGATCATGATGGGTGCCGAGCGCAAATCCATGGTTATGTCAGAAGACGAAAAGGCTATGACCGCTTATCACGAAGCAGGTCATGCGATAGTGGGCAGATTAGTGCCTGAGCACGATCCTGTTTATAAAGTGTCCATTATCCCTCGCGGAAGAGCGCTTGGTGTGACGATGTATTTGCCTGAGCAAGACAGAGTCAGTCATTCAAAACAGCATTTGGAAAGTATGATTTCCAGCTTGTTTGGTGGCCGTATCGCCGAGCAGATTATTTTTGGTGACGAAAAGGTCACCACCGGTGCGTCAAATGATATTGAACGTGCGACTGACATTGCGCGTAAAATGGTCACGCAGTGGGGCTTGTCGACTAAAATGGGACCAATGCTCTATGCAGAAGAGGAAGGTGAAGTCTTCCTTGGAAAGACAATGTCTAAAGCTTCCCATATGTCTGATGACACAGCCAGAGCCATTGATGCAGAAATCAAAGCGATTATAGATTCCAATTATGAGCGGGCTAAGAAGATCCTCGAAGAAAATATCGATATCCTGCACACCATGAAAGATGCATTAATGAAGTATGAAACCATTGACGCGAAGCAGATTGACGATCTTATGGCGCGTCGTGATGTACGGCCACCCGCAGACTGGGATGACCGTACGCCAAAAGATGGTGATAAACCTCGTGGCGGGACTCCTCAGCGAGAGGGCGAAATCACCGATGATGGCGTAGATAAGCCTTCTGTAGGTAAGCCCGGAGATCTACCTGGTTAATATATAACAACAAAAAGGCGCCAGAAGCTTGCTGGCGCTTTTTATTGCCTGACTGACCTATCAACTTACCTGCTTTCTTTTCATGATTATGAAGTTCAAAGAAAACAATATCGACTTATCCTCTCCTCATGTAATGGGGATTCTCAATGTTACTCCTGATTCTTTTTCGGATGGCGGTCAATATGTGTCAGCAAGCACAGCTGTTGACCGAGCCCGTCAAATGGTAAAGGAAGGCGCCAGCTTCATTGATATTGGCGGAGAGTCTACGCGACCAGGCGCATTGCCGGTCAGTGAGAGTGAGGAACTTGATCGGGTTATCCCGGTTATTGAGTCATTAGCCGGCCAGGTTGACTGCGTAATTTCTGTTGATACCAATAAAGCAGAAGTAATGAAGGAAGCTGTGAGTGCTGGGGCAAGTTTAATTAATGATGTATGTGCGCTTAGTCAGCCCCGTGCATTAGAAATGGCTGCTTCATTAAAGGTGCCTGTTTGTTTGATGCATATGCAGGGAAATCCACAATCAATGCAATCGGATCCTCAATACGATGATGTTGTTCACGATGTCAGATTGTTTTTTCAACAGCGAGTGAAGGCTTGTGTTGAAGCAGGTATAAAGGAAAATGCTATTTTGTTAGATCCAGGTTTTGGTTTTGGAAAAACGCTCGAACATAATTACCAATTGCTTAAAAACCTCAGCTCGCTCGCTGTCGATGGGCAGCCTCTTCTAGTGGGCATGTCGAATAAATCAATGCTTGGTAAGTTGCTCAATAGAGATGTTACTGAGCGCTTGGCAGGTAATATAGCAGTCGCTACAATCGCTGCATTGAATGGAGCGAACATCATACGTGTCCATGATGTAAAACAGACAGTGGATGCAGTAAAAATTGTACAGTATATAAACGCCCTGAATGATGATTAAGTGAAGGAACCCAGATGGGACAACGTAAATATTTTGGTACCGATGGTATTCGTGGGAAAGTCGGTGAAAGTTCTATTAACCCGGAATTTGCAACAAAGTTAGGCTGGGCCGCAGGTAAAGTATTGGCGGGAAGAGGGACCAATAAAGTTTTAATCGGTAAAGACACGCGTATATCGGGGTACATGCTTGAATCAGCGTTAGAGGCTGGTCTGTCGGCTGCGGGCATCAACATTGGCTTGCTTGGGCCTATGCCTACTCCTGCGATAGCCTATCTTACTAAGACCTTTCGTTCTGAAGCCGGGATTGTTATCAGTGCCTCACACAACCCGTATTATGACAACGGTATCAAATTTTTCTCTGCCGATGGTTTCAAATTAGATGACGATATTGAGTTAGCCATTGAGGCCATGATGGAGCAACCAATGACCTGTGTTGCTTCCAATAAATTGGGTAAGGCAACCCGCATCAGTGATGCAGCAGGTCGATATATTGAATTCTGTAAAGGTACATTCCCCTCAGATTTATCGTTAAAGGGAATGAAGATTGTGGTGGATTGTGCACATGGTGCAACTTACCACATTGCACCCAATGTGCTTAGTGAATTAGGTGCCGATGTTGTCGAAATCGGAACTTCACCAAATGGTTTAAATATCAACGAAGAAGTTGGTGCAACATCGTTAAAGGCGCTCATCGATAAGGTGCTGGAAACCAAAGCAGATCTTGGCTTTGCACTTGATGGTGATGGTGACCGTATCATGATGGTCGACCACTTAGGTAATGTCATTGATGGCGATCAGATTATATTCATGATTGCCAGAGATGCATTAAAAAATGGACGTATGCAGGGCGGGGTCGTTGGCACATTAATGAGCAACCTCGGTCTTGAAAATGCGCTTCACAAATTAGGTGTTCCGTTTGCGCGAAGCAAAGTCGGAGATCGTTATGTGATGGAATTGCTTCAGCAAAAAGGGTGGTTTATTGGAGGTGAAAACTCCGGTCACGTATTAAACCTGAATGCTTCTTCTACCGGTGATGGCATTATTGCCGGTCTGCAGGTGTTAATTGCCATGGTAAAATCCAATATGGACCTGCATGCATTAAGTAGTGGGTTTCAAAAATACCCTCAGCAACTGGTTAATATACGTTATGCGCCTGGTGGCGATGATCCGCTGGAGAATGAATTGGTTAAAGCCGCCACGATGGAAGCAGAGCGTGCCCTGGGCAATACGGGACGGGTATTATTACGTAAAAGCGGTACAGAACCGTTAATCAGAGTGATGGTTGAAGCGGAAGATGAAACCGACTCTATCAAGTGGTCAGAGAGCATAGCCGATGCTGTGCGTAAAGTAGCCAGTTAAGCTGCTTATGAGTGTAAAAGCGTTTTTATACTTGTATATTAATCACGAAATCGTTAATATCACGCCCGCTTTAATAGGGCTAAGGCTGGAACAGTAATGGAAAGCAACCGCATACCTATGGTGGCAGGAAACTGGAAAATGAACGGAGACCGGAATTTGGTCAGTGAGTTTTCCAATCAACTTAAAACTCAGGCACTTAAGTGCTCTGTAGTGATATGTCCACCATCTTTATATTTGCCACTGTTCTCCCAAAATGAATTCAGCCTCGGTGCGCAAAACGTTAGCCATTTTTCAAGTGGTGCTCATACTGGCGAGTTGTCGGCTGATATGCTCAAGGATGTTGGATGTACACACGTTATCGTAGGACATTCTGAGCGCAGAGAATCACAACAAGAAAGTAGTGAGTTAGTGGCTAAAAAGGCGCTGCACGCTGTCGAAAATGGTTTGACTCCCATTGTTTGTGTGGGTGAGCCATTAAATGTCAGAGAGCAACAGGCAGTAGAGCCTTTTATTGCAGATCAAATTAAAGCGTTAACTGAATTAATGAGTGTTGAAGCATTAAAGCAGTGTGTTATTGCGTATGAGCCTATTTGGGCTATAGGTACTGGCAAGACTGCAACGCCTCAACAAGCACAAGAAGTACATGCCTTTATTCGTCGCACGTTAAATGAGCATGAAAACGGGTTAGGGGATAGCATACGCTTGCTGTATGGCGGCAGTGTTAAACCAGAGAATGCAAAAGAACTGTTTTCACAACCCGATGTTGATGGTGGCCTGATTGGTGGCGCCAGTCTGAAAGTAGAAGATTTTATTGCAATTTGCCAGGCGGCAAACTGACGAGGTAATTATGTTATACGAAGTGCTGTTAGTTTCGTACTTGATTGTTGCGCTTATGCTTATTGGCTTTGTGCTTATACAACAAGGAAAGGGTGCTGGTATGGGAGCATCGTTTGGCGCCGGTGGGTCAAATACCGTTTTCGGCTCAAGCGGTTCAGGGAATTTCATGACGCGCACGACGGGCGTACTTGCCACTTTGTTTTTCCTAATCAGTCTTATTCTGGGTAACTTGACAGCAAATCGCGACTCCTCTGAGGACGAGTGGAATAATCTAGAAGTGCCCGCTTCTCAACAGCAGGACGCAGCGACAGCTGAAGATGCCCCGGTAGTAAATGAGATGACTCAGCCTGTGGACTCTGATGTACCTGTTGTTAAACAACAGTCTGAATCCGATGTTCCTGTTACTGAAAAAGAAGCAGAAAAAGCCGAAGAAGACGGTAACAAGTAATAGTATCAAATCAAGAGTATCTTTCGCGGAAGTGGTGGAATTGGTAGACACGCCATCTTGAGGGGGTGGTGAGCATAGCTCGTGCGGGTTCAAGTCCCGCCTTCCGCACCAAAATTTAAAAAGCTGCCTGATGGGCAGCTTTTTTATTTTTGTACAAGTAAACAGCGCTTTACCTCTTATGATGTTTCAACATTTATCCTGTTGTTATATCCCCATCCCTCTATTCGAATAACCCATAACCCTTAGTGTACACAGCTCAAACTCGCAAGCCATAGAGAGTTTTACCTAAGTTTGGTCGAGGCTCCTTTTCGTAATGCAGGAAATTCGTTTTAATCAGAATGAAAGTAGCTGACACATTATTCGCATTATTTTGCTGGTTGTCTCTATGTAGTGTAATGCCCGATATCATCTGAGGAAGAGTTACAATATGGCCAGCTACGCTCAGGAAATTGGAGCCCCAAAATTTATAAATTGTTATCAAAGCCAGCCATTTTCTTATACCAGGATAGTCAGTTCTGTATTACAAGATGCGGAGGTGGCAAATAACTTGCAGAATAATTTGAAACGTATTTTGTAATTAACAACGTACTGTTGGCGTTTAAACATAGCGAGTCTTAATAGATTAAGGATTTCAAAATGGATATTTTACGCATTATTTTGTCAATTTTATTACCGCCGTTGGGCGTATTTTTGCAAGTAGGATTAGGTAAACATTTCTGGATAAATGTAATCTTAACAATCTTGGGTTATATTCCAGGCATTGTTCATGCTGTATACATAATTGCAACCCGTTAACCGGTTTCTTGAATGCGGAACGACAAGGCCTAGTTGTTGTTCCCAAACCTCTCCTTTGCATGATTTCTATGTGCAAAAAGGGTGTCGTGCACATCAAAATTAACCATCAACTGGTCAACTTTTTCTTTATCTACAATCGAAGGGTTGGCTTGAATGAGTAATTCATATGTAGCATTCGCTTGTGTTCTGATTAGTGCCTCATGCTTGTTATCTAAGTGATGAGTAAGCTTCTTTAAGCAATGAAGGATATGCAGCCCGATAGATATATGGGACTTGCCAGACTGACGAATTTGGTTAAATGAGGTATTGATTACGCCCGTTAAGGTAAAGGTTCGACGCTTCAACCAAATTTCATGCTTAGTGTTTAGGATCGTATTGTACGGGAATGGTCGGCGACTCATCAGAATGCATGCTGAGGTGAGCTTATCCAAGCACGAGATCGCTGTAAAAGGGTCGTTTATACCGGGCGAAAGTGCCCTTAGCGCAATCTCTACTAACTGACTTATGGCAAACTCAGGATCTTGAACGGGGGTTCTCCGATGACCTAATAAAATCAGTCCATTAAGGCAGGTCAATTCATCTTCTGATAGGGCGTAATCACAATGAATAACGACAATTTTATCACCAGGCATGACGTGGTCGCCGCTTCTTACTAATATTTCATAACCACACACACCGCGGATATCTGATTTTAGAAACTCTTCATAGTTTATATTTTGAACATAGCCACTCGCTTCAGAGTAGTAGGGTATTTGAAAATTTGTTGGGGGTAAAATGCGCTCAGGGATCGGCTTTTCATCAGGTTGCTCCTCAGGTTTGGGAAGCAATGAGGGAAGACCTCGTTTAAAATCGTTAAAGCTGCTATGAATTACCTCTTCCGCCTGGATAGCGGTAGAAAGATGGTGGATAAAAAAGATCAGAGCGAACAAATTTAATACACCAATAAAGAATGTCACCGACGCTATGATGGAGAGCGCTTCATTATTTTGACCAATTGAACCTATATGATGAAGTGCAATGATGCAAAACAAAAATGATGAAACCAGTATACCTAATACGCACTGGGTTGCTTTGTCCATCATGAAGGTTCGTAGCAAACGCGGACCAAATTGTGACGAAGCCATCGTTAAGACAACAATGGTCATAGAAAAGGCAATACTGGTTGCAGTTATGATAGCGGTTGCCAGCGTTGAAAGGAGCTGTCTGGCACCTTCTTCCTGTACTGCGGGGATAAAATCAACAATAAATTGGGGCAACTGAGATTGCTGGACAATGAATAGGCATGAAAGACAAAGAACGGTCATACCTATCATCATTAAAACGGGAATAAACCAGTAACTTGTTGAAACTGTCTCCCACGTAGCTCTGATCCTTGTTTTAAGATTATTAACGCGCATCATTATATTTTTGTTAATCAAGTTAATGCTTTAAACGCAAAACTCTCTCAAACAGACTTGTGTGAAAATAAAATACATTATTATCTGAATACGAGGTTATTAAAGGCTGCTCATTGATATGGCTATAAGCCTGAGAATGCAAGCTCACCGCTTTTGCAACTAGAATGATAAGGGATTGAAGAGTAAAGGGGGTGTGCAAAGTCGTGGCAAACAGACTTCGGAAGATCCGGCTTTATCGGTGCACCGATAAAGCCAGACCTTTTTATGACCTCATTAAGATAATGTCTGTACTGGCATAATTTTCATTAACAGTAACCGACTTCTCATCGTTAATGATGTAATTCCGCTTTCATTTCTTTTTGGTAATTACTGGCAAGTTTCTCTTTTTCTGATTCGTTCAAAACTTTACCGGCTACCTGGAAAAACTCACGTTCCTCATCTGCCAAATGATGCTCCACTTTTTCCTGTAACGCTTTCAAATGACGTAACCAAGCGGGTGAACTCATGTCAGTGTTGTCGAGTTTCTCGAGCAGCTCGTCAATTTCGTGATGTTCTGCCACGCCATGACGGGATAGTTCAACCGCCGTATCCGATTCCATTAAGGGCGAATAAAAATAGCGCTCTTCAGCCGTCGCATGAGTTTCAAGTTGCTCTTTGAGTTCTGAATAGTATTCTCTCCTCGCTGGCGTATCGCCACTTGTCTCAGCAAGAATTTTTAGCAGTAAACGTTGTTTTTCATGGTCTTGTCTAAGTGCTTCAAATATCTTCATGGGATATCTCCTCCTACAAATTTAAGTAGAATGATGCGATTTCTATTCCATTAAATAGGGCGTTTTAACTTTATGATTTTTATAATAAAAAAAACCAAATACAGTAAAGCCAGTTAACTGACTCAAAGTAGTGCGTCTTTTTTACACTGTTGAACGCAGTTTTTTCTTCTAAATTCCCTGCGCAACCATAGCATCAGCTAATCTCCTGAACGCAGCAATATTGGCCCCTTTAGCATAATTAACAAAGCCATTCTCCTCACCTTCATTAACGCACTGTTGATGAATATGCGCCATAATTTCTTTTAATGATGCATCCATCTTTTCATAGCTTGCTTTGTGAAATGTGGCATTCTGGGACATTTCGAGGCCTGACAGCGCGACACCACCAGCATTTGACGCTTTACCCGGTACAAATGTTACTTTTGCGTCATGAAATGCTTTCTGGGCTGCTTCATTGCAGGGCATGTTGGCTCCTTCTAATACGAACTTACAGCCATTTTTTATTAGCTCTCTGGCATCTTTACCGATTAATTCATTTTGAGTAGCACACGGAAGAACGATATCTACTGCCGCCGACCAAGGTGTCTCTTGCGCTTTCCAGTCACCGTTAATTCTCTCGTGAAGCGCTAATAGAATATTGTCAGGCTCGCCTTTATGCTCTATGACCCAGCGTATATCTTCTTCAGTAAACCCTTTTTCATAAAACAGTGTGCCACGGCTGTTTGATAGTGTGACCACTTTGGCACCAAGCTGTGTCGCTTTTTGAGCTGCATGTAAGGCAACATTGCCTGCGCCAGAAATGGCGATCTTTTGACCTTTAATGTCTTTTTCCGATTGCTTTAGAACATGGTTTAAAAAATATACGAGACCAAATCCGGTTGCTTCAGTGCGTACGTAGCTCCCACCAAATTCAATGTCTTTACCTGTAATTGCGCCGCCAAATCGATTATTGATTTTTCGGTACTCTCCGTATAGAAAGCCTATTTCACGGCTACCGACGTTGATGTCGCCAGCAGGTACATCCGTGTATGGACCTATATGGCGCTGTAATTCCTGCATAAATGCCTGACAGAATCGAAGGACTTCGTATTCGCTGCGACCCTTTGGGTTAAAATCTGAGCCCCCTTTAGCCCCACCAATCGGTAAACCGGTAATGGCGTTTTTAAATGACTGTTCGAAGGCAAGAAATTTTAAAATTGATTCATTAACGGAGGGGTGAAACCTTAAGCCCCCCTTATACGGCCCAATTAAGCCACAATGTTGCACTCGCCAACCTTTGTTAATTTCAATTTCCTTTTTATCATTTAACCACGCCACGCTGAATTGGATTATGCGTTCAGGCTCACAAAGGCGTTTAAACACGTCCCACTGTTTATACTTTTTATTTGCATTGCAAATCGGCATCACATCTTTGGCAATGTCAAAAGTGGCTTGAAGGTACTCTTTTTGATTTGGATAGCGCTGCGTGATCCACGTTTTAAATTCATCCAAATTTGATGTATAGGTCATATTGAGTTTCCTCTACTTCAAGCAATTTGCTAACTTTCATATTGGTGGGAGCTAGGTTTAAGAGCCTCGTGTTAATGTGCTCAGTTCTCGATCACTCAATATTTGTAAACTTTTCGGCAAGATTTTTATGGTTAATTTATTGGCACTGAAAATTTCACCGTCTAGTGCATATTCTCTTTTTTCCTGGAAAGAAATGGTAATTTCGGACGCTTGTTTATGGTTAATTCTGGGGGATTCTTTCTTCGTTTCTGCATCACTGAACATCAATTCAGCTAGAGATAAAAATTGCTGATCAGAATCATCCTGTGGAGTCAGCCAGGTTATATCAAGTTTGCCATCTGTGGCATCGGGCTCATCACCCCCTTGGGCTAGCGCTGTTGTTATTGGCGCAGCGTTAGCAACAACTAAACTTGGTGTGCTTATAGTTTCTTCTTTATCGTGATCAAAGCTGACTTTTAAGTTAAGTGTTTCATTTTTTCCGATGGCATCCCATAACCCTTTCAAATATGCCATTTGGCCACCTTCGTCTTTTTGCGAACGATCTGCGGTTTCAATCATCTTTTCTTCAAACCCGACAGCAGCGGCCAATAACATCAGTTTGTCATTGCATAATGCAGTGTCAATTTCGATGACCTTGCCATTGATTAGCGTTGTGCAGGCTGTATCAATGGGATCAATTTTACTGATAACACCATGTAATACCTGGCTGAGCGCGTTTGCAGTTCCCAACGGAATAACACCGAGTGTGGTGTTTGACTCAACGCACTGACGAGCCACCTCTGAAATAGTCCCATCCCCTCCACAAGCTACTATAATATCGGCACCGTCTTTAATCGCTTGTTTGGATAATGAGGTCGCTGATAAGTCTTGTGTCGTTTCAAATATACTGACTCTGAAGTGAGGATTAAGTTGAGATAAGATATTTTCCCTTTCCTCTTTCCATTTGCCCGCGCCGGCAACCGGATTTGCCACCAGTATCAATGAGTCAAGTAGCTTAAGCCGTCCACCTTGCTTAATTTGCGTCAGCGATTTCATTTGTCGTTTATTCAATCGGGCTGTGCTTCGAATGGTTCGGATTTTTTTCAATGCATCGGTGACTGATAAGGTGTCATCCCGAGCAAGGAGATACGCAGCAAGCGTTAATACCGAGCGCCCACGTCCCAACGCACAGTGTACGACCACTTTATTTCCATCTTTTATATGTTGGTCAATCCAGTTAATCGCGGTATTCAATTGCTCGGGGGTAGGGCTGGTATGGTCTAAAACGGGTATGTTCAGGTAGTCGCAATCTGCCTGATAGGCGGACCAGTCCAGACCGTCAAATTCAGCCGTGACGTCCAGAATCGCGTTAACGCCATGCTCGTTTAGTGTTTCGATATCTCTGCGGAATAACCGGCATGCGAGAAACAAATTATCATCAATTCTTTGAATTGGCGGGACTTTGTCGTTCTTGCGCGCCCAACTGTTGTACGCATCCGTACCGATGAGAAATGGAATAAAGATCCATCTTATGTAAAAAGGAATACTACCGTCGG
The DNA here is from genome assembly GCA_964601635.1 of uncultured Alteromonas sp. Lineage (GTDB taxonomy): Bacteria > Pseudomonadota > Gammaproteobacteria > Enterobacterales > Alteromonadaceae > Alteromonas. Next base: position 43,829 of record CAZROH010000015.1, on the reverse strand, counting down.
TACGTTTACGAAATAAGGACGGATAATTGAATACGTAGGCACTGCTTACCACTGTGAGTGAAAGTGCTATCCACCATAAAAGCGTGCTTACGATAAACCAAGGAGCATACCATGCCATAATAGCCGCCAGTAACGCTCCCATAAGATAGTACTTCACCATCTTCACGGACTTCTCTCCTTTGTTTACATCCCCTTGTTACTACTGTGAATTGAACCATGTTAGTTCAGTTTCGTAGCAAGATGCAGGTAAATAATGTTTTCCTTTAACGTAAATAATTAGCTGGTTGATGAATACAAAGCCCACGAGCAAGCATAAAAGTCAGTATTTTCTGGTGTTTAATGCAATTTGGTTTCAGCTGTTTTGGATATTAGCTGTGGTATATCAGTTTCAGTACATTGTATTGATCGGTGCGCTTTTGGTATTGCACTTTTGTATTACCAAATCAAAGCTAGTCGATAGCCTGGTGTTTCTCGTCGGTTCACTGATTGGCTATTTAATCGATAGCTTACTGACATTGTCGGGATTATTTATCTTCGAGGAACAGTTTACTTTAGGTCGGCTGCCAGTCTGGTTGGTTTTGCTTTGGGGGGCGTTTTTTCTCTCGACTTTTTATGGCTTATCCGCTTGGATTAAAAGCGGGATTTTGCAGGCAGGCATGGGGGCAATTGCAGGCCCGATGAGTTATATCGCAGGACATCATTTTGATGCGGTATCGTTTTCTCAATCGACATTTGTAACATTTTTAATTTTGGCGCCTGTGTGGGCGATATTACTTCCTTCGCTTATCGCATTAGCCAATTCTCTTAGACGAGTAAGTAGCAACTTAGGATAAATGTATGACTTCCACTGTATTAGTGACAGGTGCAAATCGAGGGATCGGTTTTGAAATTGCTAAAGGTTTTGCGGCTGAAGGGTGTAAAGTATTAATGGGAGTACGCGATCAGTCCGAAGGAGAGGCTGCAAGAAAGGATATTCCGGGTAACGATATTCAAGTTGTAGAAATCGATCTAACAAATTCCGATACGGTCAACGAGTGTATTGTTCGCGCTCAGGCGGTGTACGGGAACATTGATATCTTGGTCAATAATGCAGGTGTGCTCGTCGATTCGTCCCTAGAAGAGTTAAACGAATCCGATTTTGAAAAGTCGATGAAAGTGCATGTAAAGGGACCATTATTGCTCAGCCAGTTGTTGTTGCCTGGTATGTTGGCGCGAAATTTTGGCAGGATCGTAAATGTTTCATCCGGGTGGGGGGCGTTTGCAGAAGGCATGGAAGGGCCTTTGGCTTATGCTGTGAGTAAAGCGGCACTAAACGCGTTAACCAAAAACCTATCAAATTACGTGCAAGAAAACCAAAACGTTAAAATTAATGCCATGTGTCCAGGCTGGGTGCATACAAGGATGGGCGGGAAAGACGCGCCCCGCACGCCAGCGCAAGGTGCTGAAACGGCATTATGGCTAGGATTATTAGATGAGAAAGGGCCAAATGGCGGGTTCTTTCGGGATAAGTCACCCATTGACTGGTAATAAAAAAGCTTGCTCATGAGCAAGCTTTTTTAGCGCTAAAGAGGTAATCAATGAATAGCCTCGACAACTTGAGAGCTTTTTCGTTTTAATATTTTAGCCACCTTTGCGGCGGATTGGTTTCTCTTAAGATTAACTACCAGCGCATAATGATGCGTTTTTATTGCATGCCGGACAGTGTCAATAATCTCTGTTCTATCAGGCCGCAGGCTAAAAAGCCCTGCCGCAAACAGTCCGATGAAGATACCGGGGCTAACGAGCGCGATGTAAGTAAATACCGGGTTTTGCTGTGTTAGAGCTGGACCAAAGGTGACTAGTAAAAAGGCAGCCACCAGTCCCGCTATAAGTCCAACGCCACCTAAAAATAAATGTGAATTCCACATTGATTTGCCAATTTTACGGCTTGATCCCTCAAGCTTTTCGCTATAATGCGTATCGTCAGGATTAATAACAACTATCTGTTGCGGTCCAATATCCGTATCGTGATTCAGTTCGTCAGCAGAAAGCCGGGCTTCTTCAGCAGTGTCATAAATCGCTGCAATCTGAAGGTGTTCAGAATCAACTAATGTTTCTTTCACCGTGTCGTGATGTTCAGTGATTTGGCTCATGCGCCCTCCTTATCTCATAACACAAGTTGCCTGTTTCTGTTTCTCTGTAAGAAGAGAAAATAGAGCAACTAGTAAACATCTGCTTATTAGAATCAAACATCGTACCTATCTAGCTAAAATGTAACTATATTATTAAAAAATATGCAGTTTTATTGAGGAGGGATTTATTGGGAGGGGATGTACGGATGCTAATAGGAATAAATTTCGAACAATAATGCAATTTTTTCCTAGTGAGATTAGGAATTATGACTGGATATTGAAAATATTTAATCAGTCTTTGATTAAACAGTATAGCGCCAATGGTAGTACTGATATTAGAAGTTGCATGAATCGAAGAATGATTATAGCTGAAGGTAGGTTGTCCCGAAATGACATCAGTTTCACTAGAGATAGTTCGAAAAAAGCGTGGAAAAGGATTTGAATATTTCTACGATTCAGGAAAAAAGATTGCCGATAAGCGTGTTTTAAATCGAATAGAAAGGCTTGCTATTCCTCCGATTTGGTCAGATGTGCAGATTAGTCGCTCACCGACCCAACATTTGCAGGCGGTGGGATTCGATTCAAAAGGGCGTAAACAGTACATCTACCATATCAACTGGCACAAAGAGAGACAGCAGGAAAAGTTCGCAAAATTAAGTGATTTTGGCGTCCAGCTCCCAGAGTTTAGGCGATACTGTTGGGGGCATGTAAATGACAATGTATGGTCAATAGATAAAACTCTCTCTTTGGTAGCACTACTGCTTGATCATACGGGGTTGCGAATAGGCAACAGGCAATATACGGCGAACAATAATACTTACGGTTTAACTACGCTCAGACGCAAGCACGTGTGTGCAGAAGACGGCGCTGTCAGGCTAGACTTTATAGGCAAGCACAATCAGGCCAGAAACGTGGAAATAGAGAACCCGCAATTAGCACAGTTGGTCTCGAAAAGTGCCGAACAACAAGGCTACGCGTTATTCAGATTTAAAGATGATAAAGGGAGTTGGCATGATGTAGACAGTGACGATGTTAACCACTTTATTCATACCCACTTGGGCAACGAGTTCTCATGTAAGGATTTCAGAACGTGGGCAGCGTGTCGGTACGGTGTTTTTAGTTTTCCGTCTGTTCAGGAATTGATCACTCAAAGGCCACGGAGAAAATGGTCTACGACTTTAACCAAGCAGGTCGCCTCAATGTTGGGTAATACACCAGCAGTTTGCCAACAATATTACCTTCACCCGAAATTATATGAACTGGTTGAAAGCCAGTCAGAACGAGATGAAATCATTCAGCGCGTCACCGGTTATGCCCCCGAAAAAATCATGCATGACAAAGCGCTAGCCGCGACAGAGAGCCTTCTTGGGCAAATTATTGCAATTCACTAATGCAAAGCTTGTTTTTATTCTATAGTCGTCATTTTTATACTTTATAGTCACATAGGATAAGTACTACAGCTAAAGTATTAGCTTTCTTGGCAGGTTTTTATAAATAAGTAATGCTTTGATTTAATGTGATTTTCGTGGGTTTTATGGATTGCCTTGGTGTTGTTTTTACCTGCAGTGAGATACGGGCGTAAACCCTCAATAAACCCAAGTTGGCACAATTGCCGATTTGCATTGTTTACTCAAATATGAATATAATTAGAGTACAAATTAATGGTGTTCGATGTAAATTTACGATGAACATATTATTTTTTAACGAAAAGAGGTAATACATCTTTTATGCAGTTTGAAAGCTACATCTCACTAGCACTCTATTTTTTAGCAATGTTAGGTATTGGCTTATTCGCATATCGACAATCAACCAGTGACATTTCTGGTTACATTCTGGGGGGGCGCAAAGTAAGCCCCCAAGTCACAGCACTTTCAGCTGGTGCGTCTGACATGAGTGGATGGATGCTAATGGGGCTTCCGGGAGCTATGTTTGTGGCTGGCTTTGATGCCATGTTTATCGCGATTGGTCTGGTGGCAGGGGCGTTGGTCAACTATTTAGTAGTAGCGCCTAAATTACGTGTTTATACAGAGGTAGCTGATGACTCGCTTACCGTACCTGAATTTTTTGCCAAAAGGTTTGGCCAGGCAAATGCCAGTGTACGAATGGTTTCGGCGATAATCATCGTACTCTTTTTTACACTGTATACCTCAGCTGGTCTTGTCGCTGGCGGTAAGCTGTTTGAGAGTGCTTTTGGACTCGATTATCAACTGGGACTTTTTATCACGTTAGGTGTTGTCGTGTCCTATACTTTATTAGGGGGCTTTCTTGCCGTAAGTCTTACTGATTTTGTGCAAGGGTGCATTATGTTTGTAGCATTGGTGTTAGTGCCAATCGTTGCATTTACGCAGTTCGATAATATAAATCAAATGAATTCGGCCGCATTTCAGTCGATCCCCAATTTGTCTGAAACTTGGGAGTCATTAACACTGGTTGGTTTGGTATCAAGTTTGGCGTGGGGGCTGGGCTATTTCGGACAGCCGCACATCATTGTGCGTTTTATGGCTATTCGGTCGGTGAAAGCGGTATCTACCGCTAGAAATATTGGTATGTCATGGATGTTAGTAACAATCGTTGGAGCGCTTGCTACCGGCTTTGTTGGCATCGCTTATGCAAACCAATTTAATTTGAATGTTGCCGATCCTGAAACAATTTTTATTTTGTTTTCACAAATTTTGTTTCATCCACTTATTAGTGGTTTTTTAATGGCAGCAATTTTGGCAGCAATAATGAGCACGATTTCGTCTCAATTATTGGTTTCTGCCAGTTCGTTAACTGAAGATATTTTAAGTGTAGTTTCTTCAAAACAGGCGGATGCAAAAGCAACGGTTACCTTCGGTCGAGTTGGTGTAGCTGGCGTGGCAATTGCAGCGTTATTGCTGGCAATGGACCAGTCGAACAGCATTCTGTCGTTGGTAAGTAACGCGTGGGCAGGTTTTGGCGCAGCATTTGGTCCATTAGTACTGTTTTGTTTGTATAAAAGAAATTTGACGCACAAGGCAGCGTTGGCTGGCATCATTTCAGGTGCAGTAACCGTTTTGGTATGGATTTATCTGCCGCTTTTACCAGATGGAAAAACGTTGAGTAGCGTGATGTATGAAATTGTTCCTGGGTTTCTCGTAAGTTCACTTACGCTGTGGGGAGTCTCGAAGCTCGATACAGAGCCAGGCCATGAAACCATTAAAATGTTTTCAAGGGCTACTCAGGAACTGGCAGATCAAAAAAGTTAATTGAAAGGTGAGAAAGATACATGAGTCATAATTGGAAACGAGTGGTAGTCAAAGTTGGGAGTGCGTTAATCTCGCCCAACAAGATAGGCTGTAGTAGCCACTATTTATTGAGTATTGCCCAATTCATCGTTAAATGTAGGGCCATGGGAACTCAGGTTGTGCTTGTGTCTTCAGGATCTGTAGCGGCAGGAGCACACCAGTTCAGCGATCATGAAAAATCTGAAATAGCAGTAAAAAAAGCAATGGCAGCAGCCGGTCAGACAGAAATGATCGCGACCTGGGATAGGTTATTCGACTTTCCGTCAGCACAAATTTTGTTAACCCATGCTGATCTTCGCGACAGGGAGCGGTATATCAGTATTCGTGAAACGATTTTCAGTTTATTAGAGCATGAAATTTTGCCCATAATAAATGAAAACGACACCGTCACGACGGACAAGCTTAAGGTGGGGGATAACGACAACTTATCGGCGATGGTTGCGGCTGCGGCGGACGCAGATGCATTGATCATTTGTTCGGATGTCGATGGATTGTATGACAAGAATCCTAATGAGCATGATGACGCGCAGTTGTTATCGTGGGTAGATAACATTGACGCAAGTATTTATGACATGGCCGGCGGCGCGGTTGAAGGTGGTGTCGGTACAGGCGGTATGCGCACGAAAATTGAAGCTGCGGAAAAGGCGGTTTCTCACGGCATCGATACGTTTATCGTCAATGGATTTACTGAAACAACGTTTAATCAGTTACTGGATGGGAAAAATCCAGGTACACATTTTCAGGCTCACGATAAACCGATGAAGGAAAATATCCATTGGATGCGCCATACCTCTAATGCACAAGGTGAGGTCATAGTCGAAAGTGATTTTGCGGCGTCGTTAGAAAATGAAGCTGAGCAGTTAACCAGTAGCGAAATTATTGATGTTAAAGGTGAATTCTCGGTTGGGGATACGATATTAGTCAGAAAAGATGATGGGACTAAACTGGTCAAAGCGCGTTCTAATTATAGTAGTTGCTTGCTTAACTTTATCGCTAAACAAGACAACGAAGAATTTGCGCAAGAGTTTGAGAAAAAGACCGGCCCAATTATTTCTAATAAGCATATAGCAAATCTGGAGAAAGAATGAGTTTAATTACACAACTAGCGCAAGAAGCCAAGTCAGCGGCTTATGAGCTGGCTGTTTTGGACGAAAGTAAGAAAAATGAGGTTTTGCAGGACATGGCTGACGCCATTCGTGCAAATAAACAAAAAATCATTGAGGTGAATCAGAAAGAAGTTGCTCGTGCTAAAGAGAACAACCTTGAAGCGTCAATGGTCGATAGATTGGTTTTAAACGAAGACCGAATTGAAGATATGGCTGCGGGTATTGAAACTATTGTTGAACTACCCGACCCAGTAGGCGCCACGAGAGATTTCGGCAAACGTCCAAACGGGTTAGATATCAGGAAAATGCGTATCCCGCTGGGTGTCGTGTGTATGATCTATGAAGCGCGTCCGAACGTGACTGCCGATGCAGGTGCGTTGTGCTTTAAATCAGGAAACGCGGTTATTTTGCGTGGTGGTAAAGAAGCGTTAGATTCAAGTCTGGCAATCGCTGGGTTACTTCAAGATGTGCTTGAAAAGCATAATCTACCGAAAGCATTGATTACGGTGGTACCCAACCCTGATCGTAGTTTGATGCAGGAATTAATGAATCAACGAGATTACATTGATGTCATTATTCCGCGAGGTGGGGAAGGGTTGATTAACTATGTTACGGACAATGCAAAAGTACCCGTGATTCAACATTTTAAGGGTGTTTGTCACCTGTACGTTGATAAAGACGCAGATCTTGATAAAGCGATGAACCTGCTGCTTAACGGGAAAACGCAGCGTACCGGCGTTTGTAACGCCTTGGAAGGGCTGCTGGTGCATGAAGCCGTTGCCAGTGATTTTCTTCCCAAAGTTGCTCAGGCATTTGCGGAGCATAATGTAAAAGTGCATGTGGATAAGCGCACGAGCCAGTGGTTTCCTGACGCAGATGTCATAGATGAAAGTGGCTATGGTGAAGAATATCTGGATCTGGAAATCGCTGTTCGAGTGGTCGATGACATCGATCATGCGTTGAAGCACATTGCTCGTTTTGGTAGTAATCATACTGAAGTGATTTGTACCGAGGATAAAGCTGCGGCTACGCGATTCCAACGCACGGTTGACGCTTCAGTGGTCATGGTTAACGCGTCTTCGCGCTTCTCTGACGGAAGCCAGTTAGGCTTAGGCGCAGAAATAGGTATTGCGACGACGAAATTACATGCATATGGTCCGATGGGATTAGAGTCGCTTACTACCGAAAAATATCTGGTCAATGGTGAAGGTCAAATCAGATCCTAACTGGTCTGTATTGTATCAATAGCTTACCTTGTCCATAATGCAAAACACCGGAATGATTTTCCGGTGTTTTTGTTTGTGCAAGACCAATTAAGGAGGGGTTGAGTGACCGAAATTAGCGCAGTGTGGAATGAAGTAGTAGCCTTTTTGTTAGACCACAAATTGTTGGCCTCTGCGTTATTGATTGTTAGTTTTCTGCTGGTAAAGCGGCTGATCCTTAAAATTATTAAGAAGCGGAGCAATCGAAGAGGAGAAGATCGTAGGCATCAAATCAATATTCTTGCTCAGTTAGGCAATGCCTTATTAATTATATTGATCATGATGGTTTGGGCTTCCGAAATTCAGTCACTCGCTATTTCAATTGCTGCATTTATGGTCGCGATTGTTCTTGCCACACGAGAGTTCATTCAATGCTTCATGGGATTTATTTATTATCTTGGTGCCAGGCCGTTTCGCGTCGGAGACTGGATACAAATGAATCAAAATTTAGGTGAAGTGGTTGAGATGGACTGGGCCAAAACGGCATTGCTTGAAGTCGATCCTGAGTCGTTCTCGTACACGGGTAAGCATATCTATGTACCGAACAGTCAACTGGTTACACAAACGGTTAGAAACCTTAACTTTTTGCGTCGTTACACGATGCATACCTTTTCGTTAACCAACGAACCTACTGTGAACGCTTATAAATTACTTCCAGCGTTTATTGCCAGGGCGCGAGCACATTGCGAATATTTTCGTGATGTCGCCGAACGTTACAAAGGTTTAATCGAGCGCAATCTGGATGTGGAATTCATTGAAATCGACCCCGATGTAATGGTGGAAACTAACGAATATGCCAAGTTGATAGTGACGGTATCGTTATTTTGCCCCACAGATCAGGCATATTCATTACAACAAAAAATCAGTGCTGACTGGATGAGTTTGTGGTTCAAAGAATTACAAGAGCAGGATAATAGGTGGATGCAAGTAGGGCAAGAGCCAGCGTCAACCTGATAGCCGTGCTGGTGATACTGTAAAAATCAGCAATTTTCTGTATCAGCATATTGATTTCACAATGGTATTAGATGCTTTTCGCGGCTATACTATCGGCCGCGTTTAAAAGCGAAACAAAAATAGAATTGAATAGAAAGGACAAATAGTGACTCCTATTACAAAATCATTTCAGTATGGTCAACATACTGTAACGCTTGAGACGGGGGTTATTGCCCGCCAAGCAACAGCTGCCGTAATGGCAAGCATGGATGACACAGCTGTATTAGTAACAGTTGTGGGAAAGAAAGAAGCTAAAGCTGATCAGGATTTCTTTCCGTTAACTGTCAATTATCAAGAAAAAACGTACGCTGCAGGTAAGATCCCTGGCGGTTTTTTCAAGCGTGAAGGTCGTCCCTCAGAAGGTGAGACCTTAACGGCTCGCCTTATTGATCGCCCAATTCGCCCATTATTCCCGGATGGCTTTAAAAATGAAGTTCAGGTTGTGGTAACGGTTGTTTCTGCCAATCCTGAAATTCCTACTGACATCATCTCGATGATCGGTACGTCTGCGGCGCTGGCGATCTCCGGTATACCATTTAATGGTCCAATCGGTGCAGCTCGGGTAGGTTATACCGACGGCGAATATATACTGAATACCCGCACGACTGAACAGGAAACCAGCCAATTAGATTTGGTGGTCGCCGGTACTCAGAATGCGGTACTGATGGTTGAGTCGGAAGCCTCGGTATTGTCGGAAGATGTTATGCTGGGCGCCGTCATGTACGGTCATGAGCAAATGCAGACAGTTATCAACGCAGTATCTGAATTTGCACAGACTGTAGGTACGGAAAAGTGGGACTGGCAACCAAAAGAAGAAAATACGCAGCTTAAGCTTTTAGTTAAAGAACTTGCTGAGCAGGGTATGACCGAAGCCTATCAAATTTCAGATAAAATGCAGCGCAAAGATGCAGTCACCGCTGTAACTGAAAAGGCGTTAGCAGAGATACTGGAGCGTGACTCCGAACAAGACGAAAAAGAAGCCTTAGACATGCTTCACGAGCTGGAAAGTGATGTGGTTCGTTCAAGAATTCTTGACGGTCAACCACGTATTGATGGACGCGAACCAGCAATGGTACGTGCGCTTGACGTATCTACCGGTATCTTACCCCGTACTCATGGTTCAGCAGTATTTACCCGTGGTGAAACCCAGGCTTTGGTCGTTGCCACGTTAGGTACTGAGCGTGATGCGCAGATGATCGACGAGTTACAAGGTAAGCGTGACAGCCGCTTTATGTTGCATTACAACTTCCCTCCATACTGTGTTGGTGAAACCGGCATGATCGGTTCGCCTAAGCGTCGTGAAATTGGTCACGGGCGTTTAGCCAAGCGTGGTATTCAGGCTGTAATGCCTGATGAAGCTGAATTTCCATATGTTGTTCGTGTAGTATCAGAAATTACAGAGTCCAATGGTTCATCGTCTATGGCCTCGGTTTGTGGTACGTCATTAGCGCTTATGGATGCAGGTGTACCAATTAAAGCCTCAGTGGCTGGTATCGCAATGGGCTTGGTGAAGAGCGATGACAACTTTGTTGTATTATCAGATATCTTAGGTGATGAAGATCACTTAGGTGATATGGACTTTAAAGTTGCCGGAACTACAGATGGCATCACAGCTTTGCAGATGGATATCAAAATTGAAGGTATCACCAAAGAAATCATGCAGGTTGCCTTAAAGCAAGCCAAAGAAGCCCGTTTACACATTCTTAAAGTGATGGACGAAGCGATTGGTGGCCACCGTGATGAGCTAAGTGAATTTGCTCCGCGCATTTACACCATCAAAATTGATCAAGATAAAATCCGTGATGTAATTGGTAAGGGCGGTGCAATGATCCGTCAGATCACTGAAGAGTCAGATACCAATATCGAAATCGAAGATGACGGTACTATTAAGATTTTTGCCACAGAGCGTGCGAAGTCTGAAAAAGCGATTAGCATGATTGAAGCGGTAACCGCGGAAATCGAAGTAGGCAAAACTTACCACGGTAAAGTAACCCGTATCGTTGACTTTGGTGCATTTGTTGAAGTTCTGCCAGGCAAAGAAGGTTTGGTGCATATCTCACAAATTGCACATGAGCGTGTGAATAAGGTGACTGATTACTTATCAGAAGGACAAATGGTAGACGTGAAGGTAATGGAAATTGATCGTCAGAACCGTGTTCGTTTAAGCATCAAGGAACTTTTGGAAAAGCCAGCAGCGCCTGAGCAATCTAAAGAAGACTAGTTTAAACATAAGTGATTAAGGGAGCGATTTTCGCTCCCTTTTTTATTGGAGATAAACATGGACAAAAATACACAAACTAAAGTAGATGCCGCAGTTTTCAATCGTTTACTCGTTCATTTGGATAACCATAAGGAAGTGCAAAACATTGACTTAATGATCTTGGCCGATTTTTGCCGTAACTGTTTGGCCAAATGGTATGTAGAGGCAGCGCAGAAAGAAGGTGAAAGTATTGATTACGACGAAGCGCGTGAACATATTTATAAAATGCCCTATGCTGAGTGGAAAACGAAACATCAGTTACCTGCCACTGATAAACAGCTGGCAGCACTGGAGATGCGCCAGAAGGACAAAAATTAGTTTTCCTGTTCAACCATCTCAATAAACTTGGTAAAAGCCACTTAATGTTTAGGCGTCTTGCGCATAAACCGTTCAATTGTCTGGCAAATAACCAAATCCGGTTTGTGCTTGTCTATCAGTTTCCAATCAGGTGAGATTGACCAAATAAAATGAACATAGCGAAAATACTGATTAAACCACCATGTTAAATGCCTTGGATGGGTTCCGGCATCAAAAAATGAATTACCAAATATCATGATAGAACGTTCACTGAGCGGCTTATCATTCGTCCAGATATACTCTCTTCCTAAATGGCCTTTATTGGCAGGAATAAATCTAACAGTGTTCTTGACCTGACCTTTACTAAAGGGCGCAATAATTTCAGTTTTTTCCGCCATTTGAGGAGTGAATTTTGCACCTAGGTCTCCCAGTGCGTAACCTGATTTAATTTTGTTTGTAGAAGGTATAGGCGGGAGTGCCTGATAGGCTAGCAAACCTTCAAATAGACGCATAGAGCCGACACTGTTTAAGTGACTATCTGTGTTAAAGTATATTTCTTCATGACGATGTTTCATCAGGCAGTCGTAAGCAGAGAACCAGCTTATGGGCTGACGCTGTTCTAATGTCGCTAGATTAGGCGTAAGACCGGAAATATTACGAAAATAGCGTTCTGGATAGATACTTTGCTTTTCTGGAATGCTCAGCTGAATAAAGCTAATATTTTTTTGGGAGAATTTCTCGTGACGCTTTTCTATTAACTTCACCCAGGCATCAGCAAACTTTTCTGCCGAATCTTGTTGTACATCGTACAATCTATCAACTTTATTTGAGCCACCATAAAGGAAAAGATGGCCCTCTTTACCAACGATAGCCGTATTTTTATGAGAGAGAGTGCCCACTTTAACGAAGGTGGGTGAATACTCGTTGACGGTAAGATGTTGTAACTTGGGTTCAAATATTTTGTTTAATAATTCTGGCTGAACTACTAATCGACCTAGCCTTAACGAATCAGCCACAAATTGATTTTGTATAAACTCATGCTCACTGACGTTTGTAATTGGATTTACTAATTTTGGTATTGGCTTTATGTGAATTAACTTTTCTTTATATTTATAAAAAACACTAACCTTCGCTGTCTTTTTTAAACCTTTCTTTAGTTTTATTTCAAAACCTAATTTTTTATTATTCTGACTTTGGTTTATGACTTTGCGGTTAAATATTGAAACATTCTCTACCCAGTTTTGACCATTGCTGATTACCAAAAAGTTTTCTTCATTGAGTTCAATAATACCATTTAACGCTAACCAACCCCGGCATTCACTTCGATTCATTCTTTCTAAAGCCGCTTGGCAAGCCATATGCGAGTCCGGCTTTTTGTTATGGGCAAGCAACATGTTCACCAAACGACGTTTAATTTCTCTTCGTATCAACTGATTATCCGTTCATTTCAATTTATTAAAGGCACGCGACTGACTAGATGGGAAAGTAATTACTTCATTGCAAACGCGAAGGGGAGTAACTCATCCAAGCTCACATATTTCTCTGTGCCATTTTGGGAAATCATTACAATTTGAGTCTGACTGTCAGAGAACTCAGCAATTTTTTGTCTGCAGCCGCCACAGGGAAAACAAAACTCATTGTTAGGACTTATTATTACTATTTTGTCGATTTTTGTACACTGACCATTCACCATTGTGCCGATAGCTGTTGCTTCAGCACATTGACCTAAGGGGTAGGACACATTTTCAACATTACAGCCAGAGTATATGTTGCCATCAATGCCTAAAATAGCAGCGCCGACTTTAAAATCAGAGTAAGGAGCGTAGGCATTTTTTTGCGCGGCTAGCGCATGATTTTTAAGGGTTTGATTATCCATATTACTTTATTATTAGCGTCTTATACTTTACTTTTACTATCAAATACGCGATTGTGGCAGACTATTCCGCTGCATTTAGATCGCAGCTCTTCATTTGATATCGAGATTTCTTTTTAACATGCGCCATTGTATAAGTCTCACTTTATTTTTGTGTAGTGTACTCTTTCTAAATGGTTGTGCTCAAACAACCGACAATTCTAACCCTAAAGCGGAAATGGGGAATCTGTTATTGGCGGAGCCTGCGCCGATCAACCCTCGTTCCCAAATGGCCATTGCTCGTTATAATCAGATACTTGCCAGTGATGCAATCAGTGACAACGATAGGGCTGAATTGTTTTATCAGCGGGGAATGTTATATGACAGCGTCGGGTTGGCCGGACTGGCACAGTTTGATTATTCGCAAGCGCTCGTATTAAAGCCCGATATGGCAGAAGCATATAATTCTATCGGTATCCATTACATTCAACAAATGGACTTCATTCAGGCGTATGAAGCATTTGACTCTACATTGGATATTAACCCTGAATATGACTTTGCTTTTTTAAATCGAGGCATAGCACTTTATTACGGTGGACGTTCTGACTTGGCTATAGATGACTTAGAACGATTTTTAGCAATAGATGAATCGGATCCTTTTCGCGCCTTATGGACCTATTTTGCGGCCAGTGATGTTGATCCTGAACAAGGTCTATTGAAACTTAAAGAAATGCGCCAGGGCCTTGATTCACTTCATTGGGCAACCCGACTTGTCGATTTGTTTCTGGGGGAGATCACCGAACAGCTACTGTTGGCTTCATTGATTGAAGGTATAACCAGTCAAAAAGAACTGACAGACAGGCTGTGTGAAGCGTATTTCTACTTAGGGAAGTACCATAGTCAAAAAGGTAACCGTGGTATAGCGGCAAACTATTTTAAACTGGCCTTAAGCACGAATGTTTTTGATTATGTAGAGCATCGTTACGCCAGATTAGAACTTGTTCGCTTACGTAATCCAGAGCAAATCGCTAACTAGCACCTCTATTCATGCGCGGATTTTTTTTGGCAATTGCCTTTTGTTTCTTGCTGTTTGGCGATACTGGGCGGTTACCATCTCAATTATTCTACAATGCCAGTCAGCAGCAGCTTTCAGGTAGTTTATTGTGGGTTGCGGCAAAAGCAGGTCACAGTGATGCACAAGCTTCTTTAATTGACTATGCAACGGCAAACAACCAGCCCTATTGGCTTGAAAAGTTAGTCGCGTTAGGTCATCCGGAAGCAGCCTGGGCATTGCATCACTTACTTGCTGAAGGAAGCGGAGAAGAATCGCTTGTACGGATGGCGGCTAAAGGCGGGGTGCCGGAAGCCCAACTGGCTTTTGCAATGGCGACCGAAGATGCACAAGAGAGAGAAAAGTGGTTAAAAAAGGCATCGGCTAACAATTACTTACCTGCTCAGGCTGCCTTAGCTGACTGGTACTTACTTAATGGCAAAGTGGATAAAGCGCGTCCCCTGTTGGAAAGAACTCAGCATGCTTTTGTACAAAGTGCGTTTTATTTAGGACGGATCCTGATAGAGGATGGACAGCAAGAGCAGGGCGTAAAAGTGTTGCAAAAAGCGCGCGATAACGGCCATCCAGAAGCTGAAAACTGGTTAAAATTAATAAAAAAATTTCCACGACGTCAGCTCAACTCATTAAGCGCAATCACGTGGCCAGAGACAAAGCAGTGTCTGCAGCGTATTCAGCTATTGTCCACTTCCCTGGCGACAACCGAACGCGCCAACATGATATACCATCGATTTATCAATGATAAACGTCTTCAGTCACTACCCATTTGTGTACTTCCCCCTGAATGGGTGAGTGCCGATAAACTAAAATGTAGTGATGATTGGCGAGGCAGCGGTCGGCTAGGTTGTGATATTCGACCATTATCTTTAGCGGTAAAGACAAGAGATATCACCCATGCCGTCATTTTTCATCAAACCGGTAAGGCCAATATTGATAACGGTGTTATGTTTTTGGATCTGACCGATAGCTATGACGTTTTTGTGCACGAGCTCGCCCATTTCGCGGGGTTCATTGATGAATACCCGCTAAGCAATAACCAGGCTAACCGCTACTGTAATAAACAGGAAGTGCCTAATCTGATATTTGATGGTGAGCTTATCTATTCGCCCGCGGAAACGCTTAAGCGTTGGCAAAGCACTGATGAACTTGAAGGGATATGGCCTGCAAAAACGTGCGAAAACAATGATACAAAAGCATACAAGCCAAGCGGTGAGATTACCTTTTTAGAGCATCACGATAGCGGTACCATCCCACCGATATATCTACAGCTATGGAAGCAGCAGCTTGCTGATCCTACAGCGGCACGGCCAATTTACATGAACCTGTTTCAATCTTTTCATCGTCATAAACAATCCACACAAGCGGATGTCTGGTTACGTAAGTACGAGCAATCTAAGCTGGTACACGCTAAATCCGAGTCCCTTGACGATTAAGTTGCGCCTCAAGATCCGGACGTAATTTTTCGACCCACATTGCAGTGGCCCCACATATGGCGACCGGCATAACAATAAAGTTCACAATCGGAATGAGTGAAAACACATTCACCATCAGGCCAAATGAAAGGGCTGTTCCTTTGTGTTGACTTAAATGTGTGCGCATTGAAGTAAACCTGACTTTGTGGTTATCGTAAGGGTAGTCACAATATTGAATTGCCATCATCCAGGCATTAAAGAGAAACCAAATTGCCTGTCCGAATATCGGGACAAACAAAAAGAGTAAAAAGAAAATTATTGCTCTTGGGATATACCAAACTAATTTGGAAAACTCCCTGCCCAGGACGCGAGGAATATCTTTGATGATGGATAAGAGTCCTTCATCACCGAGTGCCTGGCCCGAGAGGTGTCTTTCTACCTTTTCTGCCAGAATTCCATTAAAAGGGGCTGCTATCCAATTTGCTAACGTACCAAAGATCAATGCGAAGATAAGTAATACACTAATCACTGCGACAGGCCAAAGGATATACACTAATGCATCTTTAAGCCAACCCAGCCACTCAGGAATGCTATCTAATAACCAGGCTATACCTTCTCCGATTTGTCCAAAAAGAAAATAAAAGGCGGTGGCAAATAAAATCAAATTAACGGCCAGAGGGACAAAGACAAACCTTTTTAAACCTTTTGTTCTGATTAGACGAAAACCCATCGTAAAATAACCGACACCCGATTTTCCTGACATATTCAAACTCCTGATACCTATTCTCCCTGGAATTGTACAGGTTTTATAAGAAATTAAAAAAATGGGAATTGTTACAGCCTATGAGTTTTGGTAGAGTCGCGAGATAATAATAATTCTTAGCGCATCTAATGGTGATCCTTAATCGGTATGGATATACCGCCTTGTCAGCTGTACTCACTTCATCCTTTATACGGTTTCTCGCAATGGTCGTGAGGTAGTTGTGCGTCTAAAGAAAATCAAGCTTGCGGGCTTTAAGTCGTTTGTTGATCCTACATCGATTCCCTTTCCCGGTGAAATGACAGCCATCGTTGGTCCAAACGGCTGTGGTAAAAGTAACGTGATAGATGCCGTACGTTGGGTTTTAGGAGAAAGCTCAGCGAAAAATCTACGTGGCGATGCCATGACCGATGTAATTTTTAATGGTTCTTCGGCAAGAAAGCCCGTGGGACAATGTAGTGTCGAGCTGATTTTTGACAACAGCAGCGGGCGAATTGAAGGAGAATATGCCAGATATAACGAGTTGTCGATAAAACGCTTAGTTACACGCGATGCAACCTCAACTTACTTCTTAAATGGCACAAAGTGCCGAAGACGAGATGTGACAGACCTTTTTCTGGGTACAGGGTTGGGGCCGCGCAGTTATGCCATTATTGAACAAGGAATGATCTCCCGCCTAATTGAGTCAAAACCACAGGAATTACGCGTATTTATTGAAGAAGCGGCCGGCGTATCGCGTTACAAGGAGCGGCGACGAGAAACTGAGAATAGAATCAGACACACAGTTGAAAACCTGGATAGATTAGAAGATGTTCGTGGTGAACTGGCTCAACAAATTGAAAAACTCCAGCGCCAGGCGGCCGCTGCAAATCGTTTTAAAACATTAAAAGCCACGGAAAGAACATTAAAAGCCGAACTTAGTGTTATTCGTTGGTTGAAGCATTCAGAAAAGATTGAGTCACTCACTCAACAAAAGCAAAAGCAGGAAACTGAGCTGGATGCATTGATTGCGCGCCAACGAGGGGATGAGGCGGGTATAGTCCAATATCAGCAGAAAGCTGATGAGGTAACCCAGATATTAGATGATTTTCAGCAAAAACGTTTCACCACGGGTAACGCAATTACGCGGATAGAGCAAAGTAACTTGCATAGCCAGCAACGTAAAACACAAATCGCGACTGAGCTTGATGATCTTGTGCTTCATATTGAAGAGTTAAACGCATCTATTGAACAGGCCGAAATTGCACGGGAGCGCGCGTCAGAAGCGCTTCTTCAGCTTGAACCTGAAAAAGAACTACTGGAAGTCAGCCTGGAACAGGCGCAGGCGCAAAAACTGGATAAGGAGAGCCAGTTACGTGAATTTAATCAGCGCACCAGAACCCATGAACAGCAATATCATCAGTTAAAAAATCAAGTTCAGACATGCCACAGTCAATTACAAGCGCTGATGGATATGCAATTACGAACTTCTCAGCGAATAGCAGAAGTCAAAGAAGAGCTGGCGGAGCTTGGTGGCGACGATCTGCTTGGGGAATTGACACAGTTGGAAGAAAAATGCGCTCAAGAGGAGCAAACCCTCAGTGCATTTGAAAAGGCCGTTACTCAACATCTGAGCCTGAAAGAAAAAGCCGATACTGAATTGACCATTCAACAACAAAGCGTCACCGAAATAAGTGACCAGGTAAACTCCGTCAAAGCCAGTATTTCAGCTGTTGAAGCAATGCAAAATGAACGCGCTGCGTCGCAGGGTAAGAGCGAACATCTTATACCGTTATGGCAACAAATAGAAGTTGAGCACGGTTATGAAAAAAGCTTTGAAGCTATTCTGGAAGGGCTGGCGCAACCACTCATTGACGAAACATTAAAAGCAGGCTCGATAAATCTGCATATATCTGATTTTCCCCTGGGGCAGCGTATTTACGCCAGTGATGCCATCGTGGATGAGATAAAGCCTGGCAGCTTGGCTGAAAAGATCACCAGCGGTCCAATTCATGCGTTTTTTAATGACATCTTTGTTGCTGAGTCAGTCGAACAGGCGCAAGAGCATCTTAAGCAGTTGTCGCCTCATCAGTCCGTTGTCACACCAGACGGAAAATGGTTTTGTTTTCAATGGGGCATCAATCAGCATAGGCAAAAAGGCGACGGTGCATTCGATCAGGTTAAGCGCTTACAGCAATTTCAATCCCAGTTAGCCACGTTGCAGCAAGAACTCGAACGCAGCAACTACTCGTTACAAAAAATGGAACAAAGGCAAGCTGAATGTTCGCATCAGCTTTCAGAAAGTGAGCGGGCTGTGAGTGAACAAAATGCGTTGTTGCGAAATTTACAAAGTGAAGTCAAGTTTCTACGCATGCAACACGAAAAAGCGGCTCAACGACAACAAAAACTGAAAGACGAGCTGGTTCGTCAGCAGGAGCGGCTTGAAGAGGAAAAGCTGGAACAGGAAGAAGTCGCCATAAAACTCGAAGAAGCGTCGCTCCAATTGGCTGAACTGGAAGAGAGAACATTAACCTACGATGACGAGCGAGAATCTATTGAAATGTCTATTACGGATATTACTCAGACTGTAGAACGCCAGGTAAGTAAACGTCATCAAATAGAACTGGCAATCCAGCAGCAAAAAAGCCAGTATGAACTCTATGCGCAACAGGTTATGCGTAACCGCTCTCAGTTGGATAATTTCAAAAATCGTCAGCAGTCATTGCATGAAGAGCAGCGCACTTTGTCGGCTCCGCTAGCAACACAACAAGAGCAGTTGCAACTGTTGCTTAGTGAGCGAGAACAAATAGAAGAATCAATTAATGAGCATCAAAGCAATCTGAATGAATTGCATAAATTGTTACAGGAAGCGAAACAAGATCAGCATGGAATTTTGACGCAAATTAATCAGCGCCAAGCGGGACTGGAAAGCATCAAACTGGAAGTTGAAGGTTACCGCGTTCGCGCAGCGGCGGTAATAGAACAATTACAGGAAACAGGGCAGAGCCTTAAAACGGTTTTAGAAAGTCTCGATGAACAAGCCGATGAATCAACCTGGCAAAATGAACTGGAACAAACGCAAGCATCAATTAGTCGTCTCGGTGCGGTTAACTTAGCTGCAGTAGATGAGTTTGAAATTCAATCTGAGCGTAAAGCGCATCTTGATACTCAGTTTGAAGATTTAAACGACGCACTCGAAACGCTGCGCAATGCAATTCGAAAAATTGATAAAGAAACCCGCCAGCGGTTTGCTGAAACTTTCGAGCAAGTAAATAACGATTTAAAAATGCTGTTTCCTAAGGTATTTGGCGGTGGTTCTGCGTATCTGGCACTCACTGATGATGATTATCTTGAAACGGGGGTGACGATAATGGCAAGACCACCCGGCAAGAAAAATAGTACAATTCATCTGTTAAGCGGTGGAGAAAAAGCGCTAACCGCTTTATCATTGGTATTCGCTATATTTAGATTGAATCCAGCACCGTTTTGTTTATTGGATGAAGTCGATGCGCCGCTTGATGATGCGAATGTTGGCAGGTTCTGCAACTTAGTGTCTGAAATGTCACAATCGGTGCAGTTTATTTATATTACCCATAATAAGATAGCGATGGAAATGGCAAGCCATCTCACCGGTGTTACCATGGCGGAACCTGGAGTATCACGCATGGTAGCGGTAGATGTAGACGAAGCTATGTCGTTCGCTGAAACATAACAAAGGGCAATTAAAGTCAATGCAAGATGAATTACGCCTGTCTTTATTAATCGCTGGAACGCTTTTTATTATTGCTATTTTTGCACATGGCATGTGGAAGATCCGAAAGCAAAGTCAGCCAGAAGAGAAAAAATCACGTTTGGAGCCTCGCTCATGGGAGCTGGAAGAAGAGCTGGATGGTGACGAAGTAGCGTGGCGTGAAGAAGATATGGGTCATCGAAGTGAGTCGTTACGCGAAGTGCACGATGTAGAAGATTTTGATGAACTCGGCTTGGGTAAAGTGCGGGTTGTAAGTCATCCCGTTGACGATGAGGAAACCGTGCCTGCTGAAGGCAAAGAAGGTGAACCGCAAGTCAACACTAAGGGCGCAGCAAAATCTGACAACGAAGAAAACAGCCTGGATGAATCGTCCTCACAGCCTGAAGTGAAACTCTACGGCTCGGTGGTTACCAACCCTAAACCTCACATGCAAGGTCATCGCCATTCAGCGCAAAGTGAGAAAGAAGATATTCCTGAGCCACCGGGATTCTTATTAAAGAGAGAGGCTGAAAAAGAAGCACAGGCTACGTCAGCTCCTCAAGCAGACCAGGAAAGTCAACATGAAACGGAAGTCGATGATTTTAGTTTGGATACGCAACCTGCACCCCAGCACATGAATGATCCCAAAGATAAGGTTAACGCTGAAGGAGAAAGCCTTACTGAACAAGCTCGTCGCTTCATGTCACGCAAGCGCACAAAATCTTCACCTAAAAAAGGTCGGCAAGAGCCTAAATTTGGTGATGATCAGATGCGCATCGATTTTGACGAGCCAGCAAAAAATGAACCGCCAGCGGCGGTGAGGGAAGCGACCGAAAGCGCCGAACATAAACAAACTGAAAAAGCTGCTTTACCTGAGCAGGAAGTATTAGTGCTGAATGTTAAGGCAGCTGAAAATGAGCCAATCTCTGGAGCCGCGCTATTACCGATGTTACTGACGTTGGGATTTAAATTTGGTGACCAGGATATATTCCATCGACATGTAAACTCTAATGGTAAAGGGCCGGTATTGTTTTCTTTAGCTAACATGTTTAAACCTGGCGTTTTTGACATTGATAATCTTGAAACCTTCACCACTCAGGGGGTCTCACTGTTCATGATTTTGCCTATCGAAGGTGATGCGCATCAGGTATTTAATATGATGCACAACGCAGCGCGTAAGATAGCAGATGAGTTTGGTGCGCAGGTCTTGGATGGAAGAAGAAGTGTTATGACAAAACAGGGGTTACAACAATACATTGAGCGGATCCGAGAATTTGAACGATTACGTATGGTTAACCGCTAACGGTTTTTGTTTTCATTGTTTAGTTAACTTAATTATTTAAAGATCGGTATCTTAATGAGCAATTCTTCTTCAGCTGCATCCAGAGTTTTACAGCTTCGCAACACCATTAATGAGTATAATTATCAGTATTATGTTCTTGACGATCCAAGTGTACCTGATGCCGAATATGACCGTTTGTTCAATGAATTACTGGCGCTGGAAAAAGCCAATCCAGAATTGGTCGTGGCCGACTCTCCTACGCAAAAAGTGGGCGCTGCGCCACTTTCTGAATTCAGTCAGGTTGAACATGAAGTTCCCATGCTTTCATTGGACAATGCTTTTGATGAAGATTCGCTTTTTGCATTTGAAAAACGATTACATGAGCGCCTAAAAGACGCTGCAAATCTCAAGTTTAGTTGTGAGCCCAAATTAGATGGTCTGGCTGTTAGTATCCTGTATGAAAAAGGGAAACTCGTGAGAGCGGCCACACGTGGTGATGGCCGGGTTGGAGAAAACATAACGGAAAATGTGCGTACAATTGCTAATGTTCCCCTTTCGCTTCGGGGTGAAGACTGGCCAGATCGAATTGAAGTACGAGGGGAGGTATTTATGCCTCGTGCTGGCTTTAACAAGTTAAACCAGATACAAAAACAACAATCAGCAAAAGTCTTTGCGAATCCGCGCAACGCTGCAGCAGGAAGCTTAAGGCAGCTAGATTCACGCATAACCGCTAAACGTCCTCTTCAGTTTTACGCCTACTCACTTGGTGTTGTTCAGCCTGAGTCATTTGATTTACCTTCACAACATACCGAACGCTTGCAATTGCTATCTCACTGGGGATTGCCTCTGTGTCCGGAAATCGATTCCGCAATAGGGGCAAAAGGGTGTCTGCAATATTACCAGCGAATTCTTGCAGCACGAGACGATTTGCCTTATGACATTGATGGTGTCGTTTTCAAAGTTGATAACATCGCATTGCAGCAAACTTTGGGGTTTGTTTCCCGAGCACCTCGTTGGGCGATCGCTCAAAAGTTTCCTGCACAAGAAGAGGTGACTTCGTTATTGGATGTGGAATTTCAAGTAGGCAGAACGGGGGCTATTACGCCCGTTGCCCGCCTGGAACCAGTGTTTGTGGGGGGCGTCACTGTATCTAATGCGACCTTGCACAATGCAGATGAAATTGAACGACTAGGCGTTCGCATCGGCGATCAGGTCGTTATTCGACGAGCAGGTGATGTCATTCCCCAAGTTGTCTCCGTTGTGAAAGGCACTCGATCTGAAAATAGCAGGCCCATTCACTTTCCGGCTACTTGCCCTGTGTGTGACTCTAAGGTTGAAAAGTTACCTGAGGAAGCGGTGGCCCGATGTTCCGGTGGTTTATATTGCGCCGCGCAACGTAAGCAAGCTCTGAAACACTTTGCCTCTCGTAAGGCTCTGGATATTGATGGGCTGGGTGATAAGCTAGTAGAGCAACTGGTTGATGCTGATTTGGTCAAACAACCCGCTGACTTTTTCAGGTTGAGCATGGATAAGCTCATTGGTCTTGAGCGGATGGCAGAAAAATCAGCGGCAAAATTACTCGCTTCATTACATGCTTCAAAAACAACGACTTTACCACGGTTCCTCTACGCGTTAGGTATTCGCGAGGTCGGTGAAACCACTGCGTTAAATTTAGCAACCCATTTTGGTAACCTTGATGCGATTCGACAGGCCGGTCAGGAGGAGTTGATCACGGTCCAGGATATTGGGACAGTGGTTGCGAAGCACATCGTTAATTTTTTCGCTGAAAAACACAACAATGACATCATCGATCAATTGATCGAATTGGGACTAAACTGGCCTGATGTCGAATCGACTCAGGTAGAAGATTCCCCGTTGGAAGGTCAGACTTGGGTATTAACGGGCACTTTAAGCACGATGGGCAGAAACGATGCAAAAGCCCACCTTCAAACGTTAGGCGCAAAAGTGTCCGGCTCCATCTCTGCTAATACTGACGTGTTGGTCGCGGGTGACAAGGCCGGCTCAAAACTGACTAAAGCACAAAGCCTTGGCATCACTATCTGGGATGAAGAAAAGTTAGTCGAACTGTTGCGAGAACACGAGCTTGTAAATTAATTATTATCCCGCGCAAGCCGTCTTTGTTTGCGCGCTTCCCAGGACTTTCTTACCGAAAAACGCCAAAGTTCGTTCAAAGTAAAGTAGCCCAGGACCCCAAATATAATCCCGCAAATCAAACTGCCCAGTAATAAAGCTGGCCCGATGGTCCCAAGGCTTTGCATTAACCATTCCAGGCTAAACTCGATATCGAATTTTTGTTCCCGGGCCCCAAGTACAGTAGTACCTACCTTATAAGCACCATAGAATATTGGTGGCATTGTAAATGGGTTGGTGACCCAGACAGTCGCCACTGATACTGGCAAATTGGCTTTTATGGGTATAGCGGTAGCTGCAGATAACCACATTTGAAAAGGAACGGGCCAGAACGCGAAAAACAGTCCAATGCCAAAAGCGCGGGCCGCGGAACGGCGATTTAAATGCCACAAATTAGGTTCATGAAGAATAGTACCAAACATTTGTAAAGCACGTTGATTCTTTATGGTTTGGTGGTCGGGTAAAAATCGTTGAATAAATTTTCTTGGCATGACGGCTTCTTAGCTAAGCATCTCGGAGTAAAGCAAAGGAATGCAGAAAATCACCTTCTGGCTAATTGGATTTTGCGCCAGCGCCTTGTCAGCATCTATATGGCCCGCGCTTCCATCGCTATTTGTTTGTCTGATCTTTAATGCCATCATCAGTGCTTCTTTACTTACCTTTAAACAACCCATATATGCTTGTGTACCTTCTCAGAAGCTAAAAAGATTTCTATTTGATAATAGGAAGCTCTTTATACTACTGGTCATTTTACACGGCACAACCTTTGGTATTTCATGGATGGCGAGTGTAGGGCATTGGTATACCAGTTGGCAACAAGAGGTAAGCAAATTTAAACACGAAATTATGCTTACAGGTGAGGTGCTAAGTATTTCCAAAACCGAAAAACGCGGTCATCTAACGTTAAAGGTACATTCTTTCAACAGCAAGCGAACGATTATCTCTCCTAACGTACTTTTATACTGGTATGACGCCGCAATGCATATTCGACGGCATCAAATAATAAATCTAACTGTCAGACTTAAGCCTTCCTATGGGCTGGCGAACCCGGGTAATGGCTTTCGTCAACAATGGCTGCTGAGCCAGGGAATAATTGCCACAGGGACGATTGTAGGTGATAGGAAAATTAACCTGTTAGCACCAGCCGTGTCCCTTCATTCGCATATTGTCACCTATTTAAACAGCCTAGGCCTTGTTAATCAGCGATGGTTTAAGGCGTTGCTTCTAGGAAACCGGGACAGTTTGACGGCTGATGACTGGGCTTTACTGCAAACGACTGGTGTTGCTCATCTGTTTAGTATCTCTGGATTGCATATGGGGATCTTATTTTTATGGTGTTACAGCATATTTGCTGTGACTGTTGCTCTGTATCAGCGGTGTGCGCAGATCAGATCACCACACATTAATATAAATAACTGTGTAGTGTGGCCAGTCATAATCGTCTTGGGGTGTTATGCGGTGATCGCATCAGCGGCCCTACCGGTAGTGCGAGCTTGGCTGCTAATCTCAGTGTATTTGCTGTTACAACATGCTCGCGCATTCTGGGGAGTGTGGCAAAAAGCATTAGTAATGACGGCAAGCTGTATATTTATTTTTCCGCTGTCCTTGTTTAGTGCCTCCTTTTATTTGAGTGTAGGCGCCGTTGGGCTAATTTGGTTTTTACTATGGCACTTCAGGCCAGTGCAAACCACGCTTTTGGACAGGCTCAAGCACCTTACACTCATGCAGTGTTGTCTTTGTCTATTGATGTTGCCGTTCACTGCATTATGGTTTGGTCATGTATCCTGGACCGCACCATTGGCAAACTTGATCTTGGTGCCAATCGTATCAATACTCCTGCCGGTGTTCCTTTTAGCTTTAACCATCGATTTTGGTTTTTTAACGGGAAACGGCGTGCTATTGCATATTGCTGATCACATAATGAATTGGCTTATAGAACTTATGAAGGTCGTTGCAAAGCTATCGCTAGCTACGGATTTTCCAACAGCCGATCTATTTGCCACTGTGTGTTTGTTGCTCGTCGTCATTCTTTTACTGTTCCCTCGTTTCCAGCATAAAAGGAAAATTTCATGCATCTGTTGTCTACCCTTAATT
The DNA here is from genome assembly GCA_964601635.1 of uncultured Alteromonas sp. Taxonomy (GTDB): domain Bacteria; phylum Pseudomonadota; class Gammaproteobacteria; order Enterobacterales; family Alteromonadaceae; genus Alteromonas. The sequence continues at coordinate 18,205 of CAZROH010000015.1, read as the reverse complement.
ACAAGTCTCGTTTTCCCGTCCAAGGCGCTATGGCGGCTGCATGTGTTTGATGTGGGGCAGGGAACTGCATTGGCCATATCCAAGGGAAACCGTGCGATTTTAGTTGATACCGGCGCTGCTTCTGAAGGGCGCTTTAGTATGATGCAGCAGGTAATCATTCCTGCGTTACGTGCGCTTAATTTAAATCAAATCGACATGCTCTTTCTTAGTCATGATGATAATGATCATGCGGGCGGTAAAGCCGCTTTTATAACTCACTTTGCTAAAAAAGATATTTATCAACCGTTGATCTTTACTACCGACTCCGGTTGCCATGCAGGTGGTAAATGGAATTGGCAGGGTCTTGAGATCGAAGCGATTTGGCCACAGTCGTCACTGCACTCCGGAAATAATTTTTCATGTGTACTTAAGGTGTCAGATCGCAACCATACCGTATTGTTACCGGGGGATATAGAACGTGCAACGGAATATCAGTTACTTTATCAAAATCAAAGCCTGAAGGCTGATATCGTCGTTGCTCCACATCATGGTAGCGCCACTTCTTCTACAAACATTTTTGTGCAAACGGTTGAGCCTGAATACGTCGTTTATACGACCGGTTATTTAAACCGATGGGACTTTCCTGCCGATCAGGTGCAAATCCGATATCAGAATATCAGCGCTGTTGAACTGGATACCAGCAAGGATGGCTATATACAGTTCAGCTTAGGAAAAAAAGATATAATTGTACGTAGATTGCGCAAGGAACTGGTTAATCGTTGGTATTTACACCAACCAACCACTGTAGAGGCGATTTCCTTTCCGTTAATGTATTGAATTACGCGTAAATTAACACCATAACCTAGGGATTTACACGTTAACGAGCTACAATAGCCGCATTGATTGTTACAGGTGAGTATAAATGCAGCCAGCAGACCCTGATGCATCACAATTAAAAAGATTTTTAAAATATCTGCGTGAATACAAGTTGCCATTTTTCATTGCCATCATCGGTATGATTGGTTATTCCGCTGTAGATACGTATGTGATTGGACAAACTAAAACGTTAATCGATGAGTCGTTTGGCAAGAACGATCATGAGTTTTTACGCTTAGCCGCTTATGCGATTGTTCCGCTATTTATTCTAAGAGGAATATGCAATTTTATGGGGACGTATACCCTGCGTTGGATTGGAACCAGGGTGGTTATGCGAATGCGCCAGCAGCTCTTTGAAAAATACATTCACCTGCCAGTTTCATTTCATGACCAGCATTCCACCGGGGCTTTGATCAGTAAGGTTACCTATGACACTGAGCAAGTGGCAAATGCGGCGGGCAATGCAATGCTGACTCTTGTTCGAGAAGGGGCGCTGGTAATTGGATTGCTGGTTGTCATGTTTTATTACTCCTGGCAGCTTTCACTTATCTTTCTATTGATCGGCCCGATAGTAGCGCTGATTGTTTCTTACGTGAGTAAGCGATTTCGCATTGTTAGCCGCAGCATTCAAACTGCCATGGGGAATTTAACGTCAGCGGTCGAGCAGGCTGTTAAAGGTCATAAGGTTGTGTTGATGTTTGGTGGGCAGAAGATAGAGGAGGCCCGGTTCGCAGAAAAGAACAATGTTAACCGACAACAAACGATGAAATTGGCAGTGACTCAAATTTTAAGTGTATCGTCGATTCAGGTGATAGCGTCTATTGCCCTTGCGGTAGTTTTGTACATAGCCAGTACACCAGAGATGGTTGAACGCTTGACGGCTGGGGTTTTTACCAACGTCGTATTATGTATGGTTATGTTACTTAAACCGTTAAAGCAGTTGACTACGGTGAATAACGAATTTCAAAAGGGGATGGCCGCGTGTTCAAGTATTTTTGCCATTCTTGATGAAGATGATGAAATCGATGACGGTAAAAATTCAGTAACGCGTGTTAAAGGTGAAGTGAAGTTTGATGATGTGTCGTTTTCATACCCGGGTAAAACGACCAAAGCGCTCAAACATGTTAATTTTACGATTGAACCAGGACAGACAGTGGCGCTCGTTGGCCGCTCAGGGAGTGGTAAATCAACCATTTCGAGTTTACTGACCCGGTTTTATAACCCTCAAGAGGGTAAGATTACGTTGGATGGTAAGGCCATCACCGAATTTGATTTAAAAAATTTGCGTCAGCAGTTTGCATTGGTGTCGCAGCATGTCGTGTTGTTCAACGATACGATAGCGAACAATATTGCCTACGGCACGACCAACAGTGTCAGTCGAAGCGAAATTGAACGCGCCGCACAAATTGCTCATGTGGATGAGTTTTTAAGCCAGTTGCCAAATGGCCTCGATACTATTGTGGGTGAAAACGGTTTGATGTTATCTGGAGGACAGCGACAGCGTATTGCCATTGCTCGCGCGGTGCTAACCAACGCACCTATCCTGATCCTTGATGAGGCAACTTCCGCGTTGGATACTGAATCCGAACGTTTAATCCAGGATGCACTGGAAAAGTTACAACAAAATTGTACCAGTCTGGTTGTTGCTCACCGCTTATCTACGATCGAAAAAGCTGACTTAATTATGGTTGTAGAGCAAGGTGAAATCATCGAAAGCGGAAAGCATGAAGAGTTATTGACCAATGGTGGTCACTACGCCCAGTTACATGCTCTTCAGTTTGGTGAAAAATAGTGGGTGCGTTGACCAAAGCTTGGTATAACAAAGCATTATGGACGTGGATACTATTCCCGCTAGCCGCTTTTTTCTGGTTTTTATCCAGTGTGCGTCGACTGGGCTACCGCATTGGTCTTTTACCCTCCAGTAAGCCAGACGCTTTTGTTATCGTAGTGGGTAATATCTCAGTTGGCGGCAACGGCAAAACTCCTGTCGTAATAGCGTTAGCTCACTGGTTTAAAGAACGAAATGTGCGCGTTGGGGTGTTGAGTCGAGGCTATGGCGGCACCGCAACATCATTTCCCCACGAAGTGAGTCATACAGATCCAGCTGCGCTGGTGGGCGATGAACCAAAGCTGATAGCAAATCGCACTGGTGTGCCAGTTGTCATCGATCCCAAGCGCACGCGCGGAGCCAGTTACTTAAAAAACGAACATAACTGTGACGTCATCATTTGCGACGATGGATTACAACACTACGCGTTGAAGCGTGATTTTGAACTGGTAGTGATGGACAATCGCGGTGTGGGTAATGGGCGTTTATTACCTATGGGGCCTCTTCGCGAAGGACAGTGGCGCCTTAATACCATTGATGCCATCCTACATAACGTCCAAGCTGAACAAGATATAAAACGTGACACCGCATCCGTTCCGCAATATGCGATGAAGTTAGTGGGGGATAATTGTATTAAGGTGATAAATCAGGATGAAAAAATTAGCCTGACCGCCTTCCAGGAGCGGTTTAAAAGCTTTACCGCCATGGCAGGTATTGGTTCACCAGAACGATTCTTCAGCTTTTTGCGTCAGCGTGACTTAATACCTCAACGAACGGTTAGCTTTGCGGATCACCAAAAATTCGCTAAAGAAGATATTCCTGAAGGGGTTGTATTAATGACAGAAAAAGACGCGGTAAAGCTCACTGATTTTGGACACGAGCACTGTTGGTATCTCCCGGTTGAGGCGAAGCTTCCTGACGAATTTTACCAACAATTGGAAAAGACGATACCTCAATCAATATTACAATTAAGGTCGTAAAATGGCATTTGATAAAAAACTTCTGGATGTAGTTGCTTGCCCGGTTTGTAAGGGAAAGTTAATTTTGGTAGCGGATGGACATTCGTTGGTGTGTCGTTTTGATCGACTACAGTACACCATCCAAGATGGCATTCCTGTACTGATAGAAGACAAAGCAAAACAGTTGTCACTCGATGAATTAGACGCTATCAAGTGATGGTGAAGGTATGAAATTTACTGTTATTATTCCTGCTCGCTATGGTTCCACACGGTTTCCCGGTAAGCCTTTGGCTGACATTAATGGTAAGCCAATGGTGTTGCATGTGGTTGAACGAGCCAAAGAAGCTGGTGCACTGAGGGTTATAGTCGCTACTGATGACGATCGCATCAGTAAGGTTGTAAGCAATGACTGTGAGGTGTGCATGACATCCAGCTCGCACACTTCAGGGACAGAGCGGTTAGCCGAGGTAATTGAAAAACTGCAAATAGATGCGGCAGAGGTCATCATTAATGTACAGGGCGATGAACCCTTTGTGCCAGCGGCAAATATTCGGCAAGTTGCGGAAAATCTAATTAATAAATCATCCCACATCGCCACTTTAGCTTGTCCCATCTCTGACCCTGAAGATGTGGTCAATCCAAATTGTGTGAAGGTGATCCTGGCTGAAAATGGCCATGCATTGTACTTTTCGCGGGCCATTGTCCCTTATATTCGGGGGACTGATTATTCAGCTCATGACACTATTGATGTTACACCCTATCTGCGTCACATCGGCATATACGGTTATACCGCAGGTTACATTAAACACTATGTTAATTACCCAGCGAGTAAGCTTGAGCAATTAGAATCGTTAGAGCAACTCAGGGCGTTGTGGTACAACGATGTGGTGCACGTGGATATAGCCAGGGAGCCGCCTCCTGCAGGTATTGATACTCCAGAAGATCTATCCAGGTTATTAAACGTATTGCAGGCAAGAGCTTAAAAAGGAATATATACATCATGAATGTCGTCATTACTGGAGGCAACCGGGGGATAGGCTTAGCACTGGTTAAACTTTATAAAGCACAGGGGCATTCGGTATATGCTATTTGCAGGAATACCAGTGATGAACTCAGCCAACTTGGTTGTAATGTCATAACGGGTGTTGATTTATCTCAACCTGAAGTGTTGCAAGAAAAGCTTTCCCCGCTAAAAGAGCTAAACATCGATATTCTGATAAATAATGCGGGCGTGCTCGGCAGGGAAGCGTTAACTGACTGGGATCCAAACACGATAGATTATCAATTTCGGATCAACGCGCTGGGGCCATTGCTGGTCACGCAGGTCTTACAGCAAAGCCTGGGCAACGGCAGTAAAGTGTGCCTGATTACCAGTCGTATGGGCTCAATGGGAGATAATGGATCCGGCGGATACTACGGCTATCGCATGTCAAAAGCCGCGCTTAATGCTATGGGCGTTTCTCTGGCTCATGACTTGCGGGCTCATAATATTGCAGTGGGAATTTTCCATCCGGGCTTTGTGCAAACTGAAATGGTGAATGGCAGTGGTGATATAAGCCCAGAAACTGCCGCCGAGAGACTGGCGACACGTATTGCTGAACTTAACTTAGAGACGAGTGGCCAGTTTATTCATTCAAATGGCGATCCGTTACCGTGGTAAAAGAACTGTTAGCATTATATCTCGTTACTACTGCAAGCATATCATTGGCTGCCGGTAATCCGCGTTGGGAAAATTCGCCAACCATGCCAGAGCCTTTACAAGAAATTTATCCTGCTATCTGGAAACAAAGCTTGGTGGTTGCTGGTGGTCTGTCAGAAGCTAAAGATGGCAAGTTATCTGTCTCAGCTAAAGTGTTACAACTCCAACGCGGCGCTAAAACCTGGCAGTCGCTCCCATTGCTTCCCAAACCTCGTCATCATGTCATGTTGGTAGCTAAAGGTGAGACATTGCTGGCATTAGGTGGATTTATTGAATCCGAAGACGGTCAATGGACCAATACCGATACTATTCTTAAACTATCGGCTGGCAAGACGGAATGGGCTAGCCATAACCCGCTACCCCTGACGCTATCTGAAACGGTATCCGCGGTGTTGGACGGCAAAATTCACCTTGCCTCTGGCCGCACGGCTAAAAAAGATAAAAACGGGCAATGGGCGCATCATGTCGACACAGACTGGCATGGTGTATTAGATGAAAAAAGCGGTGTGTGGAAAAGATTAGCCCCGATCCCAACGGCTCGTAACAGCGCTTGTTCTGTCGTTATTAAGGATAATTGGCACGTTTTAGGTGGCAGAACCGTTAACGGTGGAAATTTAAGTACCCACGAAGTTTACAACGATAAAACCCAGCGATGGAATAATCTTGCACCTATGCCAGAAGCAAGAGGAGGAATAGCCTGTGCAACAGATGGAGAGTTTATCTACGTATTTGGTGGCGAATATTTTACTGATGGGGGAGGTCTTTACGCAGATGTTTTGCGTTATGAAGTTGCTCGTGACAAGTGGAAAGTCATTAGTAACATGCCATTGCCCACACATGGTTTAGGCGCAGTTTATTGGGATGATATGTTCTGGGTAATCGGTGGGGCCGCGCAGCCTGGCGCGAAGAAAACCAAAGCAGCCGTTATGCGGATGATACCTTAACCCGGGAATATGCGGTTAAATAAAAAGGCGCATACGTGCGCCCTTATTATGTTCAGGAGGATAGCTTATTCAGCGACTTCTTCCTCTTCGCTTTCTTCAGCCAGTACAGCCCATTGATCATGTTCATCAGTATGAATGATTTCCGCCCATACTTTATCACCCGGCTTTAGGTGATAAACACCGTTGAGGTGAACCACGCCATCCACTTCGGGCGCGTCAGCATACGTACGCCCCACCGCGCCCTCGCTATCGACGCTATCAATGACAATTTGGTACTCATTACCAATGCGCTCCTGAAGTCGCGCTTTACTGATTTCACCTTGAACTTCCATGAAACGCGCTAATCGAGCTTGCTTAATGTCTTCCGGGACTGGATCAGGTAAATCGTTTGCTTTCGCCCCTTCAACTGGTGAATAGGCAAAACAGCCTACCCGGTCGAGCCTGGCTTCTCGTATAAATGCCAGTAATTCTTCAAAATCTTCATCTGTCTCACCGGGAAAACCGACGATAAAAGTTGAGCGAATAATTAACTGTGGACAGATTTCTCGCCAGCGTTTTATACGCTCAAGTGTGCGATCAGAACTACCTGGGCGTTTCATTAATTTTAAAATACGTTTATTCGCATGCTGAAACGGTATGTCCAGATAGGGCAGGATTTTACCTTCATTCATCAGGGGGATGAGTTCATCAACGTGAGGGTAGGGATAGACATAATGAAGTCGAATCCACATATCCAACTCACCCAGCTTTTCACTGAGCTGTTGAATATGCGTTTTTACCGGCATACCATCCCAAAAACCGGTTCGATGTTTCATATCGACACCGTAAGCACTGGTGTCCTGCGAGATCACTAATAACTCATTGACGCCAGCTGCTTTCAAACGCTTTGCCTCATCCAATATACTGCCCACTGGCCGACTTATCAGATCCCCACGCATGGAAGGAATAATGCAGAAAGTACAGCGATGATTACAGCCTTCAGAAATTTTAAGATAAGCATAGTGACGTGGGGTTAACTTAACACCATGATCAGGAATAAGGTCTGAAAATGGGTTGTGTTCAGGCTTAGGAAGATGAGTATGTACCTGCTCTACGACTTCTTCATATGCATGAGGGCCCGTGACCGCCAATACGTTTGGATGGATTTCACGAATTTCGTCATCTTTTATGCCTAAGCAACCGGTTACGATTACTCGGCCATTTTCAGTTAACGCTTCACCAATCGTATCAAGTGACTCCTGCACCGCTGAATCGATAAATCCACATGTATTAACGATTACAAGATCCGCGTCATCATAGGTGGGTACCACATCGTAACCTTCTGTGCGAAGTTGGGTGAGTATACGCTCAGAGTCAACCAGGTTTTTAGGACAGCCAAGACTTACAAAACCAATCCGTGTTCCTTGTGCCCTGTTATTTTCAGTGCGATTTTCTTCAAGCACCTTTACTGGCGTCTCAAGCGTTGTGGTTTGGTTTGGGATAAAAGTTTTGACCGTCATTCTGCCTCGCTGACAATTAGGATTTAGCGTATGGTTGTAAAAATCGGCGGATTATACACGAGCACAGGCACAATTACAGCAGTAAGGAGTGCAAAAAGTAAACAGCGTGAATTTTGTTATTCAAGCACGAAGTAGTTACAATCCTATGATCTGATTAGCAGTAGCTGTGCGATAACTAGAATGATAGCAATAAAACGAATTGATTCCCCAGATCTGTTAAGAGAAGCTGCGGAGGTTATGCTTGAGTTAAGGCCCCATTTTACGACCGAAAATTTAATAGAACAAATAACCAGACAACAAGCTAACGGGTATATTTTATTTGGTGCATTTAAAGGCGGTGAATGTTGTGCAGTGGCAGGGGGAGTTGTGGGTGAGAAGTTAGCGTGGGGTAAACATTTTTACATTGATGATTTAGTCTCTCGACAAGCGGTTAGATCCGAAGGAGTAGGGGAAAGGCTGTTAAATTATTGTATTGAATTTGCCAGGGCTAATGCGTGCAAAAGCTTGCATCTTGACTCGGGTGTGCAGCGATACGCGGCTCATCGATTTTATTTGCGGCATAAACTTAACATAACCAGTCATCACTTTGCCTTGGAATGGCAGGAGTGAATAATCAATTACTGCTACCTCTTCATTGTTATGACGAGGCTGGGATTATAAAACCGCCCAAATGGTTGTATTGGCTTCTGTTGTGCGTCTGTGTTGACTGGTTAGTCTTAATTTTTTCACTGGCACTACGTCAACACACCACATTACTTTTGACGCTGTTTTATCCAAACCGTGAACTATTAGCGATACAACTTATCGTAACGATACCCTTTATCCTTACCTTGTTGCTGTTAGGTAATCGCTCCCGGTTGTGGAAAAAAAAGCTAGTCAAATGGCCCCAATCGATTTTACCACTCATGTTTGTTGGAATTTCGCTATCGCTTGCTGCCACATTATGGCAGCTCCACCATCGGGATTGGGAGTTTGCGTTACTGCAGGCTTACAGGTTAACGTTAAACCTTATATTGGCAATTCTGTTAATTAGAAGCTCACATATCGGGTTAATGTTGAGAGATTGGCACTACATCAACCCAGATGTGATGAAGTAAGTTATTGGGTTTGGTTTACGAGCGCTTTATCGAAATAGGCTTTTACACTGACTTTACTGTTATTGACTAAACGTTCGTAACAAATGCCGGAAAATGCATATGAGTTGTCACCCACATCCAATACGACGAAAGGGGCTTCAGGGTTGCTTTGATCGTAACGCCAGGTACCTCCTGCAATTCTTTTAAACACCTCACCAATATAGGCGCCGTAGATATTACAGATTGTAAAAACCGCGTTGTCTTCTAATGCTTTGTCATGATATTTTTCAACGAATAACAATAGTACATTGTCAACTTCGGCCAGGCTTTCCTGGGTCAGGTCGAGTTTTACATTAAACTCTTCTTCCGCGGTTTGTACCGCATCACTGGCGCATTCTTTCATCAGTTGATCAAGTTCGTGTTGTTGCACGTGTATCTCCTAGTACTACTATTTCCACAAGTATGGATGAAATGATCACTTAACTCCACTTAAACGATTGATCACCCGAGCAGCTGCAATCATGCCAAAAGTTGCAGTCACTGTCACTACTGCGCCGAATCCTCCTGCACAATCCAAACGGGTGCCGCCTTCCATCGCCGATTTATTGAAGCAGACCTGTCCGTCAGGTTGGGGATATCGCAGTTGCTCGGTAGAATAAATACATTCAACCCCAAACCGCCGCTTAGGGTTGGATGAGAAGTTGAAATTTCGACGAAGTTCGCTGCGTACCTTAGCCGCCAATGGATCCTGAGTTGTTTTGGCTAAGTCGCCGTGAGTGACTTTTGCCGGATCGATTTGACCGCCCGCTCCACCAACGGTAACCACAGGTATTTTGCTTCGCTTGCAATGGGCAATAATTGCAGCTTTGGCTTTGACACTGTCGGTGGCATCAATGACAGCGTCGAAGTGTCCGATGTATTGGTTAACCGTTTCTGGGGTAACGAAATCTTCTATTGATTCGACCTGACATTGTGGATTAATCAACTTAATACGCTGGGCCATCACCTCTACCTTGGCAGCGCCAACCGTATTGTCCAAAGCATGAAGCTGACGATTGGTGTTGGTTACACAAACATCATCCAGGTCGATCAACGTTAGCCGGCCGATCCCTGTGCGGGCAAGGGCTTCCGCTGACCAGCAACCAACGCCGCCGATGCCAATAATGCATACATTGGCTTTAGAAAAGGTATGCAATGACGCCTGGCCATACAAACGTTCAATACCACCAAACCTTCGTGAGTCATTCATATAGTACAAAAAATTCCAGATAATTAAGAAAAGCAATTGCTAGCGTTGTATTCTAACCAAATTGTTTGAATGAATCAGTAATCAGGGTCAAGTAATGCGTTCTCAATTTGATTTTGTGATTGTGGGAGCCGGGATCATCGGTGCAGCCGTAGCCAGAGAGCTTTCGGTGCAGTACCCCAATACCACGATAGCTATTATTGAAAAAGAGTCCGGTGCGGCCCAACATCAAACGGGGCGAAATTCAGGTGTCATCCACGCTGGCGTTTATTACCCACCCGGAAGTTTAAAGGCGCAATATTGTCGCGAAGGCCTTAACGCCACAATTGATTTGTGTGACAGCGCTCACATCCCTTATCAACAATGCGGTAAAATTGTCGTCGCCACATCGCAAGCAGAGGAAGCGAGGCTGGAAAGCTTGTTTGAGCGATGTAAACTTAATGATTTAAATCCACGCATGCTAACAGGTAAACAAGTTACGGAGTTAGAACCCAACATCTCGGGAGTCGCAGGGATGTGGGTGAAGCAAACCGGAATCACTGACTTTACTCTTGTTACGCGGTGTTTACTTCAACAAGCCAAAGCATCTACCGCGGTCAAAACCTTTTATTCAGCAAAGGTGGACGAAATAGTAGAAAATGGCGAATCTGTTAATCTTTCATTAATTCAAGAAAACAGGCGACTAAACATCAAGGGAGATTTTCTCATTTGTTGTGCTGGTGCTTATTCTGATGAGCTCATAAGCAAACAAGGTTTGCCTTGTGATTTTAAAATCATTCCCTTCAAAGGTGAATATTTTCGCTTAAGCGAACGCTTTGACAATGTCACTCGAAAGCTTATTTATCCAGTACCTGATCCAGCAATGCCTTTTCTGGGTGTACACCTTACAAAAATGATAGGAGGGTACACCACGGTGGGGCCAAATGCAGTGCTAGCGCCAGGGCGGGAAGCTTACTCAGCTTTCAAAACAGATTTTGCTGAATGCTGGAGGTTAGCGTCATTTTCGGGATTATATAAATTACTATGGCAATTCAAAAGACACCTTGTATCTGAATTACAATCAAGTTTCAGTAAAACCCAATACGTTAAACAAATTAAACGCTACTGTCCTGAGGTTAATGTGAAAGATCTTAGTTATTACCGGCCAGGAATTAGAGCTCAAGCGGTTACAAATGACGGACAGTTACTTCACGATTTTAAGTTTGTCAGAAGTGAAAGGGCGCTGCATGTAGGGAATGCACCATCACCTGCTGCAACCAGTGCTATACCTATCGCTAAAGCCATTGTAAACGTAATAAAAAGATAACGTGGGTGAAACGTTTCCTATCATTCTAAAAAGTAGAACAGCCAGTCCCACAATCTAACGTTACGAAAAACAACGTATATGCTTAAATATGATTTATGGGTAATTATTGGGAAAAATTATGGGACTGTTGGTTGAGGGAACGTGGCAAGATAAGTGGTATGACACCGAAAGTAACGAAGGTAAATTTAAACGTCAGGCATCTCAGTTTAGAGATTGGATAAGTAGCGCGCCTGACGCGAAGTTTAAGCCAGCAAAAAATCGCTATCATTTGTATGTCTCATTAGCATGTCCTTGGGCACATCGCACGCTTATTTTCAGGGAACTAAAGCAATTAAGTCATTTGATTGATATCTCAATTGTGAGTCCGGAAATGTTGCAAGAGGGGTGGACGTTCAAGTCGTTTCCTGATGCTACCCAGGACAAGCTTTTCGGCTATGATTTTATGCGTCAGGTGTACACTCGCGCAGTACCTGATGTAACCACTCGGGTAACAGTTCCGGTTCTGTGGGATAAACAAACCGATTCGATAGTTAATAACGAGTCGGCAGACATTATTCGCATTTTTAATACTGCGTTTAATGATATTACCGGTGACACACAGGATTTTTATCCAGCAGCCCATCAAGAGGAAATTGACCAGATAAACGAACTGGTCTATCACAAAGTTAACAATGGGGTCTATAAAGCGGGCTTTGCTACAACACAAGAAGCGTACGAAGAGGCCGTGACTGAATTATTTGCTGCGTTAGATTTCCTGGAAGGCCGATTAACCAAGCAGCGTTATTTAATCGGCGATGTTATTACTGAAGCCGATTGGCGACTTTTTACTACATTGATTCGCTTTGATGTGGTTTATCATGGCCATTTTAAGTGTAACATCAAACGCATATCGGACTATCAAGCATTGTCAGGTTATATGCGTGAGCTATACCAGTATCGTGGCGTGGCCAATACAGTGAATTTTCAGCATATCAAACATCATTATTACTACAGTCACACTATGATTAATCCAACCCAGGTTGTTGCCGTGGGGCCGGATTTGGCTCTGGAGCAACCGCACGGGCGGGATGAGTTGTAATACGCTTAAAAGTGAACTGCGCATATTCAGAGTAACGGTATTGCGCGTTTGACAGGTAAAGTCTGGAGCAAGCGATAAGTTGCTGCGCGCAGTGGCATTGGCAGTTGTTCGACTTGATGACAGGGCTGTCAGCATATTTTGACATGAGAAGTAAAAAAGGCCACACAAGTGGCCTTTAAACTGAGTTAATCTTCAGTGTTTAAGTACTTATCAACGGTAGCCTTCCAGTCTTCGCTTTCTATTACCGTTAGCAGAGCATTGTTCAAACGCTCACGCCAGGGACTGTTCTGTGGAAGTGCGATCGCATAATCCTGACGTTCTATTATTTCAGGTAAAATATACAGGTTGTCTGAAAATTTGTTTTTCACTAAATGCTGTAACATTGGTTTATCATAAACCACAGCATCGACATTGCCGTTAGACAATGCGTTTAACGCTTCTTCCAAACTGTCTGATTTTTTATAACCAATTTTATTTGAATCAAGAAATTTAGCACTGGCCGAATTACCAATAGTCACTACGTTTGCTTTAGGTAAATCCTCCAAACCTGTAACAGAGCCAGACAGTTGGCTGATAGTTAAGCTTGTCGCAATTGCTGCCGTGAAACTACTAATGAGTATGATGGCAGCAAACATCCAGATAAAACCAATAATACGTCCGCCAAGCGTTACCGGCGCTTTATCACCATAACCTACAGTGGTCATGGTAACAGCAGCCCACCAAAAGCTGGAACCTAAGCCACTAGTGGTACTTCCGCCGAACTGGTCACTATTATGCTTGCGTTCAAACATCCATAATAATGCGCCAACAGCAAACAATAATAGGCACAGTCCGCCAAGTGCAGCGAAAAATTCCCAGGAGAAAAAGCCTGATATCGCGGCCATTAAACGGTCTTCAGACTTTTTTACCGCAATGGCAAGTCCTGTGGTGAAGTAAGGATGAGAGAAGTCGACTCGTTTCTCCCGATCTGCACTCACTGTCACTGCGGCAATGGACATATCAAAAGTTTGATCATTCAGCCCCTTGAGAAGTGATGCCAAGTCCGCTTCTTTAAACTCATATTCTGTTCCAAGCTGCTCACTCATTTGTTGCCACAACTCTATGCTTAATCCGGTATAGTTATTTTCACTGTCTTTCATTACAAAAGGTGGGGCAATTTTAGTTCCAATGGAAAGCTTACCTTGTGATTCCGGATCAGACTGGGCATGACTGGCCGATATCACCATCAGACTAAGTAATGAAAGAATTAACAATTTAAGGTATGGTTTGTGCATAAAAATCCCGTTGTATTTATTGTAGAATGTATGACCGTTCCCAACTGGTTTGGTTGTGTAAAAATAACATTAAATCAATCAATTATACTTACTCCACAGTAATTGTTTAGATGGAATGATTTACTTAATTGACAGATTGAAACAAAAAGCTGTTAATAAAAATCAAGTTAGGTTAATCAATACCTAACTCCATGAAATCAATGTATAGTGAAGTACTATTTGAGTGTTCAAGAGGTTCATAAAAGTGAACTTCGTCGTATTAAATAAAGGGTATTAAATGAAACCGGTTATTTTAGCAGGCGGCAGTGGTAGTCGCTTATGGCCTAAATCTCGCGCTGCATTACCAAAGCAATTTCTGTCGTTAACATCTGAAAAGTCGATGTTGCAGGATACGATTGGAAGGTTAAGTGGGACCGGAGCTGAACATCCAATTGTGATTTGCAATGATAGTCACCGTTTCTTGGTGGCAGAGCAACTTCGAACACAAAATATAGAGCATGGTGGAATTTTACTGGAACCGGTAGGACGTAATACAGCTCCGGCAATCGCATTAGCTGCGTTACATGCAATGCAAGAAGGTGAAGACCCTGTACTGTTAATTTTGGCTGCAGACCACCTGATCAAAGACAATGCTTCTTTTCATCAAGCGATTAATAAAGCAAAGGCATTAGCGGAGAAGGACTACCTGGTCACATTTGGGATTGTGCCAGATATGCCTCATACCGGTTACGGCTATATTCGTTCCGGAGAAGCTATTGAGGCAGGCATGCAGGTTGAAGAATTTGTTGAAAAACCTGATCTGAACACAGCGACTGAATATGTTGCCTCTAAACAATACTTCTGGAACAGCGGTATGTTTATGTTCAAGGCAAGTCGATATATTGAAGAGCTCGAAAAGTTCCAGCCAGATATTCTCAATGCCTGTCGCGCATCAGTTGATACGGAATCGTCAGATCTCGACTTTATTCGCATCGACACAGAGACTTTTAGTCAGTGTCCGGACGATTCAATCGATTATGCTGTAATGGAAAAGACAAAAATGGCGGCTATGGTTCCACTGGATGCAGGCTGGTCAGATGTTGGTAGTTGGAGCTCACTTTGGGAAACAGCAGAAAATAAAGATCAAAATGGCAACGTTGTCATCGGCGATGCTATTTTAGAGGGAGTTAAAAATAGTTACATCAATGCTGAAGAGCGCTTAATTTCAGTCATTGGGCTTGACGATGTGGTGGTCGTGGAAACCAAAGATGCGGTTATGGTCGCCCATAAGGATAAAGTTCAGGATATCAAAAAGGTGGTTTCCAAGCTGAAGAAGGAAAAGCGTCCTGAATTTGAATTTCATCGTGAGGTTTTTCGTCCATGGGGAAGTTACGACTCCATAGATAACGGCGCTCGCTTCCAGGTTAAACGAATTTCTGTCAAGCCTGGTGAAAAGCTTTCAGTACAAATGCATCATCATCGCGCAGAACATTGGATAGTCGTATCAGGTACGGCTAAGGTAACGATTGGTGAAAATACTAAATTGGTGACAGAAAATGAATCAGTTTATATTCCCATTGGAGAAGTCCACGCCCTCGAAAATCCGGGAAAAATTCCTTTAGAACTAATTGAAGTTCAGTCCGGTGCATATCTCGGTGAAGATGATATTGTTCGATTCTCTGATCGTTATGGTCGAACGAAGTAAGGGGCTAATTAATGACTAAATCCATTACATGCTTCAAAGCTTATGACGTCCGAGGTGAGTTAAACACTCAGCTGAACGAAGAAGTTGCCTATAGAATTGGAAAAGCATTCGCGCAAGAGTTAAATGCCAAATCGGTAGTTGTTGGTGGTGACATTAGAAAAACATCAACGCCATTAAAATTGGCGTTGTCTGCAGGCCTCATCGATGGTGGCGCTTCGGTCATCGATATTGGCATGGCTGGAACTGAAGAAATTTATTTTGCCACTTCACATTTAAATGTAGATGGGGGGATAGAAGTCACGGCGAGTCATAATCCGATTAACTATAATGGGATGAAAATGGTTAAAGCCCAATCGGTTCCCATAAGCGGAGATACCGGGCTTCATGCAATTAAAGACAGGGCCGAGAGTTACCCGCAAGACGAGGTAGATGAACGGTTAATGCACTTTACTAAAGGTGAGCCTGTTAACAGCAAGCAATTCGTTGAAGGTGTTGCTCACGTTGATGTAGTTTCGCTGAATGCTACGGGGTGTTTTAAAGAGCATTCGGTTCTCGCAGAATACGTCGAGCATATTCTGTCTTACGTGGATTTAACCCATTTTACTCCGTTAAAGTTAGTTGTGAATGCGGGAAATGGTGCCGCCGGTAAAGCGCTGGATGCGTTTGAAAAGGCCTTTAAGACAAAGAATGTTCCCATAGACTTTATCAAAATAAATCACGAACCCGATGGTGATTTCCCCAACGGTATACCCAACCCGTTGCTGCCTGAAAACCGTGCTGAAACCGCCAATGCCGTCATTCAAAATAATGCAGATTTCGGGATTGCCTGGGACGGAGATTTCGACCGCTGTTTTCTTTTCGATGCGAAAGGACAGTTTATCGAAGGCTACTATATAGTTGGATTGCTGGCTGAAGCCTTTCTGGAAAAAGAGCAGGGCGCTTCGATCATATATGACCCCCGTTTATATTGGAATACAGAGGCGATTGTCGAAGCTAAACAAGGTGTGCCGGTTAAGTCAAAAACGGGTCATGCATTTATTAAAGAGAGAATGCGCAAGGAAGATGCTGTTTACGGTGGCGAAATGAGCGCTCATCACTACTTTAGAGACTTTGCTTACTGTGACTCAGGTATGATCCCGTGGCTGCTGGTTGCTGAGCTGGTGTGCAGCAAAAAACAATCATTGGAAGATATGGTTGCTCAACGAATAAAGGCTTACCCATCTTCAGGTGAAATTAATAGCAAGCTGAAAGATGCTGATGCTGCACTGGAAAGAGTGTTAGCGAAATATAAGGATGAAGCGACAGCTATTGATGAAACAGACGGTATTGGTTTGGAATTTGGAAATTGGCGCTTCAATTTGCGCAAATCTAACACCGAGCCAGTAATTCGACTGAATGTTGAGTCAAAGGGGGATATTCCGTTAATGGAAGAAAAAACAGCAGAACTGCTTACCCTTATCAGGGATGAGTAAACGGCTTCACGGCTAGCTCTTGCAAAAACGCCAGGGTGGCTTAACTAAAAAAATAGCGCCATCGTGGCGCTATTTTTATATCGACTGTTTAATCCTTATTTTTTAATAGGACTAAATTTACGTTGGCTCTCACCAGTATATAACTGACGAGGACGGCCAATTTTCTGTTTTGGATCGCTCATCATTTCATGCCAGTGCGAAATCCAGCCTACGGTTCTGGATAATGCAAATATACAGGTAAACATATTGGTCGGGATACCGATGGCTTTTAATATGATCCCAGAGTAGAAGTCTACGTTAGGGAATAACTTCTTCTCTTTAAAGTATGCATCGTTAAGCGCAATACGCTCAAGTTCCATCGCAACGTCAAGTAATGGATCCTCGATTTTAAGCTCGTCCAGTACTTCATGACAGCTTTCACGCATAACCGTGGCGCGAGGGTCGTGGTTTTTATAAACACGGTGACCGAATCCCATTAAGCGGAAAGGATCGTTTTTATCCTTCGCTCTTTCGATAAATTCAGGAATGCGATCCACACTGCCAATTTCTTCAAGCATGTTCAAGCACGCTTCATTTGCGCCACCATGAGCTGGTCCCCATAAAGAAGCAACGCCAGCCGCAATACACGCATAGGGATTCGCACCAGATGAGCCCGCCAGACGAACAGTGGATGTGGATGCGTTTTGTTCATGGTCAGCATGTAAGGTAAATATTCTGTCCATTGCACGTTCCACTGCTGGACTTACTTTGTAATCTTCAGCAGGCACGGAGAACATCATATTTAAAAAGTTAGCCGCGTAACTCAGATCATTTCGTGGGTAGACGAAAGGTTGACCAATATTGTACTTGTAGCACATTGCCACCAGGGTCGGCATTTTGGCAATTAAGCGATGCGCACTGCGTACACGTTCTTCTGAATTAGAAACGTCTAAGTCACTATGATAAAACGAAGACATCGCGCCGACAGTACCACATAGCATTGCCATTGGGTGTGCATCATTTCTGAACCCATGGAAGAACATATTAATTTGTTCGTGAACCATAGTATGGCGAGTAATGGTATCTTTGAATTCTTCATACTCGTCAGCAGTTGGTGCTTCACCATGCAACAACATGTGGCAGACTTCAAGATAATCGGCATCACGGGCTAACTCATCTATTGGATAGCCGCGATGAAGTAAAACACCATTCGCCCCGTCGATATAGGTTATCGCTGACTCGCACGAAGCGGTAGCCATAAAACCAGGGTCGAAAGTAAAGTAGCCATTCGCTCCCAGAGAACGTA
>CAZROH010000014.1:0-70742 GCA_964601635.1 uncultured Alteromonas sp. | reverse complement strand
AGATATTTATGGTGATGGCTGCGACAATTGCCATGACATTTTTTCTGGGTCGGTTTCGTGCATTAAAGCTCGGCCAGGCTTCCGGCGGAAGAAAGTCGCTTAATTCATTACCCGCGTATTATGGCTCCCTAATGGCCATGTGGTGTGGTATTCCTTGCTTAATTCTGCTCGCCTTATGGATGGCGTTTGATGGTTACATCATCAGCCAGGCCATCATGCAAGAGCTGCCGCAAAGCGTGCTGGCGCTTCCCGCAAGCGAACGGGGGCTGATCTTAAATATGATCAGTAATATTGCCGAAAATGGCGCGAATGCGGCTTCTGAACCTTATATGATTGCTGCTGCAGAGAGACTGCAAAGTTTACGCGAAATCAGTCAACTTACTTTAATCGCCTGTTTAGCGTCTATCTTTTTGCTCATACTGGTCATCACGTGGGCCAGAATGTCAGCACAAACTCGAGCGAGAAACCATGTAGAGCGTGGGTTCAAATGGCTCTTATTGCTGTGTGCGTCCATCGCTATTTTTACCACCGCAGGCATCGTTTTTTCGGTGTTATTTGAATCCATCCGATTCTTTAAGTCCGTGCCCATCACCGAGTTTCTGTTTGGACTGGAATGGAGCCCTCAAATGGCGATCCGTGCCGACCAGGTTGGCGGAAGTGGCGCATTTGGAGCTGTCCCCTTATTCGCAGGTACGCTGCTAATTTCTGCATTAGCCATGATCATAGCAGTACCGGCTGGCTTAATGGCAGCCATCTACCTGTCTGAATATGCGCGTCCAGCCGTGCGAAGTACGGTCAAACCTCTGCTAGAAATTCTGGCTGGTATTCCTACCGTTGTATATGGTTTCTTTGCCGCATTAACTGTCGCGCCCTATATTCGTGATACGGGCGGCCTTATTGGGCTAAGTGTGTCGTCAGAAAGTGCGTTGGCAGCGGGGCTCGTCATGGGGATCATGATTATTCCATTTATTTCATCACTTTCGGACGATGTGATTAACGCTGTGCCGCAATCATTGCGCGATGGCGCCTATGGTTTAGGAGCAACGCGTTCTGAGACCATCAAACAAGTAGTTATCCCGGCTGCGCTACCGGGTATCGTTGGTGGCGTGCTACTGGCCGTGTCTCGTGCCATTGGCGAAACCATGATAGTGGTAATGGCTGCGGGCCTTGCCGCCAACTTAACGGCTAATCCGCTTGAATCGGTCACCACAGTAACGGTGCAAATTGTGACCTTGCTAGTGGGAGATCAGGAGTTCAATAGCCCTAAAACGTTATCTGCGTTTGCATTGGGCTTAATGCTATTTACGATTACATTGGTACTTAACTACATCGCCCTGATGGTAGTGAAGAAGTATCGCGAACAGTACGACTAAGCGTAACGGGAAGAAATACAGTGACAAATTCGAATCAATCTCTGTCTACAGCAGAGAAAGTGAATCAAAGTTTGCAAAAACGCTATCGTGCCGAGAAACGTTTTAAAGCGTATGGAGTTGGAGCGATTGCATTCGGTCTGTTGTGTTTGGTGATTTTATTTACCGATATTATTTCCAAAGGCCACAGCGCGTTTTTCCAAACCTATGTGCAGTTAGAAATTACTTTTGATCAAGAAGACCTGGGTTTAGACGACCCGACTGATGCCACTCAGTTAGCATTAGCAGACTTTGATAGCGTAATAAGAACAGCCTTGAAGGAGCGTTTTCCTGAGGCCTCTGGACGTCGTGATCGTCGTGCTTTATATGCCATCGTCAGTAATGGAGCGGCGTTTACTCTTCGAGCACAACTTAAAGAGACCCCTGAGCTGTTGAATCAAACGGTCAGTGTCTGGTTGCTCGCCGATGACGATATTGATACCTACTTTAAGAATCGGGAAGATGCACAAGGTGATACGTTTGCCGGTAGGATCAACAAAAAACAAATGGCCTGGGTGGATGAATTAATTGCATCCAACGATGTGGAAAGCCGTTTTAATACGACGTTCTTTACTTCAGGCGATTCTCGTGAGCCAGAGCAGGCAGGGATCCTGGGCGCGCTGATGGGGTCTCTGTTCACGTTATTAGTCACCATTTTGTTGTCATTCCCAATTGGGGTGGCCGCCGCGGTTTATCTGGAAGAATACGCCCCGCAAAACAAATTAACTGACTTTATCGAAGTGAACATTAATAACCTGGCGGCAGTGCCTTCGATCATCTTTGGTCTTCTGGGCTTGGCCATTTTTATTGGCTTCTTTGAGATGCAACGCTCATTGCCATTAGTAGGGGGGCTTGTTCTGACATTAATGACCTTACCGACTATTATCATCTCTAGCCGGGCAGCGATCAAAGCGGTACCGCCCTCTGTTCGGGATGCAGCGCTCGGGTTAGGTGCCTCAAAAATGCAAATGGTTTTACACCATGTCATTCCCTTGGCTATGCCGGGTATGCTTACCGGAGCCATTATCGGTTTTGCTCAAGCACTCGGTGAAACCGCTCCCCTTCTTATGATTGGAATGGTAGCCTTCGTGGTCGATATTCCAGGTGGAATTACCGATCCGGCAACCGCACTACCGGTGCAAATTTTCTTATGGTCAGATAGCCCTGAGCGCGCATTTGTTGAGCGAACTTCAGCGGCCATCATGGTGCTTTTGGCCTTCTTAATTTCGATGAATACCCTCGCCATTTGGCTACGCCGACGTCTAGAACGTCGCTGGTAGGCTGATAGGAGTAAAGTTATGCAAGCAGTAAATACCCCCATTCAAGAGAATGAGAAATTGAACGCCAACAGAGATGAAGCTGAACTAAAAAAAGCCAGTACAGATGAAATGAACAACAGTGCAGATAAACTCGGCCAAACTGTCGGAAAGCCCTTTGCTAAAGACCCTAAAATGACGATTCGAAATGTGGACGTTTTTTACGGTGACAAGCAAGCCATTCATGATGTGAGTCTTGATATTGGCAAAAATGAAGTAGTGGCGATGATTGGCCCGTCTGGCTGTGGTAAATCCACGTTCCTGCGTTGCTTAAATCGTATGAATGACACCATTGAAATTTGTCAGGTAAAAGGTGAAATCAAGCTTGAAGAACTGGATGTTTATCATCCTAAGCAAGACGTGGTGCCACTTCGCGCCCGCGTAGGTATGGTATTTCAAAAGCCCAACCCTTTTCCTAAGTCCATCTATGACAATGTCGCTTACGGCCCACGAATCCACGGGTTAATTGAGCGTAAGACTGATTTAGATGAAATTGTCGAAAACAGTTTGCGTCGCGCCAGTTTGTGGGAAGAAGTCAAAGATCGATTGCATTCGCCAGGTACAGGTCTATCCGGTGGTCAGCAACAACGTTTATGTATTGCCAGAACCATTGCGGTAAGCCCTGAAGTTATCTTAATGGATGAACCCTGTTCCGCTCTTGACCCGATTGCCACCGCAAAAATTGAAGAATTAATTGCTGAACTGAGCGAAAAATTCACCATCGCGATAGTTACTCACTCAATGCAGCAGGCAGCTCGAGTTTCTCACCGCACTGCCTATTTTCATATGGGCAAACTGGTCGAGGTAAACGATACTAAAAGAGTATTTACGAATCCTGAACATGAGTTAACTGAAGCCTATATCACTGGCCGTTTCGGTTAAAAGTAGAGGTAAACAATGGATAAGAAAAGTATGGAAAAGCATATTTCGCACAAGTTTGATGAAGATCTTGAGCTCATTAAAAATATGGTGCTCAAGATGGGTGGCGTGGTTGAACAACAAATCGCTGATGCAGTAAAAGCAGTGGAAACCGCCGACAGTGATTTAGCAGAAAAAGTCATCAAGATCGAAGATGAGGTCGATTTAAAAGAAGTGGAACTGGATGAAACCTGCACCAGCGTGCTGGCTTGTCGTCAGCCAGCAGCCTCAGACTTACGAATGGTATTAGCCATTACGAAAATGACCCGCGATCTGGAGCGCATGGGTGATGAAGCGCAAAAAGTCGCTAAGATGTCTATTGCGTTGCAGGATTCAGGCTCTAAAGGCTATGAAGAAGCGCGTCATATCGGCGCCTTGGTACAAAAGATGGTCAACACTGTGTTGGATTCGTTCGCTCGCTTTGACGTGGAGCAAGCGCTTGAAGTTGCGCGCATGGACAAAGAGGTTGATCGTGAATACAAATCAGCCATGCGTGAAATTGTCACCTACATGATGGAAGACCCCCGCGCTATCACCCGTTCAATGAATATATTGTGGACATTGCGCGCCATTGAGCGAATTGGGGATCACGCCCGCAATATTGCTGAGCACGTTATCTTCTTGGTAAAAGGACTGGATGTGCGTCATACAAGCTTAAAAGAGATTGAGCGTCGTATCAGCAAGCTCAAATAAATGTGCTTAAACTAAAAAAGGGAGCACAATGCTCCCTTTTTAATTGAGGCTACAGAACAATAAATTGTGCGGGTTGCTGCTTTTCAACCAGCGAACCCTTTCAGTTAAAGCGAAAAGACAAGGCGTCGGCTGCCGTTCAATCTTATTCATCC
Source organism: uncultured Alteromonas sp. (assembly GCA_964601635.1). Taxonomy (GTDB): domain Bacteria; phylum Pseudomonadota; class Gammaproteobacteria; order Enterobacterales; family Alteromonadaceae; genus Alteromonas. The sequence goes on along the minus strand of CAZROH010000014.1, from coordinate 66,254 downwards.
TCCAGGATAGCGGGCTTAATACAGAGCTAAAGCATCACGCAGGGTATTAAGGTGATCTTGGTTGTTATTTTCAGAAGGCTGCCAGTACTTGGTATGAGTAAAGCCATCTTTGATATCTGTATACGTCAGCTTTATCTCCTTTATACACGAATTGTGGAGATCCATGGGTGGGTCTATTCGGCACGAACTGAGGTTTAAGTCGCTATAACTAAAATTTTTGCTAACCGGACCCGATATAAAGTCACCTTTAATAAACTTATCGTGCCCCATATAAATATTTGTCCATTTGACCGGGCCGAACACCGCACCATGATGTAAATAGCATTCCCCGTTACTCTTATAATACCATTTCCCCTCCTCCCTCACCGGTGGCGAGGTTGGAAACTCTCGATCCAATCTTCTCATCGTAAAATCGAGTTCATTTTCCATGAGCAAAACGTCTGCATAAGTAAGCGGGCTGCCAAGTGTAATAAAATCTGAAATGAGCCAATTGTTATCAGGATCGGTAGCACGCAGTTCATTGAACAGTTCTCGTTGCGCTTGCCAATATTGTTCCTGCTCAAAATGACGCTTACCACCTGTTTCACTTAAGGTTTGCAAGCGCTCAATCAAGGAAATAGCAGTTGATGTCAACGGGGTACTGAAAAGCTTACCTTTATGGCGGTACTTAAATTTATTATGCCGAGCCCACAGGTGAGTTAGTAAATCGTAGGCCACAATAGAGCCTAAACTATGACCGACTAATACAATGCGGTCATACTCTCCGCTATTATGAATGCGCTCAAGCAAATCTACGCCGTCTTTCCTTACTGCCTGACGAATGGCTATGTTAGTCGGTTCTGCGCGTACGTATCTGGCCACATCCCCGAAATAGCTGGTTAAAAACCCTTTTAATTTATAGATCAAGAAGCCCCACCCCACACTAATCATCAGAAGTACGAGGTTATTGGCCCAACGATCGTCTGTGGTTACCCAGTACCACAACCCTAAAATTATCAGGCTGACAAAAATTCCTCCCCATAAAATAAACCACAGAGGATAAAGGGTATCGGGATGCTGTTTGTATTTTGAGGGAGAACACCACAAAAGTGTTTTAACCCATCCAAGAAAGTGCGCCCATTGAGTACTGACCATTTGATGCTGCCAATAATACTCATAAAAATCGGTTCTTTTAGTACGCGCAGACGATGCGTCCCCCTTAATGGCAGGGGTATCGGTGGTGAGCCGCCGCTGCTCAAACGACTCGCTTACAGAGCTGGGCTTATTCCAAAAATGAGGGTTACTCAGGTTTTTATCTTGCTTCCATACTTGGTTTACAAACTCCCTGATAGTTTCCATCGGCCGTTGTTCGCCCATGCCGTGAATCACCACGACGGCTTGCTTTTTGCTTGGTCCTGAAGCGTTGACAGTGTGTTGATGAGGCGTATCCATAAGCTAAGTCCTTCTAGCAACCCCAACCGTTGGTTAACTATTATACAAATTTAGTTGCTGATTCATGATTGTCAAAATAAAGCCTCTCCCTTCGGCTTGCATATTCAATTTGCACATTAAAACAGAACCGATATCTCGCACATTAGTATTGCTTATATTATATTCAATGATGATTGACGTAATTAATCACTTAAAGGAGTTAGACAGATGTAATCGACCCAATCACTCTCAGGGAGATTAACCATGGCAAAGGCAAAAAAATCCACTCGAAAAGACAACCACCTCACTCAGTACTGTTCAATGCCTGAAGTAAAAGGCAGAGACTTAAGTCACATTGTCGACAGGTACAGGCTGCGCTTAATCGCAAAACTGGATCGAATGTGGGTTAATGGCACCCAATTAACCTATTACTTTTTCAAACAACCAGCCCAATGGCGTGGAGGAAGCGAGCAGGAACAAGCGGTTAGAGATGCATTTTCAACCTGGAAGGACTTACATATTGGGTTGAGTTTCAGAGAAGTTGACGCACCGGAGGAAGCCACCATTCGCATTGGCTTTGATCAGGCCGATGGCTCCTGGTCATACGTTGGCCGTGATTGTATTGATTATGCGAACAATCCAGCTGAGCGGACGACAAACTTTGGCTGGGATTTGACCACCCCTTACGGCAGAGATACCGCTCTGCATGAACTCGGTCATGTACTAGGATTCCCCCATGAGCATCAAAACCCTCGCGCTGGCATAGTATGGGATGAAGAACAAGTTTACCAGAGCTTGGGCGGTCCTCCCAATTATTGGTCAAGAGAGCAAACACACTGGAATATAATCAGAAAAATTCCTGCTAGCTCAGTAGATGGTTCCGACTGGGATAAAGATTCAATCATGCACTATCAATTTGAAAAGGGGTTAATCCTTAGTCCACCCGAATATCAAACTGCCCCCCTCATTCCTGCGGGAGGGCTATCTCAACATGATATTGAAACCGTACGGATACTTTACCCTCCCCTTGCAGCTTCCCTCCCTACCTTGTTTGAGTTTGAGTCTCAGCGGATTACCTTAGCGCCCGGCGACCAGATTGATTTCATCATCAAACCAACGTTATCGAGGAAATATACACTACAAACCTTTGGCCCCATGGATACAGTGATGGTGCTATTTGAGCTAAGAGAAGGTGTTGAGGAATACATCGATGGTGATGATGATAGTGGCTACGATTACAACTCGAAAATTAGCGCTCACCTCCACAGAGGACGAGAGTACATTGTTCGAACACGACTCTATTACGCCCAAGCCAAAGGAAGCGGCGCCATTATGCTGTATTGAGTGATAACGCAATCTCACAATACAAATAAAAAGTCACATCACCTGCTACATTGAGGGAAGGCTCTTCATTTTAGTGCTTTGGAGTCTGCCCCTCGTAATTTAGATCCATTTTGCCCTCACGGCGTTATAAATTGGACTATATTAATAACATTAAAAACGCTTTTTTTTGAAACGCTTAGGCGCTAATTCTCTGGCTAGTAAAAGAACGAGTCAGTTAGGTTATTTTTAACAGTGCGCCATTCGTAACGACAGCGGTCAGTATCAAAGGTGTAGATGGAGATGGAAACCGAATGAGACACTATTTAGGTCTAGCTTGCTTGTTAATGGTTCTTTGGCTGTTGCTGTCAGGTTATTACAATCCGCTCATGCTTAGTTTTGGTGTTGTCTCTGTTGTTCTCACCATGTTAATCGTGCATCGCATGAAAATCATTGATAATCAAAGTCATCCATTCCATTTAGCTATACAATTGCTTAAATATTGGCGCGTGCTTGCTTATAAAATTCTGCTGGCAAATATTGACATGGTATTGCGCATCGTCGGTATACGCCCAATAGCGCCTCAACTTTTTCGCATTCCCTTTCCGCAACAGGACGATTTAAGCAAAGCGACATATGCTAACTCGATTACACTTACCCCTGGCTCAGCCAGTATTGCGATGTATTCGGACTCCGTGCTCGTGCATACGATTAGCGAGTCAGGCGCACAAGCGTTAATCGAGGGTGATCTTGCTGATATATTTCCGGTTCTCATTGACCAGCGTGAAGGAGAAGACGCTTGACTACCTTTCTCTATGTTTCAGCATTCGCGATCCTCGTAACGATGGCTTTAGCGCTGGCAAGAGCATTAGTGGGTCCAACCGTTTTTGACCGCATTTTGGCAGTAAACATGTTTGGTACTAAGGCGGTGTTGCTGGTCGCGGTCGTTGCTTTTGTGTCCGGACGAACGGATGTGCTGGATATCGCCCTGCTTTATTCGTTACTTAATTTTGTCGGTGTCGTCGCCGCCCTCAGATTAGTAGAGCGGGGAAGTTTTTATGCCACTGACCGTATGCATGTAAAAGCCAAACCGGGAGAAAAGTTGTAATGCTGGATTGGATTAGTGCAGCGCTACTGGCGGTAGGTGCAATCTTGAGCATTATTGGTGGGATTGGGTTACATCGCATGCCGGATATTTACTGCCGCCTACATGCGGTAGGAGTGACTGACACCTTGTGTAGCTTTTTGATTTTGAGTGGTCTCTCGCTTCAAGCGGGTATCTCCCTTGCCAGTGTAAAATTATTTTTGATTTTTGCCTTCTTGTTATTTACCAGCCCCACCGCTTCTTTCTCGCTGGCGCATAGTGCCTGGAAATGGGGCCTCAAGCCGAAAGGTGTGAAAGAGCACGAGCCTGCGGCAACAATTAAGGTAAAACAGTAATGGCAATGATGATTGATATCTTCCTGTTGCTTTTTTTATTAGCCATCGCGATCGGGATCTTTATGATCCACCAACTCTTTGCCATGGCGATGATGTTTGGTCTGTATAGCTTACTTGTTGCCAGCTTGTTCCTGCTGATGGATGCACCCGACGTTGCCTTCACCGAGGCTGCGGTAGGTACAGGTATCGCTACCGTGCTGATGTTAGCGACACTGGCGGCCACCCGCAAAAGTAATGAAATACCGCGTAGCAAATTTTCTCCCAGTGCGCTAATCATTACATTACTCACCAGTGCCTTATTATTCTACGGCACCCTTGACCTGCCTAACTTTGGTGATCCACAAGCACCTGTGCACACTCAGATGGCAGACAGGTTTATTGAACAAGGTCAACAAGATACCGGAGTGCCAAATCTGGTAACGGCTGTACTCGCAAGTTACCGGGGCTTTGACACATTAGGAGAAGTTACCGTCGTATTTACCGCGGGTGTGGGTGTGTTATTACTGCTAAAAAGACGCAGAAAACCAGTTTTACGAAGGAAGAGCCATGACAGATAACCTTATTCTTCGGGTTATCGCAAAGGCGCTCACCCCGATAATCATTTTGTATGCCTTTTATGTTCAGTTTCACGGCGACTTCAGCCCAGGCGGGGGGTTTCAGGCTGGCGTAATTTTCAGCACAGCGATCCTGTTATTCGCACTGGTATTTGGTTTGGACAGAGCTTCGGATGTGTTAACGGACAGGTTATTAATCGGCTTAGCAGCTGGCGGAGTACTTTTGTACGCAGGTACCGGCGTGGTCTCAATGCTACGTGGAGGTACTTATTTAGACTACAGTGCGTTAGCAGCGAATCCGATTGATGGACAACACATCGGCATCATAGTCATCGAACTCGGTGTGGGCATGACGGTAGCTTCAAGCATGCTGTTAATATTTTTCACCTTTGCCCGCAGAATAATTACCCGATGATGACGTTTATTGCCGGGCACATAAGCTATTGGTTGATCATATGTCTAATGATGGTGGGCCTGTACACCTTAATGAGTTGCAGTAATTTACTCAAAAAAATCGCTGGGTTAAGCGTCTTTCAGACGGGCGCTATTTTATTTTATGTCAGTTTGGGCAAGCTGGATGGAGGAACCATCCCCATTATCGCGGAAGGCTACACAGCTTATTCTAATCCGCTTCCCCAAGTTTTGATGTTAACCGCCATTGTAGTGGGAGTCGCCACCACAGCGTTGGGCTTTGCGCTCATCGTCAGAATAAAAGAAGCCTATAAATCGATTGAAGAGGATGAAATAAACAGTATGGATCGAAAGGATGACTGAGCATATTAGTATTTTACTCATTGTCATTCCGCTTCTCGCCGCTCCCGTTATGGCCATCAGTAATAGAGCCAGGTTAAGCTGGTTGTTGAGCCTGGCGGTAACCGCCACCTGTGCTTATTTATCCTTCATTATGATGCTAGGGGTGCAACAAGGCGGTGAAATCCATTATGCAATGGGGGGCTGGGCACCGCCTTGGGGTATTGCCTACCGCATTGATCCACTCAATGGCCTGGTGACGTTTGTGGTTTGTCTGATTGCGCTTGCCACCACTATCTTTGCGCGAAAAAGTATTCAGCGAGAAATTGAGGCCCACGTTATTCCTCTTTTTTATGCCGCATTTCTGCTGGGCTTTTTGGGGCTGGTGGGCATCTGTCTGACAGGTGACATTTTCAATATGTTTGTATTTTTGGAAATCTCTTCGCTGGCCTCTTATGCATTAATTGGCATGGGCAAGAACCGACGCGCGCTCACGGCATCATTTCATTACCTGATATTAGGTACTCTGGGTGCCACATTTTTCCTGCTGGGCATAGGCATGTTGCTCGCTGCAACGGGAACCCTGAATATGCAGGGGTTGGCAAGCATTCTGCCTGACGTTGAAAACCGCCCCCTTCTGCATACTGCATTTGCCTTGATTGTGGTAGGTTTGACGCTAAAAGCAGCCGTATTCCCGCTGCATCTGTGGCTACCTAATGCTTATACATACGCACCTAGCACGGTGAGTATCTTTCTTTCTGCCACCGCCACTAAGGTGGCCTTGTATGCATTGATCCGCTGCCTTTTCGACGTGTTTTCACTGGGTTATATGCTGGATAGCTGGCTTCCTCAAGCCTTGCTGTTCATCGGTGCTATATCGGTGCTATATGCGTCCTGGATAGCCATTGGCCAACGGGAAGTCAAAAAAATGCTGGCCTATTCAAGTGTCGCTCAAATTGGCTATATTGTCATTGGGATCGGATTGGTGAGCGATGCCGGCTTACGCGCCAGTTTATTGCATATTTTTAACCACGCGCTGATGAAGGCGTTGTTGTTCATGGCTGCGGGGATTCTGGCATACCGTCTTAACAGCACATCTTACGACTCAATCCGCGGTATGGGCAAGCGCATGCCAATCACATTTGGGGCGCTCATCATTGGTGCGCTGAGTTTAATCGGTGTGCCCGGCACGGTAGGCTTTATCAGTAAGTGGACCCTCGTTGAGGCCGCTTTAGCACAACGACAATGGGCCATCGTGGTAGTGTTGCTTGCCGGCTCGTTACTGGCCGTTATGTATTGTTGGAAGCTTATTGAAATTCTGTATTTCCAACCGGAAAGTAAACTTCGCATTAATCACACTGAACAAGGTTCGCACCGCGTGACCCGGGTTCCTGTTGGCATGACATTTTCGATGTGGGTACTGGCCATCATGTGTATCTACTTCGGCTTTAATACCGATATCACGTTACAAAGCGCACAAATAGCGGCTGACGCATTATTTCAATCCAACGGGGCCAAATCATGACCGAACAGGCTCTATTGATAACGTCGATGTTTTTACCCGTGGCAGGAGCGTTAATTATATCGCGTCTTGACTCGCAGCCTAATGTAAGAGAGCTGGTCACGCTAGCGACTGCGGCAATGTTGTTAGTGGTCGTTTTACGCCTTTTTTTAGGGTTTGAAAGTACTGCACCGTCCCGCTGGGAAATTGCTGAACCTATACCTGGCCTTGGCGTTACATTTGCAGTTAATCAGTTAGGGCTGATGTTTGCTTTGATAGCCAGCAGCTTATGGTTGGTCACCTCCATTTATGCGATTGGCTATATGCGAACCCATAATGAGCAGAATCAAACGCGGTTTTACCTGCTTTTTGCTATCGCGATTGCTGCAGTGATGGGCATTGCGTTTTCCGATAATCTTTTCACCCTGTTTATTTTTTATGAGATCCTAACCCTTTCTACCTACCCCTTGGTGACGCACAAAGGAAACAAACAAGCCAAACAAAGCGGGCGCATATATCTGGGGATCTTAATGGGGACATCCATCGGGCTGTTTTTATTTGGGATCCTGATTGTGTGGGAGCTTACAGGTACATTAACATTTACCAAAGGCGGAGTGCTCGAAGGGCATATTTCACCTGCCTGGCTACCACCGTTGTATCTGCTGTTCTTACTCGGCATCGGCAAGGCAGCGGTAATGCCAATACACCGATGGCTGCCAGCTGCAATGGTAGCACCTACACCGGTGAGCGCATTATTGCACGCCGTAGCCGTAGTCAAAGCGGGCGTGTTTGCGCTATTAAAAGTCACCCTGTTCATCTTTGGACCAACGGTGTTACAAGAGGCGTCATGGTATCAGTGGTTACTTTTACTGCCGCTAAGCACAATATTATTTGCTTCATTTGTTGCGTTTACCAAAGATAATTTAAAAGAGCGCCTGGCCTATTCCACCATCAGTCAACTCAGCTATATCGTATTGGGCATCATGACGGCAAACTCACTGGGCATGTTTGGCGGCGCTTTACATATTGCAATGCATGCCTTTGCGAAAATAAGCCTGTTCTTCGCGGCGGGTGCAATCCTCATTACCGTCCATAAAACCAATATTAGCCAATTATCCGGTTTAGGTCGGCAAATGCCATTTACGTTCGGGGTATTTTTAATTGGAGCCTTAAGTATTATCGGGTTGCCCCCCCTCGCGGGATTCTGGAGTAAGTGGTATCTGATCATGGGGGGGATAGAATTTAGCGGCAATGAATTTATCCGCTGGGCAATTATTCTCACACTGCTTATCAGTTCTCTGCTAAATATTTATTATTTGGGTATTATTCCTCTTAAGGCATTTTTTGGCCCCCCCACTGAACCGGAAAATAGGTCTGGGATTAAAGAGGCTCCCTTACCCTGTCTGGTCGGTCTTGCTGTACCTGCCATCATCTGTGTGTATCTGTTTTTCCATCCTGAGCCATTTTACAGCCTCGCGCTAGAAGGTGTCAGCGGAGCGTTTGTCCCATGAAAAAAAGCGTCAAAACTCATCAAAAAAACGAAAAAGAGTTTTTTTTCGATAAAGAGAACAACATAAACTTAGTATTACGTATTTTTTATACCTTGTGCGCGCTCCTGTTCTTGATGGACTTTGTGGTACATCGACATATTTATATCTGGTATGAATCCATACCTGCTTTCTACGCACTTTACGGGTTTGTTGCCTGCGTAGTGCTGGTGTTGATTGCAAAGCAAATGCGTAAGTGGTTAATGCGTGATGAAGATTACTATCAGCAAAAACCAGATTCTGAATCTGCACAGACTCATTCAGAGCAAGGGGGCGATTAATGTGGCTTGCTGATTTACCCCCATTTATTGCATTTTACCTGGTGGCCTTAGTGCTACCTCTGCTTCCCTCAAAGGGACGATGGTTGGCTTTATTCCTCCCCGTCATTAGTGGCCTTAACCTCTTTTTTAACCATGCAGACATGCAAGGATTCCAAATTAGCTTTTTGGAGTTTCAGCTTGAAATGATGAAGGTGGACAAGCTCAGCCTGATGTTTGGCTACCTGTTTCATGTCGCCGCCTTTTTGGCCTTATTATTTTGTCTACATGTCAAAGATTTACTTCAACAAGTATCAGGTATACTCTACGCTGGCAGTGCGTTAGGCGCTTGCTTTGCTGGCGATCTTATTAGCCTGTTCCTGTTCTGGGAAATGCTGGCGTTAACCTCGGTATGGTTAATATGGGCAAGACGCTCCTCCAAATCAGCCAATGCGGGTATGCGTTATCTGATTTATCAGATCCTCTCTGGCGTATTACTACTTGCTGGTACTGCACTGCATTACCAGCAAACCCAAAGCCTGTCGTTCGATTATATTGGGCTTGAGGGGGTTGCCGCCTGGCTGCTATTTATTGCTTTTGGTATCAAGTGCGCCTTTCCTTTTCTTCATACCTGGCTTACTGACGGGTACCCGGAAGCCACACCAACGGGTACGGTTTTTCTTTCGGCCTTCACCACTAAAGTAGCTGTTTTCGCACTCGCACGGTGTTTCCCCGGCACAGACTTACTTGTCTATATCGGTGCGGCGATGACATGCTTCCCCATTTTTTATGCGGTAATAGAGAACGACCTTCGCCGCGTTTTAGCGTACAGCCTGATAAACCAGTTGGGCTTTATGGTGTGTGGTATTGGTATTGGCACCGCCCTAGCGCTCAATGGTGCCGTAGCTCACGCGTTTAATGATGTGATCTTTAAAGGCTTACTGTTTATGACCATGGGTGCGGTACTTCACCGGGTCGGTCATGTGAACGGCTCCGATCTTGGAGGCCTGTACAAAACGATGCCGAAAACAACCTGGTTTTGTATTGTTGGTGCGGCATCGATCTCCGCTTTTCCCCTATTCAGCGGTTTTGTTTCCAAAAGCATGGTAATGGCTGCAATGATTGATGCCGGCCACGATTATTTGTGGCTCATGTTACTGTTTGCTTCCGCTGGAGTGTTCCACCATGCTGGAATTAAAATTCCGTTCTTTGCTTTCTTTGCCCATGATTCGGGTTTGCGCCCTAAAGAAGCCCCGATCAATATGTTGGCCGCCATGTTTATTGCATCTGTGCTATGTATCGTCATTGGTAGCTACCCTGATATGCTTTACTCGTTGCTACCTTGGGAAAACGACTATCAACCCTATGACATCACGCATACCCTCACCCAGCTGCAGCTATTGTTCTTCTCTGCTTTGGCCTTTGTGTGGCTTAACAAACAAGGTTTGTATCCACCTGAACTCAGATCGGTCAATATAGATATGGACTGGTTTTACCGAAAAGCGTTACCTGCGCTCAGCATAGGTGTAGTAAACAAACTCAGTGCGATGAAGGCCAACCTGCTTGGCATTACCTTAAGCTGGTATGCTAAACTGCCCGCGTTTAGAAGTTCCAGCAGTTATTCGATTGCACAACTTAGTAAACGTATGACCGCTGTACTGGTGCTGTTACTCTTTTTAGGCTTTTTAGCCAGAGCCATGTAGCCACCATTATGCTGTTCTGACATACCTTAATTTGCTTTACTGAAATAAAAATCTCGGCGTAATTGGGTTTCGCCAACAAACCAGCCCCTTTACTTATCCGCCAGCATACCCGGGTATGAACAGCAGTATCTAATTTAGATGCAGCTTTAAGTTAAAAAGCGTCCCCATGAACGTTTGGTGACATATTTATGACAAATATTTCAGTTTGTCACAAAACTGTCACATTGATGTCTTATCGTACGCGCCATGTTGAGGCCTTTATTAGGAAATTTGTATTATGCGTTTTATTAAACCTCTTTCGTTCGCTGTATTATCAGCGCTTGGTATGTCTTCAGTTTATGCTGATCCATTGACTGTTTACGGTAAAGTCAATGTAACCGGACAAATGTCAGATGAAGGTGAAGGTAGCTTTACTGAATTAAAAAGTAATGCTTCACGCCTGGGTGTGGAAGGTGATTACACGTTAACTGACAACCTTGAAGCGGTATATCTGCTCGAATGGCAGGTTGACGTAACTGACGCATCAGGCTCTGACAATATCAAATCACGTAATCAGTATGTTGGACTTAAAGGCAACTTTGGTACGGTCTTGGTAGGTCGTAAAGACACTGTGTTAAAAGATCTAAGTAAGCCTGTCGATATGTTCAACGACTACGAAGCTGACCTGAAAGGTTTGTGGGAAGGCGAAAACCGTATGAGCAACTCAGTGACGTATATCAGCCCTGCAATTTCGGGTTTTACCGGCTCATTAACCTACATTGCAGAAGATGCTGTTGATGGTAATGATGGTGTATCGGCCGCCGTATCATTCGGTGACAAAAAGCTTAAGAAAACCAACCTTTATGCTGCAGTTGCAATCGATAGCGAAGTAGAAGGCTATGATGCTCAACGCGCAATCGTTAATGCAAAATTCGGTGACTGGACTGTGGGTGGTATTCTGCATAACCAAAAAGCGGTTGTTGACGGTCACAGCGAAAATGGTATTACCTTAAGCTCGTCTTACAGCTTTAATGAGTGGAAATTTAAAGCTCAAGTGCAAACTCTTGAAGACGATACCAGTACTTCAATCGGCGCAGACTACAAGTTAGCGAAAAACACCAAAGCATTTGTTTGGTACACAGACAGAATGCTTGATAACAGCGAAGATAAAAACTGGTTGGCGGTAGGCTTAGAACACAAATTCTAATTCTTTTCTAACCGTAAAAAAACAGGCGCATCGGCGCCTGTTTTTGTTCCAGCCTTATCAATACGTCCCACCTTGTGCAGCCGTGAAACCAGTGATAGACACAACTTTGGTTAACGGAAAAGTAAATGTTGGGCGTTCCCACCAGCGATTTTGTTCACGGCTCTAAAAGAGTGAACGGCAGCTCTGCTTTTTCTAAAAACTTGTCGAAAATATATTTGCGATGCTTACTCTGCGGTAAAAATACATAACACGGGGGTTGAGGAGACGTTTCCTGAAGTTCAAACCACAAGTTATCGAGGGCATCCTTACCTTCTACGAGGAAAGTTTCTCCCCACGTTGTAGCGTAAATAACCTGTAATTCTTCGACCGTCACTTTGATGCGGGACGTGGTGAAATTTAACACTACCATACACGTCTTCACCTGCTCAGGTTTAAGCAAATCCTCGCGGGGAAGGGCATTAATCTTAACCGGCGGAAATAATGCCTGCGTGTGTTTTATAAGGTTTTGAACATCGACTTCAGTAATGGGATCGGTATCATAATCTAAGAAGATCTGCGTATCTGTGTTGACAATCCGGTTACTGACTCCCCAGGTAAAAAGACGAACCGGATCAGAGAACTGTGTTATCTTTGTATCTGTCAGAGCTTGACCATGCTTACCTAACAAATCACCTGAATACGCACTCCATACCGCCTTACCCGCCCGTGTTTTGGTATGTTTAAGCGTCACCTGAGGGCAGTATACCCGGTTATCAAAACCGCTTCGTAAGAATTCAATTTTATGATCTTTCTTAGAATAGAATGTATCCAACCGTCGGCCTAAAACGGTCATATCCTCTTTACTGACCAACTGGCGTCCCTTCGCCAGCTTGCGTGACATTCGGCGATAGCATTGGATCAGGAATCGATGAATTCTTCGGGAAAGCTGAACCAGTTCCTGAAAAGACCAGTTATCCAGGTTATCTAAGTGACGTAACTCCGGACGTATCCAGCCCCACTGCTTTGCATAACCGGCCATGATCCGACGTTTGAACGTCGCCATGTCCTCTCTCACCGGAACACTAAGCCGAGGCGCACATTTAATGTACAAACACTCACGTAACAAGTTAACCACGTCAGTTTGTTCTTTCGATTCATAATGCTCAATTAACTGGTCAAACATAAGCGCATAAGGGTCAATTATTGCCACGGAGCCGGGCGCCTCATCGCCATTATGCACACGCTTTTTAAGCACGTTGCACAAGGGTTGCTCATGCTCAATATTTTCCAGGAACACTTCCAGTTTTGCCATTTTGAGCACGGATTTAAAAGGCGAATCCATTGCTTTACCAAGCTGCCAGATAGCGGCACCGAAAAGTTCATTAGGATCTAGTTTTTCCAAATGACCGAGATCCATAAACCAGTTAGGGTCTGGGGAGCTGCCTTCTTTCAATTGCTCCATGAGGTTGTAGTATTGCTGCTCGCTAAAGGTTTCTGGAACCAGCCACCAGAAGGGCGCTTTTCCAGCCACCACAATATTGGTCGTATAAAATTCGGCTTTTAATAATACCGCCTGCGCTGACCCTGCGCTTTCACCCTCGGCAACACCAAAATCACAAGCTTTCACACGCTCGATATCAGACAAGAAGAAATGCGCTTCAATACCGTATTCTGACTCAGCCCAGTTTTCAATGGCAGTGAGTTTTTGCTGTAGCAATGCCATTGAGTCAACTGACATTTCGTTACCACTTACGCACACCCAGTAATCGTAATCTGAATCTGACGACTGGGCGATAGTACCGATACTGCCCATCAACACCAATGAATCGATGGCTCGTGTGCGTGGCCACAGTTGTTTAACATCTTCGAATAAGGGCTCAAGGTCTGGAAATATTTCAACAAGTGCGCTTTTTATCTGCTCACGATATGAATAGTTATTCAGGCCATAAGGGGTATCGCTGTCGTTTATATAGCCGGGTAAAGCCGGGTGGTTAACATGCAATAAAAAAGGCAGTACATGAAAAAGCGGTCGTTGCTCTTCGGTTAACAGAGATAACGAACGTTCAATCCTTGCTTTGTTGTATCGCAATACTCTCAGCAGGCGTATGGTCAGATTTTGATTAACAGTGAGTGATTGTTGCGATGCCATTGAGCTTAGTATGTTAAAAGATTCATAGCAAAGAGTAACACGAACACTTGGCTACGCAACTTTGTGTTTTGCGCTTTTTTTCACATTTGTGTCTTTAGTAATCGATGTCCGGATTAATCTTGTACATCGACTGAACAAAGCGGAAGGTAAAACCATTTAACTGAGTGAGTATTCGTAAGGGCGGAGATCGCTGCGTATCACAAAATACAATTAATCTTGGCAGGCAAAATAAACATAAAAAAGCCTTATCATCGTAATGATAAGGCTTTTAACACAACGCTAGATATTAACGTATTCTGGGCCTATCTTTTCCGCCATCCCAACATTAGCAATCCCGATCCTAGCAGGAACAGAGCACCTGGTTCAGGTACGTCACCGAACGTGGCTGTGGCAATAAAGACTTGCTCATAACCATTATTCAGGTTTTTACCCCAGCCGCTTTCCACACCTGAACATATTTCATCATCTTCGTCACCAAAAGCGGAATCACAACCTAACCGGATATCAAGACTCATGGTGTACTCTGACAAGTCAAGACCACCATCAAATAAGCTTTGCAACAACGCATTCAGCTCAGGAGCTACAATTGCATATGCCGCTTCATCTGCGCCTAAATTGTGATTGATGGGGCCGTCATCAGCATCTGGATTAGTACAGGAAACGGGAGTCGGAGGTGTGGTATCAGTATCGACACAAACAGCACCGCCTGACAGCACGTAGTCTGTGGAACTGTTATCGCCAATCAGTGGTTCTGAGCCGTCTGAGTTATACAGACCAGGATCTCCCAAGAAAGTACCACCACCACCTTCACTGACTAACCCATACGCACCACCATCATTAGTAAAATCGAACATTCCAAGAACAGCACCAGTATCATCATAAATGGTTGCCCGTCCCCAGGCTGCCAGGCTTTGCTCGTTTTGCGCGTTTAGATTGTTGTTATTGAAGAAAAACACCATTTCTTCGCCGGCTAGATAGCTTTGCAGAGCTGATAATGTGGTATCCCAGGTAGCATCTTCATCACCAGCAAATTCGCCACTGCCCCCTGGATCTGAAGTCGTACCCGTGCTGAAGAAATTGGGATCTCCCTGACCACTTGGTGTTGAATAAGCATCGTCCATGCCTGCAAAATTTGTATTCACGGGCTGGCCATCAGCCCCTGTTGCAACAACGATAAAGTCCTTAATTTGACCCGGCGTTGAATTTACATCCAACCCAGCGACCGGAAGCGAGTAAGAATTGAAGTCACCATACGTGACATAACCGGCACCTGATAAATCCACTAATGCAGCCTGGGCGGTGTAACTGAGAGCTAATCCTGCTATTCCTATGATCGATTTTTTCATAGCATCCTCTGTATATGAATTGTGAAACGTTATTTTGAAGTGTGAAACAACCCTACACTCCTTTACTTTGCTCACGAGGACTGCTTTAACGTGACGTTCCAGAGGAAGCATAAACTACACCCACTCTTCAACTGTATAATTTTTATACTATTATTTAGTGAGTCAAAATGAACTTTTTTTAACGTGTAAAGATACATGACACTTTTCGCATATTTGTCGCTCATGTTTGTCATATAAGCGACCGGCATCTTTTGTATGGACTATATTGTGAAGGGTTCTTTGGCCGGCTTTACATAAATAGTTAAATTAAACAAGATATTACGAGGTGGAATGCGGTCTAGCAAAGTGTAAACTTTTCGGACACAACAAAATATCACCGGGGTACAAGAAGATAGAAGATATGGCGACCACAACACTTAGCAACCTCAATCGATTCAGCTTTCTTAACGTCTCCAGTACCCCCCCTCAATCTTGATTCATTACAGCAGACTCACAAATATTTAACCTGCAAATCAGTGTACAAGTGTACGCTGAAACGCTAACATTGATTACGCAGTGGTAGGAGGACTTTACATGGGTACGGTTAAAATTAAAGCTTATTCGATAGTTGAAGAGTGGATGAATAGTGTCACCCATGGGGTAGGCTTCATCGCTGCTATTGTTGGTTTGGTGTTCATGATGTTTCGGGCCGAGCACCCACTGGCGGTAACCGCTGCAGCAATTTATGGTGCGACGCTTATTCTGATGTTTTTAAGTTCGACCCTTTATCATGCTATTTCCCATCACAAAGCCAAGGGATGGCTGAAATTATTTGATCATAGTGCCATATATCTTCTTATTGCCGGCACCTACACGCCGCTTTTACTGGTCTCCATTGGCGGATGGCTCGGTATTACCATGACCGCCGTAGTGTGGACGCTGGCCATTGCCGGTGTCGCATTTAAACTGATAGCCCAACATCGCTTTCCTAAGGTTTCTTTAATGACATACCTGCTAATGGGATGGATTGCACTCGGTTTGATATATCCCTTATATATGGCTCTGCCTGGCGCAGGATTATGGTTAATGTTCGCAGGCGGATTGTGCTTTAGTATCGGGGTATTTTTTTATATCGCCAAAAAAATCAAATACACCCATGCAATCTGGCACCTTTTTGTGTTGGGAGGTTGCAGTTGCCACTATTTTTCGATTTACTTCTATGTAGTTTAGTGACATGTAGCAGAATGAATGGTCGAAACAAACAGTGGTTCTCAGTTACCCATCAAAACATCTGTTGTTTCAATTTTGAGTGGCAAACTTTGTTTAGGTCCTTTGCCAAAGTTAGACGAATTATCGGCACTGAGGTCTTGCGGCGTTACCCATCTGGTTACATTACAAACACAAAGCGAGCTTCAAGGCGATTTACAACTGGCGATGCAAAAGGCTGCGCTAAAATGGATTTGGATGCCGTTTCAAATCCGAACACCACTGGCTGAAGCCGAACAAGCGTTCTTACAACAATACCTGACATCCTTTAAGAAAATACTCAATCAAACAGGTTATCTTTATCTGCATTGCGATAGCGAATGCAAACGCTCTATGTTATTTGTACTGGCATTTTGTCATTATTTAGGCTTGTCTGCTGGCGATGGTTTTCGCCTGTTACATCAGTTGGATCCGGTACGTTGTCTTCAAATCTCGCCCGGGGAACGTCGCTGGGCTCAACAGTTAGGAGAGTCTGTCAAATTATCACATCCGCTTTGAACATCTTTCCCTCTTCGTGTCGTTGATTTGCTACATCATGAAGTAAAAAACCGGCTCATACCTGTAGCTTCCCCTCGCCTCTGAGAGATTCCCTTGCATGGCACTATTGTTGCGTCAACGGTGGGGACAATCACAATTACAGTGATGATTAAAATTGCAAAAACTCTGGCCCTGATAATTTTAATTAATTATTAACCAACCGAACTTATGGGAAAAGTATTTATGACAATAGGTCAGCACGCTGCAGGGGTTTTTCTGATGAGCTTTATGCTGGCGATGATGGGTTGCACCAAGGTCGACTCGGAAAATCCTCCCACAGCTACCCTTATTACGGGTCAACCCGGATCGGATGCGTTAGCAAAAATTGAACAGCAAAACCTCACCACCATAGAAGAGTTGACTGCGCTGGTCGAACGAATGGCTGATGCCAATAAATACCGACGTCAACTCAAACCGCTGCCTGATAGTGCATTTCGGCCTGCTGCCGAAATGCTTAACGAATTACGCCAGGGTACACCGTTAAATTATGCCATCGAATCATTAATTGCCCGCTCGCCAACGCAAACAAAAGGCTATGTAAAAGCCGGGCTGGTATTTTTCCCCATTGAACGTTATGCCCTATACCGTCATTTAAAGACATTACCTGACATAAATCTGAATTCCTTGGACAACTGGGCAAGCCAGACAGACTTATACGTACCACAATCACCGACCAACGTTCAATCCAGTGAAACTGGGAACCGTGTTGCGGTAGTGCCGTTAATTGAATCAGCCAATATTACTGTGTATAAGCAGAATGAAAATGTTAAAGCAACTGTTGAATATCGCAAAACGAAAGGCGAAACCTGTTGGCAAAAAGCACGTCAGCTTACCTGGGAGCCTGTTCAGGGATTACTCACGGGTCCTATTGTTTATTTACAAGCGAGTACTCACTATGACGTTCGTATTACCTTAACTGATGCCAAACAAACGACTGAAGTGATTGAGACAAGCTTCACTACCCGTCCGGATACGCCCCCCATTGATCCTGATAAGGTCTATCGACTAAAAGATATTTACACTGGCGGTACATTGAACCTGGAAGAACTCGACATTGAAGGAACGGCAAACGGCTGGGCAAAAATTGTGGGTGACCCATCAATAGTAATTCAGGCGAACGAGGGTGATAAAAACTCAATTTACATTGGTAACAATAGCTATGTATATTTTGAAAATATCACTGTTCGAGGCGGGCGCACCCACGCAGTCTTTGCTGAAAACGCCCACCACATCTGGATCAATCAGTGTGACATCGCCCATTGGGGCAGGCAGCCAAATGTCGTCAAAAAAGGAAAGGCGTACGAACTGGAAGATGCACAACCCATCAATTATGACTCTGCCTTATATTTTAAGCAGTCCGGCGTTATAACTGTTGAAAATTGTCATGTTCACGACCCAAACCCATTCGCGAATGACTGGTCGACGGGCCATCCAAATGGTGCCAATGCCTTTTTGGCCTATGCTAATCACCCAGATCCGGTTTTCAAAGGACAAATTATTTTACGTAACAATGTGTTTACCGGTCGCGCAGAACATCGCTTTAATGATGTCATTGAAGGCCGCAAAAACGCCGAGTCTTTAGGCGGGTTTGTACGTGATTCAGCGATTTATAATAATACCCTTGCGTACGCCAATGATGATGCGATCGAAATCGATGGTGGCCAACACAACGTTTTAGTTTATAACAATGATATCTCTCATACCTATTCGGGAATTAGCGCGGCCCCCGTCAGAGTCGGCCCCAGCTTTATATTTAATAACTATATTCATGATTTAGGTGACCAGCGAGGAAAACAGTGGGCTGCCATTAAAGTAGGCGGATTGATTAGCACCCCATTAGGACAGGTTAATCTTTTTCACAATTTAATTACCGTGGAACGTAATGGTATCACGGCATCGCGGTTCAAAGAGGATGAGACCTTCTGGGTAAACTCGCAGAATAATGTCATTGTTACCCAGAAAAATGCCAATAAAGTTGGGTTTAACGTTTACGACCCTAAACAATTCAGTGGCAATCAGTATCTGAATGATTACCTGTTTAACCTCAATGCCGGTGAAGCCAAGGTAGAAGGCAATATTACTCAACCTTACCGCTTTAAAGACAAACTTAATCAGGATAAAGCCAGCGAAATTTTTAAAAGTGCCAATGCAACAGTGTATTTACCCAAGTGTAATCTCTACGAAATCGATAATTTTACGCAACGAAATGCTGAGCAAACCCAATTTATATATGGGATAGTGCCCGCAAGCAAAAATTAAACTGATATTGAAAGTATTCGTAAATAATATCAATTCGCTTAAAGCGTGCTCATTGTCTGTGAATTGGTATAATCTATGGCAGGCTTTTTGCCTGCTCTTGCCTAATGAAGTTTACAAGGAACGTCCGTTTTAATGTCCTTAAAAGCAAAATCTGTTACTGGTGCCTTTTTTAACCTGTCGGCGAATGGCTTTGCCCAGCTCATCAACTTTGTTGTTTATGCCATCATGGCGCGCTTATTGGGCGTGGAAGAATTTGGCTTGGTCGCGATTTGTCTAATGGTTGTGGAATTTTGCAACCTGTTTGTCACCGTCGGCATCAGTCAGAACCTGATTCAAAGAGAAAAATGGGACAATGATTTTGCCAGTTTATCGTTTTGGATCCTGATGGGCGTATCTGCGGTCATCGCCCTGCTAATCTTTGTGGTGGCGGTGCCGATTGCCTATTACAGTTATTCCGAATTAGCAGCACAGCTTATCGCAGCATTGGCTATTATTCCGGTTGCCAATGGCTTCCGGCTCGTCCATAAGGCCAAACTGGAACGGGAATTCGAGAATAAAAAACTGGCGGTTTACGACATGGCGGGAGTATTAATTGGCGGTATTGTGTCAGTTATCACAGCACTACAAGGGTTTGGTGCGTGGGCGATTATTTTCGGTAAAGTCATTCAAAGCGTAATTTCGACAATACTGACCTGTTACAAATCGAGTTTTTCGCCAAACAAAGTGCATGATAAGCGCCACCTGCCGGAGATTATCCGCTTCGCTAAACCCCTGATTGCGATGTCATTCGTCAACTTTTTCTCGTCTCGCTCCTCCAACATTATCATCGCTTACTTTTTAGGGGCCGCTACATTCGCTTATGCTTCGGTGGCGAAACAAGGTTTTTCTGTTATTAACAACCTCACATTTCAACCCCTGAACCGAATAGCGCTGGCAAGCCTTGCTAGAGTGCAGGAAAACAGGTTACACCTGGCTTTTCAGCGCATTGTCAGCCTGACGGCGCTATTTGTGGTACCTGTTTATTTTGGCATTGGCGCAGTAGCTCACCCGTTTATTGAAATCGTATTTGGTGAGAAATGGGCGCAAAGTGCCTATTTACTGTCAATACTGGCCCTTATCGCACCAACACAGGTAATGGCATATTACTTACCCAACTTGTTGATCTCCAGAGGGTATCCTCAACAAGCTTTTACACTTAACATAATCAACCTGGCAGTGAATTTAATTCTGCCACTCATCATGGTGCCATGGGGACTGGTCGCGGTAATTATAGGTTGGGTGATCGCCAACTACGTTACCGTAGTGCTCAAGTTTGCTGTCGTTAAAAAGCATATGGGGATTAGTTTGCTGGCAGCATTAAAACCCACCTGGCCATTTTCTGTGGTAGGTTTGATTATGTTTGGCAGTGTCCTTTATGTGGAACGCAACAACGTACTTGGCATCGATAATGTTTTTTATGAACTCGCCGCACTTGTGACAATTGGTGCCGCCATCTATGTCGCTTTGCTGTTACTTTTTTATCGCAAACCAACCTTGGCTGCATTAGGTGAACTGAAAGGGGCAAAGTTGAAAAAAACTAAAGCCCCACTACCTCCTGAAGCGCCGTCACAGCCATAAATCAAAAGGAAAAGCCGAATACAGCTTTTTAGCCAGTGGTGTGAAATCCGGGGGTGACATCACCGGCAAACTTAATCCTTCCGCTACCGAGTTTACCTTAGGTATGGCAGAACGCCCCGTACCTTCATAATAGTCTTGGTATTTGAACATCGACTCTCCACTGTTCGAATCAAAAAATACCGCAGGTATACCGTACGCTTCAGCGATGATTACGCCGTGTAAACTACTCGAAATGACCCTTTCCGCATTCACAATTTGTTCAATGAACGAACCTGGATACTGCATTGGCGTAACCAAATGCGATTCATACCCATTATACTTTTGCATATCATCGTTCATGTGGTTGATCACAATATAATCTCGTTTGAGCTTACTGTTGCGCATAAGTGACTTGGGATAAAAGAAGGGCAATAAGATCGCCGGGTCACCATAGACCTGAGGCACATCAATCCCGCGCTTTAATAAATAGTCTCGCGTCAGTGGACCTCGTACCGCACGCACATCCAAGTCCTTAAAGCGGTTTCGTTCATCTGCCATTTTCTTATTCAGGCCGGTGCCCCAGACCGTATCGCCTGTTTTAGCAAAGTGGAGTACCGACCCTACCGTCATCAACTTATGTTTGCTGTCCTTTTTATTCTTAATGAACTGGCCTTTCATAGATAAAATACGCGCTACCAAATCATAGGCAACATAGTCACCAATATTAGGACGATGATCTTTAGGCTCCCACCAAAACACACGTTCTTTTTCGTGCTTGCGAATGATGTTTTCTGCCCACTCATAAAACATAGTTGTTCCTTACAAAAAAACGGTCCTGTTACAAAGGCCAAATGGCTTAAGAAAATTTCCGCGAGAGTTTGCGGAAGAGACTTTCACTGTTCAGACTGATCAATTCTGTGTTGCCATCGAATTGCCGTTGAAACTTTTCAATCCACAATTGATTGATTTGCTTACCCTGCTTTTTAGTAACCGGCTTATTCGGTAAGTTAGTCGTATCGACCTCCACCTGCATAAAGTCAGCAATACTGCTGATAACGTTGGCTGTATTCGCCTTCACATCCGCAAAGTTTATATGCATAAATCGACTACCGGAGGCATTTAATACATATTGCCAGGATGCATTTTCGAATATTACCCGCCGTAAACCATGTTCAATTTGTCTGGCATCAAAGGTCACGTCGTCATTCTCAACCGCTTGCTGTGAAATCCATGCCCCGGTTTGCTTCGCAATGGATAATGACACCGCCTGAGCGACGACGTCTTCACGCGTTAGCCAGACAAAGGAAGGGTTGACTAAGTAATTACTCAATCTGTCAAAACCACCAAACTGATGCAAGTGAGAATAGTGAATTTTTATCCCAAATACGCCGTTAGGTGAGGTGCGGTGTTTTTGAATTTGCGCAAGTGTATCCCCTAACGACTGCGTATTGAAAATTTGCTTCCAACGCTGCAAATTTTTCTCATTCACATACTCTAATGGAAAGCCGAATGCGCCGGTCTGATGGAGCGCATGGCCTAACATGTGACTGCCAGATCGGACGGTAGAGGCAATAATTAGGGTTTTCGTGACCTCCGTTTCAACGGGATAGTGAAACTTTTCCTGAAATTGCTCTTCGTAGTAATTCATCAAAATCCTTGGTTTATTATTCAGGACGACACGCGTTGACGCATTTTTTTAGTGGTTACCCGTAATAAATGAGAAAGGGTCACTTTCAGGCCAGCTAAATGCACTGACTTGATTACCCATTTTAATTTGTGCTTTTTCAAGGGTAAATAAACTAACAGTTGGGCGGCAACCCTTCGACGATAGTACTCATCCCCCAGAAACTGTCGGTGTTTATCTGCTGAACGTAAACGAATTACTGCCTCATCAGGTGTCATTTTAGCGACTTTGGCACCAATCCCATCCATGTTCTGAAACCGGTAGTAAAATATCGCCTTGGGAATATTCACCAGTTTATACCCGGCCTGATGCAATCTGACGTACATGTCCCAATCCTGACCATTAGGTAAACTTTCATCAAATCGCTCTTCCAGAGCCAGCTCTCGCTTCATGCTGAACCCACTCATGCCACAGTATTGATTGCCGGTTCGCAACACGTCTTCGTCGACAATTTCTTTGGGTTGTACATAAATATCATCCTCTGACCCCAGATTCTGATAGCCACTGACTACCGCATCGGCGCCATTTTCATACGCTTTGGTATGCTCCAGAAGATAATCAGGCATCCAGATATCATCATCGTCCAAAAACGCAATAATATCGCCGGTGGCAGTATCCACCCCTATATTACGTGCCTTATTTGCGCCTGAAGAGCTGGATAAGAATTTATAAACAAATTCTGGCTTATGTTCGTATTCGCTGATGATGTCCTCATATGGCAAGGAAGATGCATCATTCACAACGATCACCTCTTTGGGCTGTTCGATTTGCGAGAAAACACCATCCAATGCTTCTTTCAACTCAGCAGGACGATTAAAGGTAGTTATAACAACGCTAACGGTAAAACTCATAGTATCCCTAATTTGTTAGCTTGCGATTGCCGTCGACATCGACGCATCATAGTGGAAATTATAAAAATACGGAGCAAGAATCATGCAAGAAATGTTGAAGCGCCAATCGGAAAATTTTTTGGCTCGTTATCCAAGGATTTTCTTTTGCCATGTACCTAAATGTGCAGGTGTTTCACTCTCCAAAGCAATTTATGCTTCAATATACCCACTGTGGCTTAAAGCTACACGCTATACTGGTTATATCGATTTAAAAAGTAGCCAGGCCGCCGCGACGCTTCTTGATATAGATATGATGACCGCACGGGAAACGCAGTTGGTATTTCAACTCAATGATCCCCAGATGCGCTATACCAACGGTCATTGCGTAGCCAATCCGCAAGTCGTCAGTAAATATTGCAATGACTGGCACTTTATCACGATTCTGCGCGATCCCGTAGAACGCTTCATATCGGAGTTTGTATATAATCGTTTTAAGGTCTCTGACTGGCAAAAACATGACGACGATCTGGAAACTTACCTGGCTTCCGATAAAGCGGTGTCATCAGCCCTGACCTATGCCCGCTACTTTTCTGGCATTAACGATGTGAAACAGCTTCAGGTAAATCCTGGCCAGACAATTGATGCCGCCCTTAGCAATCTCCGGCAATTTTCAGTTTGCGGCACACTGGAAAATATGTCTCAGTGGCAACAAAAATTCAATCAAACCTTTAACACCAGGATAAATATTGCTAGTCAGAATAAGAGTCCCAACCAACAAGCCTACCGTAATATTGCATCGAACGAATCAGCGATGAAAAAAATCAAAGAACTCTGTGAAATCGATTACGCCATTTACCAAAAAATAAACAGCATTCGTTAAAGTAAAACCGGTCGCCAGGAATCGGCGACCGCCTTTTCATTGTAATGATGATAAGCGCTGCTCAGCACATCACTGGCGTCTACATAGGCAATGGAATCTAACTGTGAAGCAAGCTGCTCCCGCTCGACAATCCTGACAAAGGGAAATGCGCGCGCTTTTTCACGCGCAAAGGCCGAATCAAAACAGATAATATTGGCGCCTAAACCAAGCGCGTAATAGAAGGTACCCGAAGAGATCATCGCGTTGTCATCATGAGGCAAAATAACAAAGCGACTGCTTGCCACCGTTTTCTCCAGTTCCGCATCGGTTAAAAACGCATTCTCCCACGTCACTTGCAAGTGGCGCGCTCTAATTAACTGGCGAAGTTCAGCGGCATGATTATGATCTGCGCAATAACCTGCAATAACTAACTTTTTATCTTCCGGCCAGACCGCCAATAGCGAATCTAGTCGTTTGTAAGGCTTAATGGAACCAAAATACAGATAGTCGTTTTTTTTGGGCTGCTGGGTGTTCGAATGAATTTGAGAAAGCAATTGTGAATCATTTTTGTATAGTGGATGTTTCACCACAGAAGCCTTTATCTCGGGCGTGGATTCCAACGTCACCACCTTAGTCGCAACAATCCCCAGCATGTTAATGACGATGCGATACAAGGTTGAAGCTTTGTTCACATTGTGAGGCTTAAAATTATGCCGCACCCACACTATATTACTGCTGAAAATACGCATACTCAGTAATGTGAAAAAGAAGCTCAGCCTGAAAAGTGGACGGGTGACCACATTAAGCCCCTTCCGAAATGGCTGATCTTCGTACCAGTTTAGAACGACCGCATTTTGCTTTCGTCGGAATACATTTTTTACCGAAAATAACCGCTTGAATCTGAGAGGTGTATAGCCAAGCTCGCAGAAAGCCCGCTTCGTGCGGCCCACAAACGCATTACTGTGTTCAAATGGATAAAGGTACAGATGGCGTTTTTCACTCATTAATTCACCGTTTGTCGCTGCACTTTTGGCTTTTTTAAAGTCTGCTCTATCAACTGCTTGGTATCCAGCGCAATATCGTCCCAATTAAAACGGGCAAGAAACGCGTGCTTATCTAACGCGAGGTGTTGCTTATCCAACTGAGACAATTTATCGGCTAAGGCCGAAATATTGCCTACCGGAAAATAACAATCCACCGGGAGACCGATGTCCTTGTTTGGATCGATGTCTGATACCACTACATCGGTTCCTGCACTTATTGCCTCTAACGCAACAATGGGCAAACCTTCATGATAAGAGGGCAAAACAAAAACGCGCGCATACTTATACAGTGCATTGAGCTCATCACCTTGGCGTCTGCCAGCAAAAACGACATTACCTGATTGCTGCGATATTAACCGCTTTGAATAGTCATCTTCATGGTCGGCATTTCCCACGATAACCAAGGTGTGCTCACATGCGCTTTTTTTGTAAGCCTCAACCAAATCATGGAAACCTTTTTCCGGGACCAGACGCCCCACCGCCAGTATGTAATTATCTGCCTTTAAGCCCAGGTCCTGCGGAAGCTTATCTTCACTTAACATCTCATCGATACCAGTTAGGGCACCGTTTGGAACGAACACAATACGCTCTGCATGTTTGTTGAAGCGTCTTTTTAGTGTGTACGTTAATGAGCGTCCCACCACAATGGTTTTATCGGCAAAACGCACCGCCATTGACTCACCCAGTTTAAGCATTGATTTGGCGAACGTATTCCATTTCTGGCGGTCATAGTCAGCACCATGGTGCGTAACAATGACCGTTAAACCTAATAGTTTCGCTAATGGGGTAAATAGTGCCGGGCCAATTCCATGTATGTGCAGCACATCAGGCTTAACATAAAAACGCGCGTACAAGACCGCGAAAAAAGTATGAAAAATGGTTTCGAAAAATTTGTTCTTTACCGCCCACACTGAACGCACCTGAACACCTTCATAACTATCAGGTTGATTGGGCAGATAAGGCGAACGCCCAATAACAGTGACTTCAGCCCCTTCTTTCACCATACGCGGATAAAGTTGTTGGCAATGCGACTCAATTCCTCCCATAACATTTGGAATACCTCGAAGACCCACTGCACACACTTTCATAACTCACTCCGGTAAAATTGGCTTTCGTCATATGACTTAAATATTTTTCATAATGAAAACTAGCTAATTTCGCGCCAACTGTGATGAAACTTTAGAAGTTTTTGTGGAAGCTATTTTCGCACTGTTTACCGGGGAAATGGTGACACCGATTAACAATGCGTAAAGTAATAAACCTTCAATGTTCCAAAGTGGCATCGTCGCCAGATTCATGATCAGGAAGCCAACCATGGATGAAAAAAGTAACCAGGCATATCGGCGGTCACGGGTTTTAAAGGCCTGAATGAGGAAGCTGCCGACTGCGCCGAAAAAAGCAAGCAGGCCCACAATACCGTACTCGTAAAGATAGGATACATAGGTGTTGTGCGCGTATTTTTTAAATACGCCGTTCCAGGCTTCCGGGCCCATACCAAATATTTGGTTGATAGGCTCCGCGAGTACATACGCGTGGATATACAGGCTCCAGATATATACCCTAGCGGAAAAGATATCCTTTTCAGCTTCAGAGTAATATTCAGGTGCTTTAATCAAATCTTGCCAGCTACTCAAAAATATCAGTATGTCGCCGAAACGATCTTGCATAGTGTAAGACAGGACTAAAAACGCGAAACCGATACCAAAAAGCGACAGCACATAAAAAACCGGCTTATGTCGACGAGCAACCTTACTTTCGACACTCGAAAAAACAAACATTGCGGCCATGGGTAATATGGCCAGAATTGACGTACGATAATTAGCCAACACGACCAGCACACAACCTAATGCAAACAACACGGCTCTGAATCTGATCTGTTTTGGTGAGATCAAGCCGACCACCAACGTAAAACTGGCGATAATCATGGAAAATGCGGCTTCATGATTATAGCCACCAATATAGCTTGCCGAACCATCTGCTTCGGTTGCTTTTACTTCCCCCAATAGCACTGACATAATTTGCAATGCCACTGGCAGGAAGAATGCGACCAGCACTTTTCGCAACGCGATATCTTTTCCGGTTCGTCTGATGGCCATAAACAACGCGCAGGCAATGGCAACAAAAACACTCCATTTAACCATGACATTGATCAAGCCCATAATACGCATGTTGACCAACCCACTAATTACGATGCAAGCAAGAAAGATGTATAACCAAAGTAACGAACGTAGCGCCAGAACGCGCGGCGGTATCATAAGTAAACCGGCAAAGGCTATACCGATGGATGCAAGTGCATTAATCGAAAAACCGGCGAATATCGGTTCATAAGTAATATGGTGAAAGGCTGACAAGGTAAAACGAAGCCATAACGCTATGATCACAAATGCCAGGTATTTATTACACTGCCTGGAAACAGCTTTATAAACGAGCAGTGCACTGATAAGCGCAAAAACGACTTTAACCAGCGCGAACATAGGTAGAAGCCTCGTTGATATTATGACTCTCAATGAGCCTTACAACCTTTTGCTCAAAAATTGCGTTGGTGAAGTCTTGTGCACGCGAATGGCTTAAACTACCGTATTTCGCTTGCTGTTTTTCATCACTTAAAAAGTTCAGGCCAGCTGTTATACCCGCCTGGTCATTGACCGGGCTTAAACAGCCATATTTCGCCGGCGTAAAGCTATCGATATGAAGCGGAAATTTATCAGCAATGATTTCGGCAGGTCCAGATTCACAATTAGTCGCAAGCACAGCTTTACCCAGACACATTGCCTCAACGATCGCATTGGGAAAGCCTTCAGCATTTGATGTTGATACAAAAAAACGGGCCTGATTGACATAGGGATAAGGATTTTGCTTAAATCCCAGAAAATGCACGCGACTTTCCACCTCAAGAGCTTTAGCTTGCGCCTTCAGTTCATTTTCCAGCTCACCTTGCCCTAAGATAACCAAGTCATATTCGGTGTCCGATTGAGCAAACGAAGATATCAGTAAAGCAAAGTTTTTAATTTTAGTTAATCGTCCCGTGGCGACGATATATGGCCGTGAGGGCAAGTCGGAAACCTGCTCAGCAGCTTTATCGTGTAACACATCCATTTCATATGGATTATATAAAATCGTGGTTTTACTTTTCGGGACCCCGAAATTTTCTACCAGATCAGCTTCCACGCCAGCTGAGCACGCTATCACGGTATCAGCTCTGGGATAAGTAAAACGTACCAGCATTTTACTGATAGCGCTTTTAAGACCATGCGCAAAATGACTACTGGTGGCAACCCGCTCCGATATTAACGCTACATAGCCTAAGCGCTTTGAGAGCATTACATTCAGCGCATTTGCGCGAGTGAGAAAGCTCAAGCAAAACCGGGGTTGTATTTTTTTCAGAGTCGACTGTAAAAGAGAAAATCCTTTCCACAAACTCCCATTAGAATTGAGTACTATCTTTTCAACATAATCCGGCGCATGATGATCCTGCTCAACATCATCTAGCAACACCAAAAAAACATGCATATCGTTAGCCTGAAAGTAAGGCTGCATAATGGTGAGCAACCGACACATCACTCCTTCCGCACCACCACCCTCCAGCGAATTAATGATAAATGCGACGTGCTTGGGGGTTTGAGGCATGTGGATTATCCCTATCGGACGAGCTACTTCAGATTGAGCACGCAAACGGTGGCGCTTGGGGACGTAAAGCTGATTAAAATGTGTTCCAAAACAGCTTTCCACCGTGCGTATTCAAATGTACAACGTTAAAATTTATTCATATTCTATGCCAAGAGTAACCTGCTCCCATTTTAAAAAAAATGTTTTTCTTCAATTCCACGCGTTTATCTTCTGCGGATGAGATAAACAATGATGACGCCAAAGGCCAGAGGAACCTATTCGCTTATTTTTTTTCACGCGCTGTAGGTAATTCGCTACGATACTTTTACCCGTACCGATTACATCCATTTTTAAACCCGCCAGTAACATAAGTAGTAAGTAAATTATGGTAACTGGTTAAAGTGACACAAACATCTTATGCATGCGACTGAGTTGGCGAAGCATACTGGATTAGTTGATTCCTCAGTCTACTTGCAACGATTAGGTTTTGCAGGACTGTTAGCAACGATTATTTGGCTACCTATCCCGTTAGGATCAGCAACATCATGGGGATGGTCTGCGTTAGCGCTTGGCACATGGTGCCTCACAGCATTGACGTATATGCTTTGCCCACAACGTTCTGCAATGCAGCTCATAAAAGCCCGGCCAGCGATCATATGTTGGTTGTTGATTGTATTCTGGCACGTATTACAATTGATCCCGTTGCCGCCTGAATGGGCAAACCTCAGTCTTGGCGCCAGTTTGGTGCCCCACGAAGCATCTTCTTCGGCCTCCAGCTGGCGTCCGCTCACAGTAAATGTAACCCAATCAGAATTAGTGTTGGTTCAGACGCTGACCTATTTCGCCCTTTTTATGCTGATCCTGATGTTAGTCCACTCAGTGAAACGTATGATAATGACGGCAATAATCATCGGGGTAACCGGTGTGTTTCAGGTATTTTATGCAAGCTTTTTGCTTGCTTCAGACGTGCCATTCAGTCCGATTTTCGATCTCCCCGTAACCAATAAGGCCTCCGGTACGTATCTTCAGCCAGAACAATATGCTTACTGCTTATTCGTGGCGATATGCGCCATGCTAGGAGTGTTATTAGTGACGTTGCAGAGTCGCAAAAGCAAAACTACGCGTGCTCGCTTCAGACGCCTGATAATGTATATTTTCAGTCCGAAAGGCGCCATCAGGATAACCGTGCTTATATTATTTGTAGGCCTTTTATTGTCGCAAAATATTGTCGCAATCCTGACTTGTTCGACGGGGTTAGTGTTAATTGGATTGATTGCTTATAAACGCTTTTATGCGCATTCCCATCGCTATGCGTGGTTTTTCGGATGCTTGGTCGCCATTAATGCTATCGTGATGTCGATTGGCGGCAACTGGGCTCTGACCGATCCTGAATTTCATCGACACTTTTCTGCCGAGGCAGGTTGGCATCAATCCGTCACAGCCAACGCACATGCACAAACACAAACACAAACACAAACACCTCAGACTGCAGCAAGTTCCCCTGAATTTCTTTCCTTGGTATCTATTTTTGGTTCAGGCGCCGGAACGGTATCAGATACAGTCCATACCACACTAAATCATTGGAATGGTTTTCTGGTGGCTGGGCAAAAAAATGACTTGTATCAACGTATTGTAGAATTTGGCGTAGTAGGGGCAATCGTTTACATTGCGCTAATTTTTATTTCATTACGTGCAGCGATCAATGCGTTGTTCAGATGCAGACGAGCCTCAAGCAATGGGATCGGGTTCACGTGTACAGCCGTAATCGCAGGCACCATTATCATAAGTGCGTTTTCACATGCGATGCAGGCACCGGCTAACGCCGCCATTTTTACGGTGATAATGGCGTTAGCTTTTACGCCGCAAGCTTACACAAGAAATAACGTTAGCAATCTTCAGGATTAACCATAAATAATTTTTGCGGGAGTATCGTTAAACAGCCGCTGCGCAATATCCTCCCCAGCGTGTTGTCTTACCAGATCTCTGGCCTCGGCCATTTCGTTAGGCCGACGCTTTGTGTCGTGAGTATCGGATGCCACCAAATCGATTTGATTGTTATCGAGCAAAGTAAAGGCAAGATCCTCCACACTGTCACCAAAACTACCAGTAAATGCGCCCGCAGTGACCTGCAACAAACAGCCCAGATTGCGTAACCACTGCACTTTATCCGGCATCTTCAATATATCGCGATTGCGCTCAGGATGAGGGATCAATGGCTGAACATTCTCACTTATTAACCAGCGAACCAACTGGTCTAATCCGCCAGGTATATGACTGTGTGGCATTTCCAGCAATAGCACATCACGTTCTTTCCATTTACCTATGAAAGGTAGCTTTCCCTCTCTTAACCACACCGGGATCATTTCATTTACCCGCACTTCCCCTGCATACGACAGGTTTAACTCAATGCCGGCCTTTTTAACTTCCTGCTGTAATAAATTAAAGCCATTTTGAATGATGTCTTTGGTATTATCAAAATACCCCCAATGTATATGGGGAGTACAAACTAAATGACTCACTCCGGCCTGTTGCGTCTGACGCGCCATTGCCAAGGACATTTCCATATCACGGGCACCGTCATCGATTCCGGGAATGATATGGCTGTGAACATCAATCACGTACCCTCCCTAAGACTACTGACTATTGTTGTATCCATATTGGTCATAAAAACCACCATAGCGTTCAGACACGTCTGATTTTCGTAAATCTACCTGATTAAGCACCACCCCATCCACACGGTGTCCTACCTGAAGGAAGCGTCCCAAACCATTGGTAATCATCTTTTCGCTGGTACTATCCGCCCGCACAACGTAAATAACTGAGTCACAAGCTTTCGAAACGACCATAGCGTCACTCACTGCTTGGGTTGGCGCTGTATCCACTACTACATATTTATAGTGCTTCTTAAGGTAATTTATCAAGGCACGGAAGCCATCGCCGGCTAAAAGTTCCTGTGGATTTGAAGGGATCGTGCCTGCGCAAATCAGGTCGACGCCCGATTGCTCATCATGTACCAGGCATTCTTTAAAGGAATGGGTTTTCATGATCAGGTTGGATAACCCAGGTTGATAATTAGGTACACCGAAGCGTCTGCCAATCGCGGGACGACGTAAGTCTGCATCGATTAAAATCGTTTTATCTAATTGACCTAAAGCAAACGATAAATTCACCGAAACGGTTGTTTTCCCCTCTTTAGGTACACTGGATGTGATCAGGATAGCTTGATTTTGCTTTTCGATATTCATTAACGAAAGGCTGGTTCGCAACGTTCTGACCGCTTCAGAAAACTGATGGAACTTATTGTCAAAATAGGCGCGCAAAGGAATATCTTGTCGACGCCGACGGCTAATAAGCGGGATAAGGCCCAACATACGTTGACCCAGTTTTTTCTCAACATCTTCAACTGAGCGCACGCCACTATTAAGCGCTTCAAGCATGAAGGCCAGTAGAATGCCAAAGCCAAAACTGATAATAAAAGCTGCACTGACCAATAATTTTTTATTTGGCTTGGTAGGATTATTTGGCGGTACGGCGGGATCCAAAATACGTGCATTCACCGATTTAAAACCACTCAACTCACTCGTTTCTTTCAAGCGCTGAAACATAGAATCATAAAGTTGCTGATTAATATCCACATCCCGCTGCAAGGAGCGGCGCTGACTTTCAAGGTTGGATAAACGACGGTATTCCGCCTTGGCCTTTGCCACTTCTTCTTGCAGGTTCGCAACCCTATCCTGTGATGCTTGGTATTGGGTAGTAATACTGGAAATCAGATCATGGATCTGGCTTTGCAACGTATCCCTTACCGACTTTAATTCCGCGTTGGCAGCTGCCATTTTGGGGTGTTTCGGGCCATAGACATTGTTCAACTCAGACACTCGACGTAAGGCTTCCGCTTCTTGTTGACGAGCGCTCTGAATGTTGGTGTGATTTAACACTTCGGGTAATCGCGCAAGTGCGTTGTAATCAGTGCCGTTGCGCTGTGTCTGATTGTATATCGTACGGTTCTTTTTGAGTGTATCCTGCGCGTTGATAAGCTGATTACTCAACTCTTCCAATTCGGAAGCGGCGAGTCCCACCACGCCGTTAGATAAATTGACTAATTGATTTTTTTCATAAAAATCAGCCAGTTTTTTTTCTGCATCGGCCAATTTTTCGCGCAATCCTTCCATACTCTCATTTAAAAATGAGGTGGCTTTGGCCGTCATGTCCACTTTTGCCTGCAAGTAATTCTCGACATACACATCCCCCATGGTGTTGGCGATTTGTGCCGCGAGCTTGGGAGATGAACTAATGGCGCGGATTTCGATCACCTGGGTATTTTCCACCAACGAAAGCGAAACTGAGTTCATCAGTTTATTGACTGCAGCGTTTTTACGCTTTTGTGCACGCTGCTCTTCTGAAAGTTTCGGTTTTTCGCGCTTAGGCAAAAACGAAACATTTTTCTTCACCCAATCTTTTACCGTATCGATTAGTACAAATTGTTCTTTCTCAATCGGTAAAAATTCAGCATTGTTGGCCAAATCTAATTCTTCGACGGCACGTTCGGCAACTTGTCTTGACTGAAGAATTTCATACTGGGTTTGCATATATTCTTTTCGCGTCGTGTCAGTACGATACACTTCTTCAATTGAAGTCACGTTGGCTTGCTGAGATTCAATTAAAAGTGACGCTGATGCCGTATACTGTGGCGTCATCTTCATTACGACAATCCCTACCAGCACCGTAAATAAAATTGCCAGTAAAATGATCCGCCCCGCATAGCGCTTAAATACCTGCCAGTAATGCGCAAAGTCTATGGTCTCATCATCAAGCATACTCGCTTGAATCTGATCCCTCATTTTAATTGACATAGTTTGTTCATCCTCGTCATCTGGCGAATGCATTCGCAAATACTCTGAATTCAAGCTGGGCTAGAAAAAACGTTGCTGTACGGTGATCACATCACCGGGCTGGATAAGTTCGCTTACACTTACCTCAAGCTTCACTTGCTTACCATTTTGCTGGCGCAAAATTTGGATATCTGAACGAGATGCCCGCTCAGTGTAGCCACCTGCCAGAGCGGCAGCCTTATTTACTGATAACCCTGGCTGGTATGGGTAACCACCAGGTTGTTTTACTTCACCGTCAATAAAAAACGGACGGTATTCCACAATAGTCACTGCTACCGACGGGTTGACCAGGTAATCGCCCTTCAACCCCTGATAAATCAGCTTCTCAACTTCTGAAAGGGTCAGCCCTACCAACTCCAGTTCACCTAAAAACGGGTAGTTGATTTTGCCAATATCAGGCAGACGCGTTTCCATCGACAGATCCTTTTGACCGAATACACTGATAGAAATCTTGTCTCCGACCCCCAACCGATATTGGCTCATATTTAAATTGCCTTGCTGAGCGAATGCACCGACTGCGAATAGCATGACGACGCTCAGAAAAAGACAATTTCGAATTATATGCATTACAACGTGACCTTTGCGCTTATGCCGTATACATTTCTATCGAAAGTTACGTCCTCACGATCACTATCCCGATTACTAAATTGGTAAAACAGACCCAGTGACAACCAGCGTCTAAATTGATAGTCAGCAGATACATCAACTCGAGTCACGTCATCGGTTCGATCTTCTGTAGGACTGCCCACATATTCATCCTGAAAATAAATCAAGGCGGCTTTTGTCGAAAAGCGTTCTACCCACTCGTGCGTCCACGTTGCCCGGTAATCTCGAGTTTCGATAAAGTCGGCATCTGAGTTAGTTTCACGAGTATCTGCACTGGTGGCTAGCTCGAAGTGAGAATAGGTAAGCGGACTCCACATCATACCGACTTCCCATTCGGCACCGGAAAAGTCTTCACGCAGTACCGAATCAAAGTCTTTTTCTTTGTATCCTGCTTTGACAAACCCTTTTGTCGTTGCACTTGAGCGCCAGGTTACACCCGCTAACACACTATTTTCGACACTGTCCAGAGGGTTGGTGGGATCAGAAGCCCAATCATAGGTAATATCGGTTGATTCCACTTCTACGACAGCGTGAGTCTGACCACCGATTTTATAAGCAAAAGCAGCACCGATATCGGCGTAGCTTCTGTCTCTAAAAAGATACACTCCGACATCATTATCATAATCCAGCGATGAGTAGCCGGCATTAAGATCTAACCGACCTCGCGCTGACAGGGCGCCGAATGAATACGTGCCCTCAATTCCGGATTGCTTAAACGTATCGACCTCTGTTAACGCATTACCATTGCCGTTTGAGTACCTGCGTCCCCTCTCATCATGCCCATCTTCATAGGTGGCTGTCGCATCTAAACGATGTCGGCTGCCGAATTCAAAATCACCGTGGAAACGTAACAAGTGGTCGGTGTAATTGTCCGCGTCACTATCAAAATAATCCCCACGCTCGATGCGGTATGCCAGAGCAAGTTCATGGGTACTAAAGCGGGTTACAGCTTTAATTTGCGGAGCGACTACGCTTACCCAGCTCGAGATGTTTTCAGCATCGTCGCTGGCGTAAGTTACATTATCAATATAAGAGAGCTGTGAGTTGAGTTCAGGAATCAGGTCAACGTTCCCAAGCTGTATACGACCCTCTTCCTGTGCTGCAACCTGAGCTGTCAAACTTGCAAGGGAAAGGGCTATCGCGCCGGAAGTCCGTTTTATCATGTCATCTCCGCATTGTCGGTTAAACTTTTTAAAAGTGCTAAATAAGAAGTAACAATAAGCCATAGTGACCTGCCTGCTTTATAACAGCCTGTCACTATGACGTTATGCTCAATTCTTATCGATGCATCTTATCTGGGCAGACGTCATGCTAATACTATGCCACTTACCAAAATTACAGGGTTGGGTAAAAATCGCACAGAAAATTCACCGGATTCTCGTTGTGCAAATTGATGCCAATTAATGGATTAGAGAGATTAAATTTTTGCAATGCTCCATTAAACGCTGAAACTTAGATAAAAATTCTGATTGCAAAAACTCAAATATTGTCGTTTTATCAGCGTTCTTGAAAACTTGGAATAGTTGTTGCGTACATATCAGGCAAGCATCAAATAGGAAGTCTTCGGAAAATATGCTTGTTTCTTTCCAGACCACGGATTATCTGGTTTTTTCACGCGGAGCAATTGAGAAATGAAATTTAATTTACTTAACAGTCAGACGCTAATTAGCAACACCATGGCAAAAAAAGTCGATGACAATGGTGTTAAAGGATACTACCAAAGTAGTTTTTCTACTTTGTATCGCCTGATTGATCTCTCACTGATCACATTCTGCTTTTATTTAGCAATGTTTTATTATCAATTGGGAATAAGTACCACTGCTCTTATTTTACTCTTTGCAAACGTGGTGACATTCCAGTTAACGGCGGAAGGTTTTGACTTGTATCGTTCATGGCGGAGCAGCCATACTACTTCTATGCTGCGCTGTAGTGCGATGACGTGGTTAGTGAGTTGTGTGGCGACATTGACTATCGGCTATTTCTTAGCCTATAGCCTGACACTTTCACCGGAAATGGTCTCCGTATGGTTCGGTACTTCACTTATTTTGCTACTGAGCTGGAGAATCGGCATGCGTCAGATTCTGTTCAAAATCCGTAAAAGCGGTATGAACAGTCGAACCGCGATTATCATCGGTGCTAATCAGGTTGGTTACAATATGGCACTGCAAATGGTGGAAAACGATCAGTTAGGTATTCATTTCAAAGGCGTTTATGATGATCGCGTTGAAGATCGTGACGATCAGACGTTCCAAGACCAGGTCAAAGGTAACATTGAGCAAGCGATCGAAATGGCTAAAAATCACAAAGTTGATTATATCTATATCGCACTGCCTACATCTGCTGAGGACAGAATTAAAGCGATTCTGGAAAAGTGCAGTGATACCACGGCCAACGTGTACCTTATTCCTAACTTCTTTATGTACTCGCTACTGAACTCTCGCTGGCAGACGGTGGGTAACGTACAAGCACTTAGTGTGTACGATACTCCCTTCCAGGGCGCCAACGATGTATTCAAACGCATTGAAGATGTGGTTGTAAGCACAGCCATCCTTGCAGTGTTAGCAATCCCGATGCTGTTGATCGCCGCCGCGGTTAAATTAACCTCGCCCGGCCCAGCTATTTTTAAACAGAAACGTTATGGTTTGGACGGTAAAGAAATAACCGTATATAAGTTCCGCTCGATGACTACCCAGGACAATGGAGATGTGGTTAAGCAGGCTACGAAGAATGATCCTCGTGTAACGAAACTAGGTGCATTCTTACGCCGCACCTCATTAGATGAGTTGCCACAATTTATCAATGTTCTTCAAGGACGTATGTCCATCGTGGGACCGCGTCCGCATGCAGTGGCTCACAATGAGCAATACCGTAAACTGATCACTGGTTATATGCTGCGCCACAAAGTGCGCCCAGGCATCACGGGATGGGCACAGATTAATGGTCTGCGTGGCGAAACGGAGACGGTTAACAAAATGGCTAAGCGCGTGGAGTATGATTTGGATTACATGCACAGATGGTCAGTGTGGTTCGATTTCAAAATTATACTGAAGACCATTGTAGGTGGCTTCTCAGGTAACCACGTATACTAGAACAGGATATTAATTGCTTCGCATGTTAAGGGCCTCATTTGAGGCCCTTTTTATTGTCGTTCACATAGTCTCAACTGGCTCGCAATGAGCCACTTGATGTGATCAGCGTGTGGGTTTCTTCAGGCTGCCAGTTCGTCCATTTTGCTCTTCGCAGAAACCTTTGCCTGTTGTGCTTTATCCTCACCCATCGCCAGACCTTCAGCATACACAAATGCAATATCGGTCAGACCAAGAAAATTAAAAAAGTGGGTTAAATACGCACTTTGTGTGTCAAACTCGGTACCTTCATACTGACCGCCTCGAGCAGCAATTACCGTGACTTTTTTGTCTTTTAACAGGCCGACAGGTCCGGTATCAGTATATTTAAAGGTGATGCCAGCGCGAGCTAGGCGATCAATCCACGCTTTAAGCACGGAAGGGATGCCGAAATTATACATGGGCACCCCTAACACGATTTCATCAGCATTGTTGACTTCTTCAATAATTAAATCGGAGAGACGAGCATAAGACGCTTGCTCCGGACTGCGCTGTTCGGGAGGTGTCATCCACGCAGCCATTTCATCGGCGCTCAAGTGTGACAAGTTGTCCTTCACGAGATCGCGTCGGGTAATATTAACCTCGTTTCGCTGATTTAATTTGGATAAATAAGTGTCAACTAACTGACTGGAATTACCGCTGCCTTGGTTAAGACTGGAATAGACCGCTAATACATTGTGCATAAAATTCTCCTTCTTTGATTGAAGGAGAGTGTAACTGTATGGTCGATTACTCACTATTTGGTATTTTCGGGTATTTCATTCGTATTTTTTGAATGACATTACCCATCATAGTGAATTGGCATGTTCATAAAGCTGATCAATCAATGCGCTGAATTGTGCCTGTTCCTGCTGGCTTAAGCATTTCAATAGCTCACGTTCATAATCATAGGAAAGCGGGACGATTTCATCATAAACAGACTTACCAGTCGCAGATAACCGGATGACAGAGCGACGCCTGTCATCTTCTGCCATATCACGCTCAATTAATTTACGTTTAAGCAACTTACTCACTGAACGACTCAAAATAGATTTTTCAATTTGTGTTTTAGCACTAATTTCATCCGCAGAAATGTCAGGATACTCACCAAGTACCGCCATAATCCGCCATTCGGTAATTGAGATAGCAAATTTATCTTTGTAAATATCGGCAATAACGCTGCTGACCTTGTTAGACAGAATAGACAAGCGGTAAGGTAAAAAACGCTCGAGCTTTAAGATCGCGTCATTTGTGTCTCTCGCCATTGCAGTGTCCTTTATTGTTTCCACCCGCTTTACACCAGATACTGAGCATATTTGACAATAGTTGTTGGCGCAACTAAATTGGTTGGCATTGCAACTAATAGTTTTTCCCCACCCGTTTTCTTTTCTTCTCTGAGGTGGCGACTATGGTAAATATATAAAACTAGATATAGGGGAACAGTATGGCTGATTTATTTGAAAACCCGATGGGATTGGATGGGTTTGAATTTGTTGAATTCTCAGCACCAGAAAAGGGCATCCTTGAGCCCGTATTTGACGCAATGGGATTTACAAAAGTCGCAATTCACAAATCTAAACAAGTTGAATTATGGCGCCAGGGAGACATCAATTTTGTAACCAACTACGAGCCTAAAAGCCATGCCGCATACTTTGCAGAAGAGCATGGTCCGGGAGCGTGTGGAATGGCTTTTCGGGTTAAAAACGCGCAGTTTGCCTACAATGAAGTCCTCAAAAAAGGGGCACAACCGATTGAGCTACATACTGGCCCAATGGAATTACGTCTCCCAGCAATTAAAGGCATTGGTGGCGCTACACTTTATTTGATTGACCGCTACAAAGAAGGCGAGACCATTTACGATATCGATTTCGAATGGATTGAGGGTGTTGATCGTCATCCCGAAGGATGTGGCTTTCACACGTTAGATCACTTAACCCACAACGTTTATCGTGGTCGCATGGAGTATTGGGCAAATTTCTACACCAAGCTGTTTAACTTCCGTGAAATCCGCTACTTCGATATTAAAGGTGAATACACCGGGTTATTATCCAAAGCGATGACGGCACCTGATGGAAAAATTCGTATCCCATTAAACGAAGAAGCGGCTGGCGGCGGCGGTCAGATCGAAGAGTATCTGATGAAATATAATGGTGAAGGTATTCAGCACATCGCTTTTTCCTGCGACAACTTGCTTGAATGCTGGGATCGCCTAAAGGAACGCGGCATGAAGTTTATGACTGCTCCTCCAGAGACCTATTACGAAATGCTGGAAGAACGTTTACCGGGTCATGGCGAGCCAACGGAAGAGTTAAGATCCCGTGGCATTTTATTAGATGGCACAACGGAAGGCGATCAGCCGCGCTTATTACTTCAGATTTTCTCTGAAAATATGCTTGGTCCGGTGTTCTTCGAATTCATTCAGCGTAAAGAAGATGAAGGCTTTGGCGAAGGTAACTTTAAAGCATTGTTTGAATCGATTGAACGTGACCAGTTAAACCGTGGTGTTATCAAGAAAAAAGGCGAGGTTGCCTAATGGCGATTAAACGTATTCATCATGTGGCATACCGCTGTAAAGATGCCAAAGAAACAGTCGAATTTTATCGTGATCTGCTAGGTATGGACTTTCAGCTTGCGATCGCTGAAAACGAAGTACCATCAACTAAAGAGCCCGACCCGTATATGCATGTGTTTTTAGATGCTGGGATGGGGAATGTGTTGGCATTTTTTGAGATCCCTAACTCTCCGGAAATGGGTCGCGATAGCAATACTCCAGCCTGGGTGCAGCATATTGCATTTGAAGTGGAGAGCATGGATGACTTGCTGGCCGCGAAAGAAAAGCTGGAAAGCAATGGCATTAACGTACTCGGTCCAACTGACCATACTATCTTTAAGTCGATCTATTTCTTTGACCCTAACGGTCACCGCATAGAACTGGCTGCCAATACGGCCAAGCCTGGCATGCTGGAAGAGTTAAAACGTGTTGCACCCGATATGCTTGAAGAATGGTCTAAAACCAAACAAGCTCCTAAACACGCTGACTGGCTGCACAGCGGCGGTGATTTTTCTGGCGCTAAGAGTTAGTCAACTCTCTGCACGTACTATTAAAGCCACATCTTAAAACGATGTGGCTTTTTTATTTCTTCTGCAGATACTTGTGATGACTCTTCGCTTCTTGTGCCTTAACATAAGTGAACACTCATTTTGATGATAAGTTAGATGAAAGTTTCCAGGGATGAAGGGCGCGTGCTCGATGATGCTATTGCACAGTGGCAAAAAGAACATTTGCTTTCGCAGCAAGATGCTGACAGGTTGAAACGCTCCTACGAAGTGGCGTCGTTTGACTGGCAACGCCTCGCCAAATATTCATTTTGGCTTGCGATTGCCTGCATTGTTATTGCCGTTTCTGCTGTACTGGTTGACGAATGGCTTATCACTTTGATCCTCTCGGTATTTGAAGCGCCCGACTCGATTAAAGGCATGGGACTATCCGTTATCGCGGGCTTACTTTATTTTATTGGACTAAAACAAAAAGCCCACAAACCAGATAACATCTACAGTAATGAGGCGATTTTCTTTTTAGGCGTGATTGCCACAGCGACTGCGATAAGCTTTTTTGGCAAATCGATGGATATTGCTCAAGCTCACTTTTCCCTGCTTTTGCTCCTCGCAGCCATTATTTATGGTGTGCTCGGATTATGGTTTCCTTCAATACTTGTCTGGTTGTTTGCATTACTCTCACTGGGAGGCTGGTTTGGTGCAGAGACGGGGTACCTTTCGGGTTGGGGCGCATACTACTTAGGCATGAATTACCCCTTACGATTCGTCTTTTTCGGTCTTTTCCTAGCGACTGGCGGTGCCATGCTCTTTAATTACTGGGAGTCTAGAGAAGAATTTTTGGAACCGACAAAAGTAGTCGGTCTTTTATACTTGTTTGTTGCCCTCTGGCTGATGTCAATCTTCGGCAACTATGGCAATGTTGACAGCTGGATTAGTGTCAAGCAGTTAGCGTTATTTCACTGGTCTGTGGTATTCGCGCTAGCGTCAATCGCCGCCATTGTTTACGGCATTAAATTTGACGATGCCACCACAAGGGGCTTCGGTTTAACCTTTATCTTTATTAATCTCTATACACGCTTTTTTGAATATTTTTGGGACACTACGCATAAGGCGCTCTTTTTTGCCGTGCTGGGGTTAAGCTTCTGGCTCATTGGCTCCAAAACAGAAAAGATCTGGCGGCTGGGTAGCCATTAGCATACTGCATGACAACATTATCAATTTCAAATCACGCAGGGTTCAGAGGGACAAAATCTGTCAACATTTTTAACAACTCTAAATTCTGCATTATCTAACCACATGATTCTTAAGGAAAGAAAACAAGGTCGGAAAATTGCTTAAAAATTACGCAATTTAAATTAAGCCGATCTTATTAAAGTCGTTACTTTCGGTTTGTACCAAGTGCGGTATAAACCTCGCACATGGTATTACCTTTCAATTCACGAGAATGGGATTTTTATGAAATTTAAAGTAATACTTCAGTCGTTTTTACTATGCGCAGTGACTGCATTCGCCCAAGTGGCAAATGCAGATATCATATTTAGTGCCACGTTAAGCGGCGACCAGGAAGTCCCGGATGCTGAAACAACGGCATCGGGAAGTGCGATAGGTGAGCTCACAGGTGAGGCAGGTTCCTATGTTTTCACTTATGAAATTAACTATACAGGCTTAAGTTCGCCCATTATAGACATAGCCGGAGGTGGCCATTTTCATAATGCTCCAGCGGGCGTCAACGGTGGAGTCGTTCACTTATTTGACACCGCAGCCTTTGAATTTTTAGGCACAACAGCAGGCACAATATCCGGTGACTGGCGGTTCGATGATGCGTCTAATCCATTAACGGATGATCTCGCCAATGAATTAATGGACGGCAATATTTATATTAATTTGCATACCGAGATTTTTAATGGCGGAGAGTTAAGAGGGCAATTAGCTTCTGTACCAGAGCCGGCTTCCTTGTTGTTAATTGGTAGCGGATTGGTTTGGGCTGCTCGCAGAAAAAGAAAATAAGAGATTTCATCAGCGCACACTAGAGGTGCGCTGATTAGCCGTAATGAATCGGTCCAGCGATTTATTTATATCTCAAGCAGCGTCAGTCAATGACGGTTATGCAATGTTTTTAAGCCCAGTAATCAATTTTTTCCATGGGCAATTTTACTAGATTTCAACCCGGTTTAATGCATTTCCGGTAAATCACTTTATTGCTTTGTCATCGATGTCTCGTAAGCGTTACAGCCCGTAGGCGGTAAAGGCACTATCTGTCAGAGGTTGTTTCCTCATTTTCTTGAATATTTCATTGATCGTGAACGCAGGCACATCCGCTTTGGATGGTTTTGCTGTTAAAAGATACAAAGCGTTTTCAACTATGCGCCATTTGGATTTCATTTGCGTAATATCTTAATGATCAACAATTTCCCCTCGTCGTTTCTTACTAAAATGACCGACAAATGAACGCATGGTCAAATTTTTTGCCCTTCAAGGCAAGAGAGGTTGGTAATGGAGCACGGCTTTAAAATAGCTGCCGTCACCAGAACGCCCCTGATAACGGCTTACCTTTTTTAATTAGAATTCATACACCGACGCTGATGAGAGCAGTTCGGAGGCATTGGTTTTTTCTTTTACGCAACGCTTAATATCTGCTTGCGAAAAAACATACACTCTATCTTCAGACTGACTTGTGTCTTTACGCATAAAGTCTTTTAGAACAAAGCTGACGTTTTCATTCTCTGGTAAGCCTCGCAAGCCTCCGCCGAAGCGACAAAGCGCGTCACCAATGTTCGATTCAAAGTTAGCCAGAAACTGTTTATAGGCTTGTTTTTGTGCCTCTTTGCGTTTATTGAGCTTTTCTTGTTGTTCACGCTCAAGCTCCTGCGCATGCTTTACCAACTCTTGTTTGCGCTGTTCAAATCTTCCCAGTTTTTGCTCAACTTCCTGCAATTCCTGACGCATTTCTTTTTCTCTTTCCCCATCCGCCTGACGCAGTTCAAACTCTAAATTCCGTTGCTCCCTTTCCAATTCACGCTGTTCCCAGGCGAGTTCTCGCTCCTGACTGCGTAACTCACGCATCTCTTCTCGCTGTTCGCGGAACGCTTCCTCGAAATGATGAACGGTTTCTTCCGCAAATTCCTCCCAGTCATGTTCAATGTCGAATTCGATGCCATCGTCACCGGAAATTATCACGTTCGGAGGCTCAGGAGCGTCTGGTATACTGACAAATATTTCTTGTAAGCCACTTAGTAATCCTGCGCCCCTGCTTCGAGTGGAAACGGTGTACACGACCCCCTGTCCAGCCAGATAGGTAGCGTCCAACGAGCGATAACGAATACCTTTGTCTTCGCGGCTTTGTTTAAGAGCGGTATCTAATACGCCGGTCATTATCTGAAGTTCTTTGTTAAGTTCAGAGTAATTCTTTGTAGCCGCCATTGCTGAACTTGCCAATCCCAGACTGGCGCTCAGCATTAAAGCAGCGATTGAATTCAATTTTAAATTATTCATGGGATGTCTCCAAAGGTACGCTAAGGTCAGAATAGGTACTGCCTATTGCATCAATTTCCTGTTCAAGATTGTTAATCTGACGCGCGTAAAAACGCTGGTCGTCACTGCGCTGCTGGTTGATAAATTTAACCAGCTCGGCAAAATCTTCTCGTCTTTCCTGCCGGCTGGAAGACAGCAAATACTGGGTTAACTGGGCACCATTTTCCTGTTGTTGTTTGGCCATGGCATCCATGTATTGAGTAAGCAACAACTGATTCGATTCTTTATATTCTTCTAAGCGGTCCGCCACCAATTGATTTATCGCCTGCTCGTCAGGCCCCTGGTCGAAACCAAGCGTCATCTTACCGTTCGAAACCTGCACATGAAACCCAGATAACACCATCAGTATTGCGGCAACAGACATGGCCATGGATGCAGCCGGCATCCATTGAAAGTGCCACCATGGTGAAGCGGTTTGCGTGTTAAAAAAGGTATCTTCTTTATTCCATTCAGGCACAGCTAATTGCTCGAAATGGTCAGCTGCGTGGGTAAACTGATTCGCAATTTCAACTTGTTTCGAAAATGCTTCATCTTCAAGACACAGTTGTTCAAATCGCTGTTGCTCTGTTGCGCTTAATTCGCCATCAAGCCATTTACTAATTAAGGATTCGTACTCAGGATTATGCATTTTCCACCTCCAAATCCAGTTTTAATTTATTCAGTGCGCTATACAGTCTCGACTTTACTGTATTCGATGAAAGCCCAAGCTGTTGGGCAATTTCTTCAAACGTAAAATGATGAAAAAATTTAAGTTCCACTACGGCTTTTTGAGCCACTGGTAATTTGTGCATGGCATTTAAAACCTGTTTGC
Organism: uncultured Alteromonas sp.; assembly: GCA_964601635.1. GTDB lineage: Bacteria > Pseudomonadota > Gammaproteobacteria > Enterobacterales > Alteromonadaceae > Alteromonas. The sequence goes on along the minus strand of CAZROH010000014.1, from coordinate 21,452 downwards.
TCGACTCATCTGATAACATTTCTGTTTCGGGGGCGCGTTCGTCCGATTCTTGCTCTGGACAGTCATCAAGTGACTGCTGTGGTCGCTTACGCCGATAAAACTCCATGCAGCGAAAATGTGCGATTTTAAACAACCAGCCTTTGAATGCGCCTTCTGCGCGATAATTTGGCAGGCTTTTAAAGACTGATACAAAAATATCCTGCATCAAATCCGCCGCATCATGGGTATTGCCCGTCATCCTGATCCCATACTGGTAGATTGATTGTTCGTATCGCTTGATCAAAGCAAACCAGGCTTTTTTATCGCCATTTAATGCTTTGCTAACCAGCTGCTCGTCCCGTTTTTCGAACACTTTGTGTCCTCTTCATTTTTGTTGTGTTGATGTCACTTTTTATTTCTATTGCTTAATGTCGAGTTGCTCGCGCAAAAAGTTTGAAAATAAGTAAAAAAATTAGCGGAGAGTAGGAAGAGGCAGTAATGGAGCGACAATTTCACCAATACGTCTGAACAATTGCATGCGAGTTGTACCGGCACGCCAGACCAGGCCGATTTCACGCCACGCGCCCTGCTCTGCAGGCAATGCCACCAGTTCAGTATTCGTAATAATTTGCTGATTGAGCGCCAGTTCTGGCAAAAAGGTATAGCCCAACTTACTATTCGCCAACTGCACAAGCGTATAGAGACTACTTGCGGCGAGATTACTCACTTGTTCTTGATGTTGCAGTCCACACGCACTGACTGCGTGACCTGTCATGCAGTGCTCCTGCTGAAGCAGAAAAATACTACGCTTTGGTAGTAACTGAATATCCAGCGGTTCAGGTAACGTTGCCGCCAGCTCTTTATGAGCAATCAGATGAAACGGGTCGTGCCCCAGCACCATTTGTTTACAACCGGGCGTGTCAATCGGCAGAGCCAGTATAAGTAAGTCCAGTTCTCCATCTGTAAGCTGCTGCAATAAATTGTCCGTGGTATCTTCCTGAAGCTCCACGGTGAGGTTTGGAAGGAAGGATTTAAATCCGCCAATCATGCCTTCAAATAAAAACGGGGCGATGGTCGGAATGACACCTAATTTGACTGTACCACTGTCCCAGTGGCCGGCGGATTGAGCAAACTCCACTAATTCGCTGGCTTCCTGTAATAACACCTTACTTTTTTGAACTACATCCAGGCCAAGTGACGTAAATACAAACGTTTTATGTTCACGCTCAAGTAACTGCGAATCAAAATGGTCTTCTAAATTTTGGATCGCAGTACTTAAGGTTGACTGGCTTACATTGCACCGTTGCGCGGCACGATGAAAGTTCTGTTCCTGATGCAAGGTAACCAGATAATGTAAATGCTTGAGGTTCGGCCACTTCATAGCGAGCTCTACTAGATTAAAAAAGACATTTTTAATCTAGCATACAGATTGAGTTCCTCAATATATTTATCCGGTTTTCTCGCTACTGGGTTAAAATTGACTCCAGGGTTTCTTTTGTCAGGGGTTTTACATAATGCCCCTCAAAGCCTGCGGCTCTAGACTCTTCAATATATTTATCGCTGCCCCAGCCGCTCTGGGAATAAAATTTTACCCCTTTGGCCTCCGGCAACACTTTTAAAAGTTTGCATAACTCATAGCCGTCTAATTCTGGCATGCCGATATCGAGAAATACACAATCAGGCTTAAACGATTTAAATGCAGAAACGGCTTCTCTCGGATCGGCCACCCCAAACGTTTCAAACCCCAATGCTTCACACAATAAGCAATACGTATCCACCAGGTCTGCATTGTCATCTACAAACATTACTTTCTTACTTGTCACTTGCTTCGGCTCTCCTAAACGGCGTTCGGTTTGATCATAAGCATACTGAGAAATAGGAAGCCTGATTTCAAACGTGCTGCCTTTCCCGGTCCCTTCACTTTCCACAGAAATATCACCGTGATGCAAGGCTACCAACTTACTGACCAAGGTTAATCCAATACCCAGTCCGCCTTTGGTATGTGTGGAGTGGGCTTCAATTTGAGTAAACATATTAAATACATCTGCCAGTCTTTCTGGCGGTATCCCCAGGCCGTTATCCGTTATTCGAACGATGACAAAATTGACTTCCTGATTGACACTTATTTTTATCGTCCCGTCTTCATCAGTATATTTAGCGGCATTATGGATGATATTCGAAAAAATTTGGCTCAAGCGCGCGCGGTCACCGAATACAGGCACATCATCATCCAGGTATTCCACTGACACTTCGTGGTTTTTATTTTTGATGTGCTGATCAACCATTTCCAGTGAGTCCGAAATAATATCGTGAATGTTCAGACGCTCAAATTCCAGCTTGACTTTGCCTTGGGTAATGCGTGATACATCCATAAGATCGTTTACCAACTTAGACATATACTCCGCTTGTCGGCTGATGATTGACGTCACACGCTTTTTAGTGGCGTCATCATCGGTAGATTCCAATATACTCGCACCGGACATAATCGGCCCTAACGGGTTGCGTAATTCATGGGCCAGCGTGGCGAGAAATTCATTTCGGTACTGATCTTGTTTTTCTAGCTCCTGAATACTGATATGCATACGCTCCTGCACATCCAGTGCATACACCAGGAACATTCGGTTGAGACGGTTTGCGGTATCAATATCAGCATTATCAAATGGTGCAGAGTGCTCTTCAATGATTCTTTCGTTAACCGCAAACGAGGCTCGTGGCTTTAACCTTTCTTCCTTTGGAGCATCTTCAGATTTTTCATTTTCGGTGCCCACCCAGCGCTGCACGCGCTTTTTTTCTTGTCTGAACCAGGCGGTGAAATAGCGTTTCTTTTCAAAAAGCGGAATTATCATAATTCCCGCGACGCCATACTCTTTGGCTTCAGGCCATTGCTCAGAAATATGATCGTTAGTATAAGGAAATGCTTCGTTTCGGCTGGCTTCTGCGAAAATATTTTTAACCAATTCAATTGGAAGCGTTTTGCCCAAGGTGATTGTTTCGTATTGGGAAAAATAGATAAACCCTTCGCAATCTAACGCATCAAGAAATGCTTGCTGACCACTTTTAACCACACGACCAATCGGGTTTGATGGCCCTATCTTATCCAGCATCTCATCCACCGACTTATCCGTGCGGTACTTTTTCTCCCTCGCGATTTCTTGCTCTTTAGCCAGCAAATGCCAGCTAAATAATTGGCTTAGATTCTCACATTGCAGACGCACATCCTGCGGGATATAACACGACTCACGGTGATGACATGAAATCAATCCATACAATTCACCATCGGTTACCAATGAAACGGAAAAAGATGCCCTTAACCCTTGATTACGAATGTACTGTAGATGGATCGGGGAGAAACGCCTGAGCAATGAACGCGATAAATCCAAGGGGTCACGTCCAGACTCTTCTATGGTGGGTATTAGTTTGGCTGCAGCAAGCTCAGTATCAGGCGTTAAACGAACCCAATTAGTTTTATATAGTTCGCGGGCCTGCTTTGGAATATCTGTCGCAGGGAAGTATAAATCTTTATATGAATCAATATCATCAACTTTCGATTCAGCAATCACCTTGCCTGAAAAGTCGTCGTTAAACTTATACAATACTACCCTGTCCATATTGGTCAGGAAACGAATTGTATCCACCATCTCCAACGCCATATCTTGCAGAGAGGTCATGTGTTTGAAACGCGGAGCAACGCTCATGGCATACAGTTTTATAAACTGTTCCGCACTGTAGGTATCTCTAAATTCAGTAGAAGGCTCAAGTTCTACCACATAGTACTGACCACTGCTGTAAACAACTGCCAAATAGTCTAAATCCGCATCAGGCTGCAATAATGCTTTTTTCAGTGTAAGCCTGATAGGTAACCTGATCTTATTCTCTTCGACCCGTTTAAAGGTATCTTCCAAAAAGGATTTTTCATCTGTTTGTGGATGAAGAAGCTCTAAAAAGTTTTCGCCAATGATGGAGTCACTTTTAAAGATTTGCCTTACGTTATCGCTGACTATCGATACTTGCTTATTACTGATGTTGAATGCAATTAAAAACCCATAACTTTGAATGCTTTCTGGAATGTGTATTGGCTCATTCTCGCACTTTTCGAAATAAAACGTCGGGTTGTCAGTCTGCATTCAGTATGTCCTGTTTTTATGGTTTGTTAGCAAGCTTTCCAACGTGCAAATTTATCTTCGACGTTTTAAACGATGCAAAGCGCGGAACAGACTAACATAATCAAACCCTGATACCCATTTACAAGACATTAAGTTTTCATTATGAAGTTTGGCGGTGCGAGTTCAATGAGTCAAGTTATTAGTTTTTATACATATATTAACCGTATCTTTTCATTTCAGCCAGTACAAACTATCTTTGTTTTATAGCCCATGAATATTGTTCGTAAAGGATAAGCATGCAGTCACTCATTATAACCGTAATTGGAAAAGATAAGCCTGGCATTGTCGACGCCATTGCAAAGAATGTGTACCAACATAATGGCAACTGGTTAGCCAGTAGTTTCGCCCATATGGCCGGCATGTTCACCGGATTTGTGGAAGTCCACGTTAGTGATGACAAGGTCGATGAACTGGTTGCAGCGGTAAGTAAAATACCGGATCTGGATGTACACTCAATTTCCGTATCCCGCTCAGACGAGATCCGCCGTAATACGCTTACAGTTGATGTGATGGGTAACGACAAACAAGGTATCGTGCAAGAGCTGACTGGTGTGTTTAATCAATTTAACCTGAATATCGTCTCATTTGACTCTCGCTGTGAAAGTGCCCCGGCGTGGGGGAGTCTCATGTTTAAGGCCCGTGCCGTTATAGCCGTGCCTGACAATTTCGATGAAGGCGCGCTTCAGGCGGCACTGGAAAACCGCTCAGATGATTTAGTCGTAGATATTTCCAGCGGGCAGTAAAAGTACTGTGACAGTCAGGCTGGCACCTTTGTCATAAGGGTGTCATTTAAATATGACATGCTCAGGGCGCTTCAACTTTTCAATTGCCAAGCGCCTTTAAGACGTTACAAGTGAACATGGACAATTTCGAATTATATTATCCCAAAGAGCTAAGCTGGCTATCTTTTAATGAACGCGTATTGCAAGAAGCAGCCGATAGAAACACACCGGCAGTGGAACGCCTTCGCTTTTTAGGCATTTATTCAAATAATCTGGATGAATTTTTTCGTGTCCGGGCCGCGGATGTAAAACGTCAAATCACTATCGCTCATAACGACGGTAACGAAACAGAAGCTGAACAAAAATTTCAGCTAATGGAACAGATTCAGGCCAAAGTAGTTGAGCTTTCGACAAAGTTTAATGAAATTCATAAAGATGTACTTAAGTCATTAGCCCGTTACCATATTCACATTCTGCGTAAGGATGAATTAAATGACTATCAAAAGACCTGGGTACGTAACTTTTTTGTCAACAAAGTACTTCGGCATATTGCCCCTATTCTGATCGATAAAAAAACCGATTTACTGAGTCGCTTAAATGGAACGGCCGTATACCTTTACGTTGCAATTCGGCGTAAAGGGAAGAATCCTCGCTTTGCCGCAGTACAAGTCCCTACCTCAGAAATGTCGCGGTTTGTGCAAATCCCGCCACAAAAAAGCCGCAAGAAAAAGCATTTGATCTTATTGGATGACATAATTCAGCTGTGTCTGGCTGAAATTTTCAGGGGATTCGTTAAATTTGACACCCTTGAAGCATTTTCTTTCAAGATGACGCGAGATGCCGAATATTACATAAACGATGAAATCGATGAAAGTTATGTAGAGAAAATGTCAGAAAGTATGAAGCAGCGCCTGATTGCCGAGCCGGTTCGCGTTATCCATGACCATTCTATGCCTGACGACATGGTTGCTGACCTGCGTAAGCGTTTAAAAATCACGTCGTTAGATACCATGCATGCGGCTGGTCACTACCGTAATTTCAAAGATTTTATTGGCTTTCCCAACGTAGGCCGAAACTACCTGGAACATCCTCCCATCCCCGCAATTAACAGCCACAATTTTTCACGGTTTCATACCGTATTTGACGCGATTACAGCGCACGATATCTTGCTCTACTATCCGTATCATCGATTTTTACACTTTACCGAATTCGTTCGCCAGGCAGCGTTTGACCCCAGCGTAAAGATGATCAGAATAAATATTTACAGGGTGGCCACCAACTCACGAATTATTAATTCACTGATTGATGCTGTGGACAATGGGAAAAAAGTCACTGTAGTAGTTGAGCTGCGGGCTCGTTTTGATGAAGAAGCTAATATTGAATGGTCCAAGCAAATGACCGATGCAGGTATTCGCGTCATTCTGGGCGTGCCGACGCTTAAAATTCACAGTAAATTATGTGTTGTGACCCGAGAGGAGCGGGGTTCGATGGTACACTATGCCCACTTCGGAACCGGTAATTTTAATGAAAAAACCGCAAAAATTTATACCGATTTCAGCCTGTTTACACGAAATCAAGATCTGGCTGAAGAAGCGGTCGGTGTATTTGACTTGATCCAATACCCATATCGAAGATACAAATTTCAACATCTCCAAATTTCACCGCTAAATGCACGTACCAAAATCCAGTCACTGATCCGCCAGGAAATTCAGTTTTTAAAAGAAGGAGCGGAAGCAGGGATCACCCTGAAAATTAACAATCTGGTCGATAAAGAGCTTATCGATGATCTGTATCGCGCCAGCCAGGCCGGAGTGAAAATTCGAGCCTTGATCCGTGGCATGTGTTCCTTGGTTCCCGGCATAAAAGGGCTGAGTGAAAATATCGAAATTATCTCTATTGTTGATCGCTTTCTTGAACATCCGCGCGTGATGGTGTTTGAAGGCGGAGGCGACAGAAAAGTTTTTATTTCCTCGGCCGACTGGATGACGCGAAATATGGATAATCGGATAGAGGTAGGCTGTCCCATCTACGACAAACGACTGCAAAAACGCATTATCGATATCCTTAAATTACAGTTTACCGACACCCTGAAGGCGCGTGTAATTGACAAAGATCAGGTCAATCGTTACGTTCATCGGGGTAACAGAAAAAAAATTCGCTCTCAGGAAGCTATTTATGACTACCTGAAAGCCTTGGAAGAAGAACGCACCGATTGAGTAAGCCAACCGCCTCATATAATTCTGCTTTTGACAACACTGACGTCCGAGAGGTCACCAAAGTGGCGGCATTGGATATAGGCTCCAATAGTTTTCATTTAGTGGTTGCAAGAATCGTCGCCGGCTCAGTACAAGTGCTGCACAAAGTCAAAGAAAAAGTGCGACTGGCGCAGGGCCTGGATGACAATGACGTGCTTTCTGAAGAGGCCATGGAACGGGGTATTTCTGTATTACGCATTGTGGCAGAAACTATTAAGGGATTTGAGCCCGACAAAGTCAGGATCGTTGCAACCCACACACTGCGTAAAGCGACCAATGCCAAACAGTTTATCCGTGCGGCCAGGCACATCATTCCCTACCCGATTGAGGTAATTTCAGGTACCGAGGAAGCCCGCTTAATCTATTCTGGCGTAGCTCATACCAGTCACCACGATGGAAAAAGGCTCATTATCGATATTGGCGGAGGATCAACGGAGTTTGTAATTGGCGAAGGTGTTGAGCCACAGTTATGCAGAAGTGTGCAGATGGGCTGTGTCAGTTATACCCAACGTTTCTTTGCAAACGGTGAACTGAAAGCCAAGTCTTTTGATAAAGCAATCACATGTGCCGAGCAGGAATTAGAACTGATTGAAGGAAAATTCAGGGCGATGGGCTGGGATGTAAGTATTGGCACATCGGGTACCATCAAAGCTTTATTTAAACTGGTTCAAGCAGACTCCCCCGACAAACAGGAAGTGGCGATTTCGCTAAAGAGCCTAAAAACCCTGTTAACGCGTTTTATTGAGCAAGCGCATGTAGATAACTTATCTTTTGCAGCATTATCTGATGATCGAAAACCTGTGATCGCTGCCGGTTTAGCTATATTAATTGGCATTTTCAGAACATTTAACATTGACTCGCTTACCTATTCATCGGCTGCACTTCGTGAAGGGGTTCTTTATGAAATGGACGACGCTCTGCGTCAACCGGATATTCGTAGCCGCACCGCATCCAGCCTGGCGTCGCGCTACGATGTAGACACCAAGCAAGCAAACCTGGTGCTCAACTGGGCAATGAAACTTTATAGTGCATGTGCAAAACCGTGGAAAATAACGCAAGCGGAATATAAAAACATCCTGGGCTGGGCTGCCCTGCTTCATGAGGTCGGGCTTCAAATTAACTCTCGAGGCGTACAACGTCATTCTGCTTACATATTATCAAACACCGATATGCCTGGTTTCTCTCAGGAACAACAAGAGTTATTGTCGACTTTGGTTCGTTATCAGCGGAAAAAAATTCGGGTACAGGAAATCGTTGAGTTTAACCAATATGAAAGTGATACAGTCTACAAACTCATTGCGCTTTTGCGACTGGCGGTAATGTTAAATATCAAAAGACAGGCTAACTACCTGCCTGATATAAAAATTTTAGGGAGCAAGTCTGGGTGCTCACTGCATTTTCCCGAGCACTGGTTAAGTGAACACAACATTCTTTATGCTGACCTGGAGCAGGAGCAACAATATTGGCAGGCGCTGAATTTACATTTAGAAGTCGGGTGAGCAGTCAGCACTTACGCACTGACAGTGATGACCTGATTACGCCCTGCTAATTTAGCTTCATACATCGCAGAATCAGCCGCTTTTAAGCCATGATAAATATCCTTATCAGAATGAATTTCAACCACCCCAAATGATGCGGTGAGTGAAATGTTGGTATCCGCTAATTCCAATGGGTTGGCTTCAATTCGCTGGCGTAACCGCTCAGCTAGCGCTTCTGCTTTTCGCAAATCGCAGTTAGGTGAAAGTATCAAAAACTCCTCTCCGCCCATGCGAATAAGTGAATCCTCATCCCGCAATTCTTCAGCAAGCGTTCTTGAAAACTGTTGAAGTGCCCTGTCACCAGCTAAATGTCCAAATTTGTCATTAATCGCTTTAAAATGATCAATATCACAAATCACTACTGACATTTGCTCATCGTTGCGTTTGGCATGGGCGAGTAATTTTGGTGCCATTTCGTAAAAAAAATGGCGGTTTTGACAGCCAGTTAAGGGATCCTGATAAATTTTATATTTCAATCGCGATACAAGAGAATGCATGATACTTACAGCAAAGCCCAACATCACGGTTAACATCAATAACGTGTGTAGAGCAAAACTCACCAAAGACTGTTGAAGATCATTAAGATCAAACAAAAACCAATAAAGCGGCGTTGCTATTAGAATGATGGAAAGGGAAGACCGGACAACAGCAATCAAAATCCTGTCCCCAGGATTATTAGTCCCCCTTTGAAGCTGCACATAACGCAAGGCTAGTACCAACGGAGTAGCAACGCTGAGCAATAGCATGGTATCAAAGACTAACGGATTGATTTTATATGTTATGCCCGCCACACACAGTAATTCAATTAACAAAAGGTGGCTGAGGATCTTAACTAATGTTGAGGAGTGCACTGCATGACCAAATCGCTTGATCACCGCTATAAAGAATAAATAGCCGCTTAATGTGATAAAGAAGGCGTATCCTACCGTTGCAATTAACGAAAGATCAAAATAATTGAACGATAAGCAGGCCTGCCCTGCCCACATCGATAACAAAAATAACCTGGCATAATGCGCCGATCGCGCCTTATGTTTTTGTGATGGGACGGGAAGCATGAAAGTGAAAAGCATGCCAATTAAGGTCATTAAACCTAAAAGGGCGACCTGAAAAACGACTAACTGAAAACTACTCACCGGGAGTACCTCTACCACTACCGCAAACTACCTCGCTTGGCGATTTGCACAGCAACTACATGTGGTGTGAAGTAAATAAACGGATCTCTTGTCCAAAAGATCCACTAGTGTATTGGTTAATTTATGCAGCAGAGTATAAACAAAATTTAATGTTTTATCAATTCACTGGTCAGACAAGCTCTGTATTTATTCGCCTCAGTGAAATTAACGACGCGATTGTTGGCTGGCATGAGAGCCAGCCACATAGATGTTAGGCAATAGACGCCTGGTATATATCCTCGATTGATGAATCAAGTGTTGCTTCAAATTCATCATTAGACTGTTGTGCCGAGATACCTTCGGTCAAGGCGCGAGAGAAACTGGCAATCATATCTTTATTTTTCGCCAGTTTTTCATTTGCTTCTTCCCGGCTATAACCACCAGACAATGCTACCACTTTGATGACGCGAGGATGATCAATAAGCTCTTTATAGAAGTTAGCTTCGTTTGGCAGGGTCAACTTCAGCATCACATTTTGATCTTCACTTAGCAGGTTAAGCTGTGTCAAAATTTCTATTTTCAGCAATGCTTCAGCTTCCGCTTTTTCAGGGCTGTTGATATCCACTTCAGGTTCGATGATAGGCACCAGACCTGCAGCAATAATCTGCTTTCCTACTTCAAATTGTTGCTCGACCACGTCTTTAATACCTTGGTGATTGGCCATCTTGATCACAGAGCGCATTTTAGTACCGAAGACGTCCTGAGCGTTCGCTTTGGCAAGCAATTCAGCAAGGCCTGGCATAGGTTTCATTACCTGCACGCCATTCGCCTCATCAGCGAGTCCTTTGTCCACTTTTAAGAAAGGAACCACACGTTTTTTCTGCCACAGGTAATGAGCCGATGGCATACCTTCAATTTCCCGATCCAGCGTGTTTTCAAACAGAATTGCACCTAATACGCGCTCACCGCTAAATGCGTTGCTGGTGATAATTCTGGTGCGCATCTGGTGAACCAAGTTGAACATCTCATCGTCACCATTGTAGGCAGATTCGTCAATACCATACAAACGAAGCGCCTTGGGGGTACTTCCACCACTTTGATCCAACGCAGCAATAAAACCTTTCTGCGTTCTCATTTTATCCAGCATAGCCTGTTGAGCTTGTGAAGCCATGTGCAACACTCCTTTACTTTTACTTATCAAGTTCTGCCTTGAAGGCAGATGTAGGGTTTTTAAAATGACTCCGACCTCGATTTGAGGTCGGGGGATAACTTTTCACTGAAGCTTTATTTATTTTTTTCTTCTAATACCGCTACAGCGGGTAAGGTTTTACCTTCAAGAAACTCCAGAAAAGCACCGCCACCAGTTGAGATGTAAGATACTTTATCTGCAATATTATACTTATCTACCGCCGCTAACGTATCACCACCACCTGCAATTGAAAAAGCGGGACTTTCAGCAATGGCGTTGGCAATGGCTTTCGTTCCTTCAGCAAATTGATCAAATTCGAATACACCTACAGGACCATTCCAAACAATTGTCCCTGCGTTTTTCAGTATTTCGACTAATGCGTTTGCTGACTCTGGACCAATATCGAACACCATGTCGTCACTGGCAATCTCACTTACAGATTTCAGCGTAGCTGTTGCATCTTCTGAGAATTGCTTGCCAACGACGACATCAGTTGGAACGGGAATATCGGCATTGTTGGCTTTGGCTTGCTCCATTAACTGCCTGGCTTCATCGACTAGATCCATTTCAACCAGTGAATTTCCCACATCGTGGCCGTTCGCAGCGATAAAGGTATTCGCAATTCCCCCGCCAACAATCAACTGATCTACCTTGGTGGCCAATGTTTTTAACACGGTGAGTTTGGTTGAAACCTTAGAGCCACCGACAATAGCCACCATAGGCCGAACCGGATTTTCCAACGCTTTAGAAAGTGCGTCGAGTTCAGCTGCTAATAAGGGACCTGCGCATGCTTTAGGCGCAAACTTCGCCACCCCATGGGTAGAAGCTTGTGCGCGGTGCGCAGTACCGAAGGCGTCCATCACGAAAATGTCGCACAATGATGCATACTGTTTGGCCAGTGTTTCATCGTCCTTCTTCTCGCCTTTATTAAAGCGAACATTCTCAAGCACGATTAGCTCACCTGGAGAGGCGGTTACACCTGTCAGATAGTCTTTGACCAACTTAACCGGCACATCTAACGCCTCTGTCAAATAGTCCACAACGGGCTGCAGAGAGAATTGTTCTTCTGGCTGTCCCTCCTCTGGGCGACCTAAATGAGACATCACCATGACTGCGGCTTTTGCATCGAGCGCAGCCTGAATGGTTGGGATTGATGCTTTAATACGTGCATCAGAAGTCACCTTTCCCTCTTTTACCGGAACATTAAGATCCTGTCGGATCAGAACGCGTTGTCCTTCCAGAGAAAGATCGTGCATGCTTGGTATTGCCATGTGAAATCCTTATTACTCAAACAGATTAGGTAGCTTTATACATAGCTACGGCTGTATCCAGCATTCGATTAGCAAAGCCCCATTCATTGTCACACCACACTAATGTTTTCACCAGCTGTCTGTGACTTACCCGAGTCTGGGTTCCATCGACAATGCAAGAATGTGGATTATGATTAAAATCAACCGATACCAAAGGCTCTTCGGTATAATCCAGAATGCCCGATAAACGCCCTTTTCGTGCTGCTTTTAAGGCACGATTGATATCGTTTATCGTGACTTCAGTATCAAGTGTTACACTTAAGTCCATTGCCGTAACGTTAATGGTTGGCACACGCACGGCAATTGCTTCAAACTTTCCGGCAAATTTCGGCAGTATACGTTCGATACCTCTGGCCAGCCGTGTATCAACAGGAATAATGGACTGACTTGCTGCCCGCGTTAAACGTAAATCGTCGTGATAGGCATCAATGACCTGCTGATCATGCATAGAAGCATGGATGGTAGTAATAGTACCGCTTAATACGCCGAATGCATCATCTAAAGCCTGAATAACGGGGACAATGCAATTAGTTGTACACGAGCCATTTGACACCAGTTTGTGGGCTGCGGTCAGCGTATGCTCATTACTACCATATATAATCGTATTGTCTAAATCGCTGCTGCCGGGTTGTGAATACAACACCTTGCCTGCCCCCGCGGCCAGATGTGCTTCTCCTGCCTGTCTATCCTGATAGACGCCTGTGCATTCAAGAACAATATCCACAGCTAATTCTCGCCACGGCAGCAAATCAATATCTGGCTGTGCCAATAACCTAATCGGCTTGCCATCCACTATCAAGTTGCCATTTTCAAGTTGCACATCAAAGCCGAAACGACCATGCGCCGTATCATACTTCAATAGGTGCGCTATCCCCTCAGGTTTCGCTACATCATTGATCGCAACAATGTCTATTTCATGACTACGGCCACTTTCAAACAGTGCCCGTAGTACATTTCGGCCTATCCTGCCGAAGCCATTAATGGCAACTCTTACCATAAGTGAAAATACTTATTATTAAAGGCCTAGTGCAGCGTCAACTACTGCGTCAGCTGTAATGTTGAAGTGCTTAAACAAATCTGCAGCAGGCGCGGATTCACCAAAAGTATCCATGCCAATGATAGCACCGTTTAAGCCTACATATTTGTACCAGCTATCTTTTGCCAATGCTTCCACCGCGACGCGACGCGTTACCGCTGATGGCAGTACGGACTCCTTGTAATCACTATCCTGTCGGTCAAACACATCCGTACACGGCATAGACACAACACGTACTTGCTTACCTTTGCCGGTCAGGGTTTCTGCGGCTTCGACAGCAAGTGATAGCTCTGATCCGGTTCCTATCAGAATAATGTCTGGTGTACCGTCACAATCTTTCAGAATATAGCCGCCGCGCTCGATAAGCGTAAGTTGCTCGGCAGAGCGATCCTGTTGTGGTACACCCTGACGGGTAAAGATCAGTGTTGAAGGGCCATCTGTACGTTGAATTGACGCTTTCCAGGCAACGGCTGATTCTACCTGATCACAAGGACGCCAATTATCCAAATTAGGTGTTGAGCGCAAGGCAACCAGTTGTTCAACGGCCTGGTGAGTCGGGCCGTCTTCACCCAGGCCAATTGAATCATGGGTATACACAAACAATACCGGAATACGCATTAGCGACGCCATCCGAACCGCGTTACGCGCATATTCCATAAACATCAGGAAAGTCGCGCCGTAAGGTCTGAAACCGCCATGCAACATGATACCGTTCATAATCGCTGACATGCCGAATTCACGAACGCCGTAGTAAACATAGTTACCACTGGCATCGCTTGCTTCTACTCCTTTACTGTCAGACCAGAGGGTCAGGTTAGAACCTGCCAAATCAGCAGAACCTCCAAGTAACTCAGGAAGTAATGGACCATAGGCATTCAGTGCGTTCTGAGAAGCTTTACGGGTAGCGATTTTTTCCGGATTGTTTTGCAGCTTAGTAATGTATTCATCCGCCTGTTGCGCAAAGTCACCAGGTAATTCACCACGTAGCCGACGAGTTAACTCTTTCGCTAATTCAGGGTGCGCTTTTTCATACGCAGCAAACGCATCTTTCCAGTTCTGTTCAGCGTGTAAGCCTTTTTCTTTAGCAGACCACTCCGCATAAATATCTTGCGGAATATCGAAGGCACCGTAAGTCCAGTTTAACTCTTCACGCGCCGCCTTGATTTCTTCATCACCCAGCGGGGCGCCGTGACACGACTCTGAACCTTGCTTGTTTGGCGCACCAAATCCTATGATAGTTTTCGTGCAGATAAGTGTGGGTTGCGTTGTATTAGCACGCGCTTCTTCGATGGCATTGCGAATTTGCTCTGGATCATGTCCATCAACATGACGAATCACCTGCCAGCCATAAGACTCAAAGCGTTTAGGTGTGTCGTCCGTAAACCATCCTTCCACCTCTCCATCAATGGAAATACCGTTGTCATCCCAAAACGCGATCAGCTTTCCTAAACCTAAGGTACCAGCCAGTGAGCAACTCTCGTGTGAAATACCTTCCATCAGGCAGCCGTCACCCATAAATGCGTAGGTGTAATGATCGATAATATCGTGGCCTTCACGGTTAAACTGTGCCGCCAGCACTTTTTCAGCCAATGCCATGCCCACCGCATTGCTGATACCCTGACCTAATGGCCCGGTCGTTGTTTCAATGCCTGGGGCATAGCCATACTCTGGATGACCAGGGGTCTTCGAGTGTAACTGACGGAAGTTTTTCAATTCTTCCAGCGCCAAATCGTAACCGGTCAGATGCAACAGTGAATAAATAAGCATTGAGCCATGGCCGTTCGAAAGCACGAAGCGGTCACGGTTTGCCCACTCAGGATTGGAAGGGTTGTGTGACATATAATCGCACCATAAAACCTGTGCGATATCCGCCATCCCCATAGGCGCACCGGGGTGACCCGAATTAGCCTGTTGTACAGCATCCATACTTAGTGCGCGTATAGCATTGGCAAGTTCACGACGAGTGGGCATGTTATCTCCTGCATGTTGAGTCGCATCAGAGCGTTGATTTTGCATATCAGGCAGTAAGCACCTAAGCTTGCTTTGATTGCGGACTCTGGGTGTCATAAAAATTGTGACGGGTATTCTCCCCCATGCGAAATATCAGTTCAATGTGTTTTGCGTAATTTAAAAGCGAAAACAAACCAAAGTGCGTATGTCAATAAAACGAAACAGCCGACATTTGGACGTCCAGACGTAAAGCTGGCTTTTTATTATGGATGAAGTACAATGCCGCATATTAAGCGACAGTGAAAAAGTTAAGTTGGAGAAACTATGGCAACGCATTTATTTACTTCTGAGTCTGTGTCGGAAGGCCATCCTGACAAAATTGCCGATCAGATTTCAGATGCCGTGCTTGACGCCATCCTTGAACAGGATCCAAAAGCACGTGTTGCGTGCGAAACATACGTAAAAACAGGCATGGTTTTGGTAGGCGGGGAAATCACTACGACCGCCTGGGTTGACATTGAAGAGCTCACTCGCCAGACCATCAAAGAAATTGGTTACGTACATTCGGATATGGGCTTTGACGCCAATTCGTGCGCGGTGTTAAATGCCATTGGCAAACAGTCGCCTGATATCAATCAGGGAGTTGACCGTTCAAGTCCTGAGGAACAGGGCGCAGGCGATCAAGGGTTAATGTTTGGCTACGCTAGTGACGAAACCGATGTGTTAATGCCAGCCCCGGTTACCTATGCTCACCGGTTAGTGCATCGTCAGGCTGAAGTACGTAAATCAGGTCAGCTAGCCTGGTTGCGTCCGGACGCGAAAAGCCAGGTGACCTTCGTGTACGAAAATGATAAACCTGTTGGTATTGATGCCGTGGTATTGTCGACACAGCATTGTGATAGTGTCAGCACAGAAACGGTTCGCGAAGCCGTAATGGAAGAAATAATTAAACCCGTGCTCCCTGCTGAATGGATCACTAAAAATACCCGCATGCACATTAATCCCACAGGCCGATTTGTGATTGGTGGCCCTATGGGTGATTGCGGCCTGACCGGGCGTAAGATAATCGTTGATACATACGGTGGCATGGCGCGTCATGGTGGCGGCGCTTTTTCTGGCAAAGACCCTTCAAAAGTAGATCGTTCAGCCGCTTACGCTGGCCGTTATGTTGCCAAAAACATAGTCGCAGCAGGATTAGCAAAGCGCTGTGAAATACAGGTTTCATACGCCATTGGTGTGGCAGAACCCACCTCAATAAGTATTGAAACATTTGGCACAGGAAAGGTAAAAGAAGGCACGTTAGTAGAACTGGTACGCGAACATTTTGATTTACGCCCCTATGGATTAATTAAAATGCTTGATCTTGAACGTCCCATATACCGTGCTACCGCGGCATATGGTCACTTCGGCCGAGATCCTTTTCCATGGGAAAAAACGGATAAAGCTGACGCATTAAGAAACGCGCTTTAACCTTTCAAAAAGGGTCAATATCCAGCAGGGAATTGACCCTTTTTTTGATCAAAAAAACGCCGAATTCGTAAGAGTATGAAACGTAGACAAAAATAAAAATAAATTATAAAAAATTTTTAATCTTTCAATGTGACGTCTACACTTTAATTAAACGAAAAGGCTTTTTAAAAAAGCCAGCAAAAACAGTCTCACTCGTGTTTTTTGGAATACACTCATGAAGTACGCAATGCATAAAACAGTCATCATCTGTTTACTGACAAGTCCCTGCTTCGTTATGGCAGCTGACTATATTGGTTATGATCAACCTGTCATAATGGACGATAATTATGTCGAGTCTGCATTTTCCTATCAAACAGAGCTTTTACCCAAATGGTCCTTCAATTTAAAATATGATCGCCAGCAACTGGATCACGGTGTTTGGCTGGACACGATAAATCAGCATACACCAATTGAATCTGTTCGGGTTTCTGCCAGCCGGGTCATTTCAACGAGTTCACCCCAACGATTATTTGCAGCGTTACAGAGCAGTCGTCATCAGGACTTTGATGATTCTTTTCTGTTACTCCCCACTAACGCCGGTAATGCGGCAATTGTAGGCTGGCAATTAGGTGAGCCGGATTCTTTGAATATGGCACTGGAATTTAAATACCGGGAAGTAGGAGAGGTAGACATCAACACACTCATGATGGGTGTGCAATATGCGTTCTAAGTTACGCTTAAATTAGTGTCTGCTATAAGACCGCTCGAATCGAAAGCGCATAGGTCGTTTGGATCATTTGTGCATCTGCACTAGCGCGATGACGAGGGCCTTTGGTCCTTGCCAGCACACTTTGCTTGACTTCCTGCCATTCCCCAACCTGTTTTTCATTTAAAATCATTTCGATAGGCGATAAGGAAAATCCCATTGCCAAACCAGATGCCGCAAACAACTTTCTTAACCAGGAATAATCGACTGCCCACCCATCGGAGTAGACTGTTTGCCCCATTAGCATTCGATTTAGCATAAGGCAGACTTCCCGTCCCTGTTGACCATGAGTGATTAACTCATCGCGAGTTATCCCGTGGACTCGTTCCGCACTTTCATCCCAGTGCTGCCATTCGCTGTAGGGTTTTATCAGACTACAATATTTTTCTCCCTCACCGGTAATAACACCTATTTCAATGGGATAACTATGTGCGCCGAATCCACTCGCCTCAATATCTAATATAGTGGGTACCATAAAAAATGCGTTTCAGAGTTCAAATTAAAAATTAAGCTTAGTTGGTTAATACCGAATTTGCAGGGAGAAAAACAACCGATCCACCTACAGCTAAAATCTGTAAATGATCTAGATACTTACATTTATGGCTGAAAGATTGCTTAAAATACGCCCAAACACTAAAATTTCACCAACCTCGCCCATTTGTTGGCATTATGGATATTGGTTTGGTTAAATTTTCTACATTCGACAGGAACATGATCAGGCATACCCCCCGTCTCCAGAAACAGTTGTGGCTATTTGCTGCGCTTAGAGCCGTTATAATTTTTTTCGCTGCATTTCTGCTAATGCTTTCCTTTCATTATGGTGCCGCTTACCTGTCAAGCCAACACCCCATAGAGCAAGTTGACGATTGGTTTGAGACCGGAAGCTTATCAGCACAAGCAGATGCTGATGATATATTAGCGTCACTCCAGCATAGCGATGAAGTTCTCGGTGGTGATGCACAAATTAAAACGGCCATTGCAAAGCTCTATATCTTGCTATCGCAATTACATAACACTGACAATTATTTAAATTCTGCGCGCAATATAGTGCAACACGCGAAATTGCTGCAACCCACTCATTATGAAGCCGATAGTCTGTTGGTATTGCTCGATTACAAACAGCTGACATCAAAAGACCGTTTTGAAAAACACCTTGAGCTAGCATTGCGCTCGGGTGGACTTGAGCAAAGCAGTCAGCGCATATTAGGGCCGATAGTCATCGACCGCTGGAGATCATTACCCAACAACCTTCAAAAATTAGCGGGTCCTATGATAAAAAGCATGCTTTCGGAAGAGGGGGTGAGAGATGTGCTGTTCGACGCTATGCATGCTGCCGGCCTCTACCGACCGTTTGCTAAATTCTCTCCTAATCGCAAAACCTCTGCACTGTTAAGGAAATTGGCTAAGGAAAAGGGATGAAACAACCCCAGACTCAACGTGCTCAACCGTTAACCGGGATTGCTTTTGGCGGACTTATCGCTTGCTTGCTCCTTTCACCCTGGATACATGGCCTGGAATTACCCTGGGAACAGTTATTTTTCTGTGGAAGTTTGTTCGTTGTGCTCTTACTCAGCATCGTGAACTGGCAGCCTGAATATAAAAGTCGTTTTAGCATCAAACTGGCTGCGGGCTGTTTTTTACTTTGGTTGACGCTCATGCTGTTATTTTTGGTCCCGATTCCCGCCGAATGGATTAAGATGTTCGCACCCGCTACCTATCACTGGCATCTGGACAATTCCTCGCGATCTTCAATGCCGTTGTCGCTCTATCCACAAGTGTCATTGATTGAAGTGATCAAGTATGCATCATTAGGCGCGCTATTTTTTAGCGTCTACCGAATATGTCATTCATTACACACAATTCGCGTTTTGCTTTATGTCCTCGTGATTAGCGCTACACTTACTGCCCTTTACTCTCTGTTAAATTTTGCCACCAATGGTGCATTTGAAATAGTTGATGCTATTCCACCATGGGATCTCAGCTGGAAGGAAGGTATCCGCGGTACCTTCAGCTACAAGAATCAATACGCCATGTACCTGGTGATGTCATGTTCTATCGCTATCGGCTTACTTGTTGAATGCTGGATGACTGCGCAAAAACAATCACAAGCCCGATCAAAGGCATGGGGCTATGTTAATCGTAAAACAGTCGTTCTCTTAGCTTGTCTATCGATTATGTTATTCACACTACTTAACACTGGATCTCGCGGTGCACTGGCGTCATTGATACTGGCATTGGGCTGCATAGCCAGCATCACCATTTTGACTAATAAACAATTGCGCGCGGTAGTATTCAAACCCAAATTCATTGCATTGGGTGTAGTTGTGCTTTTAGTTGCTTTAGCGGTAATTAGCCAAACGTCGGTATTTAAGCGCTTTTCAGAAAACCAGTTGGAAGACAATGGTCGCAGTATGCTGCGTCAAACAGCAGTAAAAGTGATTGACGAGTTTGGTCCAATCGGCACCGGACCTGGAACTTATCCCTACGTACAGCATCACTTTAAAGAGGAAAGGTTAGGTAATAGTGCTATGTCCAAGCGTGCACACAACGATTACTTAGAGACCATCGCGACGCAAGGTTATGTCGGAGCCGCCAGTTTGCTGATAGCGTTGCTGGCTTTATTGTATGGCACCTTACCTAAAACTGGCTATCAAATTAATCATATAAGTACCGGCATATACATCGGACTGCTTGCTTATCTCATTCAGTCGACCTATGACGTCAATATTTCAACGTTTTATTTGCCCGCCCTTTTTGTGATGTTACTGGCAGTGGGAAATCGACTGACATCAGATAGGCTTTGTCAGACCTAAGCCTTATGTGGGAAGTGGAAAGTGGAGTTGGCCGATAAGCCGGGTTCTGTCTGGGGCAATCATTCCTCTAGACTATTCATTGCTGAATAGTTCAAGCAACCTACCCGATCCCAACGCGGGCCACATATAGCGGGATCCTATTTGGTCTTGCTCCGAGTGGAGTTTACCGTGCCACAAACTGTTACCAGTTGCGCGGTGCGCTCTTACCGCACCCTTTCACCCTTACCGGCATGTAAACATGCTTAGGCGGTTTACTCTCTGCTGCACTTGTCGTCGGCTCACGCCGCCCAGATGTTATCTGGCACTCTGCCCTGTGGAGCCCGGACTTTCCTCTCCTCTCATAACGAGAGCAGCGATTGCCTGGCCAACTCCGCAGAGTATATTACCCCAATCGTATTCGGTAAGCGAGAAATAAGAAACGGGTATTGAGTCGACATTATTATCGTTAGCCATCGAATGTCACTTTGCTACCAATAAAAAATGTACATTTTTTGACCTACATCAAAATGAAAACCTATAATGCTAATTAGACTAATGGTTAAGCGTTAGTGTTAAGGATCAATCATGAGAATCGTACACTGGTTAGCAGTAACTACAGCGCTGGGTTTGATGGCGTGCAACCAAGGGCCTGCCTCTCCACGAGGGTTCAGCTTACCACTGGGAGACGAGCAGGCCGGAGAAATGGCGTTTAAAAAATACCAATGCCTTTCCTGCCATACATTGGAAGGTTTTGATGATAAAGACGTTGAGTCCCAGCTTGAACGGAAAGTGCGGCTGGGCGGGGATGTGACGAAAATTAAAACCTATGGCGAGCTAGTGACATCGGTAATTAACCCTTCTCACAAGATCGCCCCCGCTTATAAGCGCAGCGAATATATGGATGAGGAAGGACACTCCAAAATGCAAAATTATAATGATGTCATGACAGTAACCGATATGGTCAACATCGTAACCTTCCTTCAACCGCAATATAATCTCAAACCTTTTGATCGCACCAATTACCCACAATATTTTCCGTAAAGTGCCACTATCGGTGTGTTGATGGCAATGAGCGAGCCTGTGTTTTGCACAGGCTACTGCTATTTATCAAAAAAATTATATCTACGACTAACTCCGATATTGAAGAGCCGCTAATCCTGCTTCTCTAACCTGATAAGCGTTTGGCGCCCT
>CAZROH010000013.1:0-71336 GCA_964601635.1 uncultured Alteromonas sp. | reverse complement strand
GCCATTGCAGCAATGGCCTGAGCGCCGCCACATAAAAAGATTTGTTCTATATCACAAAGTTTGGCTGCATACGCAATTTCAGGTGCGATGAGACCTTGCTGATTAGGCGGTGTGCATAAAGTTCGCGTATTACACCCCGCTACCTGGGCCGGTATACCCAGCATCAGCACCGTTGATGGCAAAGGGGCACTGCCCCCCGGGATGTACAACCCTACTGACTCGATTGCATCCACCCGTTGTTCGCAGATTACCCCCGGGCGGGTTTCAACGACAATCGTGTTTTGTTGTTGGGCGCTGTGAAAGCGTTTGATATTCGTATAAGCATCATCAATCGCAGTGCGGGTTTCATTACTTACCTGAGCAGCAAGGGTTGATAATGTTGCCTGGTCTAAGGTGAGGTTTGATAGCGCACTACAATCAAATTGCCGGGTTAACTTAAGTACCGCAACATCGCCTTGTTCGCTGACTGCACGGATGATATCACTCACGCTTTGCTGCACCGACGCTGCCATCTTCGCGGCTGGTCGGGTTAAAGCCTGATGTTGTTGGGGTTGAGTGAGGTTATTCCAGATAATCATAACCTAACTCCTAACCCATCATCTTTTCGATGGGCATAACCAGAATCGAGCTACAGCCAAGCGACTTAAGCTTTTCCATAGTTTCCCAAAACAGGTTTTCAGAACTTACCACATGTACAGCGACAAGTTCTTCATTACCTGCCAAGGGCAAAACCGTTGGATTTTCGGCACCAGGAAGCAGGCTCTTGACCTGTTCCAGGTATGTTTTTGGTGCATGCAGCATGATGTACTTACTTTCTTTCGCCTGGAGAACCCCATCAATGCGAGGGACCAATCGGTTTATTAATGTCGCTTTTTCATCACTTAGTACACCATCGGCGCGTTGAATCAGTACGGCTTTAGATTTGAAAATGACATCTTTTTCCACCAGACCATTCGCTTCAAGCGTCGCTCCTGTTGAAACCAAATCGCAAATTGCATCAGCGACCCCCGCTCTGGGCGCGACCTCCACCGAGCCCGTTAGCATGACAGCTTTTGCATTCACCTTATTCTCAGCGAAATAACGCTCTAGTAAATAAGGATAAGTGGTAGCAACCCGTTTATTTTCTAGTGATTCAATACCACTGTAGTGAGTTTCTTTCGGCACCGCGATAGATAAGCGACATCCACCATAATCCAGCCGTCTGAGCACTTCGAATTCGTTAGGTTTATTGGCTGCTTTACGTTCAAGCATTTTTTCTTCAAGTTCGTTTTCACCAATAAAACCCAGGTCGACCACACCATCCATCACCAGACCTGGAATGTCATCGTCACGTACTCGGAGCAAATCAATTGGTTGATTGGTGGAGTGGGCGATAAGCAGACGGTCTCTTATATTTAGCTTGATACCAATAGCATTAAGCAAAGCAATGCTTTCTTTACTCAGTCGCCCCGATTTTTGCACCGCGATGCGTAACCTGCCACTTTCACTCATTGTCGTCATCCTCATTTCACGTTTTCAGACGCACAAAAACAAAAACCCCCAGAAGTTTCCTTCTAGGGGCTGAGTAAAACTGTTATTTGCGCCGCTGGAAGGAAACAATAGACCTTCCAGCACAAACCTGAAAGGTTATGCTAAATGATGGTGGTGATGGTTAATTGCGCAAAAATTCATGTATAAATATAAATAAATTGGTCAGTGTGCCGATAACATAAACCAGAAATGGGTAGCTTGACAAGGGCTAATTTAAATTGCCCATCCTAAATTGTGAAACTATTTAGTCTAATTTAGTTCAAATTGATATGAGTGCTGTGTTTTTACGTATAAACGCAAGTAGCTAAAGGTGTAGCCATGAGTGATGATTTATTATTTTCTGTGATCCCTCGCCAGGGGAGAGCTGTGATTAAGCCTGATGACCGGGTAAAACAAGTTAGTGCAGAAGCACGGGCTGAAGCTTTGAGTCAGCAGGAAAAAGAAGATCATGACAATGAGCGTAAAGTATCTGAGCGCGAGCAATATAAACGAATCGAAGAGCACTTACCCGATCGCAGACAAGGTAAGAAAAAGCCGAGGGAACAGTCGTCAGAACGGGATAAGGACGATGAAAATAAAAATGCTTCAAACAATGCCGTTGACGAGCAAAATCAGGATAATAAGAAACCTCGGTTAGATATTTACGTTTGATTTTTTGTCGATGATTAGTCGTTGAAAATGCCCTTAATCGGGTATTTTTTATGTGTTTAGGATGATCGAATATATTGATTGAAAGAGCATAGGTTGTTCAACTTGCCGCAAAATTTGAGCGTTTCCAAATCATCTGCGAAAATCGAACTTGACGATGAATTATTTAGCCCATCTTTATTTAGCACAGCCGAATGCAGATTCTTATTTTGGTAATCTGCTGGGTGACTTTGGTGGAGAACGGTTTGTTCACAGCATTCCCGTGGCCGTACGAGATGGGTTAGATAATCACTATTTGGTGGATAAATTTACTGACAGCCATCCTGCAATAAAAGAGGCTACACACTTATTCTCACCTCCGCGAAAGCGATTTGCAAGTATCGCAATTGATGTGCTTTTTGATCATTTTCTTATTCAGCATTGGCAACAATTTCACCCGGATTCTCTGGTTAAATTCAAACACAAGAGTTACCAGTTGTTAAGCCAACGTCTCCCTGATATGCCTGAAAGAATGCAGCAGGTCGTCACCAGGATGACTCGAAATGACTGGTTTAAAGAATATGAAACGCTAGCCGGTATTGGATTGGCGCTTGATAACATTGCCAGGCGTATTCGTTTTACCAATAACTTTTCAGGTGCTATTGAAGATATCCACCTTCACTATGATGTACTGAATGAGGTATTTTTAGCGTTCTTTCCTGAATTAATTAAGCATGTCAAACATCATAAAATTGAAGTGGATGTGGAATAGACCTCTGCTGCTGAGTGAGTGTTACGTTCCCTCGTTATCAAAAGATATAGAACCATCATCAATTATCAAGAATGACTATAAGGCCTTAAAATAACGTCACTTCCCATCTAAAATTGAAATTTTGCCAAGCTTAATATAGCAAGTTTGTCTGTCCACTCGTCTGATATGTGCTGCTTTTAAGTATTGAGTCATTCCTATTTTCAAAAAATATACAGGTCAGTTACGATATTTCTTCGTCGCCTTTCTCTTTAAACATAAACGGGAAATCTTTGCAGAATAATATAAGCTTAAATTATCGGAAACGTTTGGAGATATGAATGTGAAGGTTAAATTACAAGAGCTTATGTTTTTGGCGGTTTTGCAGCTTTTTTTGCTGACAGCGGTGAATGCGCAAGACGTTAATGATGTAATTTTACAATCTGAAATCCCTAATATCGCTAATCCGGAAATGAAGTTTTATGCTTCGGGCCAACCCTCTAAGCAGCAGTTGGAGATGCTCAAAATGCAGGGTGTTACGCATATTGTGAATCTGCGTCCTCACGCAGAACAAGATTGGGATGAAAAGGCGTATGTGGAATCGTTGGGGATGAATTATTACCATATTCCGGTGGAAGGTGCTGAAGGTATTAATCACGAAAACGCCGCTAAACTTGATATGCTACTCGCTCAACATCAGGGCGAGGCGATGCTGGTTCATTGTGCCAGTGGCAATCGGGTTGGCGCACTTATTGCGCTAAATGAAGGCGACGATTCCGCCAGCATAGATACAGCCATTGCAACAGGTAAAAAATGGGGGTTAACAGGATTAGAGCCGGTGGTCAGAGAAAAACTAACCCAAGAGCATCACTAAATTGTGTCCGTAATAACACTCTTTCGACTCTAAATCGAAAAAACTCTCACTGTTTCTGATATAAGGGGCATCCGTTTCGGCTGGCCCTTGGTTTATCACCCCCATACCCTTTTCAAAAATTAACAGCTGAGTATTTGTCTTCGTCATTGGCGGATCTCTTTCGGCGGAGTTGGCGCGTTGGGGTGGGGATTCGCGTGTGTGAAAATGTCGATGTATTTTACAGGAGGAAATTTCACCTTATGCGGGGCTTTCTCCCGGCCAATCACGGTATTGACAGTAACGTGGCTGAGATACACCCACGTAAAGCGAGATGCCGCTCATCTATGCCAAGAATCGATGAATTTGGTGAGAGCTGATTTTCTTCACGGGGAATATATTCAAATTGGCTATAGTGGTGCCTGCATCGTTTACTCAGGATTGGTTAAAGATGCAGGCTGATTATGGACAGCCAAATTAGGCAAATGCTGCTAATTTAGCTCGTCATCAACCCAAAATTTCGTTCCTTTAAGTACGGCTTGCAGAGCCAGACCCGAATCGGTCAACGTATAAACGGTCACATCGCCTAAGTAAGCTTCCTGTGAGGCTGATATGCCTTTATCATTAGCCTTCGCAGTAGCATCTGCATTGCCGCCGGCAGTCCAACCATTCTCAATGAAATTTCGCATTGCTTCTGGCGTATGAAAGACCATCACTATTCGATAATCTTTAGCTCCTATCCCTAGTCCTACGCCTCCTTCAGCCATATTCATATAGGTTTTTTCGCCATTGAGATTATTGTTAACAACGCCGTAACCGGTGCCAGCAGCAATAAACACTATATTCAAATTTGCATTTGAAAAGGTGGCGTATCCTGCCGCATTGGTAATTTGTGAACGGGTATCCGGTTTTTCACGGTATAAGCGATCAACAGTGTCTTGTTGCATATCTAGTATGGCCTGCTGTTTTTCCATCACAGTGCCATCACCCATTGAGGCGCAGCCGGTTACCAAGAACAACCCTACAAATAAACTTCCGAGTAACTTCAAATGCTTAGTCATAAATTTTCCATTTCGCTAATGTGTCGAAGTAGGTACGTGCCTGTGGAAGAAAAGGGTTAAATAACCGTGGGGACGTAGCTGAATATAAATGTATATCGTGAATAAGGGTACGTCATCACGCACCCTGAATTCACCCGAGGTTAATTGTTTTGTGGTAGCTGAGTAACCTTATAGCCCTTAGCTTCAAGCATATCCAAAATGCCCGTTTCACCAGGAAGGTGCAGTGTTCCGACGAGCACAAATTCGACTTCCGGCGTTGTTAGCATTTTTTCAATGTCTGGTATCCAGTCCATATTTCGTTGGGTTAATAGCTTTTCATATATATCCGGATAGCTTTTTTCAAATTCCATTAAGTAGTTTTTGTTCAACGCGTCTATATCTCCTTCGCGCCAATCACTGCGAAGCTGATCGAGTACGTCAGGAATTTTTTTTACATCTTCAATGGAATAACGAATAAATGCATCTTCGTCTTCTTCTCCCATCTGTGCAATGAAATTCAGTTGTTCTTCTGGCGATTCAAACCAGCCCATCGATTTTCCATCTCCCATTGCCAAAGTGTAGTAGTAATTATCTACCCCCTGACTCGTCAGTCCAAAGCGCTGAAATTCGATCATACTTAGTGTTACGCCCATCAAAGCGGGTTTAAATTTGAGCATATTAGCAATGGGTATTCCACGATCCGACAAATGCGCCTCAAGAGCTGAATAGGTGTCGGGTTGTAAAGCTGACTTTAAAGTCTGGTCCCCTTGATAAGTTAGCTTCTGCATCGACAGCTGTGAGAATTCTTGAGTCGACAGGGCGGCGATATCAGTTTCAAAAACTATTTTGTCTGCGTTGGTATAGGCCGTTTTATAGCTGGTGGGAAGCGGGTAATCCTGTGGACTAAGTAAGTGCAGGGTTCCGCCAATATACAACGTGTGGGAGTCGGTAGAGACTTTCCAAACAGATGCAGCTTGAGTGGTACAGGCTACCAACAACATCAGTGTCGACAAAAGTCCTTTTTTCATAATTTACTCCAGAATTGCGTTTTAGATAGGCTGCCCAAATGTACGGACTTTCTGAAAATCCGGCAACTGTTTTCAGGTATAGTTTAGATTAGGCAACGTAAAACGGGTGTCGTTTAGTGGGAGACTGGCTTCCAATCTAACTCGATTTTCATGGATTCTCCATTGCTCTCTAACCCTACCATCTCCTCGTAAGGCGTTGATTGCGTCAACCACACGTGTTCAAGCGGTGTTTCAGCAAAATAACTTCTGATTTCTTCTAAGCTGTTAAAAGTAAGAGGTTTATCGTTGTTATTCTTTATAATCTGGCTGTGATCACCACTCACTTTTTTGACCAGATACGTTCCGCCTTCAATTGACTCAATATATAAATCCATGACCGCCCCGATATTGCCTAAGCATTTTAGATTAATACCGGCGACAGCCCAAAGTGGATGCCACGTTAACATGACTTAATTTTTGATGGATGTAGAAGCTTATTTTACTTCCTCAAACGTTAAACCAGCATGCTCCTGAAGTGGAGTAAACAGGGAGCTTTCGAAGCAACTTGCCGGCGTATAAAAGCCGCCTGGTAAAGCCTGAAGCTTTTCTGATTTGGCTAGCTTTATCGCTGCTTCGGTAATCATCTGGGCTGTAGAGCCATAGCCTGGATCTTTATCACCTGTTACTCGCACGGTCATTGTTTCGCCATTATCGGTTTCACCGTAGAAATAAATGTCAAAGAAGCCTTCCTTTTGCGCTTTTTCTGAAGGCCCCTCACCGGATTTTGGAAGCCAATACTTTTCCATTAATCCACGCAATGGCTTAACCGATGCGGCCATCATAAACCCGCCCAAACCAAGGGTTGTCATCCAACCTGTCATCGCCCCCTTGGTTTTTTTACCCGTCACCAATGCTTCTTCATAAGTAAAGTGATCACTGTATGCGTTTCCCATAAGCGCGTTGCTACGGTGAACAATGCGTGTGTTGATTGCCGCCATAATAAAGGGGGCAATCCACCGCTGTGTATGGTGGTCATAGCAAGCTTTTTTAATGTTCGGTTGCCTGACTGACAGACCATGATCAGGAGGACACAACACGTAAGGGTTAGCTAATTTTTTGCGTAAAGATTTGTCTCGGCTCATTTCTTCTACTAACTGCAGCATACTGGCCACGGTGCCGCCGGATGCACCTCCGCGAATACGCCTTACCCGCATAGCAACCTTTGTACAGGGTTTGCTATAGCGCTGCTGACTTTGCTGTTGAAGATAGTACACGCCCAGGTCAGATGGAATGGAATCAAAGCCACAGCTATTAACCAGTTTCGCCTGGCTGGTACTTGCTGCCTTACCGTAGGCATCCAGCATCGCCTTAATCCACTGGGGCTCTCCTGTTAAATCCACATAACTGGTGTCACATTCAATACATGCTTTGATAACAGGTTCACCGAATTGGGCATAGGGGCCAACCGTTGATAACACTACTTTTGCCCGCTTACACATAGCAACAAGAGAAGCATAATCATTTACATCGGCTATCAACAATTCCGGCGTGGAACTACGTTTGGACGTTGCCTCTTTAAGCACATTATTCAGCTTGTGCTCGCTACGGCCTGCCAGTGCCCATTTAACATTTTCTTGCTGACCGTAATGTGCAAAAAGGTATCGCGCAATTATTTGTCCAACAAATGATGTTGCCCCAAATACGACCACATCGAAGTCTCTCATACATCAATCCTTAATCGCGCCACCAATGTGGGCGACAAATTACAAGTCCCGCACGTTGTAATTCTAGTTTTAACAACTGCCGGTCGGTTAAATTTAAAAACTGCCCCAGTGTGATTTCTACCTTGTCAGAAATAACACTAATAACAGGTAGTTGCCAGTCATTTTCCGTCTCGCTATACAGTACATGGCAGCCACTGCGAGAGACCGTTTGTTCAATCTTTTGTCTGAAGCCAGTCTCGATGCTGATAGTTTCTTTTCTTATGACGATGGTTTGTTCCTGGTACGTCTGATGGCTTACCTTAAACATTAATAGTGCCAACAAGCCAATTTCCAGACCAGCGAAGGGGAGTACAATCCACACGCCAACTATACTCCAGCCTAGGGCAATGAAGGCTATCGGGGTAGCCAATATGCCGATGAACAGCTTTGATTGCGTCCAACTCGCCGAACGGTTAGGCTGCAGCACGATACGCCACTGGTCTTCGTACTGTTTGCTGGTGATCATAATTTAACTGAATTATTCATGAGTAAAATTATACTTTTCAATTATTCAGCTTAGCATAGCCATTTATTTTTCTACGTTTATCTGGCAAAGTTCGCCCAGGTTCATATCTGATTTTTAGTAAGTAGGAAGTAAGAAGTACGTTGATCTCTCGTAAAGCGGTCCTGCTATCCATTTTTTTGCTCTGGTGTATTCTCATAAGCGTACAGCCTGCGCCATTTGATCTGATTTCTTCATACTCGCCTTTCACCTTATTGGGGGTATTAGGGGCGGTATTTGCAAATGCCACTGGCGCCGGTGGCGGTGTGGTGTTTGTTCCTTTTTTTAACCAGTTAGGATTTTCCCCACTTGCCATCGTGGCAACCAGCTTCGCGATTCAATGTTGTGGAATGACTGCCGGGGCGTTGACTTGGTGGCACCATTATCGGAAAGAAAAAGCACCTGATGCAGAGTGGAAAGCATTGCCGATAAGTTTGTTGATAGTGGTGCCAGCATCTCTAAGTGGCATCTGGCTTGCTCAATTTGGTACCCGTGCTTTTAATCAATTGTCTTTTTTACAAGGTAAGGTAGACGATATCCATCTTGGCTTTGGGATTTTCTCTATCTTGCTGTCTTTAGCGCTGTATACAACGAGCTTGATGAAAGTTCACCCTGCCTATAAAAGTCGCTTAGCAGGTATAGATGCGGTTTGTTTGCTGCTGATCGGTTGTGCCGGCGGCGTTTTAACTGCCTGGCTGTCAGTGGGTGTGGGCGAATTAGTCGCGGTGTACTTAATCCTGCGAGGGTTCAATATCGCAATGTCAATTGCGGTGGCCGTTATATTGACAGCATTTACAGTATGGGGAGCCATTCCCCATCACATAATCAATACAATGGCTATCAATTGGTCGGTAGTGATGTTTGCTGGTATGGGCGCCATCGTTGGTGGCATGATCGCAAAGTATGTAGTGCTTGCATTTCCACCGGTTAAACTGAAATTATTCTTCGCCAGTTGGGTCATGATTATGGGGCTGGCAGGTTTACCATTATTTTGAATTCTGTAATATTCAATCCACCTGGCCGTGAGAAACGTAAATGCCGACATCAGGTGTTAAAAATGGTGCACGATGTCCAAATCAAAAAGGCTTGCGAACTCGCCTTATACACTTCAGCAACCTGCATGGTCGAAGAATGCTGTCATCTATCAGGTCAATACCCGTCAGTTCAGTGATGCAGGAAACTTCAAAGGGGTATCTAGTGGCCTTGAGCACATTAAATCTTTAGGCGCAGATATTGTATGGTTGATGCCTATACATCCCATTGGCAAGGTGAATCGAAAAGGCTCGCTGGGAAGCCCCTATTCAGTGAGCGACTATTTCGCGATTAATTCAGAATTTGGCAGTGAGGCTGACTTTTCTGCACTTGTAAAAAAAGCGCACGAACTTAATCTCAAAGTAATATTAGACTGGGTAGCGAATCACAGCGCCTGGGATAACCCATTAGTAAAAAACCATCCTGAATGGTATGCCAAAGATCACCACGGTAATTTTAGACCATCACCCTGGTGGGATTGGGATGACATCATTGAATTTGATTATTCTCAAGATGATTTACGGGCTTACATGCTTGATGCCATGATGTATTGGGTTGAAAAGTTCGATGTTGACGGCTTTCGATGCGATGTGGCAGGTTATGTGCCGACCACGTTTTGGGAACAGACCAGAGCCCGGCTCGAAGAAATTAAACCCGTATTTATGTTGGCTGAGTGGGAAAGTCGTGAACTGCATGCACACGCATTCAATATGACGTATGCGTGGAGCTGGAATGAAACCCTGCATGGTATAGCAAAGCAAGGATGGCCCCTGGATAAACTGCGTAAGTATTATTCCTGGAATGAACGTGCCTGGCCAGCTAACGCCTACCGAATGACCTTCGTTTCCAATCATGACAAAAATGCCTGGGATGGCACACAATCAGAACAATTTGGAGACGCGCTTGAAGCCGCTATTGTATTATCGGTCCTTGGAGAGGGGGTGCCGCTCATCCATAATGGTCAGGAAGCTGGAGAAACCAAACGTTTAGCCTTTTTTGAGCGGGACCCGATTACATGGCAACGGCACACTATCGGAGATTTATATCGCCGTCTGATTAAGTGGAAAAAACATGTCTCTGCTTTATGGAATGGGCCTTACGGGGCCACCATGATTCAAATACCTAATTCGCAGATGGAAAGTCTCTTTAGTTTTATCCGGATGCAAAATGCTGAAAAAGTGTTGGTTGTGCTTAACTTTTCCGATGTAGCCTGTTCATTTGAACTCAAGGATGCTTTTTGTGAAGGTGAATATACTGATATCCTTACCGATGAAAATCATTCCATTCGTATAGATAGGCCAGTTGAGATAGGGCCGTGGCAGTTTCTTGCTTTGTATTCACAACACCAAAAACTGTCCTAAAATTTCCGCCCATTTGATCATTTTCTTTGGCATAATAGGCGTTTTGCCAAGTTTGCAGTTGCATGCCTACCATTTCAGACGTATTCGAAAAAAACGGATTGCTCGCCTTTGCTATCAAAGGGTTTGTTCCCCGAGAGGCACAAACCGATATGGCAGTGGCGGTGCATGAAGCTATTAAGCATAAGCAGTCATTGATTGTAGAAGCCGGGACGGGTACAGGTAAAACATTCGCTTACCTCGCTCCTGTTTTCTTAAATAAAGGCAAAGCGATAATTTCAACGGGAACAAAAAACCTGCAAGAGCAGCTTTTCCATCGCGATCTGCCATTAGTTAAAAAAGCCCTTGCCAGTAATCGTAAAACGGCGCTATTGAAAGGGCGAGCAAACTACCTGTGTACTCACAGGTTAGGACAGCATGGTGGTAATTCTACGCTAGTCGAAAAAGAAGTGTTAAGCCAGCTAACAGCAGTACGCGCCTGGGCGAACACGACTAAGTCCGGCGATATCGGTGAGCTGAAAACGTTACCGGAGGATGCCAAGGTGATTCCTCTGGTAACATCTACGGTAGACAATTGCTTGGGCAGAGATTGCCCGGATTATGAAGACTGTTATTTGGTCAAGGCTCGTCGAAACGCCCTTGAGGCTGATATTGTGGTGGTGAACCATCATCTTTTCTTCGCCGATTTGGCGCTTAAAGACACAGGATTTGGTGAACTCATTCCCGATGCCGACGCAATTATTTTTGACGAAGCTCATCAGATCCCGGAAATTGCCAGTGATTACTTTGGTGAATCTTTATCCACCAGGCAGTTGCAGGATATGGCGAAAGACTTAACATTGCTATATCGCACGGTATTGAAGGATGCCGAGCAGCTGGATAAAGCTGCGGAAAAATGTCGAGTGGTTGCTGCCGACTTACGTTTGTTGTTTCCGGCTACACCGCAACGTGGAAATTGGGCAGAAGCGTTACAACGAGAAGAGGTCCAGCTTCAGGTTGAAAAATTAGTTGCCGCGCTTGAAATCTTGCATGACGTGTGTAAATTGCACATCGGTCGCGATAAGGATCTGGATCATGTTTACGAACGCGTCGTTGCCACACGAGAGAAGCTAGATGTGTTGCGTGATTACCAGCAAACGGGCGTAAGCCTCTGGTACGAAACGACTAACCGTCATCTTGTTATGCATTTAACGCCATTATCGATAGCAGCTAAATTCCGACGATTTATAACTGATCCACCTCGAGGGTGGATCTTTACGTCTGCTACCTTA
Organism: uncultured Alteromonas sp.; assembly: GCA_964601635.1. Classification (GTDB taxonomy): domain Bacteria; phylum Pseudomonadota; class Gammaproteobacteria; order Enterobacterales; family Alteromonadaceae; genus Alteromonas. Next base: position 59,608 of record CAZROH010000013.1, on the reverse strand, counting down.
ATGGTCGATGACGGGTTTACTCATTTTCAAAAAAGAATGGGATTGGAAGAGGCAAAAACGCTAGGTCTGGATAGTCCTTTCGATTATCAACAGCAAGCGCTACTTTGCGTTCCGCGCTATTTACCTGAACCAAACAGCCTGGCTTTACAGGACAAGCTATTTGAAGTGGCGAAGCGCCTAATTAAAGCAAGCCAGGGGCGGTGTTTTTTACTTTTTACCAGTCACGCTATGCTAAAGAAAATGGCAGCACGTCTTGAAGAGGCGGTGGACAATCCATTATTGGTACAGGGAACGACTACCAAGCAAGCGCTACTGCGTGATTATCTGGCCGATGAAAAGGCAGTGTTATTAGGCACGGGGGCGTTTTGGGAGGGGGTTGATGTGCGGGGGAATGATCTGGTTTGTGTAATGATAGATAAGCTGCCATTTGCATCCCCGGATGATCCATTGTTACAAGCACGCATTGATGATGTCAGGAAAAAAGGCGGAAACCCGTTTGCCGCCATTCAAATTCCTCAAGCGGTTATCACGCTGAAACAAGGTGCCGGACGTTTAATTCGCGATCCCACTGATAAAGGTGTGCTGGTAATTTGCGATAATCGCTTAGTGACAAAACCGTATGCAAAGACATTCGTGGCCAGTTTGCCTAATATGCGACGAACACGAGATCTTGAGACTGTAGAGGCCTTCTTGGCCGAAATTGAATAACCCATATGAATATACTTGCGATAGATACGGCTACAGAAGCCTGCTCAGTTGCTTTGCAAATTAACGATAAAGTGATATCAAAATTTGAAATTTGCCCGCAGCAACACAGTCAGCGTTTACTGCCCATGGTTGATGAGCTTCTTTCTCAGGCGGCGATCGGTTTAAACGAATTAGATGCACTGGCGTTTGGTCGAGGCCCAGGTAGTTTTACTGGTGTCCGCATTGCCACGGGGATGGTCCAGGGATTAGCATTTGGCGCAAACCTGCCTGTAGCAGGAGTAAGCACGCTAGCGGCAATGGCACAGCAAACATTCGCGCATACTGATGCAACCAGGTGCGCTTGTGCGATCGATGCCCGAATGAGTGAGGTGTACTTTGCTGTTTATGAACGTAGGGAGCAGCAAGTGGTTGAAGTGGTTAGTGAGCGTGTTTGCTCGCCCGCAGATGCTGCAAAACACTTAAAGAATGTAAATTTTGAAATTGCTGGAACAGGGTGGCAGGCTTACCCTGAATTAACCCTGCTCCTACCTGATAGCGCAGCCATTAACGTACTTTATCCTGCTGCAGAGTTTATGTTACCGTTAGCCTTAGAGGCGGTTTCAGCGCATGCAACAGTAAGCGCGGCAGAGGTATCACCAGTTTATTTACGAGATAAAGTAACCTGGAAAAAGTTACCAGGACGAGAGTGATAATTAATATAAAGTAGTTTGGCCTGAAATTTGCTGAAAATAACTTTAATGAATAAAAATCGTTCACATTAGCCAAAAATATGACGGTAGCAGGAATGTCAGTGACGGCTAATGAGGGCGTTTAAAATAAATGGATTAGCACACGCAAATCTAACATTGGAACACCTGAGACAGAAGTAGTTAGTCGAATCGAATGGACATTGAATCCACTCTGATCATCCCGCGTCCAGACGCTGCACCAGATCGTGCGGCGGTTCCGCCTGCGCGACAAATTCCGGTGGAGCCGGAAGTTCCCCCACTCATCACTCAACGCCAAAATCTGGTACGCTACACAGCTACAGAAGATGTACTTGATGAAGCCAGTAAATTTCAACAGCAGTCAGGTTATGATCAGCCTGCGGGAAAAGGTAAGCAAGCAGTAGAGTCATATTTAAGCCATGAGCGAGAGTCTCAGCGGGATAATATTCATAAGCTTCTTGGTGTAGATATTTATGCCTAAATTACCGTACTACGCCTAAATTCAGGTTTTATTCAGCTTCAATTCCGATACTATAGTTAAGGAACGTTCAGTATTCTAAGAAGGTAACGCTATGATCCGTCACGCTATCGCGTTGGTTGTTTTATTTTTGTCCGGCTGTGCCATGGTCCCCGAGCCGATAAAAGTGCCAGACGATACACCCTTAATCAGTTACTCCCGCTCTGTTACGGCTGGGGAAAAGGTGAAGGGAAGTACAGCACGATGGGGCGGGATTATTGTCGACGTTGAAAATAAATCACAAAAAACCTTCGTCGAAGTAGCGCATTTTCCATTAAATCACTATGGTAAACCTTTAACGTCTGAAAATACGGTCGGTCGGTTTAAAGCTCGAATTAATGGGTTTGTAGACCCAATAATGTTTGAAGAGGGGCGAACAGTAACGTTTGTCGGTCAGTTGGATGACCCTATGTCAGGCATGGTAGGTGAGCAGCCTTATATTTACCCTACACTGGATGTAAATGACTATTACATTTGGCGCAAAGAGTCCGATTACGACGTTTCTACCGTATATTTTAGCTACGGTTTAGGGTGGTATTCACCGTTTTATTATTCGTATCATCGGCCGTTTTGGGGTGTACACCATTCAAGGTTCAGGGTGATTGAGCGCAGAAATAGAAATCCTGCGGTACCTGCCACACAACCTGTAGTGCGCTCAAAACCCGTGGTCAGAAATAAAAGTTCGGCTCGAAACCAGCAGTCTAACGACATCATTCACTCTCGAGCCGCAAACCGGGATATAAAACGCTCGTCAGCTAACGATAGGGACGAGCCTTAACGGCAATCTCATGCGTATGCTGGCAAGAGATTGCCGCAGAATTTGGCAAGGAGTGACCTCTTTTGAGTATGTTTGAAATTGAATTTCACGCTGGCCGAATGGTATTAGGCGGGCTTGAAAATAGAGGCCAAGGCAAGACAATAATTGGCTTACACGGGTATCTGGATAACGCAGCAAGTCTCTCTGTACTTGCTCCTTATTTAAGCGATTATCGATTTATTTCACTGGATATGGCAGGTCATGGCCGATCATCACACCGTCCTCACGGAGCGCATTATAATCAAATAGATTACATTCAGGATCTGCATGCATTCTTTGCTGACAATGACTTTGGCAAGGTGATTTTATTAGGGCATTCTCTTGGTGGCATTGTTGCTTCGATATATGCTGCATTATTCCCTGAAAAAGTAGATGCAGTGATTAGTATTGATGCGTGCGGGCCTTTAACTAAGCCCGAAGAAACCACCACTGAACAACTGCGAGATTCTGTTTTAAGCCGATTTGAAAAAACGCGTAACCGATTACGTGTAGTTGATCTCGAAAAAGCAGTTGCTGCACGTTGCAAAATTTCTGATATCTCTCCTGACAACGCCAGGTTAATCATACAGCGAAACCTTACCCAGGATGCCAGCGGCCATTACTTTTGGGCGAGTGATCCCAAGTTAAGAACCAAATCGTCTTTGCGTATGACAGAAAAGCAAGCGGAAAATGTGATGAGAAGTATCCAGTGTCCGGTCTGGTTAGCTGGCGCATCGAATAGTTTCAAAGCGCTAAAAAAAATGTATGAGCAGCGCAGGCCATGGTTATCAAAAAGCCAGTTGGTTGAGTTCGAAGGTGGACACCACATTCATATGGAGCAACCACAGGCAGTCGCTGCAGGAATTAAGCAATTTGTTGAACAATTGTAAATGCCAGCGTTTATCTTTGCGTTTTCATCCTATACTATACGCAGGAAATCAGACCAGTGGCCAAGAGAGTGTGGAATCATGAGCAAAAACCTACACTTGAAATTCTCATAAATATCGGCCCAGCATACGCAAAATAAGAAAAATGGAAGGAGGTTTCGTGGAGAAAACCTGGCTTAAGTATTACGACCCCAGAGTGTCAGCTGAGATTGACCCAGACCGATACAGTTCAGTTGTTGATATTTTCGAACAGTCGATCCAGAAGTATGGCGATAAGACTGCCTATATCAATATGGGGCATACCATGTCATTCAAAGAGCTGGACGAATTATCGGCCAGTTTTGCTGCTTATCTTCAAGATAGTGGGCTGCAACGTGGTGACGCCGTCGCTATAATGATGCCAAACCTTCTTCAATATCCTGTGGTCATGTTTGGGATATTGCGTGCTGGCTTAGTCGTGGTGAATGTTAATCCGCTATATACTGCCAGAGAACTTAAACATCAGCTTAACGATGCCGGTGTAAAAGCAATCGTGATAGTGGAGAACTTTGCAAGTACACTTGAGCAGGTGGTAAGTGAAACCAAAGTAGAGCAAATACTACTGACTTCACTCGGAGATATGTTACCTGCACCTAAACGCTGGATTGTGAACGCTGTAGTTAAATATGTTAAGAAGATGGTGCCTTCATTTTCTTTACCGCAAGCAAAATCCCTTAAATCAGCGTTGAAAGAAGGCGCAGAAAAAACGTATACCCGACCGGAAATTACCGGAGACGATCTGGCTTTTCTCCAATACACAGGCGGCACAACCGGGGTTTCCAAAGGTGCAATGTTAACTCATCGCAACATGATAGCGAACCTTGAGCAAGTATCAGGAATTCTTGAAACCGTTATCGAACCCGGTGAGGATCTGGTCGTTACGGCTCTTCCGCTGTACCATATTTTTGCATTGCTGGCGAACTGCCTGTTGTTCCTAAAATGTGGCTGCCCTAATTTATTAATTACCAATCCTCGGGATATGCCGGGATTTGTAAAAGAGCTTGAAAAGTACCCATTTGCCATTCTTCCGGGGGTGAACACCTTATTCAACGGCTTACTGAATACTCCTGGGTTTAGCGAACTGGATTTCTCAAAATTTAAATTCGGCTTAGGTGGCGGCATGGCTGTTCAGAGGCCAGTTGCTGAGAAGTGGCAGAAAGTCACAGGCTCTGTTTTATTAGAAGGCTATGGCCTGACCGAATGCTCGCCAGTTGTCACCGTAAATCCGCCTCAGATTGAAGCCTATAAAGGAGCCATTGGCCTACCGGTCCCCTCCACCGACATCAAGCTGGTGGATGAAGATGGTAACGAAGTCGAGCTTGGTGAGCCTGGTGAGATGTGGGTGAAAGGGCCACAAGTGATGCGCGGTTATCTAAATCGACAAGCGGCAACGGATGAGATCCTCAAAGATGGTTGGCTTGCTACGGGCGATATTGCAAAGGTTGATGAACAGGGTTACTTCTATATCGTGGATCGCAAGAAAGATATGATCCTGGTATCAGGTTTTAATGTGTTCCCTAATGAAATTGAAGAAGTTGCAGCAATGCACGATGGCGTTATAGAAGCCGCGGCAGTTGGAGAGCCACATGATGTAAGTGGTGAAATTGTTAAGTTGTTTGTCGTGAAGAAAGATCCTAATTTAACTGAGCAAGACATCATCGCACACTGTAAGTCTCATCTAACTGGCTACAAAGTACCTAAAAAAGTCGTATTTAAGGACGAATTACCTAAAACGAACGTGGGTAAAATTTTACGCAGAGAGCTTCGCGACTAAATCAAACACTGATGCGGCAAATGCCGCATCAGTGTTTTCTATGGTTGTAAATTCGTAGTCACTAAGGTATTAAACGCATATCTGTTAGATTTACGTAAAGTTCTTAGGGTTTTCCACTTACCTCAGATCCCATATTTTATTATGCGCTACCAACTTATAGATAATGATCGGTCACTGGCCGATGTATGTAATCGAGCTTCAAACCATCGTGAAATAGCGCTGGATACCGAGTTTGTCAGAACGCGTACGTTAACTCCGCAACTGGGCCTGATACAATTGTATGATGGTGAGCAGTTAGTTCTTATTGACCCGCTTGCGATTAAAGATTTCGCTCCCTTTGTCGAGTTAATGAAAAACCCCAATGTTACAAAAGTCCTGCATTCGTGCTCTGAAGATATTGAAGCTTTCTTAACCTTTTTTGGGGAAGTACCTGCGCCCGTTTTTGACACTCAGTTTGCCGCTAATATTTTAGCGATGGGGGCAACGGTAGGGTATGCGCGGTTAATTGAGGAACTTTTAAATATTCAGTTAGATAAAGGCGAAGCACGCACCGATTGGCTGGCGCGGCCGCTTAGTGAGAAGCAATTACACTATGCGGCTAATGACGTCCTTTATTTATTGCCAGCATATAAACAATTAGCCGCGCGAATTGATGAGTTGGATAAACGCAAATGGGTGGTCGATGAAATTGGCCATTTGGTTGCTAAGAAGCAAGCACAGTTACCCTCTGAATGGGCGTATTTACAGGTTAAAAATAACTGGAAGCTGACACAAAAACAGGTCTATATATTAAAACGGTTGGCAGCATGGCGCTTAGATCGTGCCCGAGAGAAGGATATGGCACTTAATTTTGTGCTTAAGGAGACTGCACTGATTGAACTTGTTCAAGTTCAGCCAGTCGAAAAAGCGCAATTAGCTAAAATATACGGTATGTCACCTCAAGTGGTCCGTAAACAGGGCGATAATCTGCTGACTCTTATTAATGATGCTGCCGACGAATTTGACGCCTTGGACGAGAATGAAAAGCCCAACCGGATTTTGCGGTTGATTGATATTCAAGCTTATAAAAGGTACGCCTCTGAGCTTAAAGCGCTCGCTGAGAAAATTGCTAATGCAAATGATGTAGCAGTTGAGGTACTGGCATCTAAGAAGCAAATTAACCAGTTACTTAAGTGGTGGTGGTTTGATGAAGATGAAACCTCCGCGCAAGGACTTGCGCCAGATTTGCTGAGTGGATGGAGAGGTAAACTTTTTTGGGCTGGAGTAATTGAATTGTTAGGTGAGATTCCTGACAATAAGCAGCATCTGCTGGATAAATCAGTTTTGGTTTAATCTTTAACGTTTCCCTTCTGTGAGTAATTCCTATGTTGTGTGCGGTATACAAAACCCGGCGTAAAGAGGGTATGTATCTTTATCTTCCCAAAAAAGATCGGTTTGATGAAGTACCCGAAGCCTTGATGAAAACGTTTGGTAAACCTCAATTTGTCATGTTGGTAGCTGTCGAAAAACATGGCAAGGTTGCCGGAGTTGATAGTGAAGTGCTTAAAAAAGCATTGCTAGAGGAGGGGTATTATCTGCAAATGCCGGCCAAGATTGAAGACTGGCTCGGTGAATATAGAGAAAGTCTGGGACTTCCTCGTAAACCTGAAGAATAGCATTAACCTGTATGAGCAAATTCCCAATCAAACTCAGCTTATTAATTCTATGTTGCCTGGTTTCATTAACCTGCCATGCCCAAACCAAATCTGAACAAGGCTTTCAGGAGTATCTTGAAGGGCTGGCGGAGGAAGCTAAGCTTAAAGGATTTAGTGAAAAGCTTATCGCTGACGTTCTAGACACCGTTACTTATCGGCCTACAGTCGTTAAGGCCGATAAAAACCAGCCAGAGCGTAAAATTACACTAGATGACTATTTAGCCACGCGTGTTCCTGACTGGAAAGTAAAACAAGCTATTACCCTTTTTAACACGCATAAGCCGTTATTGACGGAAATAGGCAATGAATATGGTGTTCAACCCCGGTTTATTGTTGCCTTGTGGGGGAATGAGTCCAATTTTGGAAAAATTCAGGGCAGTCACGATGTGTTTTCTGCGTTAGCTTCGTTGGCTTACGAGGGACGCAGAGAGGCGCTGTTCAAAAAACAGTTTTTTGCCGCTTTGACCATTATTGAAGAAGGACACATTTCGCTGAACACGTTTAAGGGCTCCTGGGCTGGCGCAATGGGGCAAAGCCAGTTCATGCCGACATCATTTCTCACTTATGCTGTGGATTACGATAACGATGGCGTTAAGGACATCTGGAATAATTATGCTGATGTGTTTGCTTCAATTGCTAATTTTTTAGCATCGGAAGGGTGGAACGATGAGTATACTTGGGGGCGTCAGGTTAAATTGAATGAGGCGGCCGCTATAAAATTTTCAGGGCTGAACAAAGACAATTTCGCTTCGTTAATGGTATGGCAGCAACGCGGGGTGCGCCGTTTCAATGGTGACAATCTGCCCGCTGTGGATATTAAGGCTTCACTCATCCTACCCGACGGAGAAAGTGGAAGAATTTACCTGGTATATAACAATTTTCATACGTTGATGCGTTGGAATCGGTCTTCTTATTTTGGTGTGGCTGTTAGTTACCTTTCCGACCGTATTAAGAGAGGACATTAATAATGTATCAACACACAGATAATGCTGGTGATGTGATTGACCTGCCGGTCAATAAAGTAGTGTGTGTTGGGCGCAATTACCAAGATCATATCAGCGAAATGAATAAGCAGTTTAAACCTGCCGATAACGGCAATATATTGCTTTTCATGAAACCCCGCAACGCCATTTGCGCCATGGCAGAGCCAATAAAAATTCCTACCGATAAGGGAGAATGCCATAATGAGATTGAAGTGGCCTTATTGCTCCAACATCGATTATGCAACTGCAAGGATGAAAAAGAAGCAAAGCGCGCGATTTGGGGGGTAGGTTTGGCGTTGGATCTCACCCTGCGTGATATTCAGCTGTCGCTTAAAAAAGCCGGTCAGCCTTGGGAGCGAGCAAAAGCTTTCGACGGCAGTTGTCCGGTATCTGCATTTATCCACAAGTCACAATTTCAGTCACTAAGCGATATTGAATTTAATCTTCAAGTGAACAATGTCGCGCGTCAACAAGGCAATACCAAAGATATGCTCGTCGGTGTCACAGATTTGATAATGCAGATGTCACAGGCGTTTACCCTGGATGCAGGCGATATTATTTTAACTGGCACTCCCAGCGGCGTAGGGCCGTTGTATAAAGGGGATTTGATCCACAGTAAACTGGCCAATTTGATCAGTATACAAACAGAAGTGATCTGCTAATGAGTAAACCGTTCTGGGAAGCAAAAAAGCTTGAAGAAATGTCTGAACAGGAATGGGAAGCGCTCTGTGATGGGTGTGGTAAATGCTGTTTGCATAAATTTATCGATGATGAGTCCGCAGATGAAGCCACACCTACGGATAATATAAAGCCCGATGAAAAGGTACATTACACGAATATTGTTTGCGATCTGTTAAATACTAAAACCTGCAGTTGCACTCAATATATGGAGCGTACTCGACTTGTTCCTGATTGCGTTAAACTTACACAGGAGAACCTTAAAGATATTTTCTTTATGCCCACCAGTTGCAGTTACCGGCGACTATACGAGGGAAGAGGTCTTCCTTCATGGCACCCTTTACTCAATGCAGGAAGAAAATCAGCAATGCATAAACAAGGTATGTCGGTTCGCGGTAAAACCGTTTTTGAACATCAAGTCGATTTAGAACATTTTGAAGATTACATCGCACTTTGGCCGTTGGAAGACCTGGATTAGTCTTAATTCGATAGGCAAATGAGCCTTATACGATTATCACTTCAGCCTGAAATTTCTTTCATTTTTGATCACAATGATCTCGTAATTTAATCTTTTTTTTGTAAAGATTACTGTACAAAAGCACGGTTAGACTCAAAGCCGTCCTCCTCAGGAACTATACGTCTCTTACTCAAGAATATAATTTATGCAATGAAATCAGATGCCTGAATATCATGATTGAAAAGTTACCCATTGTTGAATAAAAGCACTGCCTTGAGAAAAGCAGTTATCAATGTTCGTTTGATAAAATTAACATCTCATTTACACTTTAGTCAGTATAGCGGGGATGTAAGTAGTCCTGGTTTACCTCTACCAATTTCCCTCTTATAAAAACGCAAACCCACAAGCATTATTTCGACTTATGCAAAATTTGGTGAGTAGTTTGAGTCCAGTTGCGCTGTTGTTCAGGCCGTAAAAATGCACAGTAGTCTGTGATTTGCACTGGTTTTACGCAGTAAGTTTGGAGACTTATGAATGAAAGCTGAATTACCTTTCACACTCAAGCCAAAGCAACAATTAAGAAAATCGATAACCCTGGGGCTCAGTACACTAGTCTGTGCATCAACGGTGCTAGCAGCGCAATCGTTAGCCGCAACTATACCGTCTGCGCAAACGTTAGCTGTTACAGACTCAGCAACACCCAATGTTAAGGAAAAGGGAATCTATCTTGTACGCCTGAAAGGCGACCCCGTGGTAGCGTACTCTGGCGATATTAAGGGGCTGAAGGCAACCAAGCCCGCTAAAAATAAAAAAATAGATCCCAATAGTCCTGCTGTGACCAAGTATGTAGATTATTTGACCGCAAAACATGATGCGCTTTTAAGATCTATAGGAGCGACGAGTAAACGGTACAGCTATAAATACAGTTATAATGGGTTCGCAGCCGAACTGAATGCAGCACAAGTCAGAGCGTTATTAAAGGATCCGGATGTAATAAGTGTGGTAGAAGACGAGCTTCTTCAACCAGATACCGTTTCAACTTATGAGATGTTGAAACTTAATGCTACCGATGGCACCGGTCTATGGGAAAAGCTGGGAGGAGTTGAGAGTGCTGGTGAAAATGTCGTAGTCGGTATAATCGACTCAGGTATCTGGCCCGAAAGTGATAGTTTTTCTGACCGTTTTGGAACAAATAATAATGGGAAAAGTGGCAAATTAAACTATCAGCAATTACCAGGCTGGCATGGCAAGTGTGTACCAGGTGAAGAGTTTACAGCCTCAGACTGTAATCAGAAGTTGATTTCAGCCCAGTGGTTCAATGCAGGATTTGGCGGCGATAGTAATATTAAAAACCTGTTTCCATACGAATTTGTTTCTGCGCGAGATGCAGACGGGCATGGCACTCACACTGCCAGTACCGCCGCGGGTAATTATGGAGTGAACGTGACAATCAATGGTAGTGACGTCGGCACGGCTTCTGGGATGGCGCCAAGAGCCCGGGTTGCCGCATACAAGGTATGTTGGGGCCGCGATGGAGAAGGTGGCTGCTTTGGTAGCGATAGCGTAGCGGCGATTGATCAAGCGGTAGCAGACGGTGTTGATGTTCTTAACTTTTCAATTAGTGGTTCACGAACCAGTTTCTTAGATCAGGTTGAAGTGGCATTCTTATATGCCGCCGATGCCGGGGTTTATGTATCGGCGTCAGCCGGGAACAGTGGACCATCTGCCAGTACTGTTGCACATAACAGCCCATGGTTAACAACGGTAGCTGCCAGCACCCATGACAGAGGTTGGGAAGCCACCATTACCACATTAGGTGATGGTGTCGTTTACGAAGGTGTCTCATTAGGGGGCGGTGTGGGCCCTGCACCAATGGTGTACTCAGCTGAGGCCGGGCTTGAAGGTGAAGATGCTGAAGAATCAAGATTATGCTACCCAGGCACACTCGATCCTGATGTGGTAACCGGAAAAATAGTTGTATGTGACCGGGGCATTATTGCACGGGTTGCTAAAAGTGAAGCCGTTGCCCAAGCTGGTGGCGTAGGTATGGTGTTAGCAAATGTGACCCCGAGCTCGCTTAACGCTGATTTTCACTCAGTGCCTAGCATTCATGTGGATGTGCCAACAGGTGACGCAATCAGAACCTACGCCATCAACATGGGCGAGGAGGGCGGTATAATCAGTGCTGGCTCACCCATCGAAGAAGAGGCTCCCTTCGTTGCTTCATTTTCATCCCGAGGCCCGGCGCTGGCTGGCTCTGGTGATTTGTTAAAACCTGATATCTTAGCGCCTGGTGTGGATGTTATCGCTGCGGTATCTCCCGAAGGCTTCGGCGGTGAGAATTTTGGGGCGTTGAGCGGAACTTCTATGTCCAGTCCTCATATGGCCGGACTGGGTGCACTAATGAAACAAGCCCATCCTTCTTGGTCGCCGGCAGCGATTAAGTCAGCATTTATGACATCCGCCACCCGCATGACCAACAAAGGAAACCCAATCCCAGGCAACGCGTTTGGTTATGGCGCTGGCTTTGTTCAGCCTAATTCGGCCGTGGAACCGGGGGTAGTCTATGACGCAGGATTTGGTGACTATGTAGACTTCCTCTGTGGAACTGGCTCACTGGATTGCAATGGCTTTGCTCCTGATCCAAGTAACCTCAATTATCCTTCTATAGCGATAGGTGGCTTGGCTGGCTCACAAACTGTAACGCGAACCGTTACCAGTGTGTCTGATTCTTTCGCAACGTATGTACCTGAAGTAGATGGTTTAAATGGTATCTCAGTGACTTTTAATCCTGAAGTAATTGAAATAGCACCAGGTGAAAGTGTGCAGTATGAAGTGACCTTTACAAACGAAAGTGCGCCGATAAATGCTTATGCTACCGGCGGAATATCTTGGGTTGATGGTGATAAAAGAGCGCGTAGTGCGGTTGTGCTGAAACCTGTAGTCATTGGAGCTCCTGCTGAAATGACTGGAACTGGCGAAAGTGGCTCACTGAGCTTCGATATTAGTTTTGGTTACACCGGAGCTTACAGTGCTGGTACCCATGGTCTTGTGGAAGCATCAACTGTGACCGGCATGGTAGCTGATGATCCCACTAATGATTACAATTCCGCTTTAGGGACATGTGATTTTAGTTCGTTTCCATTTGCTTGTACGGGCATCACATGGCACGCGATAAGCGTTCCAGCAGGTGCACAATTGGCGAGAATTTCGCTCTTTAATAATTACACCGATGGTTCAGATGATCTAGACCTCTATGTGTACAATAGCAGTTTCAGCTTCGTCGGCAATTCGGGCTCAGGCTCCAGTGCTGAGCAGGTTGATATTTTGGCGCCAGGCTCAACAACATACTATGTCGCAGTGCATGGCTGGCAAACCGATGGTGCTGATGCTAATTACACCTTGTTTAGCTGGGGTCCACAAGCAGACTTAGGAAACATGACAGTTGATGCGCCAGATGCTGCAGTTATCGGCACAACAGAAGCTGCCACAGTTGAGTGGGAAGGGTTAGCTGCGGCTAAATACCTTGGTGTAATCAGTCATTCTGATGGTAGTGGGGTGATTGGACGCACAGTAGTGAATATTCAAAACGACTAAGGTCAGAGCCAGCATCGGGTGGATAGCCCGATGCTGCTATGCTTTTCCTGTTTAAACGGTCAAACTAAATAGCAATGCATCCCGCCCAAGTACGCGCTTGCGACACACCCCTTCTTTTTCTGCATTAAGTTTTTGGGCTACGCGCAAACTGGCTTTATTAGCAGGCTCAATCAGCATCTCTAGTCTAATCAATTTCATCTGTTCAAAAGCGAGCTTCATTAACCGCTGACAAAGCGCAACCGCTAAGCCCTGTCCAGTCGCTTCAGGCCTGATCCAAAATCCCAGGTTGGCATTAAGATGAAGAGGGTGGATATAATTAATCAAACCCATGCCTAAACATTGTGACTCAGCCATCAGTAAATACGCGAGCCCGTAATTTTGTTGTCGGCTTTGCTCCAATGCTGTGACACATTGCTTTGAGGCTGGCACGGTAACAGGACACAAGCTAGTGCCAAGCCAAGGGCGGACATCCTCAATAGCGTGCTGCCCAGCTTCACAAAGCGCCTCGACATGCTTAGATGCAATGCGCTCGATAGTAAGAGGGCCTTGTGATGCCTGAATGGCAGGAAGCCTGCTGGGTAAGATTGAAAGATCTATCAAAATCGACGGCTACCTGCCAACCTAATGAGCATAAACGTGATACAAACAACGAAATAAACAGCAAATATTATCACCATCCACTCAGCCATACCTTTGTCCATAAAACGCCAACCATCTTCTAAGCAATCTCCTTTAGCTTCAAAAATTGCTGGAAACCACTCGTGAAGCGGTGCCCAGGCGGGATAATTCGGAACAATTTCACAACTTGCGAAAAATGGATTAGAAGCGTGCAGGATATCAACGTGCTCACGAGCTAGTAGCCAGCCCCAGCCAGCTGAAACACCCCATCCAGCATACCCAATAAAGCGTGTGAGCGATGTATTGATCAGTAAGACCAGCAGTCCTGAAAGCATTATCCCAAACATTGCGGTACGCTGATAAATACACATGATGCAGGGTTCTAAGCCCATTTCATACTGAAAATACAGTGCAGTCATGATTAGTGCCAGTGCACTTAAGAAAAGTAAACCCCACGATGATTTTTGTCCTGCCCAACGGCTAATTGCAGATATCATTAACTAGTACTCCACCGACTAATGACTTGAGTCACTGTTTACCACATCCACTGAGTGATGTTCTATCCAGTGCATTTGATATAGTGCGTCAGTCATATCTAACAGGTTAAAATAGGTCGCGGCTAAGCCAACCAGCGTCAGTACAAATGTGTATGGAAGCGCCATGTAGACCATTTTTCCATAAGATAACCTTAGCAACGGAGCAATAGCGGAGGTAAGCATGAATAGAAAAGCCGCTTGCCCGTTAGGAGTGGCAACACTCGGTAGATTTGTCCCGGTATTAATTGCTACTGCCAGCATATCGAACTGGTCACGTGTGATCGCGCCTTCTTTTAATGCGGAAGCAACTTCAGTGATATAGACAGAGCCGACAAATACATTGTCACTTACCATCGATAACACACCGTTTGCCAGGTAGAACATAACTAATTGCGTTTTACCTTCGAATGTCAACACCCAGTGTATGACGGGATAAAATAGCCCCTGGTCGATAATGACTGCAACTATACCAAAGAATACGCAGAGCAATGCCGTAAAGGGAAGTGCTTCCTCAAAGGCTTTACCTAGGGCGTGTTCTTCGATTACACCACTCATAGAAGTTGCCAGAACAATAATTGAAAGTCCGATCAAACCGACTGAAGCCATGTGTAGCGCTAAGCCAACAATTAACCATACACCGATTAATGCTTGTACTACCAGTTTTGCTGTATCGCGGGGAGTTCTGCTTTTATCATTATGATTGTCATAGTTAACTAAAATCGTGCGCACGTTTTGTGGCATCTGTGCGCCATAGGAAAACAGTTTGAATTTCTCTAGTGCTAAGGTAGTGAGCAGACCAAAGACAAAGACTGGAATGGTGATAGGGCTCATGCGGAGGAAGAACTCAATAAAATCCCAACCTGCTTTATCTGCGATAATCAGATTCTGTGGCTCTCCTACCATTGTCATGACCCCACCCAGTGCGGTACCCACAGCGGAATGCATAAGCAAGTTGCGTAAAAAAGCGCGGAAATCATCTAAATCGGTGCGGCCTAACTCGGGTACATTGTCATCAGAGGTATGATCATGATCATGCTCAGCATGGAACTCTTTACCAGAAGCAACTTTATGGTAGATGGTGTAAAACCCTAATCCCACACTGATTATGACTGCGATAACAGTAAGCGCATCAAGAAATGCCGATAAAAAGGCCGATGCAGTAATAAAAGCGATCGACAAGATCATTTTATTGCGGACTTGAATGACTAACTTCGTGAACAAAAACATGAGGAGGTCTTTCATGAAGTATATACCGGCGACCATAAACACCAGTAACAACACCACTTCCAGATTCAGTTGAATTTCGTGCAGCATGTGGTCAGGGGTAGTCATGCCTATAAATAAGGCTTCAATGAGTAACAGTCCCCCAGGCTGCAAGGGATAACACTTAAGTGCCATTGCCAGTGTAAAGATAAATTGAAGCACAAGCGCCCAGCCTGCCACGTATGGATTCAACATGAATAAAAACGGGTTGATAATTAAGAATGCGAGAATAGTTTTTTTATACCAGTCTGGCGCGTGACCCAGAAAGTTGCGATAAACGGCAACGGGCATTGACATTTGCATAGTGATATCCCTCAACGTCGAGACGCTTGCTTATTATTTTTTAGTAATCAGGAAAATATGTAGACCTGATTAGCATCTTTGTTGCTAATTAACGCATACAGCGTTGCTTATAGTTTTAAGTTAAAGACTAACTCAAAACCTTAACTTGAGAAAGTAAAAAGCGTCTAAAAACCAAGAGCTAACGGTGAGTGTAACATTCACAGTCGCTCATATACGGTCTGGCAGGCTTGGAGTGTATGACTAAAAAAATTAGTCATTATCAATATCGCTAAATCCACATACCTTGTTTCGACCGTTTCGTTTTGCACTATATAATGCTTTATCTGCTTGCGGTAAGGTTTGTGAAATTGCTGAAGGTTCGCAATCTGCGACCCCGAAACTGCATGTTACCGGGATACTCGCCAGCTTTTTACTGAGAATCTCCTGACGACATTTTTCAGCTAAATATATGCCTTCGCGGTACGACGTGTATTGACAGAGAAGTAAAAACTCCTCTCCACCTAAGCGTATTATAAGGTCGGTTTTTCTAACCACATTGTGCAGCAATTGCACAATTTCTTTTAGTACCCGATCCCCGACGTCATGACCATATTTATCATTAATTTGTTTAAAGTGATCGATATCTAAAAGAATGAGCGCGCAGCGTGTTTTGCCGCGATAATGTAATTCATTTTGGAATCGTAACATTGCTTCTTCTAATCCTGCACGGTTGAGAGCACCGGTAAGCGGATCCGTTTTTGAAAGAATATGTAAACGATCTTTCTCTTGTGCGAGCATTTCGTTGTTGTAAAGCAGTTCAGAAGAGCGCCGCTTCTCTTTTCGAATCTGGCGCCGGGTATCCATTATATTGGATATACTGAAGAAAAGAGTCAGCGCTACCCACACTATGATGATGGTCAAATAAAGTGTTTCACGCGTGATGTATTTACCATGAAGCTTAATTTCGTGAACAGTGATAGTCATTTCACGGGATGCAGTGTTATCGCCGCTGGTAATACGCACGGCTGACACATTGGATATGCTGGTGCCGCCCTCTAGTTCATCTTCAGGGTATAGTAACACCCACCATGAGGGCACAAAAAAGCTATTGATGGGTATGAGGTACGATTGTACACCGGGTTGAATATTAACCGGGCGCATATTCGCACGCTCTCCCATTTTAGGCTGTACGTTATTTTCTTGGTTTAATAAATATATCAGTACCGTATCTTGCTCAGTGGCCTGCACTTCCGCCACTATTTCAATGCTTGAAAACTGACTGGCATTGATATTTCTAAACGCTGGTTTTACAGGAAAGGTAATGCCACAGAATGGATGAGTATAACCGGTATGAACAAGGTTACATGTGAGTGTCGTTTGCTCATTACTTTGTGTTAGGGCTACTTCCGACATACCGCCGTTGATTCGATCACTGATTTGAGAGGGGGAGATAGCCTCGTTAGGGAATATCGATAGCGTTTGATTCATTCCCCAGTGCTGCCAAGCCATTAGTGCACCAGTTATAGCGCCTAAAGCAATAAAGAATAAAGGGATACGGCTGTATTTCATATAAATTAAGATATTTCGCTTTAGGTTTTGTACATCAATGTGGAGTAGTGTCCAACAAAACGCAATTAACTAGCATCTTATCTTCTGGCAACGGATATTAAATAAAAATCAGCCAGTAGTAAAACTGAAATAATTGGCTGTGACAAAAAATGATCATCTGGTACAATCAGTTCGACAATAACAATAATGTGCAAATGAGACCATTATGATATACAAAGCTCAGAGCCCAGCTGGATTCGCTGAAGAATACATCGTTGAATCTATTTGGAGTGGCCGTTTTCCACCTGGGACGATCTTACCTGCTGAGAGAGAGCTGTCCGAGTTGATTGGTGTAACCCGTACAACGTTGCGCGAAGTATTACAACGCTTAGCTCGGGATGGCTGGTTAACCATTCAGCACGGTAAGCCGACAAAAGTAAATAACTTTTGGGAAACGTGCGGCCTAAACATTCTTGAAACGCTTGCACGTTTAGATCAGGAGGGTATCCCTGAGTTAGTCGATAATCTACTGGCGGCACGTACAAACCTTAGTGCGGTTTTCATTCGTGGCGCGATTCGAAATAACCCAGAGAAGTCAGTCGAGATCATTTCACGTTACAAAGATTGTGCAGAAGACGGTTTAGCGTTTGCGCAGCTTGATTATCAAATAAACCATGACTTAGCGCTGGCTTCAAACAATAACGTTTTTGTTTTGATGATGAACGGTTTCCGTGGCTTGTATTCACGAATAGGTGGCTACTTCTTTTCGCATCAGAGTGCCCGCGATGTGGCGCGCAAATATTACTCCGAACTGCTTGATGTGGCAGAGAAGGGGGATCATGATGCGGTGCCAATTGTTGTTCGAAACTATGGTATTGAAAGTGGTAAAGTCTGGCAGGATGTCAGAGAGCAGATGCCCAAAGATTTAGTAGATTAATATTGAAAAAAAAGTGCCCAAGAGGCACTTTTTTCTTATCTAACAACTTTTGAAAATTGTGCTATACCTTGATGTGCGACCTACACATCAAATGGTGACATCATAAAGGAGGTATGTATGCGCGGAAACCCAGTGGGCTGGTTTGAAATTTATGTCGATGACATGGAGCGAGCAAAAGCCTTTTATCAAAAAGTGTTCGAAATTAAATTTGAGTTGATCTCTGACCCTACCAATGAGGGGCTCGTCATGAACACCTTTCCTTCCGATATGGAGCAATACGGAGCGGGCGGGGCGCTGGTTAAAATGTCAGATTATCCAGCCGGTCATAATAGTATCATCGTGTATTTTTCCTGCGATGATTGTGCTGTTGAAGAAAGCCGCGTAAAAGATGCGGGTGGCGAAGTGCAACGTAACAAGATGTCAATTGGTGAGTATGGGTTTATTTCGCTGGTAAAAGACACCGAGGGCAATATGATTGGACTTCACTCGCTCCAATAAAAGTTTTGCAGACCGGTAAAAAGTTTTCGACATTTTTCTCATTTTAGTATGCGGTTTCTAATTATGATGGTTATTCTTTAGCCAACTTGGTTAATGAGTGAGGATAATCCCATGGTTAAGACTGATACTATTAAAGGTAAATTCAACGAAGCTGAAGATTTTGCACGTAAAATCTGGTTAGCAGGTTTAGGTGCATATGGTAAGAGCGTAGAACAAGCACAAGGTCGTTATGAAAAGCTAAGCGAAGAAGCAAGCAAAATGTTTGACGACTTAGTTGAGAAAGGTGAAACCCTTGAAGACGACGCGCGTAGCAAGTTTAAAGCGACAACCAGTGATGTCGAATCGCGCGTTAGTGAAGTAAGAAAGAAGCTAGGTTTGGATGTTGAGCAATCTGATCAGAAAATTGAAGAGTTATCTGCCAAGATTGATGCGCTTACAGAAGCCGTAGCTAAGCTTGCGGCCAACAAGTAATACGATAGCCCCGCATTGTCGGGGCTATTTATATTGTCGCTAATCTACTTTTTCTTTGACTATTCAGCTTCGGAGCATGTATGAAAAATTCTGAACAACGTCCATCCCCTTTTCTTGGCTGGTTTGAGGCAGGTGCGGACTTGCTTGCAGCGCAATTGTCAAAGGTCACTGCAACAGTCAATCACAAAATTGATGAGTCACACCAGATGTTTGATGAGCTTCAACATAAAGGTGAAGATATTGATGCCAAATTACGATCTACGTTAAATCCGCAATCGGTATTGAATGCGATTCAAGATGCTGTGGTACACAACCCTATCGTCACAGCGATGACCCCCGGGCGTTCACAACAACGTGTGCGTGAAGCGCAGTTGGATGTATTGTCGGCTAAAGTGGATGCGCTGGTGGAGCATGTAGCTTTGCTCGCTGCGAAACAGGCTGCAGCAAAAGCGACAGCGGCAAAACAAGCTAAAATGCAATCTGAAACAGAAAGGGAAAAACCAAAGACTACGTCATCCACAGTTGCCGCCAAGAAAGCAAAGCAGGTGGCACAAGAGCAGCCTAAGAAGGCATCAACAACAAAGGCTTCAACCTCTGCCTCGACTAAACAAGAGACGACGTCAGCGACTTCCAAAACAGTGACAAATCGCCGCAAGGCAGCACCTGCTAAAAGACGCGTACAAAATAAGCCTGCAACGAAAAACTAGATTAGCACTTTAGCTACTGAGAAAATTCGTTAGATTTATTGGAAGGCCAGTCATTCACTGGCTTTCCTTTTTTATCGCTCAAACTATCGTAGTTGGGTTAACCTTTATTCCACATATTCTGGTTCTTTTTGAAAGAAAAGAAGTCATGAGGCTCCCAAAAGGGTGGAACTAACTGTTCGATATCATCAGGATCAAAATTACTTGATAACTGGCTCATAATTTCAATCAGTCTGTCTTTACCAATTCGCATTAATTTTTTCTGGTTGCCAGCAAAGAATAAATTTCTGGAGCGGCGGATGATTTCGTCATTACCTGACGCTACGTAAGTAAGATTGCGCGTAGCTATGCGGCACATCGGCTCTGCAGGATGTTCAGGGTTGAGTCTGTTTACAACGGCACACTCATAATGATTTTTCTCCTCTCCACGCTCATTTACAGGAATAAACGTAATCCCAAACCCTTGTGGGAAATAGCCGACAATTTGAATAAAGGCTTCAGCCAGTTTAGCGTTTAATGTCCCTTTTTTGGCTAACTGCTCAATCAGTAAATAGCCTTTTGGTAACTCTTTACGCGAATAATCTGGCTTTGTCGATAATACAATGGAGGCGTATATTTGCGGGATTTTGAGCAACTCCCCCAGCCCCGAATTATTTACAAATGAGTCTTTGGTTATCGCTAGCATGAACTGATTAGCAGCTTTGTGAAAAGCGACAAACTCATCGCGTTCTTCTTTATCGTTACCCACATATTTGGGAATACCTAATCCTTTTTTCAGGTAATCCATCGTGTATTGATAGTTGTACTTTAAAAGTGCTTTTCGTTTATCCGCTTCGAGAACCCTAAATTCATCTAACTCGTTCTCTTCTCCTCTTAGAAGCAGCAATGCGTCATAGCTTTGCAACCCTATATCCTGAAGGATTGCCGCGCAGATCAGTGGGATCGCCAAACCGCTTCGCCACTTTTCCAAAACGTCTCGATTTCCTTCAAAACGACTCAGCGCGTCTTTATGCTCAAGTAAGTAGGGATTTTTAACTGTTTGTTCTTTATACATTTTATCAGTTAAACGTAAAGTAAGCACTGCTTTATAAAGCGGCTTTAATCGCTGGTGTAAGCGTTGAAAGCCTGCTACCCTGCCTCGTGTTTGCAGCATTACCGTACCCAGAAACTTTGCACTTAATAGCTGAGTTTCTTCATAACTATCGCCTTCACACAAATCCAGCAGTTTTTGAGCGACGTCGTAAATGCGACTTACACGCTCGATTCTTTCTTCTTCCAGTTTTATTTCTGCTTTTCTCAATTTTTGTTTCAGTAGTGTAGCCTGGCTACTTTCCTTTTGAGAATGGCGAAGGCCACCTAACTGTATTTTTAGATCGTGAGCATGATCTTGTAAGGAAGGGGTGACGGAAAAATAATGACGGGCATCTTCATAAACTGAACCTAACCCAGATTCTTGAGGGTACACTATGTCGATCAGGCTTTTGACCTGTTGAGTGTATATATTATCCGGATTATTTGCTTTTTTGCTCACTGCGCTTTTTTTCCCCAACGTACTACTAACGCGAGTTAACTTTACTTCATTTCGCCAGTAATTTGCATTAATTCATGATGATTTCGTAAAAGTAGTCATCATATGTAGAATGTCAATGACCAAGAAGCTCAGCTTCACGGCGTTTGAGTAGCGTCAGGTAGTACCTGAGTGTCTCACTAATTTTGGTATTCCGTGCAATCGTATCCAATTGAGGCCAGGTAGCACGCTCACCACTATCGATCAGTTGTTTAATACTTTTCAGGCTTGGATTGGCAAGCACCTGCGCAATATTCCGAATTTGCTTTTCAGGCAGAATATTTATATTGCCTACATATTGTTGATCGATAATCGAACGAACTTTGTGGATCGCGAGCTTGGCACCTTTGTGACCGACAAAACGTTCCATCACATCAAATGCAAAAATACTATTGTCTTTTGCGAGCTGGCCCACGTGGCGCCACGCTAAATCGAAGACCGAGTTGGCGTGGGTACGATTTGACGATAAAAAAGGAACCGCCAGGGGATTTGTCTGACTGACAATACTGTGGTTGACGCCATACAAACGTGATAATCGTTCATAAGGTAAGTCAGCCATTAACGAACCATCAGCGAAACGACGGTTGGGAATATAGGGAACAATGTCCCCTTTATTTGTTTTAGCCCTAAGTTGCACAGGACTGAAAAGGACAGGCACCGCACAAGAGGCACGTATGGCCTGTGTAATGATAGCGTTTGGCGAAGTTTTCGCGTTCAGTAATCGTGAATGTTGATGTAGATCGGAAGGGGAGACAGAGACCGTAATGTGTCGACCGGTTTTCTTAAGTGCCTCTTCAAACGTCATGATATCAAAGAGCGTGATGAGTGCATTTTCCAGCGCCCGGCTGTCCAGCAGACTTTTTTGACCAAAACCTGCCCAGTGCCGCCATTGCTGAAAATGTTCATAAATATATTCAGCGCTTAGCGCTTCAAGCAATTCGTTGTGGCTGCGGGTACCTATCATACCTGCGATAATCGAACCGGCACTTGCTCCTGAAATCACGGTGGGCAATAAATTTCTTTCGTTCAGCGACTTGACTACACCAGCGTGGAAAAATCCTAAACCGGCACCGCCTGACAGCATTAAACAACTGCGTCCAAAAGCGTGTGCAGTCTCTTCAAAAAAAGAAAGCTTATAATAAAAGTCAATTTCTTCTTCACTGGCATCAAAAATACTGTCCAGTGCCATGACCACTTCGTTAAGAAATGTCTCAATGAGTGTTTTGGTGCCTATTTTACAATGGCCAAATAGCGCAGGGTTAGCAATATTCCCTAAATTGCCGTGTAACCCTTCATGCAAAATAGACATGAGGGCCGAATTGTCGCCTTTACTGCGAGCCAGCTGAATACGCTGAACGCGTTTGCGAATAAGCCTGTAATCGTAATCCCGACAGGGGTCTTTGGCTTTCCACTCATCAGCACCCGAAATAGCGTCATGGGCCAAACAAGCTTCTTGGTATTCATTGTAAGATTGCGCGTTTTCAATTGCCGCTTCAATATTGGCCAGGCGGCGGTCAAATAAAGCCATAAAGCCCTCCTGATACTAAGTGGGGAAGCCGGGCGATCGCTAATTGTAGGTAAATCAATTAGAAACCACTATCTAATTCTAACAATTCTGGTTAAAACGCGTGATTTCATGCTGTTGCAAACAGAAAAGATTGATTATTGCTTACGCAGCCAGTAGCCTTCAGGATGAACATAAAAATAATTCTCATGCATAAATACCTAGAAAGTGATCTCGCCATAAATGGAATGGAATGTTGAAACGCTAAGTTTGTTATCGATCCCGCTGATAAGCGCTATTGTCGGTTGGGGCACGAATTATCTTGCCGTAAAAATGATGTTTTATCCGATTGAGTTTGTCGGTATCCGGCCCATTTTTGGCTGGCAGGGACTGATCCCTGCAAAGCGTCGGCAAATGGCTGAAATTGAAGTCGAGCTTGTGCTGGGTAAATTACTTAGTGTAGAGGAACTTGCGCAGCGTATCGAACCAGAAGCATTGGCCCAAGCTATAGAGAGACGCTTGAATCAAGTTGTTCGCCGTGTGGTTAACGATGTTATGCAGGAATCTGCACCTCAGCTTTGGGCCTCCCTACCGGTACAAGGAAAAAATCTGGTCTACAAGCGAATTGAAAACGATTTGCCCCACGTGGTGCGTAAGCTGGTCGAAGACTTTCAGCATAATGTCAGTGAAATACTGGATATAAAAGAACTCGTGGTTGAGCAACTGGTTAACAAACCGGAACTCATAAACGAAATCTTTTTAACCGCAGGGGCCAGAGAGTTTCCGTTTATTGTTCGCTCAGGCTTGTATTTTGGGTTCTTATTTGGCTTGCCTACGATGTTCTTATGGCATCTATATCAAGCCTGGTGGATCCTGCCGTTAGGAGGCTTATTAGTCGGATACCTGACTAACTGGATCGCGATTAAAATTATTTTTGAACCAAAGAACCCGGTTAAAATTGGTCCGTTTACCCTACAAGGGATGTTTTTAAAGCGGCAACGGGAGGTCTCGATTGTGTATGCTGACATTATTGAGCGCAAACTGATCACACCGCAAAATATCACCCATATAATCCTCCATGGTTCAGGATCAGCACAGTTGCTGGAGTTAATCGAATTACATGTCAACGATGCTATTGAGCGCTATATCGCGGTAGCGCAACCGTATTTTGCATTAGGTGTCGGTTCTGAAAACTTTTACAAAATGAAAGCGTTAGCCGTGCGCTTAATTTTTGATAACTCTGAAAAATACCTATTATATGCCTATGATTACGCAAACGGTGCTATGCGGGTTGGGGAAGACTTGAGTCAACGAATGCAGGAATTGTCATCCTCCGAATTTGAAGGCGTACTGCGACCGGCATACCAACAGGACGAATGGAAGCTCATCGTGGTGGGCGCTGTGCTTGGCATGTTGGCTGGATTTGCGCAGCTTTATTTGGTGTTTTCATAGATGAAGACCGCAGAACGGATTTTACTCACTGCCTTAGAGCTGTTTAATGAGCAGGGCGAAAATGCTGTCACCAGCGTGGATATCGCCATGGAGCTGGATATCAGTCCCGGAAACCTCTATTACCACTATAAGGGGAAAGAGGTGATTGTTGACGCGTTAATGGCGTTACATAAAAGACAATTGCTTGGTGCACTGAATCGGTCACTGGTCGAAAATATACACGCCGAAGATGTGTTTTATTATTTTTATATTTTAATCGAGAAGCTGCACCTGTTTCGTTTTCTCTATCGCAGCCCGGCAGATATAGTAGAGAAGTACCCGTCAATTCAATCTGCACAAAAGCAATTATTTAAAGCATTGGAAAATCAACTTGATGCGATTTTTAAAAAACTGCAAAGTGAGGATGAAATTACCTTATCTGCATATGAGCGTCCGTTGATGGTGGAATCGTTAACGTTGTTGATGACACAAGCGGGCCAGAGTGCTAATTCGTTTATCAATCAAAGTACAGAAACCAGGCTGTATCATGTTTTGTCGTTAATGATGGTTAATCTATTACCACGTTTGAAGCTGTCAGAACCGGCAATAAAACAAATTCTCAATGCGATACAGTCGCATAGCGTAAGTAATCTGAACTCTAATCTTCCGGACTTAAGCTAGGAGCCAACAGGATGGGAAAGTCGCTTTCATTTTTGGATAAATCGTTTTGGTTAACCGAATCTGATGCTAACCCAAAGCATGTTGGTTGTTTACAATTACTTGAAATGCCTGACGGTGTCGAACGCAAACGTTACCTCAGACAATTGTATGAAGAAGTTAAATCATTTTCCCGGGCTTGCCCGCCATTTAACTGCAGAGTTAAAACCATTTTAGGCTATCCAGTCGGCTTGCAACCGGTTAAATCTATGCAAATGGACTATCATGTTCAATTGCATCAAATTGAATCGGTTGACGACAAAGTGGCGTTAGATAATTTTTTAGCACGCCTGCATGAGTCCAGACTGGATGCAGATAAACCGCTTTGGCAATACCACTTCATCTATGACGGCAAAAGCAATCGTTTTGCTATTTATGCCAGGGTTCACCATCTTTATGGAGACGGGGCCACCTTGGTGCGATGGTTTCAGTCAGGTTATTTGCCCGAGGCACAAAATGACAGTTTTTTACCTGTATGGGCCGTTAAGCGGATGCGTAAGCGCAGGCCCAAACCTAAACTGTGGCGGCGCGTGCTAGAACGTATTAAGAATTTTTTGCACATTGCAATGGACCTGACCATTATTTTCGTTCGCCTTTTTTTGAAAATTATCCGTATCAACAGTCATTACATGCCGGTACCTTTCACTGGCACCAAAACTCTGCTGACTGGACAGGTTAAACCTGGCAGAGCGGTTGCCACTATGGATTTGGATTTTGAACGGGTTAGGGATGTGGCAAAGAGGACCCGATCATCGGCTAATGAAGTTCTGTTATGTGCTTTTGATATTGGCGTGCACCGATTATTGCAGGATAACGGTCATGTATTTAAAAAAGCGCTTTACACCAACATGCCGATCAACCTGCGCAAACCCGGAGAAAAAACCTCTGGCAATAAGATCGCCATCGTGCCCGTACAATTGGCACACGCAGAACAAGATCCTTACCTACGGTTACGCCAGATAATCATCAATCACCGTATCGTTAAGTATGCAGCGCAAAATGCCCACCCGGGCTCTTTTAGTGCCTATACGATTGTAATTCAGTCTATTGCCTTGTTATTTGAACTATTGCGAATGTCTTCACTGGTAAAGCCTATCGCCAATGTATTGGTATCCAATGTTCCAGGCCCTAAAGAAATTCGTTATTTGAAAGACAGCAAATTACTGGCCTGTTACCCCATTTCAACCATGACGCCGGGTGGTGGCGTTAATATCACGTTAATGACGTATGCCGGTAAAGCCAATGTGGGTATGGTGTGTTGCGATAAGAATATTAAATCACTACAGCCGTTAGCCGATTATTTCACTGAAGCTTTCAATATGCTCGAAGCCAGTATTGACGATCCAACCTTAAGTATTGAAGACATTGGTGAACATATTGAGAACTCGCCTTTATCTATCGTCAGTGATGAGTAAACGGGTCTAAAATAAAAAGCGAAGTTCTCCACCCTCAACCGCAACGCGTTGACCCCAACGTTTAAATACATATTCGCGCCAACGGTCTTCTCGCATGGCGTATTCGGTAGGATAATGGCTAAGGTTGTCTAGCAGTGCGGCTTCAATTTGGGGGCGGTGGTAATCAAGCACTCGTTGTTTACTGCCATCCATATACAGTCCAAAGTAGTTTTTCGCTATGTCACCGGTGCTTCCAGAAACAATATTCAGTGCTCCTAAAAAGGGACTGCTTAGCAAACGCCCCATGGTCTTTGGAAAGGCCAACGGCAGGATCTTTTCCATAATTAACTGAGTGTCCATAATTAACGCATATTCATCGTTGACCAGGTTAATACTATCAATGCGAATTTGCTCCAGGCCGAGTACACAGGTTTGCTGATCATATGCAGGAGCGGCACTAACCGTAATCATAAGGTGAGCGCGATATAAGGTAGATGCTACCGCTGTGATTTGAATCGCCGCCAGCGTTTGCAAAATTATTCTGTCAGAATTGCAAGCCAGCTTTATCCTGCCTTCTTGTAGCTCTACTTGGGCATTCACAACCGGCAAAGACAACGGGATGTTAATTGGAAAGTGCCTGGGTAAAAAGGCGTTGAGCTCATCTTCTGTAAATTTATCGTATGGCAGCTTACCTGATTTGATCAGCAATGCTGTTCCAATAACCTTTAGCTTATCCTGCCAATTAAGAGCCTTCATTTACGTCCACTAGTTTAAAATTGGTTTTATCGCATTGCATTAAAACAAAATACCTGTTCAAACACATTTTCGCTACCTTGAAACACTGAAAATTTGCTAAAGTGGTAAGAGCAGTTTAGGGAGAACATCCATGCAAGAGTCTGTTGAACAATTTGATTACATCATCGTTGGTGGTGGTTCGGCAGGAGCGGTTCTTGCCGCCAGATTATCCGAGAATCCCGCGATGAAAGTGTGCTTGCTTGAAGCGGGTGGTAAAGACGTCAATCCACTTATTCATATTCCTTTTGGCTTGTCACTTCTTAGTCGTTTCGAAGGTATCGGCTGGGGCTATCATACTGAGCCTCAAGTGCACCTGAACGAACGGGAAATGTTTTGGCCCCGCGGTAAAACCTTAGGGGGCAGCAGTTCAATTAATGCCATGTGTTATATTCGTGGTCAAATGCAAGACTATGACCGTTGGGAAAAAGAAGGCGCTACCGGCTGGAACTTCGAAGCAGTGCTCCCCTATTTCAAGCGTGCTGAAAACTACTTTGGCGGCAGAGATAAATTTCACGGAGTAGGGGGCCCGTTGAGCGTAGAGAAACTGCGCCATACCAGCAAACTCTCTGATGCGTTTGTATCTGCTGCAGATGAAGTTTCACTGCCCAAGCGGGATGACTTTAACCGAGATGAGCGTGAAGGGCTTGGCTACTACCACGTAACCCAAAAAAATGGTCAACGTTGCTCTACTGCGAAGGGGTATCTTCAGGAAGCAAAAAAGCGCAATAATCTTACCATTTTGACGCAAGTCATGGCGGATAAAATCATTATCAAGCATGGGCGGGCAGTGGGCGTGCAGATCCGTTCAAAAAGCGGTGTGCGTCGGATTCTTGCTAATCGCGAAATATTGGTATCAAGCGGTGCAGTCAATTCTCCACACTTACTGATGTTGTCCGGGGTGGGGCCAAAAGAGACATTAAGAGAGCATGGTATTCATGTGGCTGCAGATCTGCCTGGGGTCGGTCAAAACTTGCAAGACCACTTAGATGCGATTGTACAGCATCGTTGTAAAGCACACGAAGGGTATGCCATCGCCACTTCTGCACTGCCACGATATATCAAGGGATCGTTCCAGTATTTGTTTGCTCGCAAAGGTTTGTTCTCGTCAAATATTGCTGAGGCTGGAGGGTTTGCCCGCTCTTCGTTGGCGGCACAGGGGCCGGATATCCAATTCCACTTTTTGCCTGCTATTTTGAATGATCATGGTCGGCGCTCTGTATATGGCTACGGTTATGGGTTACACGTATGTAATTTATATCCGAAAAGTAAAGGTTTCATAGGATTGCAAAGCAATCACCCCGCAGATCATCCATTAATAGAACCCAATTATCTTGCAGAAGAAGCAGATCGCAAGGTAATGATTGAGGCCGTACGGATGGCAAGAAAAATTTTGCAGGCAACGCCATTTGCACAATTTAAAGGTACCGAATGGCTTCCCGGTGAAGGGGTTGAAACAGACGATGAAATTCTTTCTTTCATTCGCGAAAAAGCAGAAACCATTTACCACCCGATAGGGACGTGCAAAATGGGGCGTGAAGATGATCCCATGGCAGTGGTCTCACCGGATTTAAAAGTTCGGGGAGTGGAAGGCTTGCGCGTGGTTGATGCGTCTGTGATGCCCTCACTTATTGGGGGCAATACCAATGCCCCTACCGTGATGATTGCAGAAAAAGCGGTAGACTTAATAAAAGCCGAGCAGGCTGCATTCGCTTAGTCAGCCTGTAGGTGCTGTTGCATAAAAAGCGCTGCAGCACAGTCGCACATTTCTTCTATGTGTGAAGCATCAGCGTAGATACCATCAATAATCAGTCGGGCAATTCCATGCAACGTTCCCCAGGTTACCTGGGCCAGTCTTAACGTTTGTTGGTCATTTGGAAGCAGCCCTTTTTGTTGCCAAAGATGGGTCATGGTTAGTTGATATTGAAAGCTAGGGTAGGCTACATCTCGTAGCGACTCTGTGGCCTTGCCTTTACCCCACAAGGTTTGTCCAAACATCAGTTCGTAAATTTGTGGATGCGAGGTGGCGAAACCAATGTACGCGTGAATGAAATCTTTGAATCGTTGTTCAGCGGGTAAATTTTCATTTTCAAAAATATTCACAGCTATCTGGTGCCACTGCTCGAACCCCCTTGCTGCGATGGCGCTTAACAGGGCATTCTTATCTTTAAAGTGGTGATAGGGAGCTGTGCGGCTCACGCCGACATCTTCCGCTAGTTTGCGCAGCGAAAGCCCCTCTATACCATATTTTTCCAAGCGAGAACTGGCCGCTTCAATGAGTGTGCTATGCAAATCACCATGATGGTACTGCGAACTTCCTGACATAAATTTAACTCTTAAATGAATCTTGACAGTGTCAATTTAACCCTTTATCTTGACGCTGTCCAGTTGGGGATTTGAATAGATTTTTCGCTACTTGGTAAATGACTCTGATAGATAGGAAACAGCATGACTTCAGCTTCTCTCGTTCATCCGCGCTATCCACACCTCTTTCAACCGCTTGATCTAGGGTTTACCCAGCTTAAGAATAGAGTATTGATGGGGTCAATGCACACAGGACTGGAAGAAATGCCAGGCGGTCATAAACGCATGGCTGCATTTTATGCTGAACGAGCACGTGGTGGTGTCGGGCTGATTGTAACCGGCGGAATAGGGCCCAATGAAGAAGGCTCTACTCATCCCATGACCCGACGATTAGATACGGATGAAGCAGTCAGTCATCATAGGGAAGTCACTGATGCAGTACACGCCGAGGGTGGCAAAATATGTATGCAGATTCTGCATACCGGCCGTTATGCCTATACAGATAAACTGGTTGCTCCATCTGCGATTCAGGCGCCTATTAACAAATTCAAACCCAAAGCCTTAAGCGACGAGGAAATACAACAGCAGATCCAGGATTTTGTTGACGCCGCCAAACAAGCTCAGCGAGCCGGCTATGATGGCGTGGAAATTATGGGCTCGGAAGGCTATTTTTTAAATCAGTTTATCGCAAAACGGACAAATCACCGTGATGACGAATGGGGCGGTAAGTACCAAAACCGTATTCGACTGCCAATTGAAATTGTGCGCCGCGTCCGCGAAACCACTGGCGAAAACTTCATCATTATCTATCGCTTGTCAATGTTGGATTTGGTCGAAGGTGGGTCAAGCCATGATGAAGTGGTGGAATTAGGCAAACAAATTGAGCATGCAGGCGCGACGATTATTAATACAGGTATTGGTTGGCACGAAGCGCGTATTCCTACTATCGCAACTAAAGTTCCTCGGGCCGCTTTCACGTGGGTGACTGCGAAATTCAGATCAGCATTATCGATACCTGTTATCACCTCAAATCGTATTAACACTCCAGAAGTCGCTGAACAGGTCCTAGCCCGGGGTGATGCCGATATGGTTTCTATGGCGCGCCCGTTCCTGGCGGATGCTGACTTTGTTAATAAGGCCAAAGAGCAACGAGCTGACGAAATAAATACGTGTATAGGCTGTAATCAGGCGTGTCTGGATCATGTTTTCAATGGCAAGCTAACCTCTTGCTTAGTTAATCCTCGAGCCTGTCATGAACTGGAGTTAGTGATAAAGCCTGCTAACGAAATTAAAAAGATTGCCGTAGTGGGGGCGGGGCCTGCAGGTCTCGCTGCTGCTACCACTGCAGCGCGGCGCGGGCACCACGTTACCCTTTTTGATGCCGACGAGGCCATCGGAGGACAGTTTAACATTGCTAAGCAAATACCGGGTAAGGAGGAGTTTTACGAAACCTTGCGTTACTTTGCCAGACAAATTGAGTTAACGGGGGTAAACCTCAAGCTCTCAACTCGCCTGGACGCGCAACAGCTTAATGCAGCAGACTTCGATGACGTGATTCTGGCCACTGGGATTTCACCTCGTGTACCTGATATAGAGGGTATCAGCCATGAAAAAGTACTCACATATCTTGATGTGATCAAAGAGAAGAAACCAGTTGGTCGCTCGGTTGCTATTATCGGTGCGGGTGGGATCGGCTTTGATACTGCAGAGTATTTATCCCACGGTAAATCCACGCCAAGTCAGGATATCCCCACTTTTATGAAAGAGTGGGGCATTGATATGACATGGCAGGCCCGGGCTGGGGTCGAAGGCATGGAGCCACAGCCTGAAGCATCTCCTCGCCAGATCTACTTATTACAACGCAAATCAACGAAGGTCGGTGCAGGGTTGGGCAAGACCACGGGGTGGGCACACAGAGTGGGTCTCAAAATGAAAGGGGTTAAAATGCTCCCAGGCGTTGAATACCTGAAAATAGACGATGCTGGTTTTCATATTCGCGTCGATGGCGTAGACCAGATACTGCCGGTAGACAATGTGATCATCTGTGCAGGACAAGAATCATTACGGGATTTGGTTGAAGGGTTAAATAAGCCCTACCATCTTATCGGCGGAGCGGATGAAGCCTTGGAGCTTGATGCAAAACGAGCAATCGATCAGGGCACGCGATTGGCTGCTGAGTTGTAGTTATTCAGAGTTCGTTTTACGTTCATTTTATTACTTGGCTGACCAATCAATTAAAGGCATACCTGGCTTGAGTCATGCTCAGGGCAGGTATGCCAGTGAATTAGTTACTTGACTTAAAAATCTGACTGGCGGCCTGGAAAACCGGAGAGCGTTCAATTTCAGCTTTGTCCAGCGAGTTTCCCCACCAAAGCCCTTCGTTATTAGCTAACACAACAATCGTCAGACTCCTTTCCGGAAATTTCAGATAAACAGCGGTGTATCCTGCTTCCTCATCCCATCCGGAATGCCAAATCACTTTCTCGCCGTTCACGTCCTGAATATATCGGCCATATGCATAGGGAATAGAGGTACCATTTTGAGTAACATAGGGAGACTCGGTAAGCGCTCTGGTTTTTTCAGCAAGTATCTTTCCTGCATCCAGCGCCAAGTCAAAGCGCACTATGTCGCCAGCGGTCGCGCTAATTCCCGCTCCACCAGCCATGTGGCGCTGAGGTTCAGGGCGCATAACATAGTGGTTATTTTCGATGGCATAGCCACGCGCTCGATTGAAATAAACATCCATGCGTTCTTTATCCCACAAGCCGGCAATGGACGAATCCATTTTAGCCGGTTCTAAGATGGCACTAGTGATCACCTTAGCCAGTTCGTTGTGGCGTCCCTTGGCTGCATCAATAGGATTTCCCCGTTTAGCTTCTAAATAGCGGGATAAGCGCGAGTAAAAAATAGAATTATAGGAGAATGCTGTGTCAACCTGACCGTTGACCACATGATTAAGGGCATGCCTAAGTTTAAATGTCTGTTTACAGTTGAGATTCTCACCAAACACAATACCCGAACTGGCCAACCATTCACAATATTCCATAAACTCAGGCATATCACTTATAGCGTCGTCCAGACTAAGCTCACCCTGATCAACCAATGTCAGAAAAGCGGTACCGACAAAAAATTTACTCACCGACGCAATCCAGAAGGGCGTCTGTGTGGTGACAGGAACCTGACCGGATATGTGTGAAACACCATGTGCTTTTTCATACACAATCTCCCCCTGCTTGCTAATTGCTACGGATAGGCCAGGGATGTATTTTTCACGCTGAAAGTCCAACAAAAATTGTTCAAATTCATCAAGCTGCGTTTTCATATCGCCACTATCTTTAGTGTATGCAGCTGATTCAGGGCTGACGAACAGACCTAGTGTCGACATCATGATAAGAGGGACGAGACTGCCTGCAAACGATTTACGCTTCCTTCCCAGGACAGGAAACGAGAGGGGATAAAAACATTTTTGCGTACGTATCACCGCGACGATATTGGCCAGCATCACACAGATGCCAAAAGGTATCACCGCGATAAAAAAGAAAAAGCCCAGTCCTTCCACTGTCACTAAGGTAATCAATGCAACAATAAACATCAGTGTGAGGGTTATTTGAAAATTAATCACGGCACGGCCGTGATTATCATACAGTGCGTTATCATCCTTTTTATGGATCCATAAAAACAGCGGTAACAGAATGTTAAGAAAAGGAATAACAAAACCTATGAAAGGTGATGCATGCATCAGTAACAACCACTTTTTCTGTAGCGATTCTTCCTTCGGATCATCTAATTGCAGCAGATCATCCATTTCAACATCAAGTGCCGCCGCCAACAGTTTGATTGTTCGCAATTGAGGTTGCACTTCACCTTTTTCAACTCGCTGAATGGTGCGTACAGTGACATTGGTCATTTCTGCCAGCTTTTCCTGCGAAAAGCCTTTTCGTTTCCGTTGGTAAATCAGTCTTTCTGCTAATACGTCATTTTTTAACATTGCACTTCTTCAGGCTGTGAAATTTGAGCTTTAACTTTAATCATTTTGACGCGACATTGTTACGACATTTAGCTGTCATGTACCTGTCATTTATAACAAAATCATAAGTTTATTTAAATTTTGAACAAATAAAGTTAAATAGTTTAATTTTATGCTGATGTTTATTTAGCGAACTTAAAGGCAAGAAAAACCGAAACGGGGTACACTGAAAACTCTACTTAAAATACTTTTTTCGGTGTTTTCCTATCAACAAACCGCCTGTTATGAATGTCAGTATGCTTGCCACGAAAACCAATCGCCAGAACTTACCACCACCGCCAACTACGTTTTCAACAGCGGGCACCCTTACAGCAATTTCAGCAAACATTGCCGCAAGCAGCCCAACATAAGACCACAGCATAAAGTCGTAGTGCAGGGACAGCCAGTTTGGGTGGTGTCGGAAGAACAAAGGCACGGAGATACCCGCGCTGACTGTAAGCAATGATGCGATAGCCATCCAATGAAAAGGCCCAAACTGATACAGGGACTGGGTGAAGAGTGCTGTCACGTTCATCAATACCATTGCAGCAAAAAAGGTATAACCCATAATTCGATGCTGAAATGTCCCTTTCTTAGACAGTACAACCAATCCGCCAAATAAAATGGCTATCACTGCACAAAGTGTATGTACAAGACCAATGTTAGAACTAAACATGTGTTACATATAGGCTTTGATTCAAAGCAAGTATCGTAACATCATTTGAGGAGATTTAAGGAAACTAATTGTACGTTTTTTAATCTCTGCTGAATTTTAAAAAGTGGTTTCCTGACTTTAGTCATCAGGTGCTGGATCCAGTTAGAGCGTGTTTATCTGCGGTGGATTCTGTCAGATAAAAGATTGAGCTGCCTGTTCGTCACAATGAAAGGAGCAGGGGGATGCATCTCCCCCTGGCGGTGTGCTAGAGGTTTTAACTAGACAGTTTGTCTGTCATGTTTGCCTTCGCGAATTTCCTCAATGACTTTCTTGCAGAATGCATCTAAGTCATCAGGATTGCGACTGGTAACCAATCCTTGGTCGACTACCACTTCTTCATCGACCCAGTTTCCGCCTGCGTTTTTAATATCAGTTTTGATGCTGGGAAAGGAAGTGAGCTTTCTGCCTCTGACCACATCTGCCTCGACGAGCACCCATGGGCCGTGGCATATAGCGGCAACCGGTTTGTGCTGTGCAAAAAAGTCACGAACAAATTGCACGGCTTTTTCGTTAGTACGCAATGAGTCGGGGTTGTGAACGCCGCCTGGCAATATTAAACCGTGATAATCACTGGCTGAAACACTATCGATGGTCTTATCCACTGAAAAAGTATCGGCTTTATCCGCGTGATTGAATCCCTGGATCTGACCTTCCTTCAGCGCAACAATGTGCACATCGGCACCTTCATCCTTTACTGCTTTCATCGGCCGGGTTAATTCAACCTGTTCAAAACCATCGGTTGCCAGAATCGCAATGCGCTTGCCTTCTAGTTTAGCCATATGTAACCCTCCATTGTAGTCTCAAAATTAAGTGTTGATGCGCCTAATCATACGCAGCATGGATACCGAAGGATTGTGGTAAGAGGATTAAATATTTGTTACGAACGACTGTTGCGTAACTTAAGTAACAATACCGAGCGCTGCTGATCGATTCGGAATTCAAAGTGACGAAGTACGTTCATGCCTAGTAAGCCATCGGCCTCTGACATCGTAGTATTTTCTAACGTCATAACATTCAGTTGCGGAAAACTGAATTCTCCTACACTCACATTAAAAACCTGGTTCATCTCAGATTCAATAACACCAGCTGCAGTTCGCAAAGTAAACACACCAATGCGAATGGTTTTTTGTTGCTGGGTTATGCTATTCATGGTGTCTTGGGTGACAGCTGTGGTACTGGCTCCTGTGTCGATGAGTAAGGTGCTTGCAACTGAGCCAAACAGCACATCAATCAAATAATGATCGCCGTATCGTTGTAACGGAACAGTTTGGTATTCACTTTCATCAACATCTTGTTTTTGAGCGAATTCA
Organism: uncultured Alteromonas sp.; assembly: GCA_964601635.1. GTDB lineage: Bacteria > Pseudomonadota > Gammaproteobacteria > Enterobacterales > Alteromonadaceae > Alteromonas. Next base: position 24,174 of record CAZROH010000013.1, on the reverse strand, counting down.
TCTGGTTGATTTTTTTCTAAGACTCGCAAACGTTGACGAAGTGCTTGCAATTGGGCGTCTTCTGGCGAGAGTGACGCTAGCGTATCTTCCATTAGTGTGTATTTTCTTTGCTGGCCGTAGGCCTCGGCGAGCCCTAACGTAATCTGTTTGTCGGTGGGGTATTGTTGGAATAATGGCTCTAGAAACTGAGCGAGCAACTCCCAACTTTGGGTTTCTTTTAATTCATTGATGGTGCGTTGTAATAATTGGGTTATACGTTGCTGAATTTGCTTTTTGAGTTCCCCGCCTAAAGGAAGCTTAAGCAGGCTGTGGTAGTGCAATAATGCCTCGCTTAGCGGTTCTGTTTTCATCATCAATTCAGCTTCAAGCAGCAACAATTCTATATTGTTGGGGTGTTGTCTTAATTTTTGTTGCAGAAGATACTTCAGTTCACTGAATTGCCCTGAATTTAATAACGCCGTTAGCTTATCCAGATTAAGCTCAGCCGGAGGTGAACTCGTAAGTATTTCGCTCGGCTTAGAAACGGACAAATCTTTTCTGCTGGCTTCTGAGTCTCTGGTCATTAGTGGGAGGTGATCATTCAACGGTAGTTTTGTCGCTGTCAGCTGCCATTGTCGGTAAAGCCAGACATTGGTCGCTATCGAGGCTATTAGCGCCAGCACGAGAGCAGACTTCATAAACACATTTTTTCCTGAGTCAGACAGGCATTTCCATAAATGCGTTGAAATTTTTCCGGCATACGTTTGGGAGTGCCGGTGGTCATGCTGACACAAATAAACTGAGTTTTAGCTTCAAATACCGTTTGGGCGCGCCGCGGGCAGTAAAACTGGAATTCACGGGTTAATGATAAAGCTCGTTCACACGCTACAATCCAGGTTGCACATTCCAGTTCATCATCTAAATGACACGGCGCCAGATAATCGAGTTCGTGACGACGAATAACCATGCCACGATCAAGTTCTGCATAATCGGTGAAATGCAGTCCAAGTGAGTTGGAGTGTGCCCAGGCCAGCCGCTCTAACTGTGAAAGATAAGCCACATTGTTCACATGCTGATAATGATCCAAATGTTGCGATTCGATTCGCCATGTCCCCACATAAGGGGAGGGGTATTTCCAATGGTTACGTTCAGACATTAGGAAGTGGGTTTTCCTCAGGTAGCGACAGTTCGGGAGCAAGTAATTCTTCCATCAACTCTCGTTCCCGGGTGATCACCGGGTCGACAAAACTAGTTACATCACCAATTGCTTTAAATGCTTTATAACCGCGTTCGAGAAATTCGTGTAAGGTCAGCAAGCCGGCTACTTTTGCGGGGCGGCGGGCAAGCTTAATCAACATACCGATCCCTTTAATTTTTATGACATCATTGAGTTGCAGGCCTAAATCGTAAATGAGATCCAATTGCTTTTGACGGTCTTTTTTACGGCCGACTTTTCGATAGGCTTCTGCATAGGCGTCTTTATTGATCGGCTGTCCGGCGAGTGCTTCGGTCACCTCCATATCCAGTTCAAAAGAGAGTGCGTTCAAAGCCAGCGCGTCTTCAAGTGCTAACATTGCTTTATCTGGCAAAACCTTCGCCAGCTTAGGAATAACTCTGGCAATATCTGCATCACGCTGGCTAAAATCTTTGGGACCGTACAACTCGTCCACAAAAAAGGCCATGGCATCCTGATAACGGCGTTGTTTGGCCAAATCATCATGGGAGACGAGCAGGCGTTCACATTGCCACGCTTGTAATTGGTGTATTTTGTCCAGAAGCCCCATGTGCTCGACTAACTCGCGCTTAGCATTTACGCGGTGCAAATGTTGTATCAATGGTTGTACAGACTGATTCAAACGATATCCTTTTGCTTACCCTCGACAGAGGCGCTGCTTCACAGTGACTCAACATCACCTAATCTGTTAGACTGCGCACCCTGATTTAATCTTGTAGTTATTTTAACGTATTAAAGCTGATTGTGAATATTTGCCGACAACCTTCCAGTTTAAAAGACAAAGAGTACATGGCGGTGACATCGCTGATGGAGCTCTTCGATGCCACCTTTTTTGCTGAATTCAATACCCGCCTGATCCGAGGTGGTGATGAACCTATTTATTTACCAGCGAATGATATTACGCCTTATCATCAAATCGTTTTTGCTCATGGATACTTTTCGAGTGCTCTACATGAAATAGCACATTGGTGTATTGCTGGAGAAGAACGCAGAAAGCTGGAGGATTACGGATACTGGTATTGCCCGGATGGTCGCAATGCCCGGCAACAAAGCGAATTCGAGCAAGTAGAAATCAAACCTCAGGCCATCGAATGCGCATTTACCCAGGCGGTGGGAAGGAAATTTGCAGTGAGCACTGACAATCTTAATGGCGCTGAGCCTGATCGGGAGGCGTTCAGCCAGTCAGTTTATGAACAATTAAACTGGTATCAGACTCATGGATTTCCGCCCAGAGCGCAAACCTTTATCACGGCACTTAACCAATTTTTTGTAAATGTAATCGCGCAAAGGCGGGCCAGTGCATGAGCAGTAATAAAAAGTTTCGATTAGGTGTGCTGGTTAATCCGTTTGCGGGAATAGGTGGCGCTCTTGCTCTTAAAGGCAGCGATGGGGCTGAGATCCGGGAGCAGGCGTTGGCTCAAGGGGCGGAGAAAAAGGCAAATGAAAAAATGCGCCTGGCGCTTGATAAACTGCGTCCGTTTACGTCACAGATAGAAATTTTCACAGCCGCAGGTGAAATGGGCGCAACGGTATGTCAGGAAGCGGGATTCGATGTCACGGTGGTATTCAGCCCTGATAGTGCACAAACAGAGGGCGAAGATACGGAAAAAGCAGCGTTGAAAATGGTGGAGAAAGGGGTGGACCTCCTGTTATTTGCCGGAGGCGATGGTACTGCTCGGAATATTTATCATAGTGTCTCAGGTCGAGTCCCTGTGTTAGGTGTGCCTGCGGGTTGTAAAATCCATTCGGGTGTTTACGCCGTTACGCCTTCCGGGGCCGGCGAAATTGCGGTCAAAATGGTAAAAGGTGAGCTGGTCAGTGAGCAAGATGGTGAAGTGCGAGATATTGACGAAAACGCTTTTCGGCAAGGCAAAGTGCGGGCCAAACACTATGGTGAGATGCGAGTTCCGCATGACTTAGTGTACTTACAATCGGTTAAAATGGGCGGTAAAGAAAGTGAAGAACTTGTGCTTCTGGACATCGCAGCGCACATCAGTGAATTGATGGATGAGTATGAAGACAGCTATTTTGTTATGGGCTCTGGCTCTACCGTAGCTGCGGTAATGGAGGAGCTGGGGCTGTCCAATACGTTACTGGGTGTGGATATTGTTAAAGACAAAGAGCTCATTGCCAGTGACGTTACCGCAGCTCAGTTATTAGAGGTGACGGCCGATAAACCCACTCAACTGTTAATTACTGTCATTGGTGGTCAGGGGCACCTGTTTGGCCGGGGCAATCAACAACTTAGCCCCAATTTCATCCGTCAAATTGGAAAAGAAAATATACGGGTTGTGGCCACCAAGCAAAAGCTGGAAGAATTAAATGGTCGTCCACTTCGGCTGGATACATCCGATCCTACCCTGGATGAAGAGTTAGCCGGGAGCTTTTCGGTGATTACTGGCTATCATGATAAGGTCATTTACCCGGCCAAGTAGCAGAGGATATCTAGTGCACAACGAATTAGAACAAACAATTGAATCTATAGAAGAGCAATTAGATGCCGTCGTCGATAACGGCAGCGATGACGAATTATTTGTGGCTAGCTATTTGCGTGGTCACTTTGATTTAATCGCGTGTAAACTGCTCACTCAACCTCAATCCAGTGGCACACAACTGGATAAGGACATTCGCGCCAGTTTAGCGCATGCCTTTCAGCAAGGAGAGCTGGAGCCAGAAGATCAACAGAAAGTTTCTATCCTGTGGGAGGAATTGATTCAGCCCTAGTCTTCCCCGTAAGCGGCAATGTTCTGGCACGGGTTTGCCGCTCTGGTAATACCAACCGCTTATTTTCTGCTATTCTTCGATTTGGTACGTTTTTTGCCATGTTACAGGTAGTGTCAGCATATTGACTGGCTTGTAAAGTCCTTACAGTGCCGGTTGCGCAAAAATTTAGGTAGTTCATGGCAAACCGACAAAGCAACCTTACACATTTACTTCAAGTGGTCGTCATCATTTTAAGTACGATCAGCTTAACTGCGTGTGGCCTTTTTCCTGATTCTGCTGAATCAAAGCCTCAACCTGCGCAAAAGGTTGTCACCGCTACTGGTGAGCCGGTATCCGCGCTAGGCAACGTGGAATATTATACTTACACCCTGGCGAACGAATTGTTTGCCAACGTGCGACCAAGCAGGCAGGTGAGATACGCTGTTACTGGTTTTGTGCCTGTTACTACCATGGCATACGACAACGCCGATCAGCACCCGTTAATGCTTTTGGGACATCAACTGGAACAGGGGTTAGTAACGGAGGCAACCAAGCGCGGTTTTTTGGCGCAGGAATTTAAACTGACTGATAATATCATTATGTCAGATCACGCAGAACGCGTATTAACACGAAATATTGAGCAGTTATCAGCCATTGATCGCGTGGACTTTTACATTACCGGAACAGTCGTGATGCAGGAGTCAGGGGCAATGGTAAACGCAAGAATTATTAATGCCAACAGCAAAGAAATCATATCAGCCGCGACGCGCTTTTTTCCTGCCGAAGTATTCTGGCAGAAAGAGCATGTAACCACACGCAATGGGCGGCTATACCGTAGTGAGATTAAGGGGTAACGGGAATGAAAAGGCAATGTAAACTCGCACTTGCAGGTTTTTGTGCGATGTCACTGATCACTGGTTGCGCTGCATTTGAAGAGTGGGCGATGGGTTATGATGAAGAAGAGGTTCAACAAACCCAAACCGATGAAACCCTAACTGAACCCGTGGATGCGTCCAATCCAGCCCCAACGAATGTGGTGGATATTACAGCGGCGGACCGTAATTATCGTGGGTATGATGAGGATTACAATTATGACGATGACAAAAATAACCGAGATAGTTTTGGCGCCATAGGGCAACCACGTTTATATTCCAACACCCAGAACTCTTATAAAGGCCGCCCACTGACCAAGCATATTGGCGATTACGTCAAGAACATGGCACAGGATCTAATCAACAACATGGAGTACGTTAACGAGAAAACGCCGGTGGCTGTCACTCATTTCGCGTTGTTAGACTCAGATCTTAAAAGCACGAATTTACTTGGTCAGCAAATGGCGGAATCTTTCGTCCATGAATTACACAAATTCCGGGTTCCAGTATTGGATTTTAAAACTACTGACTATATTCGTATTACTGAAAAAGGGGACTTTGTTCTCTCACGAGACTATTTAGAGCTAAATAGTGCGCTCCCTATCGAGTACGTTCTGACCGGCACAATGACGCGTCATCAAGGTGGAATGTTAGTTAACGCCAGAATAATCGGCCTGGATTCACATGCGGTTGTGGCCAGTGCACAAATGATGGTTCCTTTTTATGTTGTTGATGCACTTATTCCAAGTGATGGCACCTTGCCCAATGGTCGCAAAGATGGTGTCAGATTCAGCCGCGGTTAACGGCAAAGGAAAAAAGTGAGACACAAATGAATTACAAATTATCTTTGCTGTTAAGTACCACGTTAATGATGTCTGGCTGTGCCTCTTTTACGGAAAAGTTTAATGATGGCATGGCTTTTTTATTCGATGAACCGGCAACTGAAACCGAACCTTCATCAGCATACGCCACCCCTGATGGTGTCGCCGATGAGCAGTTGAGAGCCACTGCTCAAAGCAGACAGGAGAGGCAGGAAGAGGGCAGCATCAACGCGTTTGTACCCGAAGAGGGTAATTCGCACACGCAAGCTCAGGACGACTATAAACAAATGGTAGGCAGCACTGCACCAGCCCCGCATAGCGCTGAAACAGCCTCACAAGGCATGGACGACACAGAGCAAAACGACCAGCTTACCGCCAGGACGGCATCCGATAGTCAGAAGAATGACGCTGCATCACAGGAACAACCGGATACTGGTGCACGCCAACAGCAATCCGACGCTCAGGCACCCACTCAAAAAAGCGACCAAAGCAGACAGAAGGGCACCAGCACCCAATCCCCTTCAACAAAACCGGAAAGCGATGAAGCGCAATTTGCGTATCGTGGATATCAGGATCCATTGCGTAATGGTTTTTACCCACGACAAACCCATAAGCGAGTAGTTGATTACGCTTCACAGCTTGCGATGGAACTGATGGACAACGCGATGGGATTGAATACCAATGAACTGGTCGGCGTAACCAGCTTTGTCAGATTAAATACTTCGTTGTCGGATACGACCATTTTAGGTAACCAACTCGCGGAGTATTTGATTACTGAGTTACAAGCTTACGGCGTAGGAGTTCTTGATTTTAAGGTAACTGATGGGATAAGGGTCACCCCGCGTGGTGATATCGCCATGAGCAGAAGTGGTGAACGCATGGCGCAGTCGGTGCAAATGGATCATATTCTCACCGGAACCATGGTTGAAGACCCGCGGGGAGTTAGAATCAATGCGCGTATTGTCGCCGTCAATTCTAAACGCGTTGTGGCTAGCGCAAGTATCCATATTCCCGCTTTTGTCGTGACTTCTCTTTATGCGGGGCAATCCTCAGCCCCCTAGCACGTTCAGTTTCGCTTAAGTGCTTTAAGTACAAAACGGTTAGGATTAACCGTTTTTAATAATGCCTTACTTAGCGGGCTGGGGTGGTGAGATAATTCACTGGCTAATACATCTGCTAGCAATGGGGCACTGGTAAGCCCTCTTGAACCGAGCGCGCTGAACAGTTTTATACGCCTGGTAGTTAATGCCGCAGGCAGCGCGGTATCAAAGCGGCTACGGGAATTTTCCCAATGTCGGTACATTTCATCATCCGGTAATGTACCGCATAAGGGCTGATGATCGGGGACACCCAACCGTACAGCCGCTCTGGCTCGATTATCATGCTCGAGATTTTGCACCCAATTACACAGTGACAAAGCCTGTTGATGTAATTGAAGATTTTGTTCTGACTCAGTCGCCCTTGCCGCTGTATCGGTGTCGCGCTTTACGTAAGTGGAGCCCAGCGCATGGCGGCCCTGAAAGGCCGGTGTGAGGTAACCTTTGTGACACAGCACGGTTTTAAGCTTGCTCAGCGATTCCTGGGTTGGAATAGCCTCCACCTGACCGCGTACTGGCCTTAACGGTAAATTGGTGCAGTGGGAAATATCAGCTAATTCATGTCCGGTGGCTAAAACAACTTGCGGAGTGTCAACCGTATTTCCATTACTAAATTTGAGTGACACATGACCTTCCTGCTCGTCAATTGTTTGTAATCTGTGGTGAAGGTGTAAGCTTAAATTGCCTGACAGGTTTGACAGTGCTATTAACGCATTAATTAACGACGGTGGATTGATCCAGCCACCTTCTGGGATGAACAAACCAGAATAGGGAAGGTGCACGCCTGCAAGCACTTCAGCTTGGGACCTGTCAACAGCGTGAATTAATTGTTCAGGCCATACATCATTGCTAATCAGTTTTTGTTGGCGCAAGCTGGTTTGCTCATTAAATGCAAGTTGTAGCACCCCACAAAAATCATGAACAAAAGCATGGTGCTGATTAATTTCATCATAAAACCGTCTGGCATACATAAATGCATGCGCTTGCAACTGACTCGCGAGACTCGCTTGCGCATGCAGTTGTGGGTAAAAACCACCCTGGGGGTTACCCGAAGCACCATCAGCGAACGTCGTTGCGCAATATAGCGAGGTCGTTACCCCACGTTTACATAACGAGTAAGCAAGGGTTGCTGCCGCAATTCCCCCTCCGATGATTGCGACCTGCTCAGGTAGCGCACGTGTTTTTGTCACGCCAGCTCGCTGTGGGGTATTCGGCTCAGGCTGATATATTGCGGTAATCATTTCCCGTTTGCGCCCAAATCCCGCTCGTTTCGTCACCTTAAACCCTGCGTTATGCAGCCCTCTTTTAACCAAACCGGCAGCGGTAAATGTGGCGCATGTGGCTTTGGGTTTTGAGCAGCGCGCCATATTGCTGAACAGCTCTTCTGTCCACATCTGCGGATTTTTACTGGGAGCAAACCCATCAAGAAACCAGGCATCCACCAATCCTTGTGGAGGGAGGTTCCACTGCGCCATTGCTTCGTGCACGTCGGCAAACCACAAGTCGACGGTCGTACTGAATGCATCAAACATGAGTCGGTGACAGCCTTGCAAGCCGAAAGGGTATTGTATGTTTAACGCTTGAGCAGCCTCACTTAATGATGTAAATCGAGCGAGCGCATTAGTCATGTCCGCTTGGCTTAAGGGAAACTTCTCTGTAGAAATAAAATACAATTGGGTGAGTGGGTGGTCAGGGTGTGCAAGTCTGAATTGCCTGAACGCTGTCATAACAACCAACAAATTGAGCCCGGTACCAAAGCCTGTTTCTGCAATGACAAAGTGGGTCTGTTGACAGCTGAGCCAACGGGCTGAGAGGTCATTTCCTTCCACAAACACATACTGGGTTTCATCCATACCACTGTCATTGGAGAAATACACATCATCAAAATTATCGGCAACAGGAGTTCCGATTTGGTTGAAATGCACGCTGGCGTAGGTAGACTTCACTGACTCTCTCAGATGTTGCTGTACTGGAGGGCGGATCATACCGATGCACGCGGCTTGATGGTAGTCCAAAGAGAGGATTGGGTTTGGTAAAATTAATTTTTGTTCAAAATAGGCATTAAATGCAAAAGAGCAGACCAGTTTTACGGCGAAAATCGTTACCATAGGCGGCAGCAAAATAAGGGTAAATTATGAAAAGAGCAGTTATCACCGGTATGGGCATTGTATCCAGCATCGGTGTCAACAAAGATGAAGTGCTGGCTTCCTTAAAAGCAGGCAAGTCAGGGATTACCTATTCAGAGCAGTTTGCCGAAATGGGTCTGCGTAGTCAGGTCTGGGGCGACATTAATCTGGATTTGAAAGATCATATTGACCGTAAAGCGATGCGCTTTATGGGGGATGCAGCAGGTTATGCCTATGTCGCAATGGAGCAGGCTATTGCTGATGCCGGTCTGGAAGAGTCAGACATATCAAATGAGCGTACCGGCATAATCGCAGGATCAGGCGGCGCCTCGTCAGAAAATCAGGTTTTGTCTGCTGATATTTTACGTGAAAAAGGAGTCAAGCGGATGGGGCCTTATATGGTGCCTCGCTGTATGGCTTCCACCGTTTCAGCGTGTCTTGCCACCCCATTTAAAATTAAAGGGGTCAACTATTCCATTGCATCTGCGTGTGCAACAAGTGCGCACTGTATTGGCAACGCACTTGAGTTGATCCAGTTAGGTAAACAGGACATGGTATTCGCCGGTGGTGGCGAAGAATTGCATTGGTCGTTATCCAGCCAGTTTGATGCTATGGGCGCACTTTCCAGCAAATATAACGATAACCCTTCGGTGGCGTCGCGCACCTACGATGCAAATCGCGATGGGTTTGTCAGCTCTGGTGGTGGCGGCATGGTTGTCGTAGAAGAGTTAGAACACGCGCTCGCCCGTGGCGCGAAGATTTATGGCGAAGTGGTTGGCTATGGAGCCACCTCAGACGGTTTCGACATGGTCGCACCGTCGGGCGAAGGGGCTATCCGCTGTATGAAGATGGCGATGCAGGGCGTGGAAGGACCCATTGATTATTTAAATACTCATGGTACATCTACCCCGGTTGGCGATGTCAAAGAGCTGGCGGCTATTCAGGAAGTCTTTGGTCAATCAGGAGTCCCTATCAGTGCGACTAAATCCCTGACCGGCCATGCATTGGGTGCCGCAGGTGTTAATGAAGCGATTTATAGCTTGCTGATGATGCAACACAATTTTATCGCGCCATCAATTAACATTGATAACCTGGATGAAGCAGCGAAAGGTTTGGATATTGTTACCCAGACCCGTGAAGCAACCCTTAACCAGGTGATGTCAAACAGCTTTGGGTTTGGTGGTACCAACGCCACTTTAGTCATCAGGCGTTATTCTGCTTAATCATCATGCATTTTTTCTAGCGCATATTGTCAGATATGCGCTAGCATTCGCTCAATCGATTTCTTAAACCATCCCTGTTCATCCGTAATGACTAAAATTTTATTTGAAGACAGTATTCCTCGTGGGCATGAGTATTTCTCTGATTTTGGTGATGTGTCATCTTATCCGGTAGGGGAACTGACGGATGACGATCTAGAAAATGTCTCGGTTTTACTGACGCGTTCCACGACTCAGGTTAACCCGTCCGTGTTGCGTTTGCCGAGTTCTGTTAAATTTGTTACCACTGCCACCGCTGGCATTAATCATTTAGACACAGCATGGTTAGATAAAGCTGGGATACTGTGGAGTTCCGCTGCCGGGTGTAATGCCAGAGCGGTAGCGGAGTGGGTGATCAGCGCTTTACTTGTAACCGATGCTGATGCCCGGCTGGATATGGCGAACGCCACCGTAGGAATCGTCGGCGCTGGAAACGTGGGAAGCATGCTGGCCTCATTGCTTGATGCCTTGCAAATCCGCTATAAATTATGTGATCCGCCGCTGCAAAAAGCCGGCGATAAAAGGCCATTCGTCGACTTGGACGAAATCCTTAATTGCGATGTTGTTTCGCTGCATGTGCCTTATTCAAAAGAGGGCGAGGATGCGACTGACAAACTCATTGGCACCCAAGAGCTTAATCAGCTCAATGACAAACAAATATTGATTAATGCCTGTCGGGGAGAAGTCATCGACGAGAAAGCGCTTAAACATAGAATGCAGGCGCTGACTCCGCCCCTGTTGATTTTAGATGTATTTGATAATGAGCCGAATATTGATCTGTCGCTGCTATCATTATGCTACCTGGCTACGCCGCATATTGCGGGGCACAGCGTGGAAGGTAAATTACGTGGCACACAGATAGTCTATGAGCAGGTCTGCAAGTTGCTAAATAAGCCAGTGACAAAGCAGTTAACTGATTTTTTAGCGCCATTGGAGCCTATTGAATTCCCATCACTGGGCGTCGATTCAGTCGAACTTTCACTGGACGAATGGCGACAATTATTGTTGCCAATATATGATATCAGAGAAGATGATAAACATTTTCGTCAAAGCATGGCACAATCCAATCAATTTGCTGCATTGCGCAAAGGTTATCGGGTAAGACGGGAAATTAGCTCTTACACACTACGCTGCAGTGGAAAACTTAATCAAGCAGTTCGTTCGCAGCTTGAAGCAATTGGCTTTAATTTAGCAACAAGCTAGCAAAGTAAATTATCAATCATCGTTAACAATTTTTCTGCGCAGAAATGTGCAAGTTAATAAACTTCCAGGAGATTCAGATACATGTCACAAGCGTTTGATGTTGCCGTGTTAGGCGCCACCGGGTTAGTTGGTCAAACAATGATGGAGATTCTGGAACAACGAAAATTTCCGGTTAGAACGCTTTATCCGCTGGCCAGTGCACGCTCAGCAGGGGGAACGGTTAATTTTAAAGGAGAAGAGCTAGAGGTACTTGATGCTGACAACTTTGATTGGTCATTAGCACAGTTTGGCTTTTTCTCAGCTGGAGGTTCGGTTTCAGCCAAATATGCCCCTATGGCTGCTGAAGCTGGATGTGTCGTTATTGATAACACCTCACAGTTTCGTTATGAGCCCGATATTCCTCTTGTGGTACCGGAAGTAAATGCACATGCGCTTGCTGACTTCCGCAATCGCAATATCATCGCCAATCCAAATTGTTCTACTATCCAGATGTTAGTGGCATTAAAGCCTATCCATGATGCTGTGGGCATTGAGCGAATCAATGTTTGTACCTATCAATCGGTATCGGGAGCGGGTAAAAGTGCAATGGAAGAGTTGGCAAAGCAAACCGCTGATCTGTTAAATGCACGTGCAATTAAAGCGGAATCATTCAGTCGCCAAATCGCTTTTAATGCGATCCCACAAATTGATGTCTTTCTTGACAATGACTACACCAAAGAAGAAATGAAGATGTCATGGGAAACGCAGAAGATAATGGGCGATGACAGTATTTTGGTGAATGCAACAGCTGTGCGGGTGCCGGTATTTTACGGCCACGGTGAAGCGGTTCATATTGAAACCCGTCAGCCCATTGACGCCGAACATGTTAAAGAGCTTCTTGCGGATGCGCCGGGCATTAAGTTGTATGAGTCGAGAGAGCAGTATCCAACGCAAGTCTCCAGTGCCAGTGGCAATGATTGGGTGCATGTTGGCAGAGTAAGAAATGATATTACTCATCCAAACGGCATAAATTTATGGGTGGTTTCAGACAATATTCGTAAAGGTGCTGCTACAAATAGTGTTCAGATTGCCGAGACCTTACTCAAAGATTTTTATTAATCTTGCCGATAACAATGAACAAGCTAAAACGCCGCTTTGCCAGCGGCGTTTTGGCTTCACTTTCGTCTTAATTGCAGTCACAATACCTGCTAACCTAGATCGGTGCCACTAAGTGGTTTATAGTTTGTTTTGTAACGCTGATTAGTAAAGCTGGATTATAAATTGCATTGTTTTCTTGTTGTTAGCGAAAAAGACAAAAAATTGTCATCTCTGCAAACGCTGTATATTACAGTCCAGAGACAACGAGCTATAAGTGATAAATGTCAGGACTTCGAAGTTGAAAATGCGTGATCACCAACACGTAAGAATAACAACAAAGCTGCCCGCTCATGACAACGAAACAGTGAGTGAGGCTGCCGGATTGGGTAAGAGGCAAACTTGCTCATGACGCTTAAGGGCATATAGGAACGCTATGAAATTGCATTTTACGGGCTTGCTGCTTTTAACGCTGCTAATGTTGGCGTTACCTTCCATTTCTATTGGGCAAGAACGGGAAACTCCCCTTAAAGGTCCCAAAGACGCAACAGAACAATTCTCTGGCGTAGTGTATGGGCCTATCGATTCACAAGATACGCTTTGGAAAATAGCCAATCGATATCGCCAAAATCAAAACCTCAGTGTCTATCAGGTCATGGTGGCGATTTATGAATTAAATCCAGACGCGTTTGAACAGAATAACCTGAATTTGTTAATTGATGGGGCAACCTTGAGGTTGCCAGCCGAGCGTTACGTGGCGCGCATCGACAAAGAAAAAGCCCGCTTACGTACGGAGCGAGATGAAACCGCATTTGCCCGAATGCCAAATGTACCAGGCAATAGCGTGCAAAACCTGAAGCCTGCGGTGCCGCTGGTTAATCAAGAAGATTTAAGTAGTACTAAATCTGCGATTGAGGAAAAGATTACCCGCCTTGATGCGCAACAAGCGCGTCAGTTCGATGATTTAAGGCAACAATTTGCCTCTTCTTTAGAAAGTGTGCGGTCAATTCTGGACGATAATCGCAAACTATATGAACGAGTTGAAAAGGTTAATGACGACCTGCAAAACCTGCGCGACCAGGTTAAAGGGGACGTCCAGGCGCAGATGGACGAGCAACTGGCGCTGCAAAAACAGTTGTTGGCGATGCTTGAAGAACAAAAGCAACAATCTGTACAAAGCGGAAGGGAACCGGCCAGTGGTAATAATTCGACAGCATTGATTCTCGGCTCCAGTATATTCACCTTGTTGTTATTGGGTGGTCTGGCGTACTTTTTGTTACGCAAACAGCCCGTTACTGAAGCGGCCCCCACCGTCTCTTCCTCGCCACCGCCTAAGCCTTCAGTAGAGGCTGACGACTCCGTTCCTTCTTTGGTAGATGATTTTGATGATGACGACGAGTTGTCAGAAGATGATTTGTTTAATGATGACGATCTACTCGATGATGTGCTTTCAAACGAACTTGAAGATGCCCTTGATGACGAGCTGGAAAACTTCGCCGACCTTGATGACGACATGTTGGTGCCTGATGACGAGGATGACTTCGAAGAAGGGGCAGACTCGCTAGAACAGGACGAACTGGATAGCTTGTTTGACGAAGAAGATTTAAGCAGCTCTTCGTTAGAGGGAGCTCCAGATAAGGCTGCGATAGATTTATCTGACGACGAAGTTAGCGATGAGTTTACTGAGCCGACAGAAGATGAAGAAACTGAAGGTAAAGACGAACCAGCATACGAAAGCGAAGAAACGAAAGCAGACGAGAGCATTGACGCTGAATTAGAAGATGACGAGGCATTCGAGCCAGTCGAACCCGAGGCCGAGCCAGGCGTTACAGATACGTCACAAGGAGCTGAAGAAGACGCATCTAAAGAGGGGACGCCTCAGGATGCAGAAGAAAAGCCTGAAATCAGTATTGATGAACTGCTCGAAGAAGATCCGAAACAACCCAGCCTGGAAGAAACCTTAGGTGATGATGCGGTTGACGAGGTTATGCTTGAAAAGCTGGATAAAGAAATCCATGAGCAAAACCAGGACTTGGATCGCCTAACTGATGAAATTATAGGTGAAATCGAGCAACTGGAGATGATGGGCGGCATGCCCGATGAAGCACTCGATGATAGCGGTCAAGACGAAGAAAGTGCGGCATCATCAGGTCCTTCACCTCAGTCTATTCAGGATTTGGATGCACTTTCGGGTGATTTGGACGAAATCAGTGTTGACGATATGGCAAACGCGGATGATTTTGAAGATCCGCTTTCTGATGAGCTAATCGCAGAATTGCAAGGTGATGACAATGAATCGGAGCAGTCCGAAACGGCCATCGAACCTGATGTTACAGAGACAAGTGAAAGTCAGTACGAAGAAGATGTCATCGCTGATACAGAAGAGGAGCTGAAAGATCCCCTGTCTGATGAAATACTCGCAGAGCTAGAGGCTGAAGACTCTGCAACTGAAAGCAATATGGATGCACTTTCAGATGAATTGATGGCTGAACTAGAAGGTGATGAGGTTCAAGAGGCCGCTGATGATAGGGAGGGTGATGAACCAGTATCAGCCCCCTCTGATCAGGATGATAAGCCTGCATCCAAGCACGCGGAAAAACAAGTAGAAGCAGGGGACGAAGAGCAGCAGACCATTGCGAATGCGGATTCAGACGATCAGGCGTTAGCGCAAGGCAAGCAAACAGAGTCAACTGACGTAGAAGAAGCAGAACAAGGTGAATCTGCGGCAGAGAAAACGAATGAAAGCGCAGAAGCCGATATAGAAAGCGAGAAAGATGATGTCACCTCTGATGAATCCGCCGGCGAGGATGCTGCGTTAGCGGAAGAGGAAGAAGCCGTTGCAGAGGCGACTACAGAAGACGACGATGCTGTAGCGCAAGACGACGAATCAGAGCAGACTGACGTTGAACATGAAATACCGGCACCGGGCTCAACTGAGCAAGCCCTTGCCAGTGAGGAAATTGAAAGTACGGATCCGTTAGATGCTGCGCTAGAAGAGTTTGATCGTCAAATGATAGACGATATTCCTTCATTTGCTGATTCAGGCAGCGCTGACAATGAAGAGTTTGACGATAGCTTGCTTGATGAAGCGCTGTCAGATTTTGATGATTTTGAGCTGGAACAAGAGCAGGATGGCGTTGTTCCTGAAAAGAAATCGGCAGAGCCACAATTCGATGAGCTTGAGGATGTACCAGGACTTGATGACTGGCTCACCGGCGACAAAAAATCCGACCATGAAATATTGGATGAACTGGAGAACTCGGAATTTGATGAGCTATTAGAGGAAATGGAAGGTGAAGAAGAGGATGACGCACAGCAATCTCTTCAAATAGATAATTCCGATTTGGATTTGGAAACCTTACTTACCGATCCCGAGGATAATGAGCCTGAAAATGATGAAAAGGAAAAAGATTTCCTTGATGTGGAAACCTTGTTAACTGAAAGCATGGATGATGGTAACGAAGAGCAAGACGAGCCCCCGCTTGATTTAGATGTCAGTTTGTCATCATTTACCGGTGTAAATGATGAAGACGAAATGATCGACATTGATAAAGATGCCGGTCAAAGCGCCAATCTTGATCTGGCCATGATGTACATTGAAATGGATGATACCCAGTCAGCTAAAGAGTTACTTCAGCAAGTGATAGATAAAGGGACGCCTGAGCAGCAACAAGAAGCGAAATCAGTGCTTGATTCATTAGCTTAGGTCTTAAGAGAGCTAAACCGATAGCTATCTGCTTTTGAAAAAAAATTAAGTGTGGGTCAATATGGCAGTTTGCACGTCAATGGTGAACATTCATGTATTGATGTTGGGAACTGTCATATAAGGCGACGCGCCCCTGAAGAACACCTTGCCATAGTTTACGTTGGCCCAAACCCTCGCTATGCTAGAACCCTACTTACTTGGATAAAGCAATTCTGTTGGCTTCTCAAACATACATTCAATCAGAACTTGAACAATTGTACCGTCAGGAATCACGCAAGATTTTTGCTACATTAGTGCGATTGCTGAATGATTTTGATTTAGCAGAAGAAGCCTTGCATGATGCTTTTCTGGCAGCCTCAAAATCCTGGCCTCAAGAAGGCGTTCCTGAAAGTCCTGTTAATTGGCTTATTTCTGCTGGTCGATTTAAGTCTGTTGACCGAATCCGCAGAGAACAAACATTACAACGGTTAATATCACACGAGCAGCCTGAAACAATAGCGCCCGCTACCTTTGACGAATATCTGGAAGACGATGTACTAAAGCTCATTTTTATTTGTTGCCATCCTGCCATAAACCCTGAGATCCAAATTGCACTCACGTTAAGAGAAGTATGTGGATTAACCACTGAAAGTATTGCTCAGGCGTTTTTGGTTAATACAACGACTATGGCTCAAAGAATTGTTCGCGGTAAAAGTAAAATACGAAACTCAGGTATCCCTTTTGAGCTTCCCGCTAAGCGTGAACTGCACCAGCGACTCGATGCAGCTTTGTTGGTTATCTATCTGATATTTAACGAAGGATATGCTGCCACAAGTGGCGATATGTTGTTAAATGTCGATTTATGCAATGAGGCAATTCGACTCGCCAACCTGCTGTGTAACCTAATCGATGACGCTGAAGTAAACGGGCTGTTAGCACTGTTGTTATTCCAAGATGCCCGAAAAGCGGCGCGAACTGATACCGAAGGCAATATAGTGCTTCTGGAAGACCAGGATAGATCGAAGTGGGACGCCGAACAAATCCAAACTGGCATTCATCACTTGAACAGAGCAATTGCTAAGCAGCATGGCGTGTACACACTGCAGGCCGCAATCGCATTTGAGCACGCAAGAGCGAATACGTACCGTCAGACAAATTGGTCAGCGATTGAAAACTACTATGCACAGATCCTATCAATTGAGCCTAGTGCTGTGTTTAAGTTAAATCATGCTGTCGCCGTTTCCATGGCACAAGGACCCGCTGCAGGATTAAATCAAATTGAAAGCTTGCTAGTTACAAAAGAATTAAGCCAATATCCTTATTTATATTGTGCGCAGGGCGAGATGCTTTTCCAACAAAAGCAATATAAAAAAGCTGTTAATTCCTTTACCTTCGCCCTTTCCTTAACTACTCAAAAACCTGCCTTACTTTCTATTCAGCGTCGTATTCGCGACATTCAAAAATATATCTAAAAAATTTTTTCTGCGAATGTCGAATTACTGGTTTCTTGTTCGACTATAGGGTGGAATAACTAAAAAACACGGAAACAATTATGAAAGTCATGGTGATAGTGAAGGCAAGCCCCAGTTCAGAAGCGGGTGTAATGCCTGATGCGAAATTATTTGAAGAAATGAACACGTTCAATGAAGAATTGGTTAAAGCAGGAATTATGCAGTCAGGCGAGGGGCTTAAGCCTAGTAAAGAGGGGTTTAGAGTTCGCTTTGACGGTGAAAACAGAATTGTGACAAAAGGACCATTCACTGAAACGTATGAATTAATCGCCGGATATTGGGTTTGGAACGTCGACTCCATAGAACATGCCATGGAATGGGTTAAAAAGTGCCCGAATCCTATGCCTGACGCTTCAGACATTGAGGTAAGGCCGTTCTTTGAAATGGAAGATTTTGAAGAAATTCCAGGTACCGCTGAGGTATTAGACAAGGAAAGAGACGCACGTAAATTACTTGAGCTACGATCCTCAAGTCTGAATACCTACCTCTTCTTTAATGGACGATGTGAAGAAGCCCTTAACTTTTATCAAAAACACCTGGGCGCGGTGGTGAAAATGCAGATGCGGTTTAGTGAATCACCAGAGCCTCTGCCCGAGGGAGAATTGCAAGAGGGGTTTGAAAACAAAATCATGCATGCGGAATTGACCATAGGGAATAACACTGTTTATGCTTCGGATGGCTGTGGAGCAGAAGAGCCAATGAAAGGCTTTAGTTTGGCCTTTACAGTGAAAACTCCAGAGCTTGCGCACCATGCGTTCAATGCTCTGGCAGAGGGTGGTGAAATAAAAATGCCGCTGGAAAAGACATTTTGGTCCGCGTTATACGGTCAGGTAACAGACCAGTTCGGTGTGCAATGGATGGTGATGGTTGAAACGGACCAAGGGGAAAGATAATGAAATATGTCGCTTTGGTTTACTATTCAGAACAAGCGCTTAGCCACTTAACCCAACAGGAATGGGATCAACTCAACCAGGAGTGTATAAAGTGTGGTGAAAACCTGAGTGAAAGAGGTTATTTGCTAGGGGGAGAAGCTTTGATGCCTGTGGAGCAGGCCACCACACTTCGGGTGCGGGATAAGCAAATTCAGCTTTCAGATGGTCCGTTTGCTGAAACCAAGGAGCAACTGGCGGGGTTTTATTTGTTGGAAGCCAAAGATTTAAATGAGGCGCTTAATTTAGCCGCTAAAATTCCGCCTGCGTGTTACGGAAGTATCGAAGTTCGTCCTGTAAGAGAATTAGCTCCAGAGGATAATAAACATTATCAACAACCAATGAGGACTACCGAATGAGTTACGTAGACGGATTTGTGGTAGCCGTACCAAATGATAAAAAGCAGGAGTATATTGAACTGGCACAACGAGCTTCTAAAGTTTTCAAGCGCTGCGGAGCCACGAGTGTGGTCGAATGCTGGGAGGACAATGTACCGGAGGGAGATTTAACGTCTTTTCCCATGGCGGTGAAATCTCAAAAAGATGAGTCCATCGTATTTTCCTGGGTACGTTGGCCATCAAAAGAGGTACAAGAAAAGGGAATGAAAGCCTTTATGGAAGATCCCATTTGTGATCAAAACATTAACCCTATGCCTTTTGATGGTAAGCGAATGATTTTCGGCAGTTTCAATATCGTTGTGGATGCGTGACGGTCAATGCGGCGATTAAGCGGCATGTGATCGCCGATGTCCGAATGTCTATACACTTTCCGTTCGTTGCTTTTTTTGACGATCGCAGTCCATAAATAAAGTCGGGTTATTTAAAATTGACTCGGCTTTTTCCAATAACTCCATTAACGATTCACTGCAAAAAAGCTGTTGATTAAGCCCATGTTCTTTCAATGCGTGGGCGAAGATTTTACCAGAGGTGTTAGATGTGAGGATGAGTATGGCTTCACAGTTTTCCTTCAGTGCCTGCTTCAAAAGTGGTACCGCCATATGCGCCGCCTCAGGAGTAATCCCCTTTGATTTATCTGGAATGGAAAGTAGCACCCACTTATCCATCCCTTCAACTACTGAGATGATATTCTGAACACACCGTTCTACATCTTTCTCATCATACAGATTGCTGCCCACCTCAAAAACGACGTTATCCTTGAGGAATATTCGCGATTTCGGTTTTATGCTCAGCATAGTGTTCTTATTCAGCCAGTTTATTAGTATCAAGTATACGCTAATTATTACGATTGAGAGGGCGGGAAGGGTTTAATTTATACCGTCCGCTTTTAAGCGTTCAAAAAAATTGAACTTGCCAATACCCCACATCCAGCCATTCTTCAAACTTAAAGCCTACATTTTCAAAATGCGCCACCTTTTGCATGCCCACCTTTTCGTGCAGAGCAACACTTTCAGTATTAGGCAATGTGATGACGCCAATAGCAGAACGCACGTCAGTTAACTTTAATAACTTAAATAGTTCAGCGTAAAGCGCCTTCCCATACCCCTTTCCTTGCGCATGTGAAGCAATATAAACAGTAACTTCGACTGTGAAACGATAGGCGCTGCGGGCTTTCCATTGAGTGGCATAGGCATAACCGACCACCGTTGATCCTTCCTCTACTACTAGCCAGGGAAGATGTAACGATTGGACGGCATCAATTCTTTGTTGAATACCTGTTGATGTTACCGGGGTTTCTTCAAAGGTAATCGCTGTATTTTCAATATAATAGTTATAAATCGTGGCGATGGCGCTGGCATCATCAAGTTTAGCATTCCTGATCACGTGAACTCTTTCATTTACTCAGTGGCTTACTCAGTATACGGATAAGGTTGAAAAATTTGAACTTAAGTAGAAACCCATTAAACTTAGCCAACTTTTATATTTACAGGTAAGCAGTAACCATGAGGCGAATTGCCTTAGGCGTCGAATATAACGGTGCATCGCAATATGGGTGGCAACGTCAGCGAGAAGTCACCTCAGTTCAGGAACATGTGGAAAAAGCGCTTTCCACAGTTGCTGCCAACCCAATCGAAGTGATATGCGCAGGACGAACAGATGCCGGGGTGCATGCAACCGGGCAGGTGATTCATTTCGACTGTGATGTTGAGCGACCTGAACGAGCGTGGACGTTAGGCGTAAACGCTAATTTGCCCGACGATATGGCAATTACCTGGGCAATGGAAGTGCCAAAGGATTTTCATGCTCGCTTCAGTGCTGTTTATCGTCGATATCGCTATATAATCTATAACGACAAGTTACGTCCTGCCATTTTGCAGCAAGGGTTAACACACGAACACCGTCCGTTAGATGAGGATAAAATGCATCAGGCAGCGCAGTCCTTGTTAGGTGAAAATGACTTTAGTTCGTTTCGCGCTGCGTTGTGTCAGTCTAAATCTCCATATAGAAATGTGTCTCATGTCAAGGTGGTCAGACGCGAACGTTTTGTGATTATCGATATCCAAGCGAATGCATTTGTCCACCATATGGTACGCAACATTGCGGGTTCGTTAATGGAAGTAGGGTGTGGCGCTCAGCCAGTGGAATGGATCAGTGAGTTGCTGGCGAAAAAGGACCGTACTCAGGCAGCGGCAACCGCTAAACCTAATGGTTTATATTTGGTTGAAGTTGGTTACCCGCAGCAATTTGGTATACCGAAGCATCAAATAGGACCTCTGTTTTTACCTGACGAATGGTGATACTCACTTCTAAGACCAGTTTTGTTTTTTGCATTTTTTTGTAATGTGTTCTAATAGCGCGCTATAGTGATGAGTTATTAAAGATTAAGTTTTTATTTAACTCACAATTTAGTGAGTTAGGTGAACTAAGGAATATTCAATGAGCTGGATTCAGAAGATTTTACCCCGCACTCAAACATCGACAAAAGGCAATGTGCCAGAAGGTGTGTGGACAAAATGTTCATCCTGTCAGGCTGTACTGTACAAAACAGAGTTAGAAAAGCTGTTAGAGGTGTGTCCGAAGTGTGATCATCATATGCGCATTAACGCACGCCGTCGAATTGACAGCTTTTTAGATAAAAATGACAGGAAAGAGCTTGGGGGCCATTTAGAACCCCAGGATGTACTGAAATTCAAAGACTCCAAGAAATACAAAGATCGTATTACCGCAGCGCAAAAAAGCACAAATGAAAAAGATGCATTAATTGTCATGCAAGGCAAATTAAAAGGAATGCCAGTGGTTGTAGCCAGTTTTGAATTTGCATTCATGGGCGGTTCAATGGCTTCGGTAGTCGGAGCACGCTTTGTCACTGCGGTAAATGCGTGTATCGAAAACAACATGCCATTGGTATGCTTTTCTGCCAGTGGTGGGGCGCGTATGCAAGAAGCATTGATGTCGTTAATGCAAATGGCAAAAACGTCTGCAGCGCTGGCTAAGTTAAGCGAGAAAGGGTTACCTTACATTTCTGTGCTGACAGACCCTACAATGGGCGGCGTATCTGCGAGTCTGGCCATGCTTGGCGATATCAATGTGGCCGAACCCAAAGCACTTATTGGCTTCGCCGGACCTCGGGTTATTGAACAAACTGTTCGCGAAACCCTGCCTAAAGGTTTCCAGCGCAGTGAGTTCCTGTTAGATAAAGGCGCCATCGATATGATTGTTGACCGCCGCGAAATGCGTGATAAATTACACGGCCTGTTAGGTAAACTACACCGTCCAAATTAAGTGAACGCAATCAATTCAGCCACTGCGCAACCTAAAAAAACGCTTGCCCAGTGGCTATCCTATCTTGAATCCATACACCCTACATCCATAGATATGGGGCTGGAACGAGTGAAGCTCGTTGGCCAGGCATTGTCTCTGGATTTTACTCACAAACGCGTAATTACCGTTGCCGGAACCAATGGAAAGGGCACAACCTGCCGTTTTATTGAAGCGGCATTGCTTAAAAAAAATAAATCTGTTGGCGTTTATAGCTCACCCCACTTAATTGATTATCGGGAGCGAGTGCGCATAAATGGCGAACTAAAATCAGAAGCGGTATACGTTGAAGCATTTGAAAAAGTAGAACTGGCGAGGGGGCAGGTAAGCTTAACTTATTTTGAGTTTGGCACACTTGCGGCTATGCTGATGATGCAGCAGCAAAATGTCGAGTATGTTATTTTAGAAGTGGGGTTAGGTGGGCGACTGGATGCGACGAATATTATTGATCCCGATATTGCAGTTATAACCAGTATTGGACTTGATCATCAGGACTGGTTGGGAGATACCCGAGAAAAAATAGCGTTGGAGAAAGCCGGTATTATTCGGTCAGATTCTCTTGCCGTCATAGGTGAGCCAGAGCCGCCCCACACATTAACTGAACATGTTGAGAAATTAGGCTGTAAAGCATGGTGGGCAGGGCATGATTTCAGCTACGAACAAGACGAGCAAAGCTGGCGTTGGCAGTGTGAAGCTGTGCAATTAGCCGATTTAACCCACTCATCTTTTTTGCATCAAAATGTCAGTTCTGCGCTGACTGTGCTTAAACTGCTGGATATGCTTCCCGATGCCAGTAGTGTAAACCACTTGCTGGAAACCGCCTCGTTACCCGGGCGTCGTCAATTAATTGCAACACACCCTGATACGTACCTTGATGTAGGGCATAACCCTCAGGCATCCGTTGCAATGAAACGTTGGCTGCAAGGTTTACAGGCTGCGAAAATTCACTATGTGGTAGGGATGCTAAAAGATAAATCGGTGGCAGAAACACTCAGCCCTCTGGCGGCTCTAAGCGGCGAGTGGTACTGTGCAAGTTTACCCGGCGCCAGAGGAAACCCGGCGCAAGCGCTTTATTCTGCGTTACCTGTTGAAGCACAACAATCCGCAATTTGTTTCGATAACGTGACTCAAGCATTTAACGCCGCAAAAGAAAAAGCTGAGCCAAATGACATTATTTTAGTGTTTGGCTCTTTCCTTACGGTGGCAGATGTATTAGTTTTGCAATCTTAAGTAGTATCTAAGGAGCAACAGGTGGCGTCGGCACTGCAAAACAGACTTATCGGGACGGTAATCGTAGTTGCCTTGGCGGTGATTTTTTTACCCGACTTTCTTGATGGTGAAAAAGAACGTAAAAATGAAACCTTCGAAGAGATACCAGCTCCGCCTGCGCGCAAACCTATCGTCAATCCAGAACCTTTCCCCTCTGAGCGGGTCGAGAAAGCCGCTCAGCGTCCGATAGAAATTGTCGATGAGAAGCCCGTTGATGAACCTGTACAAGTTGCGCAAAAATTAGCCCAGCCGACTGCCGCCTCAGAAGAAGATGATTTAGCCAAGCAAACTGTCGTAAATAAGCCGGAAGTGAAGGAAGAAGATGCAGGTTGGGTAATTCAGCTTGGCAGTTTTCGCCATCAAAAAAACGTGCGCCAACTTCTTACCAAGCTTGAAAAAGCCGGTTATCGTGCGTTTAGCCGACCAATAAAAACCAGTTCCGGTCCATTAACGAAAGTATTTGTTGGTCCTGATTTGCAAAAATCCAAACTGGAAAATGCGATCCCGCATTTACAAGAGCTAACAGGATTAAAAGGCAAAGTGACTACCTTCAAGGTGGAGTAGAGGACTTCGTTTGCGCAATGAGGCGATTGGAAAGTATTCCATACTGCTTTTTTCAATAGCTTGAAATATGTAATGTATTTCAAATTGGTAATAAACCAAGCTTCTGTTAGAATACGCGCCATCTCAATGCAG
>CAZROH010000012.1:0-73106 GCA_964601635.1 uncultured Alteromonas sp. | reverse complement strand
TGTGGGAGTATGCGTTGCGTGCGTAGCCATAAAAATCTCCTTGATCATTAATTTGCAATAGCGAAAAAATCAGTGCAAGGCACATACCACTAAATGCAAATTTGTAACGGGTTGATATAACGGGCTTTGTTATAGTGAAGATGCACGCGGGAGAGGGGGACGAGTAAAATATTCAGCAGAGTTGTAATAATTTCGTAAACAAATTCAGTTAATTAATTTTGCTAACGCTTCTTTACTGACAGGTTTGATCAGCGAGTCTTCAATTTCTAAAGACACCATTTTGTCTTTATCAGGTTGATAGCCACTGACGATGACAATAGAAATATCACCCTGAAACGTCTTTATTTTTTCGGCGAGTGAATAACCGTCAATATCGGGTAGGGTTAAGTCGAGCAATACATAGTCAAAGCTCGACTCTTTCAGTGAATTTACTGCTTCTTCACCATTATGAGCGATCATTACGTCGTGCCCCTGATGCGTTAATAATAATTGCATGAGTTCTGAGGCGTCATAGTCGTCTTCCACAACCAGTACTTTTTTGCGCTGATTAGATTCATCTTTAGGTAGATGTCGGTGTAACAGACTATCTCTCTCGTCAGGCTGATGGAATGGGCCCGTGCTACGAATTAAATATTTATCCAGTGTTGTCAATAACTCTGCTTTTTCAATAGGCTTGCCGATAACATCGTCAAAACCCTGATCAAGTAATGATTGTTTTAACCCTTTTCTGCTCGCGGCCGTTATCGCCACCACGGCAACATTACACCGATGTCGTCGCAGTGCATTTAATGCGTCAATGCCGTTCATCACAGGCATATGTATATCCATCAAAACAAGATGGTAAGGCTGTCCTTCCTTTTCTGCTAAAAGCACTGCTTCAAGTGCTTTAACACCATTTTCAGCATAGCCAACGGTAGCGTGGCATTGGCTGACAAGGTGACCAGTCAGTCGGCGTATTTCCCGAAGATCGTCGACGATGAGTACCCGCCCGGAGACATGCAAATTGGTACTGTTAACAGTAGCAGCCTGGGGTGATGAAAGGCTTAATTGTTCAAGGTTGTCCTGATTGATGGCGCCCGGGTGAATACTGAAAGTAAACTTGCTGCCTTCACCGAAATTTGAGGTAACAGTAAGCTCCCCACCCATTTTGTGAACAAGTTCACGACTTATGGCAAGTCCAAGGCCAGCCCCGCCGTGATTGGCTCGCATAACATCTTCAATCTGCTCGAACGGATGAAAGATTGATTCAAGCTTATCAGGAGGCATGCCAATCCCCGTATCTTGCACGTCAAATTGTAACTTAGGGGGGGCCATCAGCCCTTTTCCATTTTCCAATGACACCGTCACGACAATTTGACCGGAATCGGTAAACTTGACTGCGTTACTTATAAGATTGATAAGCACTTGGCGCAACCGCGTGGGATCGGTAAAAATTTGCTCTGGGACTAACGTGTTTGACTTTATAACGAGTGAAAGCCCTTTATCTTTTGCCGCTAAATTCATGAGTGAATGAACATCGGTCATGAAGGGACTGAAATGAATATTGCGCGGCGAGAGTTCAAGTTTATTCGCCATGATGCGCGACATATCCAGCAAGTCATTGAGTAAACTCAGCAGGTGTTTGCCATTGGTATGAATTATCGATAGCTCTTGTCGGATTTTCTCAGTCTTCTCGTCGTCTAACAGTAGCTCTGTATACCCCAGAATTGAAGTAAGGGGAGTGCGTAATTCGTGGCCAAGGTGAGCGAGAAATTTATCTTTCGCCTTATTTTGTTGTTCGACTTTATGACGTTCTATGCGCTCATTTTCGATTTCGCTACGAACCATGGCATAGCGCATGGTTCGCATAAATCGAGGCGTTTCAATTTCACTTTTCGTCAGATAATCTGCGGCTCCGGCACGCATAACCATTTCATCAACCTGGGCGTCAGATTGACCCGTCAATATAACGACCGGAACAGATATCCCGTTTGTTTTGAGATTTTCAAGCACATCCATAGCGTTTTCTGGCCCGAGGATGAAGTCGAGCAAGCAAATATCGAATGGTTTCTTTTGTAATGCCGCTAATGCATCTTCACCGTTAGTCACCCAGCTAATTTGAAAGCGCGGGTTTTCACACTGAGATAAATAATCAGCAGTTAAAAAGTAGTCGTCTTCATCATCTTCAATCAGAAGAACGCGGATGATATCATTCAAAACAATGAGTTACCTGAAGTTAATATTTAATTAGTCGTGGGGAAGCTCCACAAATTCAATCCAATACTTGCCTAATGCCCGCATTAACTCGACCAGACCTTCAAAGTTCACAGGTTTGGTAATGTAAGAAGCGCAGCCTAGATCATAACCTTTAAGCATATCTTCTTCTTCTTTCGAGGTAGTTAATATAACCACCGGAATACTTCGCAGTGCCGGGTCTTTTTTTATTTCTTCAAGAGCTTCACGACCATCTTTGCGGGGCATGTTTAAATCCAGCAGAATAAGGCTTGGGCGAGGGGAGTCTTTGGGGTTGCTGTACTTGCCTTCGCGGCGCAGGAATTCGAGTAGCTCAACCCCGTCTTCAACACAGTACAAGTTATTCAATACCCGGCTTTCTTTTAACGCATCAATCGTTAATAGGCGATCATCTTCATCGTCATCTGCCATTAGAATATTGATTGAGGTTGCATTGTTACGCGACATCTTGCGTCACTCCTTTAGCGACTGTTGCGGCAAACGGTTCACCGTCAACAGGAATTACAATTGAAAAGGCTGCGCCCGCTCCTGGTGAACTTTGCGCACTTATATACCCGTTATGGCGTTCAACGATTCGACGGCAAACGGCAAGGCCGATGCCGGTGCCCTGATATTCGCTACGTCCGTGCAAGCGCTGAAATGGAGCAAATATCTTTTCGGCAAAACTTTGTTCAAAACCAATTCCGTTGTCTTTAATGATTAACTTAATCCAGTTATAACCATCTACTTTAAACACATGCTCTAAATCGTCATCGTCAGGAGAGACCAATTTGATGGTAATGTGTGGTGCCACATCCTTTTGATGAAATTTTAACGCATTGGATAACAGGTTTAAAAATAGTTGTTCAAGTTGACCTTGGTCACCATTAATGACGGGGAGCTTATCATATTCTAAAATGGCTTGTGACTCTTCAATCGCAATTTCGAGGTCACTTCTTACATTAGTAAGTACGTCGTTTAAATCAACTTCATTAAAATCTTTTCCGCGTGTAGCGACGCGAGAAAAAGCCAGCAGGTCTCTGATCAACATAGACATCCGCTCAGCTGCATTTAACATACGCTGCATAAAGTCGCGACCGCGATCATCAATCACGCCAGCGTAGCCAGATTCTAAGCGGTTACCAAAAGCGCGAATTTTCCGCAATGGTTCCTGTAAGTCATGCGAGGCGACAAACGCAAAATCTTCCAGCTCGCGGTTACTGCGGGCTAATTCATCAGAGTAGACCTGAAGCTCCTCGGTACGAAGCTTAATTCTTTCTTCCAATTCTTCATTATGCAGTTCTAAATCCTTTTGGTGCCGATACGTTTCTCTTACGTTAATTTTTAACAATATAAAAATTAAAATGATAAGCAGCGCAGTGGAGGCGCCTGAAACTATAAGGGTGGTAATTGATTCTTTTCTAAGCCTGACCAGATTGCTCAAATGGGTATTTTGCATTCTGTTGACGCTTCTTCTTACGTCCTTGTAAGTGTTTTCAAATTCTTCATAAAGGACCAAACTACGATTGGTGTTTACGATTTCCATAGCCTGTTCAAAGCGACCGTTGCGGGCTAACTCAACCGTGCTGATCATATCGTTCAATTTCACTTTACTTAGCGACAAAAGTGTATTGATTTGATTTAGCAAATCAGTGTCAAGCCCTTGAGACTTAAACTCTACTTCCTCTAACAAACCGTTAAGTGTATTCAAGGTATCTGTGTAATCAGACAGATACACCTCGTCGCGCGTGAGCAGGTAACCCCGTTTGCCAGATTCGGTGCGCAGAATGGCCACGTGAAGCTTAGAAATAGATTCTGTGATCTTGGTTATATTAAATAACCTGGCTTCAAGCTTGGCTAAATTGTCGAGGGTACTAATTACATAGAAGGAATTACCTGTAATCACAACCACAACGATTGCAACAATAGCAATCCAACTATAAAGAGACTGCAACAGCCCGTTTTTCATACAACCTAATCCGTTACTGAACTGCCAAGCGTCTCTACCATATTGGTCAATTGTTCGCTGCAATCCTTTGTGCTGGCTATAATTTTATCCAATGCGTTAAGCGCTCTTTCGGAAGGGACTTCTCCCTTTAATGCCATTTTTACCAATTCTGCCTGCATCGAAATCCGATTTAACGGTTTTCGAGCGTCGTGAACATAGGCAGTAACGGTAGAAAATTCTTTCTCGTTCACGTTATAACCCCTTATTATTCTTCTTTACTCAGGTCACCGTAAGCGTGCAAGCGATTGTACAAGGTTTTTGTACTGATACCCAACATCTCGGCAGCTAAGGTTTTATTACCATTAACCTTTTCAAGCGTGGCGTAGATGAGTTCTTTTTCTACATCTTCAATTGTTCTGCCTGCTTGAAGCGCTGGAGTAGTCGACTGTTTTTTCGCAAACGGTGACTCGATGGTTTTGGGTAGTTCTAATTCTGATTTATCAGGATCACTCATAATAGCGGCCCGATGTACAAAGTGGCGTAGCTCACGTACATTTCCCGGCCAATCGTATGCCGTTAGCATATCTAGCTGACTCTCGTCCCATTCAAACTGGGTTTCATTCTCTTTATTCAGCTCATCAATAAAATACGTAGCCAACAGCGGAATGTCTTCCTTTCTTTCCCTAAGCGGAGGAATAGTGATGGGGAATACTGCCAAACGGAAATAGATGTCTTCTCGCAAGACTTTACTTTCAGCAATCTCTTCCATGGTTCGGTTTGTCGCTGAAACGACTCGACAGGCAACAGGGATGGTTTTTGTTCCCCCAACCCGAATGACAACCTTGTTTTCTAAAACCCGAAGCAGGTTGGGTTGCATGTCGATGGGCATTTCAGTTATTTCGTCTAAAAATAGGGTGCCGCCTTCGGCTTGCTCAAATACGCCTGATTTTCTGCCAACAGCCCCCGTAAAGGCCCCTTTTTCATGACCAAATAATTCACTTCCAATCAACTCTTTTGAAAATGCGCCACAGTTAGTTGCGACGTATGGCCCTTCAATCTCTGATGCTTGATGAATGGATTCTGCGACAACTTCTTTACCAACGCCACTTTCTCCTAAGAGCATGACGTTTGCACTGGTTCGGCTGACTCGTTCAATGAGCTTGTAAAGTTCTTTCATAGGAGCAGATTCGCCAATAAGGTGACCAAAATGCTTTTTAATATTAGAACCACTAGTGCCTTTGGAAGGTTTTTTTCCTTCAAGAACAGCTTCTATTTCTTCGCGTTGGATGGGTTTAACCAAATAATCAATATTTGGGCCGCATAATCCTTTTATTATTCCTCTGACAGAAGGATGGCCTGTAATTAGTGTCACTCGCGGACGTTTAGCGAGCTGATCCAGCTCTTCAAATAAGTGGACACCACTGCCATCAGGAAGCATAAAATCGAGTAGGACGTGATCAAACTGTTCTTTTTCAAGCCAGTCACGGGCTTCTTGCAAATTACCAGCGGTTAAAACTTCGTGACCTAAGAATTCTATGATTGTGCAGGCTACGTCGGTGAACTCTGGATCATCATCAACGAGTAAAACTGTTAGCACAGGTACTTCCTTTTAATTATGGTTTTAACTACGAATGACAAGTGTACACTCAAATGGGAGAGTTAGATCACTTATTTCGTGGTCTTTAAAGCTTGGCATAGCGAAGGTATCAGGACGACTTTGCTATTTCTAATCAAGTTGGCAGGAAACTCGCATAACTCACTATATTAAGATAACGCTAAGGCCATCTATTTTGCATCATATCGAGAACAAGGAGCCAACAATGTATAGCGAAACTTTAACACGTTCCTTAACGCTATACGAACTGTTAGGACGAATGCAAACATCAGGAAGCGATGAAAAGGTTGCCTTTGGCGAACTATTACGCCTTGTTGAAAAAAGGGGGTTTGGTCCTATGCTGGCTTTACCTGCTTTTCTCAGTGCAACTCCAATAGGCGCTATACCTGGCATTCCAACCGTAACCGGTATAACAATTTTTCTCATCTCTCTGCAAGTTTTACTATCAAAGGATCACCCCTGGTTACCGAAAGCGATAAAGCAAATTAATATTGATAAAGCATCGCTCAACTCAGGCATCACCAAAATAAAACCTGCCGCATTGCAGATAGATCGGTTTTTATATCCGAGATGGTTTTTTATCCGTCAACCTCTCTTTAGAGCCATTCTGGCGCTTACTTGTGCGTGTTGTGGCATTCTGATGATACCACTGGAGTTAGTACCTTTTATGGGATTGGTACCTGCTTTCGCAGTGTTAATTATGGCGGTAGGTATGGCGACCGATGATGGTGCAGTTGCGCTACTGGGCTTATCACTTGCTTCGTTTGGCCTGATAACCGCTGGCTTTCAATTGGCCACCATGACAAGTTAGTTATTAATCACTATATGGGTTGGATTGTCATAGGCTTCAGGGATGAAAGTATCGGCTCTAACAAATTGGAAGGAACAGGCTTACCAAACAAAAAGCCTTGTGCTAATTGACAGTCAAGCCCCTGCAAAATTTCAGCCTGTTTCGTGGTCTCGACTCCTTCTGCAATGATATCAATTGATAAACTTCGACAAAGTGCAACGATACCTTCCACAATACGCTCATCCTTTTCGACTTGATGAATGTTTTTAACAAAAGAACGGTCAAGTTTGACTGTTTGAATATCCAAATCCCTTAAATAGGCAAAAGAACTCATGCCGGTACCAAAATCATCAATGGAGGTTTTAATTCCCATTTTTTTGAAGGTCTTAATCATATGTTTGCTGACATTAATATCGACCATTGTAGCGCTTTCTGTCAGTTCAAATTCAAGTAGGCTAGGGCATACGCCTGTTTTCGCCAGTAACGCTTCAACGAAACCAATGAAGGCATCATCCAAAAGGTTGTAGGCAGACAGGTTGACCGATACCGGCACGTTAAACCCCTCGGTAGACCAGTTTTTTATTTGATTGACTGCTTCTTCGACGGTATAGCGGGTAAAGGAATGGATGATGCCACTTTGCTCAACCAGATCAATAAAAGAAGCCGGTAAAAGAGTCCCTTCATCTGGATGGTGCCAGCGCACGATAGCTTCAACCCCCATCAGCTCCTTTGAATCCATTCTTACTTTAGGTTGATAATAAAGTTGAAACTGACGTTGTTGTAATGCTTGGTAAAGTTGGCTACGCAAGGCAACCTGCAAGCCAGAATCGTATCCATGTTTATCATTGTATATCTCTATGCCCAATCGAAGCTGTTTCGCCCGGTGCATCGCATTCTCTGCGTTTTTAAGTAATGCGCTGATATTTTTTCCGTGCTCAGGGAAACACGCAGCGCCGATAGTACAACCCACTTCGAACGTATAGTCAGGCATGGCAAGCGCATCACGGCATTGATAGAGCAATGAAAACGCCCATTGGTTAGCATTTTGTGCCGACAGTTCGGGGTGCCACAACACAAACTCGTCGCTTCGGTTTCTGTATACCTTCACGTTATCGCCAGCTATCTGAGTCAGCCGCTGTGCAAACGCAATAAGCAGATTATCGCCGACGTCATGTCCCATAACATCGTTAACTTCCTTAAACCTATCAAGGTCTATGTAAAACAGCGTTCCCTTATCACGCCCCAGACTCAAACTATTAAACAATGCATTTCTATTGGGTAGGTGAGTCAACGAGTCGACCAACGCCATTTTTTGAAGCAACCGATTCGCTTTTTCGAATCGACGGGTCACCAAAGCTGAAATAATGACCGCTGCCCAGACCGCCACAAGAAAAGTCAGGAAAGCTGTCAGCGTTAATTGGTTTACAATTTGCGATGTGGCAACGTGTTGACTATTCGCCATCCAAATCGCCGATACATGCTGCTTATATGTATCTGACCAATTTCTATTGATGAAGATGGGAGTGTTATTAATAGTGGAAAATCCCAACGTACTCTTATTGATGGACTGGTAGTCGAACATAAGTGAAGGCGCGTTGGCTTGGCTTCGGAATATTATTTTATCGCCTATTGCCAGTGCAATTAGATCCCTTTCAATGGGCACTAAAAAAGCTGGGGTGTCAGTTGCTGCACCATCAGTTAAACGCTTGTTTAACTGTTCAGGTTGCTTGGAAATGATATGGGCAATACCTGCTAGCTGGTTGTTAAATGTTCTTTCGGCAAGCCGTGACTCCAAATTGAACAGCATGTCGGAGCCTAAGTAGGAGAAAATTGAGATTACAAGTAATGCCAGCCCTACAGAGCCAGCTATCATACGCTTTCTGATTTGGCTGTTTTCTTTTAAAGAACGTAGTTTTGATGGCATCGGTGTGTCTCAGCAAATATTTACATCAGGCTGAGTCGACTTTTCTTTGAGCATACCAGGGTTACACCGTTGCACGAATGCAAATACCATTGAGGATTGTGTCATTGGGAGCATGGGAATTGCCTTTATTTTTAGTCTTATACGGCATTAGGTTAGTTATATCCTTTTATTCATAAATGTGCAATGTTTGTACGGTATTTTGTCAAGCCACCCCTTAAAGGTATTCATTCTCTTGCAGCTGCATTAATTCAAATCTCAGGGTTCCGATAAACTCTCGTGCTGCAGGACCGAGTTGTTCGCCATCCTCAAAGCATAAATAAAGTGTCGCTTTTCTGGAACTTCCCTCTTTGAGAGGGAGCTTGGCCAGCCTTCCCTCTGCTAGATGAGGGCTGACCATTTTCTCTGGAAGCCACGCAAAGCCAAATCCATTCTTTATCATTTCTATAGAGGTGCTTATATGGCTCACTGTCCATCGTTGTTCAGCACCTAACCAACCAGAATCTGTTTTTCTTTCAGAAGACGAGTCGCGAATAACAATTTGCCTGTGAGCTTTTAAATCCTTAATAGATAGAGAAGTACTTTGTTGGTGGAGGGGGTGATCAGGACTGGCAACGGCGACAAAGTTCACATTGCATAATTCTTCAGTAAAACCATCGGGGTGGGGGAAAGGGCTGATAGCGAGATCAACCTGACCTGAATTTAGTAACGAATTGGCACCACTGAGAACCGATTCCATCAACTCTATACGCAAAAAAGGATACTTAACAGATACAGCGTTTAATACTTTGTTGAGAATGTTGGCAGGAAAGATTAAATCGACAGCGATTCGAAGTTGACTTTCTACTCCATGCTGCAGTCCATGAGCAACAGATTCCAGTTTTTTGGCTTCTTCTAAAAGCCACGTGGCGCGGGAAAGTAAAAGTTTCCCTTCTTCCGTAAGCTTAATTTTACGTCCGTCGTTGTCAAAGAGCGGGACCCCAAGCGCCTGCTCGAGCTTATTAACGGCGTGGTGCACGCTAGACTGACTTTTGTGAACTACGGTAGATGCCTGATTAAAGCCGCCAGCGTCAACCACTGCCTTAAACATTCGCCACTGTTCTAATGTTGCTTTTGGCATAAATCTTATTTTTTGTGAGTTTTCATAAGAGTACACCGAATTGCATCATCCTTCGACATGTTCTGTTACAAACAATGCATGCAACCCGTTTCAGGCGGCAAGGCTACCTCGCGAGGGGGCATTTTATTTGACAGAAATGACGCAGTTTCCCGGCTGATAAAGGGCTACCTGGAAGAAACAGAGAAAGGAATTTACTCAATGCATGTTGAGTAAATACGTTTCTCTGTCTGAGAATCGATGACACGCGGGTAAATAAAATGGCAACCGGGATTGGCTAAGGGAACGTGACGTCTGAGATGGCTTTCATATCGCAAGTGATAGCATTCACCGTGGTATATCCCATATTCAGTAATTGTTCAGCCGCGAGCTGCGCGCGAACACCAGATGCACAGTGTATGTAAAAAGGGTGATCGGGGTTGTTAAACTTTTCAATTACTTTCATTTCCAACACGCCTCTGGGGATGTTTATACTGCCATTTGAAGGGGCTGAGTCGCATTCTGAGGGTTCTCTTACGTCAATTACTGTGCCGTTATTTTTTGCACATTCTTTCGCCGCCTCTTTGGCGGTGACTTTTCTGACTGACGGTGAAATTGATTGCAATCTTTGCTGCATATTGAGTATCATGTGAGCAGTTCTCCATAAAGGTTTACGAGCAGTTTTACTATAAGAAACGTCTTATGTTTTTGCCACTCGTCGTAAACGAAATGTTGGGTTAATTTTTTTACAGTAGGTTTAATTATTTCCTGCTGCAGGTTTTATTTTTTCGCAGTGGAAATACGTGCAGGTTTCTAAGAGTTTTATCATGGAATTAGACAATACAATTGATACCAGCGAAATGCTTGAATACGCATCCAATGCTGAACAGTTCATCAAGCAATTTGCCAACAAAACCCGACTTATGGTGATGTGTTCATTACTTGAAAATGAAATGTCCGTCTCTGAGTTGTTGACCCGTATTCCCGTTACTCAACCTGTGCTTTCACAACATCTTGCATTGTTGCGAGATGCTGAAATGGTAACGACTCGGCGCGATGGACAGGTTATCTATTATAGTTTGGCTGATGGTCGCATAGAGCAGACCATTGCCTTACTTTATTCCTTCTTTTGCGGTGAAGAAGAACAACTGGCGTAAAGCTGGGGTTTTAAATCATATAAAGTTTACCCTGTTGGCCCTACTAACTTGGCAGGGTCTAATATCCGCTTTAAATCTTCCTCACCAATATCTGTCATTCGCGATGCTACGGTTAGAATGTCTTCACCACTTTGGTAAGCTTCCTGTGCGATTTTAGTGCCTTGCTCGTAACCAATTTTCTCATTAAGTGCCGTGACTAATATCGGGTTTTTGGCGAGTACTTTTTCTAATTGTTGTGTATTCACTTCCATGTCTGAAATCGCTTTTTCTGCCAGATGATGACAACTGTTTGCCAGCAGTTGAATGGCTGTCAACAGGTTGTAGCCGATTAGGGGAAGCATCACGTTTAGCTGGAAGTTGCCTGACTGCCCAGCTATCGTATTGGCTGTATGTAGTCCCATTACCTGAGCGCAAGCCATAGTAACCGCCTCAGGAATAACAGGATTGACTTTACCAGGCATAATGCTGCTCCCTGCTTGAAGCTTTGTTAGCACTATTTCGCCAAGGCCAGCCAATGGGCCGCTATTCATCCACCGTAAATCGTTGCTTATTTTCATCAATGCAACAGCCAAAGCATTTAACTGGCCAGAGAACTCAACAGCTGTATCCTGTGAGGAGAGGGCTGCAAAATGGTTATCTGTTACGGTAAAGGTAATACCTAGTTGTTGGGTAAGAGAAGAGGCAACCCGGGCACCAAATTCACGATGGGTGTTGATGCCGGTTCCTACCGCTGTGCCGCCGATGGCTAATTGGCTTAGCCTCACATGAGTATCCGTTAATCTGTTTTTTGCCAGCCATAACTGTGCTTGCCACCCTGAAAGCTCCTGGGAGATCTTAATAGGCATTGCATCCATAAGGTGAGTACGGCCGGTTTTGATGACATTGTCAAAACGGGACGCTTTTTTATTAATCGTTTCTATAAGGTTATCAATAGCAGGTAATAACACCGAAGTTGATTGCCATAGGGCACTAACATGAATGGTGGAAGGAATGACATCGTTAGAGCTCTGCCCCTTGTTTACGTCATCATTAGGGTGCACTGGGCGAGCAAGCGTCTTAGCCGCCAGCGACGCAATTACTTCGTTGGCATTCATGTTGGTGCTGGTACCCGATCCCGTCTGGAAAACATCTATCGGAAATTGATCGTAATGTTTGCCTTGCGCAAGCAATGAAGCGGCTTCCCATATCGCTTCGGCAACATCTTCATCCAACAACCCTAAATCTTTATTTGCCTGAGCGCAGGAAGCTTTTACAAACCCTAATGCCTGGATAAATGTTGCCGGCATAGGCGTTTGACCTATGCTGAAATTCTCGACTGCTAGTGATGTTTGCTTTTGATAGAGGTTTTGCTCACTCATGTTGATTACCTTACTTGAGCTAGTATTCCAGCAACGTACGCATCGTCCTGCAGACGTCCCATGTCAATTTCCGGTTGCGAGAGAAGCGTATCTTTATCCATGCCGACCATCACTTTATGCGATGACCAATCAATTTTTTCGACATGCTGGGGAGCAACAACAAATTTTTTGCCACCAGGTAACCAATTGTGTGTATCAATCACAATTAATTTTATTTCCCAACTATCAGGATCAATCAAAAAGTCTTCAATATGGCCAGTTTCTTCATCACTTGAAGCTAGTTCGTATCCATGCACTTCACTGCAGGCACGAAGGTGATTAACAACATTGGGATGGCCGTCCTGCTGCGCTTGATCTAAGTCTACATTCGCCAATTCTGTGGGGTGTGCAAAATCACCCCAGGCGCCAGGGCCAATCCAGTAATACCCGTATCCAAAGTATTTAAATAACGTTTCTTCGTATTCTCTTGAGACGGGTTTATGTTCATCTATGGATGGGCTGTCCTTGAGCTCCTTTCGCGTCATGTTGACGTGAATCTTTTCATCTTCAATGTCCAGTTTCAGGATGGCAATCGGGGGAAGGACGACTTTACGGCTTAGCGGAAGCCATGTATTTGTATCAGCATAAAAGTATCTTATAACAAAATCCTGGTCGTCAAACAGGATATCTTTACAGCCCCCAATGTCACCATCTGTGGCGTGAATGGCAAAGTCGGTTAATTGGTTAAATGAAATTAACATGTCGCTTCCTTAAACGTCCTACATCTATTAAGTGTAGAGTGAAAAACGGTTTTTAACTCCATTCGTTGTAAAATTAAGGAAGGATCAGTGGTAGTTAAAACAAAAAAAGCGAAACAGATAAACGGTTTCGCTTTTTGTACGTGCTGAATTAGTTATTAAGCGACATCAAATTCTTCGTCCGTATAATCTTCATCATAATCGGACTGATTGCTGGCTGAACTATGTAATGTATAGAAATGCTTCTTTCCACGGGCCAGCTGTACATACTTTTGCCATGCCTTTTCCAGTGAATTAGCAGCGGCGGATTTTCCCTGTACAAATTCGACGAAATGTTTTTCATCTTCTGACACAGGTGCTAATTCTCCACTTTCTAGAGCAAGTAGATTTTTACCGTATTGTGTCAATAAGTCAGACTCGGTAATACTGAAGTCGCCTGATTTACGAAATCCATACGGAAAGTGTTGGCGATCAATAAAAGGTTTAGCAGAAATACGGATATCAGGGGCTTTCATAGTTACTCTCACACCTGTTAATGAACTCAGGCTGACTTTTAATTGAGAAACTCCAAAAATGAAAACAAAAAAAAATGTCCTTATCCATAAAAAATATTGCTTGGAAGTTTCGCGATTTACGTTCCTTCAATTTCATCGCCCTAAACTCATTGTTTTTCAGTAAATAGAAGAGAGATATAAATAATTAGCTTGCATAGTTTAAAAAGTGGGCTAAAAATAATTCATCGTTACGACAAAAATTATTCATTTCCTATTTTTATCAGTCGCATGATAATGCGCTTGAAACAACCACAATGAGGCTACAATGAGTAAAGACTATCGTTACCAGCGAGATGAATGGGACTCGGTAGAAGATGATGAGCGCCCTTCAAAGAAAGGGAGTGACCGTCGTCATCTGGTTAAAGATAAACAAAAGAGAGATCTTCAACGAAAAGAAAAACAGCGTCGTCTTCATCAGGACTAGTCACTTAATCCTTTAATGTTATTTAAAGGTGTCAGATACAGTGACATCTATAACCACGCTTTGTTAGTGGTAAATTTGCCTTCAAGGTTTACTTGTAAGTGAATCTGTGCCAGCTTATGTCTCAGATTCACTTCTAAAATTAATTTTCATGGATATTCGATTCCTGACTACTTTTCTCGAAGTGGTAAACACACGCCATTTTGGAAAAGCAGCTGAAAATCTATACCTTACTCAATCGGCGGTAAGTGCGCGCATTAAGTTGTTAGAAGAGTATTTTCATACTTCTTTGTTTGAACGTCACCGCAATAGCATTCAATTGACTCAAGCTGGCGAAAAATTACTTCCTTACGCCCAGCAACTATGCGACACCCTCATCCAAGCCAAACGGGAACTACAAGCGCAAACTGCTGAATATGTTGTATTCGGTGCAACTCAGCTTGCATGCGATTTACAGCTTGTGGATTTACTGCGCTTTTTACATAAAGACTTTAGTGAGTGGTCAATAAAAGCGGAAGTACTAACGCTGGATAATCTCACACGTCAGTTACATGAGCGCGTGGTTGATTTAGCGTTATCCACTGAGCCACTTAAATCAGAGGATGTTATTTGCCAACCTTTAGCATCTATTCCATTGGGTTTGTTTTGCTTGAATGAGCGAACGAAAGTGCAGGCAGATGATTTTGTTGCTGTGGATTGGGGAAATAAAGCTCACGAAGCATTAATGCAGAGTCACCCAGACTTACGTGATGCTAAATTGCAAACTAATTCCTTAAATGTTGCATTATCTACATTAACGTCCGAGGGCGGCTTGGCAATACTGCCAATGCATGCGGATAATCGCTCGATTCACTTTCCCGATGCCCGCTTACATACTCAGTTAGAAGGGGTTGGGGTGACGGTTTATTTAAGCATGCTAAAGTCGAGTAAGCGTGAAGGACTGACAAATATGTTTTCGGCCATTCAGCGGTGGACCGATAATCGTTTATAAATGGATGGCGCACAGCATTGGGGGATACAAAAACGAAGGTGACAAAAGTAAGTATTAAACAGTGAATAGTGATAAATTAAAGAGTGAAACTGGCAATTTAACCTACTTTTTTTTGTTTAATTAGAGACTGAAATGACAAGACACGATCACCCCTTTCTGGCAATGAAGCCTGACCAGCGTTTAGCAGAAACATTAAAGTTAATTTCTCAAAATAAGCAAATCTGGCTTCTCACCGATGAGCATGGCTGCGTCATGCTCAATACAGACGACGAGGAAGATGGCGTGCCCATTTGGCCAGAAGCCGCCCTTGCTGAATTGTGGGCAACCGATGAATGGGCAGACTGCAAGCCACTTAGTATTTCATTAAAAGACTGGATGAAAAAATGGCAACCGGGTCTGACCGGTGACAACCTGCTTGTTATGGTATGCCCGTTGCCTGGAGAAGAAGGCGAAGTGTTGTTGCCAGAAGAATTTTCAGAGCAATTAGATTTTTAGTGATATAAAAAATTATTCAGTCGGTCCGTTGTAAAGATGAAAGCTGTGTATGTGCATGATCCCTATCTTCATCGCCAGCGTTGAAACTGCATGAGCATGCTGGAGATATTTTTCTTTAAAAGAGGGGGGATTTATGTACACACAGCAACCAACTATGCGAGATCTTTTTGTACAACTAGGCCTGGATGCCAGTGATCAAAGTATCGAGGAATTTATAGAAAAACACCGTGGTTTAAATGACAGCCGACATATTGAGGAAGCACCTTTTTGGAATGATTCTCAGGCTGACTTCTTAAAGCGCGCGTTGATCGAAGATGCCGAATGGGCCGAAGTTATTGATCAATTAAATGTCCAGCTACATCAGCAATAGATCGTTTAAAACCCGGGCTTTTTACCGTTTGCAGCTTAGCTATAAATCGCTGGCATAATACATTTTGTAATCAAACTGTTGGTAGTTTATTATAAGAACCCAATCTACATTCACATTTTAATATCATCTTTACTGTTGCAACGAGTTTCATGCTTTGGTAAATCGCTTATTATCTGTGAATACATGCTAAATTACCCTGGCTAAGGTCGTATACAGGTATCTATCAGTATGAAGTACGGGTTTGTCTTTCTTCTTTTTACTTTTTATTTAAGTGCATTAAGTGCCGAACCTATAGTCTTTAATCCGACTTTCAAATACCTTTCATCAAAACACGGCCTTTCCCAGGATACTATTAACAAAATTGCCATTGATCAGGATGGCTTCGTTTGGCTGGCTACAGACGGTGGGTTAAACCGATGGGATGGCTATCGAAATGAAGTTATTGCTGGCCCCGATAATGTATTTACCAACGCCAGTATTACCACGCTTTTTGTAGATAGCAACAACGACCTATGGATAAGTACGGCTGGGCATGGCGTTTATCGCTTTGATTTGTCTGAAAATACAATTGAAAGCGTCATTAAACAACCTTACAACGATTCCCCAGAATGGGTTCAGCCTGCCTCTAGTATTGTTGAAACAGAGGATGGTGAACTCATAATAGGGCTTGCAGAAGAAGTTCTGCGTTATGACCGAGCAACGGGCGCAACAACACTTTTGTATCGGATGCCCGCTTCTGTGCGTGAAAATGAACAGAGTATTCGTGTAATAAGTCTTTACCAAAATGTTTTATTTATTGGGTCAACCAACCAGTTTATTGCGGTTGATCTGGACAGGGCTGACGCCTCCCCGGTACAACTTAGCTATTTGGGTGATGTGCCTGCAAATGTTGATAACGCCAACGTAAAACATTTCCTCATAGATGGGAACGGGCAATTTTGGCTGGGAACGGTCGAAGGGTTGTTTGTTATTGATATTGAGGAACTAATAGATAGTGTACGAAAAAAGAATGGGGCTGCAGCGTCATTTGAACATGTAACCAGTGAATTAAACATATGGGAACAAATCGAGGAGTCTGAAGGGACATTTTGGCTTGGAACCGATATTGGTTTAGTTAAACTGACAAATGTACAGGGGATGTGGCAATGGTCACACATAGTAGAACCGGACAACGAGAAAGTAAGACTATCTAATACGTCTATCAAGACCGTAGCGATGGACGCCAGTGGCAACATCTGGTTAGGCTCGATAAATGGTGGCGCACTGTACTGGTCACCCCAAACGCTCTTAATCAAAACGCTACAAAATGGAGTGAAGAATAAGGCCGTACTAAGTGATAATGCGGTTTGGAGTTTTTGGCAACAGGACGATGACACACTGTGGATTGGAACGGAAAATGGCCTTACCCGACATAATCTGGTTACCCATTCGTCACAGTTCTATTTGACCAGAGGCGATAAAAAGTTTTATGAGTCAATTCTGGTGAATAGAATTTTCCCAGCATTTGAAGATAAGCTTATTATTCAAACTTTTAGTTCGTTAAAACTCTTTGACCCACACACTAATTCTGCATCGATTCTGCCCACACAAGATGAAAAATCAGCCAAAGCGTTCGATAACTTTATATTTGGCTCAGGGCGTGATGCAGAAGGCCGAATCTACTTTATTGCAGACAAATATTATCGTTACACTCCGCATACTCAGTATCTTGAGGCATTGCCTTTACCAGAGAGTGAATTTGACCCCCGATTCGGCGTGACGTTCCTCAACAGTAATGCCTATTACGAGGACGAGATATTTCTAGCCACCCTGGATGGCCTCTGGTTAATTGATACCAAAACGTTTTCAACCAGAAAGGTTTTTTACTTTTCTGAGAACCAAAAAAATAATGCCGCTGCGGTGTCATCTTATGCAATGGCCAATGGAAAGCTGTGGCTGGCATTTCCGCGTTACGGTATTTATGGATTGGATGCCACCACATTTGAGGTAACAGATCAGATCAACGAAGAAAATCTGCTATTTTCAAATATTGTTTATGGTTTGACCGCAGATGAGAACGATAATCTATGGTTTGGTTCGCATTCCGGGTTACACCATTACTCGATTTCCAAGCACCAGGTAAAGAACTACCGATATGGTCAGGAATTGCCTGTTTCAGAGTTTAATGAAGGAGCATCGGTCAGACTTAAAGATAACCGGATGGCATTCGGATCAACTAACGGTATGCTATTGTTTGATCCAACAAGAATTCTTAACGATGCAGAGGAAAATCGCTTCGCCATGCCATTGGTGATCACCTCGGTTAAGTTAGACTCGCGCAAGTTACAGACAGCGATGAGTAACCTTTCTGGAAAGCATTTTGACCTCGAATATACCGATTACGGCATGACGGTAAACTTTTCTTCTAATATGACCAGTTTGACCGGTGAACTGCCGTTTCGTTACCGCCTCATTCGGGATGGAAAAGTGGTGAGCGAAGGGGTAACAAAAGAGCCGAGGATAACATTCGGCTTCTTGAATGCAGGGGATTATCGCTTTGAAGTTTATCCTCATAAACAGCATTCTGATTATACATTGCTACCGGCTGCCATCACATTCTCAATGCCTTATGCACCATTTCAATCCCCCCTGGCAATCGGGAGTATGATTTTTCTGTTGTTGCTGTTAGCTGTAATCTATTTTCAACACCGTCAAAATCAGATCCTTCGTCTGAATCGCGCACAAAAACAAGTTAAGTTGTTCGGGGAAGCGTTTAAGCAGACTCGTGACTGGGTGGTAATATTTGACTCAAATAAAGTTCCATTAGCGATCAA
Organism: uncultured Alteromonas sp.; assembly: GCA_964601635.1. GTDB lineage: Bacteria > Pseudomonadota > Gammaproteobacteria > Enterobacterales > Alteromonadaceae > Alteromonas. The sequence goes on along the minus strand of CAZROH010000012.1, from coordinate 54,629 downwards.
CCCGGCATTTGAAAACATTTTCGGTTTGTCTTCGAGTAAAGACCTGTCAAAGCAGTTTCGCCGGTTATACAAACAGTTTCCAGCTTTGGAGCAACAATTTAATGAACGGCTCAATAATCTATCTGCCTGTGATTTTATTAAAGATGAGAGCCAGGTAGAGGGGCTGGATGGACAAAAATATGATGTCTTAATTGACATCACGGCGGTGGCCGATGAAAAGTCACCCGAGCAAATCGATCACTATTTATTGGTGTTTTCTGACATTTCTATGCAGAAAGATGCAGAAAGGAAGCTCATCAAAATTGCCAATTATGATGCGTTGACTGGCCTGGTTAACAGAAGTTTGTTACTTGATAGGTTGGAGCATGCGATAGCTCATGCTCGGCGCCAAAGATCAAAAGTGGCCGTGTTGTTTGTAGATCTGGATCGCTTCAAAGGAATAAATGATTCACTTGGCCACGATTATGGTGACAAGTTACTAATGGTGGTAGCGAACAGAATGCTCAACATCGCTTCTGAGGATGATACCGTCGCCCGATTGGGCGGGGACGAATTTGTTATCGTACTCGAAGGTGTAACCGGATTGGACGGCATTACACCCATTGTAGCGAATCTCATCGAAGCAGTAGAAACGCCCATTTCGATAGGTAAAGAAGTGCTGCGGGTTTCTTGTAGTGTTGGTATTTCGTTTTATCCGGATGACGCAAAGGACTCCAACGAACTCTTAAAGCAAGCCGATGTGGCTATGTATTCCGCTAAGAAAGATACACTTTCCGGCTTTACTTATTATACCAACGAAATGAATGAAGTCGCGAAAAGCAGATTGCAACTGGAGAATTTAGTCAAGCTTGCCTGGCAGGAGCAAGGGTTCTTCAACCATTATCAACCTATTGTGAATGCTGTCACCGGCCAAACTGAGGGCGTGGAACTATTGATGCGTTGCCGCATTCAATCCACATCGATTGCACCAAATGACTTTGTACCAGTGCTGGAGCAGCTTCGCTATATCATTGATGCAACTCGAATGGCTATGGAGCGTGGTGTGGAAGATCTGAAACTATGGTATGACCAGGGTTTCAAAGGCTACATGTCAGTCAATTTATCTGCATTACACTTTAAGACAGAATTTGATCTCGATTATGTCATTCAAATACTTAAAGAGCACAATTTGCCGATTTCAGCACTGCGCTTTGAAATTACAGAAGGGATGTTAATTGAAAATGCAGATGAAGCGCTGCGACAAGTGGAGCGCTTCCGTGACGCTGGGTTTACGTTGGCACTGGATGATTTTGGAACGGGGTACTCATCACTCAGTTATCTTAAAAAGTTCCCACTTAATGTTTTGAAAATCGATAAAAGCTTTGTTGATGATGTGTGTGAAGAAAATTGTGAGAATGCATTAGTCATGGCAACCATAAACTTAGCGCATAAGCTTAATTTACAGTGTGTCGCCGAAGGTATTGAAACCGAGTTCCAGGCACATTATTTAGCGAATAACTGGTGCGCAAGTCAGCAGGGATATTATTACTCTGAACCTGTACCAGCGAAGGAAGTTCCTGCGTTACTCTTCAAGCAGTGGAACTGAAATATACGCTCACTAAATGTTCGACATATCATTTTTCGATGTTGTGTTTTTACGAATGAGTGTGGTAATTAATCGGTGAGTGCACAAAACGTAAAATACTTACGCATCAGGAAGTGAAAAGTGAATATGTCATCAATATCATCATTGGTTAGCGAAAATGCAAAAATTCTGTCCCCTCTGGAACGGCTCTATCACTGGGAACAAACGCGAGGAGATGCCACCTTTTTATCACAGCCTGATCGAGGTTCATATCGCCATTACACTTGGCAGCAAGTTGCCGATTTGGCGAGACGAGTCGCTGCCAGGCTAAATGAACAAAACTTAGAACCCGCTAGTCGGATTGCCATTTTTGCTAAGAATTGTGCGGAATGGTTTATTGCCGATCTGGGAATCATGATGGCAGGGCACATCTCTGTGCCTATTTTTGCTACCGCGGGTGAAAGTACGATTAAGCATGTGTTAGAGCATGCTGATGTGAAAATGGTGTTCGTCGGCAAACTGGAAAATGCGGAAAAGCAACTCGCGGCCATAGGTGAACGTTACCCAACTGTATCATTTCCTTATCCTGGGACCCCCTCGACATTTGAATGGCAGGATTTTATAAACTGTGCACCCATAACGGAGTCGCCAATTCCTGATATGCAGTCAACGATGACCATTATTTATACTTCTGGTAGCACCGGTGTACCCAAAGGCGTCGTGCACACTTATCATTCTATTTGTTGGGCTGCACAGCATTGTCTGGAGCCACTCACGACGTCACTGGAAGATCGGCTTATCAGTTACCTGCCTCTCGCCCATATTACTGAGCGTGTACTAATTGAACTGGCCAGCTTGTATTCCGGTTCGCATGTGTCGTTTGTTGAGTCGCTGGATACCTTTCAGCGCGATGTTCAAGCTTGCCGGCCTACGCTTTTTGTCTCTGTACCCAGGTTGTGGACCAAGTTTCAGATGGGCATTTTAGCGAAAATCCCGCAGAAAAAGCTTAATACCCTTTTACGAATTCCAATTGTTAACACACTCATTATTAAAAAGATAAAAAAAGGCTTGGGCTTAGATAAAACCCGCTTGTTCGCTAGCGGGTCGGCACCTCTCGCCCCAGCTACGATCAAATGGTTCGCTAAACTAGATATCCCCATTTGTGAAGGGTGGGGGATGACCGAAAACAGCGCTTATGGCACGGCGAGTGTTCCTTTTAGGTATGACAAAATTGGCACCATTGGTAAAGCCTATAAAGGGGTCGATGTACGCATTTCTGAGGAAGGAGAAATACAAGTTAAAGCGCCATGTAATATGAAAGAATATTATTTGGATGACGCGAAAACCGAAGAAGTATTCACCCAGGACGGCTTTTTACGTACGGGTGATAAGGGCGTCATTGATAATGACGGCTACATTAAAATAACGGGTCGCTTAAAGGATATTTTTAAAACTGCGAAAGGTAAATATGTTACGCCTGCACCCATTGAAGCGAAGTTGATGGAGAATGCATTTATTGAACAAGTGTGTGTAACAGGCAATAACTTACCTCAACCCATCGCACTTGTGGTACTCGGTGAAGAAGCACAGCATTCAGCCCAGGCAGAAGTCGACGCCTCACTTAAAGCCACGTTAGATGAGGTCAATGCTAGCCTGGAAAGTCATCAGGTCGTTTCGAAGATTCTGATAATGCAAAATGAGTGGAGTATCGAGAATGGGTTACTCACTCCGACACTCAAAGTAAAAAGACATGTCCTTGAGTCACGTTTTGAAGCAATCATACAGGCGCATTACCAGGCTGAAATTGCGAGAATCGAAGCATAACTATCCAGGCGAGTGAGTGCATTAATTTAATTTAATGTTTGTGTGCTAACTCGCCTAAGACAACTGGAATGGTTAATTCCTGCCTACCATCTATTTTATCTTATTAAAATAATTGAGAATTTTTTGTTGAAAATATTTCAATTAAGTCAGTGAACCTAAGGTCAAGTTTAATGCGTTCGCGTTACGTATTCGCAAGCTGATATACGTATGATTTGACAGCGGCGTAAATCATTGCCTGATTTATTTGTACCGTTTACATTGCGCGCCCCAAGTTGAAATAACAAAGAGAATCGCTATGAAAAAAGCAACAATGATGACTTCTTTAGTTGCTGGTGCAATGCTGTGTATTGCTCCCATTGCTCTAGCAGAAGTTGTTGTGATCGTGAATCCAGCAAATAGTAGTGCGCTAGATGATGAGTCTGTTAAACGCATTTTTCTGGGCAAAGAGAAAAAGTTTCCCGACGGTGGGATCGCGACACCGATCAATCAAAAAGGCGATGCAAATTCTCGTAATCAGTTTGATGAACAGGTTCTGGAACGTAATTCCAGTCAAATCTCTGCTTATTGGTCAAAACTGGTTTTCACAGGTAAAGGAACTCCCCCTAAAGAGGTCGCTAATGACGCCGCTGCCATCGCAGCTGTTGCATCTGACCCTGCGGCGATTAGCTATGTTGATAGCAACGCTGTTACCGATGCTGTGAAAGTTGTTTCAGTTAAATAAGTCAGGAATAGAATTATGCGTAAATTATTTGTATTTAGTGCCGTTGCACTAGCGGTTAGCACCAGCGCTCAGGCGGAAGTGCGAATTAATGGGTTCGCCAACTTGGTTACTGGAATGGCCAGCAGTGATGACACACTGTATGGCTATGATGAAAATTTTTCATTCGACCAACAAAGTTTGTTTGCCATTCAGTTGAGTGGTGATGTAAATGATAAGATCACTGCAACTGGTCAGTTAGTTGCACGCGGCAGCGATAACTATGATGTGGATTTTGAATGGGCATACATGACGTATTCTGCCACAGATAATTTGAGCGTATCCGCAGGGCGATTACGTTTACCTTTGTTCCGTTATTCGGCGTCACTTGATGTGGGTTACTCTTATCACTGGGTGGCACCGCCTGAATCTGTGTACGGGGTGCCGTTTAATAACCTTGACGGAGTCAGGGTTGATTACAGTAATTATTCGGGTGATCTTGAATACAATCTACAGCTATCTTACGGCACTATTGACACAGACTTTGATGTTGAAGGACAAAGCGGGAACATCAGAGCCAATAATGTTATGACTGCTACTGCTGATGTAACCTACGGAAATTTTAAAGCCAGAGGCGTAGTTGGAAGAGCCGACACAACGTTCAATGTCCCTGCCTTTTCCCCATTTTTAGCAGGACTTACTCAAATCGCCCCTGCGTTATCAAATCTTGTTAATGCTGATGATGATTTGGCCACCTTTACTGGAATAGGGCTTGAGTATGACAATTTTAACTGGTTTGTTTCGGGAGAAATAACCGAAGTATCGATAGACGACAGCTTCTACATCGATAGTGTGAACTACTATCTTACAGCGGGTATCAGAGTAGATAAATTTACTCCATTTGTTACTGCGGAATGGACGGATGCAGATCAAGATATTAAATTTTTGGATAAAGTTAATTCGTTCCCAGAACCATACAAAAGCCAGGCGGCCGCAATAGTCACCGGTCTGCAACTGCCTTTTATTGAAAAGAGCAATAGCTATTCAGTAGGTGTTCGTTACGACTGGAATACTAATGTGGCACTGAAAGCGGATTTAACCAAGTTCGATAGCGATATTAATGATGCTGACGATGCGTCTTTAGTTCGCTTTGCGGTCAATTATATCTTTTAATAGGTAGCTTGCGCATACAAAAAGGCGATTGCATATAGCATCGCCTTTTTTGCTTTTTACGCGCGCAATGCTTTAATGAAGGATGTTTTCCATGTTTTTTACCAGTGAGGCCTGACATGCAACATTCTTCCTTACTCCTGCCTTTTTTTCTGTTTTGCGGCAGTTCTGCATATGCAGATATGAAAGCCTTCGAAATGGCATCTGATCAATTGTGTGAAAAAGTGAAGCAATGTACTTTTGAGCAAATGCAACGAGAGCAGGGACTCACGCCCGAAATGCGTGGCATGGTGGATGAGGTACTGGAAAATATGTGCGGCAATTTACAACAGTTCAGCGAATTAGAAACTACTCACGAACTGATAGAGCCTGCTACTGCTTGCATGCAATCAATGGCAAATCTTAGTTGTAATGAAATAGAAGAGTCCAATATGCAAACAGACTCCTGTAAGAAATATGAAGAAATGGCTAAGCGCTATCACTCTCAAAGTTAAAAACTTAAAAAGCAAAGCGCTCTTGTGCTACAAGACGTTTATGCTGGGTAGCGTTTTTTTAGGGCCTGGTAAATATCGTCGCTGTAGTGCTCTGAGTTAATATCCAGTGACGCAAGTATTTCTACCAAGTGTTCATTATCTTCCCGATCTTGCCAGTTTTTTACATAACTTCCTTCTTTGTAACCGTGATCTTGTCTAAAGAAGTTAAGCACGTTTTTCCCCACGTACTGACGGTAAAGCTCTTCACCCGACATTTCGCATTGACCTACGATATGCATGAATAAAGGAACGCTAAAGCGTTTCGCAGCGCATAATCCTGCCATTAACTCTAAATTATCTAATAATGAAAGTGTGTCGGGATTGTAGTCATTCCCATCAAACATTACATGTGGCTGAGCCTGCGCCAATTGGGCTGAAATCGCATTGGCGGCAGCTTCTACGTCCCCGTTATAATCAATAATGCAGGCCGATAATGCAAAGTGCCAGATGTCGACAAGTTCCATCTGAAGTTGTGGCAAATCTTTTTGTTGCGACTTCCACCACTTCCATCCGTGATGTTCAATTGCCTCGACCGATTCCACCATGGCGGCACGTAAATAGCCATAACCGGCAGTTAACCACTGGTCATTTACTTTTGTATTCATTTTATTTTGTAAACTTAGCATGGTGGCGAGTTGTTGTTGAGATAACATAATAAGCCTGCAATTAAACACATAATCGGGCAAGTGTAACTAAATGACCGTCGGATAGGAAGTGAATATGGCTTTGCGCAATATTGGTGCACAAGTAGCCCGCTAGTGTGCATGGTGATCAGCATCGATGTCTTGCGAAATTTATAAGGCATTGAAACGATTGGACAAAATGTTTTGGCATTGATATTGATAAGACTATCATGTTGTCGCCATTTTGCTCGTGGCTACAAGCTTCTGCAGCGCTGTACGGGGTATTAGGCTAGCTCTGTTGCTGTGGTTGCTTTTACCCATACAGGTTTTCGTGTCCTAAATCTGTATGGGTTTTTTCTTACTGAAATAGGTTCGCAACAGCAGGATAAACTGGTAACGTAAAGAAAACCAAAATATCAATAAATTACACCCTTGCTAGCACTTTACCCCTCCAATAAATTAGAACACCTAAGTTATTTGCTCAGTGCATTATTAAATGAGCAACCAGGGAGTGTCTTTTCAACACCCCCCATTCTGGTTGAAAGCCCCGGTATGCAACATTGGTTGAGTATGCAACTGGCTCAATCACATGGCATTGCTATGAATTTGCAGTTTCCTTTGCCTGTTCGCTTTATGTGGGATACAGCAAGAAACATACTGGGCAAAGATCAAGTGCCAAAGCAGTCAGCCTATCGACGGGAAGTGCTGGTTTGGCGAATCGATGAGATCTTGCTAAGCGATCAGTTCTGTCAACATCAAGACGCAAAGCCCGTTTGTGAGTATTGGCAAAAGCAAGCGGACGAAACAGAGCAGTCTGCATTGCGCTTGCAGTTTGCTACGGCAATCGCTGACGTATTCGAACAATACTTATTATATCGTCCTGATTGGTTGGCTACATGGGAAAACAGACAGTTTTGTTTGGACGGAATTCAAGATGAAAAATGGCAGGCACTCATCTGGCAGCAATTAACTGATCAAGAGCCATTACATCCAGCGGGCTTACACCAGTTAACCTTAGCATCATTAAAGAAAGACACATCTGCACAATTACCGCCGCATGTGATTGTTTTCGCAATCAATACAATGGCTCCGCAACTCGTCACTTTTTTAGATGCGCTAGCCCGACACACCACGGTTCATATTTTTCATCTTAATCCCAGTATTAACTACTGGGGCGAAGGAGTAAGCGACAGGCAATTAGCGAAAAAGCTTCGTGAACAAGGAATGAAGGCATTTGCAAATGAAGAGCAAGCCAACCCTTTACTAAATAACTTGGGCAAACAAGGTCGTGACCTGTTTAATTTACTCCTTCCACTACAAACATTTGAAGTGAGTGCGTTCGATGCTGAGGAAAACGTATCGTCTTTACCGCAGTCGCGCTCATTGCTTTGGACGATTCAGCAAGATGTACTTCATGCCAGCTCTCCAGAAAAATTAGCCACTTTTAAACCTGAAGACAATAGCGTGATCATTTCTTCAGCGCATAGCGCGCTCCGAGAAATACAGGTGTTACACGATCAATTGCTCACTTTGATGCAGAACGATCCATCAATCCGCCCCTCCGATATCGTGGTGATGTGCCCAGCCGTTGAGCAATACGCCCCCCTGGTCAGTACGGTATTTAGTGCGGTAGGGAAGCCTTCAAATGACGAATTATCATTAACCCGCTTACCATGCTCTATTGCAGATCGGGCTCCATTAGATGCTGAGCCACTGATTGCCGCCTTCCTGGAATTGTTGCATCTACCTGATAGCCGCTTTGGCGTTAATCAAATTATGTCGTATCTGCGTCTTGAAAGTGTGCAAGTGAAATTTGGCATAACCAGCGAGTCACTCGAGAAGATTACTCATTGGTTACGAAAGACGCATATTCATTGGGGATTAGATGCTGAACAAAAGTCGGCCGTTATTGCGCATGACAATGCAACCGAAGTGTACAGCTGGGAGTGGGGGCTTAAACGCTTACTTACCGGCTTATTAGCCGAGGATTCACCAATCATTGTAGACGAGTTGCTTACCGTTCCAGATGTAGAGGGGCAGAGCGGTTTGGTGCTAGGGCAGTTGATCCAGATTATCAATCAACTCCATTTGTATGCAAAAGAGCTTAAAGTTCACAGGTCACCCAGCCAGTGGAGCACGTTTCTGATCAAGCTTCGTGACCATTGTTTTGCACCACTTCCAACTCATGAATACGCCTGGGAGCAAATCAATCAGGCCGCATCGGCCATAGAGGAACACTGTCAGGATGCACATTACACCCAGGAGTTGAACCTTTCTCAAGTAAGAGAATTGCTGATCAAGCGATTTTCCAGGCCGGATACCGGCAGCCAGTTTCATACCGGACAAGTTACCTTTTGCTCCATGTTACCTATGCGTAGCATCCCCTTTAAGGTGGTATGTATTCTGGGACTGAATGATGGCGAGTTTCCCCGGCAGAGCCAGCCAATGAGTGTTGATTTGATGGCGAAAGCGCCGGCCAGGCTAGGCGACAGGTCTAGACGACAGGAAGATCGTTACTTGTTTTTAGAGGCTATTTTGTCAGCACGAAGCCATCTGTACCTGAGTTATCAGGGCAGGCATGCTCAGGATAATAGTGAGCGTCAGCCAAGCCTGGTATTGGCGGAATTCCTTGCGTTGATTAATAACGGTTATTTGGAAAAGGGTAATGAATTTCCGGTTAAACAACATGCATTACACGCATACAGCATAGCTAATTTCATCGATAAGCCCACTGCGTTTGATCGTGGCTGGATGCGCTTGGCTCAGCAACTGCAGTTGAGTGCAAACAAAGTTAATCCTGAATTCCCCCCCTTGGCTATTGAGCCGAAATTGGATATGTCAGCTACGCAAATGGCCCGTTGTCTGTCTCACCCCCTTAAATTTTTTGCTAACAATAAGCTATCTGTATATTTAGAGTCAGATAGCATGCTGCTTGATGATGCAGAGCCGTTTACTACCGATGCGCTAACCCGTTATCAATCAGTGCAGGAGATGGGTGAAGCATTGCGTGAACAACGGGATGTTAGCGCAATTGAACGGATTATTGAGCTAAGTGGTGAGTTACCAGCAACACCACTTGCCAGGGTAGTGATGGATAATTGGAAATCGGCTGCTGAAATGTTATTTGATGCCGTTTGCAGGTCAGAAGGCGAGCAAAAAACAATTGTAACTGAGCTTGACGGGGCCCGCCTTTCAGCGACAGTTTGGGAAGAAGAAAGCCGGCTCGTGTTGTACCACTATGGCTCGCAGACTACTCAGCGACTAGTTGAGCAAATCTTAACTACCCGGTTATTTAATTTGAATAACGTACAAAAAAGCATGGAAGTGTATGCACTTAAATGGAGTGATGGAAAGGCTAGCGTTTATAAATCAGTGATAGATCCGGTTGAGGCTGATCAAGCCAGTGTCTTGATTCATTCCGCCCTGACAATGATCCAATGCGCCTCGTGTAAACCTTATCCGTGTTTCGCCGGGTTAGCGCATGAACTTCTTAAGAAGTTGCCACAAGATCAAAGGCTGTCAGAGTGGTGTGATTCGATTGAAGGAACGGTACACCTGGCGAACCAGCTTAATGGACAAGGTACAATAAGTGGGCTTAATCAGGATCCTTATGTTCGCCTGTTTTATCCAGCAGGTTTAGCGTCAGAAGAGCTTCCTTTAACTGATATGCAAACCTTATATTCTGCGATGCCGCTTGATATTAAGAGTAAGAAAGTATGACAAAACGAATGACCCAGCCATTGGATGTCGTGACTTTACCACTCTTTGGTAGGCACTTGATTGAAGCAAGTGCCGGCACTGGCAAGACCTATAATATCACCCGGTTATATCTCCGTTTGCTGATAGAAAAGCGTTTGGCGGTGCAGCAAATTTTGGTGATGACCTTCACCAATGCTGCCACTGAAGAAATTCGCGGGCGTATTGCTGAGACTTTACGAGAGGCTTTGTCTATCTGGCAGCAGGCTCACAGGAATAAGGGCAGGGTGGGTGAAAGCCATGATCCGGTGTATCACGCGTTGTATCAACAGCTGCCGGGAGAACATGGGATCGCGCTTATTAGTGCCGCATTGCTGGAGCTTGATGAAGCTGCTGTGTTTACGATACATGGCTTTTGTAAAAAGATGATTAGCCAGTTGGCCTTTGAAAGCAAAGTGCCGATGAAGCAAACACTCTTGACGGATACAAATTCACTCTATGTACAAGCTTGTCAGGACTGGGTTCGTATTCTTGCCACCAACCCTCAGCAATATGAATTACTGGCAGAGCAAGGCTGGCATGTACCGGAGGTCTTCCTGGCCCAGTTTCGCCAGGCGATTTACGCAGAGTTAGCGCCCTACGTACCAGACGCCGACGAACAACAGCGAGATCAGGCAGAAAATTTTGCTAACGTTGAGGCTCGCCTTGCACCATCATTTGTTGATGTCACAGCTCAATTGCTAGAACATGAGCCACTGATTCTGGCGACCCTGGTAGAAGGCAGAAAAGATGCGGCGGTGCGCCTGGAGGAATGGCAATTAGTATTGCAGTGGTTATCAAATAAGCAACTTGTAGCTCCTGAAACGCAAGTGGGAGGCTTCATCAATGGCAATCGCTACCGTGGGAATAGTGAATTAAAAGAGTTATTTGAACCCCTTAAAAGTCTTATTAATAAAGTCAAAGGCATCATTGCTGAATATGATAAAGAGGCGCAGTCACGCCTTGAAAAACAGGCTGCAATTAGTTTGGCTCACAACGGTATTTTGTTTATCCGGGAACACGTAGCTAAGCAAAAACGCCAGCTAGGCGTGCTGGATTTTGATGACTTAATCCGCATATTCGCTGAGCAGGTAAGCGATCCGGAAGCGCGCGTGTCAGCGCAGTTGAAGGAGTTATACCCGGCGGCACTCATTGATGAGTTTCAGGATACCGACAGCTTTCAATACCGTATTCTTAATAGCGTTTACCCCAAGGGGGATGAAAACTCATTATTGATGATGATTGGCGATCCCAAACAGGCTATTTATGCCTTTCGTGGGGGGGATATTTTTACCTATCTGCAAGCGTCCCGACAGGCAGATTATCGGTGGATAATGGACACTAACTGGCGATCTGTTCAAGGCATGGTCAATGCGTACAATCGGCTGTTTTATGGCAATAAGTTATCACAAGAGGCCGCGGATGTATTTGGATTCGATATTGCTTACGAACCGGTTAAATATGCCGAAAAAGCTAAGGCCGTCAGCACCCCGTTAAATGATCCTGATAAAACGCGAAGTGCGTTAACCTATGCGTACTTGTCCGAAGACGCGCACCTCTCGGTAAATAAAGTAAACTTGCAAAGAGGCCTGGCTACCTGGCTGAGCAATGAAATTATCCGCTTGTTTGAGCAGGCTACATTAGGGAGTGCAGCTGTTCAGCCTAAAGATATCGCTATTTTAGTGCGAAGTACTCACGAAGCCAATTTGGTTAAGCATACGCTGGCGAAAGCCGGACTTAGTGCAGTGTTTTTAAGCAATAAAGAAAACCTGTTTACCAGTGCAGAAGCAACGGATTTGCAAAAACTATTAATGGGGATCTGGTATTTTTCTGATACCCATGCGTTACGCGCGGCGTTGACCAGCCCTTTACTGGGGATCTCGGCAGCTAAGCTGATCAGCTGTTTACATAGTGAAGATGAACAACAATGGGATGAAATTGTTGTGATGATGACGCAATTAAAAAACCTGTGGCAGCAACAAGGGTGTATGAGTGTGATTATCCACCTACTCAAGCGTCACTTCATCAGTCAGTCAGAGGACGTAGAGCGTCAGGTGACAAATTACATGCACCTTGCGGAAGTACTTCAACACTCCACTATTCCGTCACGCCAGGGAGAACGGTTGTTATTGTGGTTAGACAACCACATTAACGATGTTGGCTTAGCCAGTGAGTATATTCAGCGTCTGGAAAGTGATGCCCATTTGATTCAAATTGTCACTCAGCATGGTTCAAAAGGGCTTGAGTATCCTATCGTATTTGTTCCATTTGCCAGTGATTATCGTGACCCGGTAAAGGCTGGTAATCAACTTGCTCAGCAGTTTCGCTATTACGATGATAAAAATAAAAAGCAAACGCTACAACTTGGCGCAACCTACGCTGCCATCGAGCGTTGTCGCGCGGAAGGTAATGCTGAAGCCATGCGGCTGTTGTATGTGGCAGTAACGCGCGCTGCCCATCGTTGTTATCTTGGAGTCGCACCATTTTCCGGCAGTGAGTCGTCTGCATTAGCGAATGCGTGTAACGTGCAGATAAAAGATAACTGGTTAGATCAACTGCAGGTTATTGCCAGTGAACCATATGATACTGCTGTGATTGAAATTGCACCCGAACAAGCTCAGAAATTGAAACAAACCAGCAAACGCGCTCCACAATCTCTACGCTGCAATGATTTTACCGGTTCTGTACAAGATGACTGGCGTCTCTATTCGTTCTCTTCCATCGCGCGATTTGAAGCCATAACCCGCCAGGATCAGCGTGAGCGCGAAAGTATTGCAACGGTTTTTCCTGTTACTGATGAGGAACGGGCGTCTTCCGAATCGCTTCCATTTCGCTTTGCTTTTGAAAAAGGAGCTGCGGCCGGAAATTTATTACACGATCTACTGGAAGAAAAAGACTTTTCACACCGGGTAAACTCGTCACAACCCTGGTGCGACAATGTGGAGTCAGTGCTCAAACGTCACAATATCGTGATGGAAAATCAGCAAACCGCTCTTTTTAACTGGTTGGATGAAACCTTGGATACGCCTTTAAGCCCAGCATTGCGCGGCTTGTCTATGGCGGCCATAGATAAGACGAGTACAATTCGAGAAGCCAAATTTTATTTCCCTGTAAGGGACTTAAATAGCAATAAACTCACTAAGGTGGTTAACCGCCATCGAAGTGAAGTGATAAGTGAGCCCGTTCCGCTAAAAATGCCGGGTGAAAATGTGTTAACCGGAATGATGCACGGTTTCATCGACCTGATTTTTGAATGGGAAGGCAAATATTATGTGGCTGATTATAAGTCAACGTACTTAGGGGATAACTTTGCCGATTATGCCTATGCACAAATAGCGAGGAATAATCAGCACCATCTATATGACTTACAATATTTAATTTACGCCCTTGCGTTACATCGTTATTTGCAACATATGCTGCCCAACTACGAGCCGCAAATTCATTTCGGTGGTGTTTTCTATTTATATCTGCGAGGCATGCATCCTGATAATAAAAATTACGAAGGCGTATTTTTTAGCCAGATTTCTCCATTGCTACTGGATGAATTAGACGCAGCTTTCGATATGAAACAGCCTTTGGATCACGTCTTATGAAGCTGATTAATTCAAATATGCTTGCCAAGGAAACACACTCATTGGATGGGGTTGAGGCTATTGACTGGTACACGGCCAGCCTACTGTCAGAAACGCCCGACCTGGATGAAAGGTCACAGGCAGTGTGGTTTAGTCTCATTTTGATGTTAAGCGTCGCGCAGCGTCAGGGGCATACCTGCTTAGATTTGCTGGCTGTAGCAGGAAAACCCGCATATTGCCTGAATAACGATGAAGCCAAGTGGCCATTGCCAACGGTTAATGAACTGCAACGCATCTGCCAGGAAGCGTGTTCACAAATTCCTGGGGAGGTTATTCTGCTGGAGGATACTCGCCTCTATACAAGACGCTACTGGTCATTTGAAAACGAGTTAGCGACCGCTATATGTCAGCGACATAACCAGCAAAACTTAACGCAACAGCAATACGATGTGTTGCAACAAATCTGGCCGTCACTTTTTCCTCATCAATTACAATCAGAAGACTGGCAGCAGGTGGCAACAGCAGCGAGTCTGATTTTGCCATTTTGTATTATTAATGGTGGTCCGGGCACGGGAAAAACGTATACCGTAGCTCGTATCCTATTTGCGCTACAGTGTATGGCGGGGGGCGGATTGACTATCCAATTGGCAGCGCCAACAGGTAAAGCTGCGCAGCGGCTTGGCGAGTCAATATCTCAAAGTATTGAAGCATTAAAATCTCAGCAGTTAGCTGAATGGATACCGTCTATTCCAACTCAGGCTGTGACCGTGCACCGATTATTAGGTGTAAGCCCCTATGAAGTAAAAACCAGAAAAAATCAGCATAATCCCATAGATTGTGATGTATTGATTGTAGATGAATCATCAATGGTGGATTTAGCGCTGATGGTAAGGCTGGTTAGAGCGTTGAAACCGGATTGTAAGCTTATTTTGGTTGGCGATGCCGACCAGCTCCCTGCCATCGAATCGGGCAATGTGCTTGAGGCGTTGGTCGCTGATCAGCAATCGACTAACCAAGTGAATGCCGCCACCTATGCGCACATAATGAAACTTAATAGCACGCTGTCCTTACCAATAAGTCAGTTAGAAGAGCAACCCTTCACCTTTACCTTACAGAAAGCACAGCGTTTCAAAGGGGAGTTAGCGGATATGGCGAAGTTGATCCAATGCGGTGACTCATCGGGTGCCTGGCAGCAGCTGGTAACAGTTTCGCCAGCGCAGCACGAACAGGTATTTGAGAGCCAGTCGGTGTTGCGCATTCCCCCTGCAGACTTTCTGCTCAAATTGCCAATATTAATAGAACAAAGTTTCGGTCACCTGTTCACCGCCGCAAGTGCAGCCGACGCTCTCAGCGCGGCCCAGTTTTGCAGGTGGCTTACCCCAGTCAAAAAGGGACCGTTTGGTGTCGACAGGCTCAATCAACAGATTGAACAGATTGCTCGGCAAAGAGCGGTAAAAACCGATTTTACGACCAGTGTGCAATCCTTACGTTTTTATTCAGGTCAACCAATCATGGTGCTGGAGAACAACTACGCAAACAAACTTTATAATGGTGATGTGGGGGTTGTGTGGCCGGACCAAAATGGTAACTTAAAGGCATGGTTTGAAACGGAAACTAAATCCCTTCGCGCAGTCAGTCTGGCTCGTTTGCCAGCGGTGCAGACTGCCTATGCAATGACGGTACATAAGTCGCAGGGATCGGAATTTTCTCATGTGGTGTTAATGTTGCCAAAAGCCGCTTCCGAGCAGCAGTTAAGCTTAAATTGCCGCGAGTTGCTTTATACTGGACTAACGCGAGCAAAACAAAGCTGCATTTTCATATGCGAACAAGATGTGTTCGTGCAGACGGTACAAACGCGCCAGCAACGTTTTTCAGGGTTAAGTGAACAAATTAAAAAAAAGATAAATAAAACAAAGGAAACAGCATGATTAGGGTATTCGTTTTTGCATTATGGGTGCTTAGTATGCAGGCCTTCGCCGCACTGCCAGGTATTGCTGAAATGACAAGTTCAATGCAGCGACATGAGGGTTTCATTCCCTTTTACTATGATAAAGCGGAAGACAAAGTCTATTTAGAACTGGCCACCCTCGATAAGGAACTGTTGTTTCAAACCAGTTTACCTCGGGGTTTGGGCTCGAACGATATTGGCTTGGATCGGGGGCAATTGGGCGATACGCGTCTGGTTAAATTTTCTCGATATGGTAATAAAGTTCTTCTAAGCCAAATTAATACACGGTTTCGGGCAGTAACAAAAAACCAGGCCGAGTTGCAAAGTATTGAAGAAGCGTTCGCGCTTTCTGTTATTGCCGGATTTAGTGTGGTAGCGGCTGATAATGATACGGTATTGATCGATTACACCCCTTACTTATTAAGTGATGTTCATGGCGTGGTCAAGCGACTTAAGGATACTAAGCAAGGAGCTTATGCACTGGATGGCAGTCGAAGCGGAGTGTTTCTTCAGCGAAGTAAAGGTTTTGAGAAAAACCTGGAACTCGAAGCGCTTATCACATTTGCCTCTCAGGGGGATCCTGGAGAATATGTATACCAGGTGGCGCCGGATGCAAATAGTTTGTCCGTACATATGCACCATTCTTTTGTAGAGTTACCTGATGCAGGTTATCAGCCCAGAGTGTTTCATCCGTACTCCGGCTACTGGAAGTTTTCTTATTTTGATTACGCCACTGCTATCGCCGAGCCAATGGAACAAAAATATATCATTCGTCACCGCCTGGCGAAGAAAGATCCAACAGCTCAACAAAGCGAAGCTGTTGAGCCCATCATTTACTACCTCGATCCCGGCATTCCTGAACCAGTACTTTCGGCGTTAAAAGAAGGCGCTGGCTGGTGGAACCAGGCATTTTCTGCAATAGGCTATAAAGATGCTTTCCAGGTCAAAATCTTACCTGAAGATGCGGATCCGATGGATGTGCGTTATAACGTGATCCAGTGGGTACATCGTGCTACTCGTGGGTGGTCCTACGGTTCGTCGGTGGTCGATCCCAGAACAGGTGAACTCATCAAAGGACACGTCACCTTGGGGTCGTTGCGGGTCAGACAAGATTATCTTATCGCTTTGGGACTAACCAGCCCCTTTGCAAAAAAGGGTGGTTCAACCGAAAACCAGCTAGAAATGGCGCTTGCTCGTATACGTCAGCTATCGGCGCATGAAGTTGGACACACCTTAGGGTTGGCGCACAACTTTGCCGCTTCCGAAGACAACCGGGCGTCGGTAATGGACTATCCGCATCCATTGATTGAACTGAAGAACGACAAGCTGTCACTCACACAAGCCTACGATACCGGTATAGGGGAATGGGATAAGCATGCCATTGCTTACGGTTATCAGGATTTTTCCAATTCTTCAGAAAAAGCCGGTTTAGCCAAACAAATTAACGCCGCGCAGCAACAAAAGCTGAGCTATAAAACGGATGCCGACACGCGCGCGAGTTTTGAGGCTTCGGGCAATGGTCATATGTGGGATAACGGAGGCGATCCCATTGGCGCATTTAACGAAATTTCCGCGATCCGAAAACTCGCTTTGGAGAATATTGGCCTTGATACGATTCAAGAGGGGCAAGGTTTATCTGCTATCGAAGACGTTTTAGTGCCAATTTATTTACTGCATCGATATCAATTAGCTGCAGTTGCCAAGCAAGTGGGTGGTTTGATATACGAATATGAGGTTAAGTCGTCCGATCAACCAGCTAAAGGCCAACAAATAGTAGATGCGCAAACACAGAAACAAGCAATTAAACTAATAATAGAGGCAACATCTGCCAGCTATTTGCGTATACCTGACGATATCTTACCGCTTATCACTCCGACAATTATTGGCGATGATATTACCCGGGAGCACTTCAAGGGGCGGATGGGCAGAGCATTTGATCCGGTCAGTGCCGCAGAGGCGGCCGCTGCCTATGGTTTTTCATTGCTACTTGCCCCTGAGCGTTTAAATCGACTGGCGTGGCAGAGCCAACTCAACAAGGGGTTGCCGGATATTACAAATCTGGTGGAGCGCATTTTCGATACCCACTGGTATCAGGAGAAGCAAGCAGATTATGGATTGAAGTCGAGATTGCAACTGGTTGCGCTTAATGCAGTGATAGATGCAACGGAATCTAAAGAGCTGGCACCTGAGGTTCGTCTGGCCATGCAGTCAAGTCTGAAAAAATTTGCTAACTGGTTGTCATCAAAAAGCAGACATCCAGCAAAAAGTGTCCTATCGGCATATTTTGAACAGTATTGGCAGACAGGTAATTGGCCGATGAAATTCGAAATTAAGCCATTACCTCCAGGTTCGCCTATCTAATTGTCAGATATCGGCGCCGCGTGTGAAGGTTGCGTTGGGCATCACCTTAACTAGTGGCGTCAGCGAAAGTGAAGCGGAGGATTGTGAGGTTGTTGCTGGCGACTGCGGCTGTTGTCGCCATCTTCGTTCAGTGACCTGAACGTTCGCTTTATTCGTGAGGCAGTCGATAGGATTTTGATGAGGTTTGTTGTAGAACAACCAAGGCTGTTGTCTAAAGCATACTGTTTGTGGGTAGTGTCAGAGGAGAATATTCAGTGTGAGTAACTTTTCTCATATAGATGGTTCTGGTAACGCCAATATGGTGGATATAACGGAAAAAGCGTATACCGTTCGTGAAGCTACAGCCATTGGCTACTTACGTGTGTCTAAGCAGGTCATTGAGGGTATCCGGGAGCAAAGCCTCGCTAAAGGCGATGTCTTAGCGGTAGCCAGGATCGCCGGGATTCAGGGGGCCAAGCGATGCAGTGATATGATCCCGCTCTGTCATCCACTGAGTTTAAGCAAAGTGCAAGTGGAATTTGAGATAGATGTATCACGCCAATGCATTAAAGTGATGTGCTTCTGTAAGTTACGTGGCCAAACAGGGGTTGAGATGGAAGCGTTAAGTGGGGTTTCTGCTGCCCTTTTAACATTGTTTGATATGTGTAAAGCGGTGGATCCTGCAATGCAAATCCAGCAAATCAGAGTAGTGGAAAAGAAAGGCGGAAAATCAGGCCATTATAAGTTGAGTGATGATGAGCAATGATTGAAATCAAATGTTTTGCCCAAATTCGCGAAATAACTCAAGTAGATGAAATGTTATTTCCCTATGAAAAAAGCATGTGTATCGCTGAGTTAAAAAAACAGCTTGAACGTTCTGATGATAAATGGCGACGGGCTTTTTCTATGCAGCCTCTGATTGCATGTAATCACCTTATGGTTAAGCCAGAGCATAAGTTAAATGATGGTGATGAAATTGCGTTTTTTCCACCGGTAACAGGGGGCTGACATGTTTGTCAGAGTGCAGAAGGAAGCGATTAACCCTGAAGCTGAATCTGCTGGGATGCGGGAACGGTTGAAAAAGAGTGGGGCGTTCGTGACTTTTTGTGGGTTGGTAAGGGACTTTAACGAGAATGGCAATATTGATGGAATATCTTTAGAGCACTATCCTGGTATGACAGAAAAATCAATGACATCGCTCGTTGAAGAAGCGCTTTCTCGGTTTGACTTGGAAGAGGTTGGCCTCGTGCATCGAGTGGGACGGATCGATCACTCACAAATTATCGTTTGGGTGGGCTGCGCAGCAGCGCACAGACAGGCTGCCTTTGAAGCCGCATCATTCATAATGGACCTGTTAAAACAAAATGTGCCATTGTGGAAAAAAGAACACCTGGGCAGTGACAGTAAGTGGGTTGATGTTAAACAATCAGACGATGACGCCGCTGCTAAATGGTAAGAACTGGGTATACATGTTAGTTGTACGTGCGTGTTTGCTTTTTATAGTGTGGACTTTTTTCGTAGAGCCTGCGGAAAGTAAAGCCCTGCGCGTCGCAGTGTCGTCGAATTTTGCCGGTAGTTTGGAGCAATTACTGGCTTTACCAGACTTCAAACATATTAACGTGGTGAGTTCTGAAGGCTCAACAGGCGCGTTGTATGCGCAGATAGCTCGTGGTGCACCATTCGATGTGTTTTTATCTGCAGACACCTACTATGTCGACAAACTTGTTGAAAACGATAAAGTAATTAAGTCACAAACCGGAATCTATACAATCGGCAGGTTGGCGTACATCGACCGAATTTTGACACAGCCATCTCTTAATAGTCTGAAAACCTATGCGCTGGCGGCTAATACGAAAATTGCCATCGCTGATCCTGATATAGCTCCTTATGGGAAGGCCGCTGAACAATTTTTATCCACGCTATCCTTATGGCAGCAAGTATTGCCATCTTTGGTGTATGGCAGGAATGTTTTGCAGGCATTTAACTACTATGAGACACAATACGTGGATAGGGCGATTGTTGCCTATTCCCTGGTCGCAAACAGGCAAGAACATGTCTGGCTTGTGCCCGATGAGTATCACCAGCCGATCCTACAAAAATGGGCGATAATAAAAGGTAGTAACCATCCGCGGGCTAAACGTTTTATCGAGTTGTTATTAAGTAAACCTGTGCAAACGGTTCTTCATCAACAAGGATACGATCCGATTGAGTAGTTTATCGGCCAGCGATTTAACGGCTATTTGGCTTACGCTTAAATTGTCGTTTACTGTCACGATTATTCTTCTGTTAATCGCAACGCCGCTTGCCTGGGTTCTGGCGAAGTGGAAGCATCCAGGTAAGTATTTCGTGCAGGCCTGTTTGATGTTGCCACTGGTGTTGCCCCCTACTGTTTTAGGCTTCTATTTGTTGGTAATGTTTTCACCTGAGTCACTGGCAGGAGCCGTATGGAACGCGATATTCCAAGAGACGCTGGCTTTCTCATTCTCGGGACTGGTACTAGGCTCGGTTATTTACTCGTTACCGTTCGCTGTGCAGCCGCTATATACCGGATTCAGGCAATTCGCTCCTCATTATCTGGAAACGGCGCAACTGCTAGGTATGTCCCAGCTGGCAACGCTATGGAAAATAACGCTTCCGTTACTTCGACCTTACTTTATTGTCGCAGCTGGCTTAAGCTTCGCCCATACAATGGGAGAGTTTGGGGTGGTGTTGATGCTGGGAGGGAATATACCCGGTGAAACACAGGTTTTATCGATCGCGTTATTCAATCATGTAGAAAGTCTTCGGTATCAACAAGCACATTGGTTAGCACTGGTTATGTTGCTGATGTCATTAAGTTTACTCACCACGTTGTTTTGGGTAAATCGTGCCAGGAGAACGCTATGAAAATAGATATCTCACACGAAAAAGCGAATGTGTCGATAAACATCAATACCGAAAATGAACCTAAATTTCTGGGGGTTTTTGGCCCATCAGGGGCAGGTAAAACCACTATGTTGCGCTGCCTTGCAGGATTGGAAGCCTGCTGTGCATGTAACACCGATCTGTTATTGAAAGAGCAGCGAATTGGAATGGTTGCGCATGCCCCGACAATATTTCCGCACTTAAACGTTCGACAAAATATAATGTTAGGTAAGAAATATGAAAAGCGGTCACGGTTTGGTATTGAAGAGGTTGTCACTGCTTTAGATTGCAAACATTTACTGCATCGAAGCT
The DNA here is from genome assembly GCA_964601635.1 of uncultured Alteromonas sp. Lineage (GTDB taxonomy): Bacteria > Pseudomonadota > Gammaproteobacteria > Enterobacterales > Alteromonadaceae > Alteromonas. Next base: position 33,407 of record CAZROH010000012.1, on the reverse strand, counting down.
GTGATAAATTGTCCGCCGGGGAAAAGCAACGTATCGCATTAGCCAGAGCTATCGTAAACGCACCGGATGTCCTGTTAATCGACGAAGTCTTGTCATCATTTGAAGCAAAACTCAAAACTCAAGTTCTTGATTTCCTGCACACGTTAACAGAACAAGGAATAAAGATTGTTTTGGTGTCACACCATCTGCCTGATTTATTTGAACATGCTGACTTTTTAATTCAATTGAACAACGGACAGGTTGAATGGCGAGGTGAAGTGAACGAGCTCTCACGTCGTCCCATCACTAGTGATACGGCGCTAGACAGTATTTACTCTGTTGTTAAACGGCCTGAAAAACCTGACTCGCTGCAAAGTTCCAGTTATATCGCGGTGAATGCTCAAAGCGTGGTGATAGAGCTTCCTCCGGTTTCACAATCAAGCTTAGTCAACTGCTTTGAAGGACGCGTTTCAGCTATCAGAACGTTGGCCGGTGACAACATAATGGTCACGATAGATATAAATGACGATAGGGTTCATGCGCTGATTAGCGCTCAGGCGCTTGCCAAGTTAAATATAGTGGAGCAGCAAAACGTTGCTGCTCGTTTTTAAGCACATTCTGTCTTTAAAACCGGGTAGTCCAGGTAACACCGTAACTGCGCGGCTGGCCTGGATAAGCCATAATTTTGCCTGGTTGAAATGGTGCATCAAATGCGTTTCTTGCTACGTATTCTTCGTCGAACGCGTTGCGAATCCACAAAATGAGCTCGCTGTCGGCAATGCTCACGGGAAGTTGCCAACGAAGGTTAACCAAATTGTAAGCATCGCTGTTTTTTAACGGATCGTTTGAGTGGTCCATAATCAAGCTGCCCACATAGGAATAATCCACTGAAAAGAGGGTAGCTAAACCAAAAATCTGGGCGTGTTGGTTAAGTAACAAAGCGAACGAGGTTTCAGGTTCAAAACCCACTCTGTCGCCACTGCGTGAGCAATAAGGCAGGTCAGCCGACGTACGACCAGGGTCTTCCGTACCATAATGCCAGGGGGTAGCCGTCCAACATGTTCCTTTTTCAAATGAATCAAATGTTGCCTTGTTATGGGTTAAATTAAAGGTCAGAGAAGTATCATCAAGCGGATTCCAAGTGAGTTCCACCTCAATGCCTTTACTGTCAAAATCGCCAGCATTTGATAAATTAAAACCGGTTCCGGTAAATGTAGAGGCCTGAAAATCAGTAACAGTAGTGATATGTGCGGCGACATTCAGGCGCAGGTTCAGATCACTCCAATCCTGTTTGATCCCTACTTCAAAGCTGCGTGACTTTTCTGCATTAAATACCGGATCTAATGCGGGAGATATTCGGTCCGTATTTATGCCCCCTGATTTGTAACCCGTCGACAGCGACGTGTAAAGAAGCTGTGAAGCTGAAGGATGCCAGCTCAATTTGACCGTGCCGGTGAGTTGGTCGTCAGAAAACGACTCAGTTAAGGGGGGACGAGGTAATACCGTCGCAGTACCTAGTAAATAATATCCCCAACCGGTTTGCTGAAAAGGTGCAATTGAGGCCAAATTTTCTGCTGAAGGCATACCACCTGTCATCAGTGCAGTCCCGATTTGTTGGAGTGCACTTGCTGCAGCCAGAGGGTTGGGTATGTTCTCAGCGGCTAACGACAAGCCATTAATGTCAGGCCCTTGTTCGTCATAGGTGGCGTCTAAGCTTTTATCTTCGCGTGTGTACCTTAAGCCCGTGGTGAGCTCCCAGCGAGGCATGAATTGCCAATCCGTTTGCGCAAACAGGGCGTAGCTGTCTTGCTCCTGATAGGCGTTATGCACAAAATGAGTAGGTGCAGGGGCTGGGCTCGCGGCAGGTTGTATCATACCGCCGGTTAGTTCGCTCAAGCTATCGATACCATTAACCAATGGGGCGAGTTGTGAGGTTAAGCCTGCGAATAGGAAGGGGAAGTCCCCCTGCGTGGTAATGTCATAATCGAGATTTAAATTTTGCGTATAATAATATGCGCCTATCAGTGCGGAAACGTTGTCAGAGTTATAATGTAAGCGCAATTCCTGAGAGACGGCTTGCAAATCCGCGTCATTTTTCGTCATCAGTATCTCTGCATCTGAAAAGTCGGCATCGACTTTATCGAAACTAGCGAAACTTCGAAGAGCGGAAACACTTTCCAACTGCCAGTGGTTATTTAACCGGTAACTTACTTGAGCGGAAACTCCTTTGTCCTCCATCGCCGATTCGGGAAGGAAAGACACTGCTGTTGTATAGTTGTAAAAGTTTTCTTTGCTATAGAGAGTGGCATTAAAAGGGGGCATTGCAAATAATGCGTCGGTGCCATATTTACCTTCAATCCCCAACGCCGCCTGATTACCTTGAAAGGTCAGTGCGCCACAGCAAATTTCATCTATTTCTGCGTAATCTGCAATTACCCTGATGGTTAGGTCATCCTGAGGCGTATAGAGCGCCTGCAAACGTATTCCAGAACGATTACGGTCGTTCATATTACTGCCAGAATTAACTTCTCTAATCCAGCCGTCCCGCTGCGTATTAAAGGCTGATGCGCGTAACGCTAATACATTGTCTATCGCAACAAATGAAGCGGCGCCCTGAATGCTTACTAAACTATCGTTACCAACCGTTGCCGATACATATCCGTCGCCGTTCTCAAAGGTAGGTGGGTTGGTGTAGATTGAAACCGCGCCAGCAGGTGTATTTTTTCCGAATAACGTGCCTTGTGGGCCGCGGAGTATCTCAATACGTTGAATATCAGCCAGATCATTGATGATGGCATTTTGGCGAGAACGGTAGACACCGTCAACATACAAACCGACCGAAGGCTCAAAGCCAAAATTTTGAGTGGATGTGCCTATTGAGCGAATTGAAAAACCGCTGTTTGTTGCACTTTGACTTTGGAATGCTGCAAACGCAGGGACATATGCTTGTAAATCAAATACATCACGTGAAACAGAATCGAGTAAATCATTACCGCTTAATGCGGTCACTGCAACAGGGACGTCTTGAAGGTTTTGTACTCGTTTTTGGCTGGTGACTTCAATGCGCTCAAGTGTGGTATTTTCCTGCTGCGCCATTGCCGGTGAAAGAAGAATGGCAATAGATGTCGCAAGCAGTGTTTTAGATAGCGTTTTTGAATTAGACATAAGCAACTTTATAGGGCGATTTTATTTGTGGAAACAATTAGTTGTTTTGAAACGGTTATATCTTACTTTTGCCTGTATTCCTAGCGTTAAGACGTAAAAGTGGTCTAGAGTACATCATTGACTGTATCGATAACTGATTACAATTATGCTCCTTAGCGTCGTAACTAGATTCACCTGAGAACATAGCAAGGATAAAAATGAAAGCCATTATCTGTAACGAATTTGGGCCGGTTGAACAACTACAATTCGCCGATGTTAGTGAGCCGGCGGCGGGCGAAAATGATGTTCTAATAGACGTAACTGCAGCGGGGGTGAACTTTCCTGATGCCCTGCTTGTTCAAGGCATGTACCAGATGCAACCCGATTTTCCTTTTATACCAGGTAATGAAGTGGCGGGGATTATCACCTATTGCGGTAAAAACGTTACGGCATTTAAACCTGGTGATCGCGTAGTGGGGATTTGCCAGTTAGGGGGATTTGCCGAAAAAGTTGCCATTCCTGCATCACAAGTAATGCCGATTCCACAGGGAGTTACAGAACACGCCGCGGCGGGGCTAATCACTGCTCATGCGACTGCTCATCATGCATTGAAACAAAGAGCGCAATTAAAGCCGGGAGAGACACTATTGGTAACTGGCGCTGCCGGTGGGACCGGGTTAGCAGCTGTACAAATTGGTAAACGCATGGGAGCCAAAGTCATCGCCGTATGTTCTACTGAAGCTAAGCTGCAACTGGCCAGAGAATATGGTGCCGATGAGACAATAAATTACCAGACGCAGGATCTAAAAGAGACTTTAAAGGAACTCACCAAAGGAAAGGGAATTGATGTAGTGTACGATTGTGTAGGCGGGGACGCGTTTGATGCGTGTGTACGCGCCATGGCATGGGGAGGCCGATTATTGACGGTAGGCTTTGCCAGCGGTGAAATTCCCAAGCTGGCCGCTAACCTGGCGCTAGTTAAAGGCTTTTCGCTGGTTGGTGTGTTCTGGGGGCAGTTTACACAGAGAGAGCCTAAAGTATTCAAAGAAAATATGATGGAGTTGTTTGAATGGGCGATGGCGGGGGATGTCGCTGTCCACATAGATCAAACCTTTCCTTTAAAAGACGCTCCCCTAGCCCTTAATCGATTATTAAACCGTGAAGCGAAAGGCAAACTCATTTTAACCGTATGAATTAAGGGAATAAGCAAAAGAAAACGGCTTCCAAAAGGAAGCCGTTTGAAGTTGCAGATTACTCTGCATGCCATGTTGAATCGTTATTGTTGCAACATTTCAGAAGTGGCGAAAGGTTGATGGCAGGTTATCGACCTGCCACCAGTTTTTCAGGTAATTTTTTATGGTTTAGAGAGTTTTGATAAATGCTATGTAGTATCAAATCGTCGCTACGTGAGTGGGAAACGGCGTGCTCAGCATTCCCCAGCATAAATGAAACCAGCTGAGTGTAGGAGGATAGTCGCTGTTTCTTTTCACTAAAATCGACTTCATTGAGCTGCTGGTTTGCGATAATGGTTTCATTAGCAAAGGAAGACGCACTAATACCTACCAGTGACGTTGCTATAAACGCTTTGATTAGTGTTTTCATATTTTAGTCTGCTCCTTCTCGTACTTTAAGTACGCTGAATCGCGCTCTGTGCACACTGCCAATTAAAGAAGAAAAGACGTCAAGATGAAAGTGGCTGCCCCATACACAGGTATGGAAAGTTATACTGGCAGGGTTAAAAACAGTTGCTCCTATGAAAAGAGTGTCCTGAAGTGCAGAAATATGGGCGCTTCTGCATGGGAAGAGGGACAGTTCTCTTCACTGTGATAGTCAATGCGCGCTAAGCATTTTAGCTCAGTAAAACAAAAAGAGCGGGGTGATAAATCAGACCCGCTCTTTATCAAGATAGCTAGAAAAGCCTAAATTCGCTCTGCCAGAACCTGGGCTATTGGATTGGCCGCCAGTCCTTTTTCACTTACCCAGGCTTGTAATGTTTTGCCATCATTCTCTGGCTGACTCAAAGCAGATTTTGGCATCTTTTTAACAAGTAAGGTACCAGTTCCTTCTGCGTTGCTTAACAAAGCAGTGCGGATCAAACTGTTGCCATCGCATGAGATACCAGAATAATAATCCTGAAGTTTTAATTTAAAATCGTCTTGAACAGACTTCATTTTTTTGCGCAATTCAGTTTTGTCGTCAGCCTGCACGATTGTGCAGATATTCGCTAATGCGTCGTTAATGCTATCAGCAGCGTTCACCTTAGTGGTCACGCTCAATGCAAGTGCTGAAATTAATAGAGATGATTTAACAATGTTCAACATGGGTTTTCCTCAAGCAGCCAGTCATCTGGCGAAATCGAGCGAATTTAAAACCAATTTTTAGAAAGCAGCTAGTAGTAAAAAAATACTAGGGTATGATATTTCATACAAAAGGGGGGCAGAAAAGAATGTGGCTCCCAAAGGGAGCCACAGGGGCGGATTTAACTCCGCGACCATGTTGAAATTTTTCACATGGTTTCATGCAAACTGTTTAGATGCGATCTTGCAACTCAACTGCAATTGGATTGCTATTAAAGCCGTTTTCCGATATCCAGGCCTGTAAGGTTTTGCCATCGGCTTCCGGTTGTTGCAGATCATCTTTTGGCATTTTCTTTACAAGCAGCGTTCCTACCTCAACTGCATTGCTAGATAGTGCCGTGCGAATAAGACTATTACCGTCACAGGTGATACCAGTGTAATAATCGTGTAATTTAAGACGATAATCAGATTGAACTCTGCGCATTTTTTTACGAAGTTCACCTTTGTCATCGGCTTGTACAATGGTACAGATATTTGCTAAGTCATCTTCGATCCCTGCCTGCGCAGCATTTGCAAAGGTCAAAGATGTTATCGCGATAGCAAGGGAAGTCTTAACAATTTTCAACATGGTTAATTTCCTTCTTTTTTAAATATTGTTATTCGGTGTTTGTTTTGTTCGAAAAGTATTAAACGCGATTCGCGAAACAGGTAAAACATCCGGGCTGATAACAGGGTATGCAAACCTATACGTTCAGATTGGTGTGTTTTATATCAGCACTATTGGATCGAAGTTACTTTAACTATATGTATTTTAGTGAAATATATTTTTTGTTGTTGGTGAATAAAAGGGGCGGTTATAGCGGATTTAAGTTTTGCCGGCTAGTTTATGAACGAGAAATAACTCAAGTAATTGATAAATTCAGCCGATACTATACGTTTGTCATTTAAATAGTTCACTGCAACCTGAAAGTCACAGAAGGTGTGTGAATTAATTATGGTTGAGACGGCGAGGTGTGCTTTTGCCGATTTATGTGCGGTTGCCCATGTTGATCTGTCATAACTGATTGGAGCCTCAAATGAAAATTCAGCTGATAACGAAAGTAGGAGGCATTTTCAGTCAGCTTAAATAACAAGATTATTTTTAGTCTGGCATTGTAGATTTCGCCATCCACACATAAAAAAGTCCCAAAAATGGGACCTGAATAGGGGACGTAACGCTGGCTAATTGGTAATTTTTTAAATTACATACGCTCAGTTAACACTGCGTTAATAGGGTTATTTTGCAAACCTTGTTCATTTATCCAAGCCTGTAAGGTCTTGCCATCCTGTTCCGGAGCGGACAAGTCAGATTTAGGCATTTTCTTAACCATAAGTGTACCAACCTCAACCGCGTTGGATAATATGGCAGTGCGGATCAAACTGTGTCCACCGCAGGTAATTCCTGAATAATAGTCGTTAAGCTTTAAGCGGTAGTCGGATTGTACCCGACGCATCTTTTTACGCAGTTCGCCTTTGTCATCAGCCTGAACAATGGTGCATATATTGGCAAGATCATCATTTATGTCCGCCTGAACTGTTCCTGCAATGCTCAGCGCAGCAAAGCCGATAACAACAGATGATTTAACTACTTTCAACATGGTTAATTCCTCATACTTTTAATATGGAGAAGTATTGTTATGGCATTAACAATTTCTTCATCTCCATTAAAAAAAACTTTGCATGATTAAAAAATAACCAGTCTGATACCGAGGTATAATAAAGTATACTTATTGTTTAGGTCGCTTCTTGAGACCTGTATGGTGTCTTATTTTATCTTTATTACTCTGCGTCGTTATTCATTTGCTCCCCTTCGCGCTGTTCAGATACTTTGGTGCTGCTGTCTTCTTTATTCATGCCAGCGCTTGCATTGGGAGTAAGCATGTCATCCAGATTGTTGCTGCCTTTAGAGTTAAAATCTAAGGTTCTGATTGGGAATGGGATAAGTATGCCAGCATCATTTAAGGTCTGTCTTATCGTCACGACTGCATCGTGTCTGACTTCCATAAAACCGGGATCGCCAGGATAGCTAATCCAGAACCAGACTAACAAGTTTACACAACTGTCACCAAACGATTCGGCATAGACTGCTGTTTCATCTTTACGGATAACGTAGTCTTTCTTGTTGATGGCTTCCACGATGGCCTTACGTGCCTTTACGGGGTCGTCGGAATAGGATATGCCTACTGGCACCTCAATTCGCCGGTAGCCCAGTACACTGTAATTCGTGAGAATATTACGAAACAGTATTTTATTGGGAATAATTTCTCGCTGGCCGTAGAACGTCTCTACGTGGGTATTGCGAAGGTTAATGGATTCAACAGTTCCAAAAACGCCGTTAGCTTTAACCACATCGCCAATTTCAAATGGTTTACGAATGCCCATTGCGATACCCGCGATGAAATTCTCTGTCAGATCCTGAAAGGCAAAGCCAATAGCCAGACCAACGATACCTGCACCTGCTAATAGAGAAGTAACCGTTCCTTTTAGGCCTACGAAGTCCAAAGCTAGAAAAACACCAGCGACTAGGATAAGGATTTTACATATTGAAGTGAGTAAAGCGGCTATTTGTTTAGATTCGAAGGTCCTGACAAATATTCGGCTCAGAAGGTTACCTGCGATTTTGGCGATAATTCCAAATGCAATGGCAATGAAAACAGCAACGATTAAATTTGGAACGTGTTTGATTCCGTTTTCAATCCAGCCTTGAAGCTTCTCATCGATTAATTTATAAATTTTCTCAATTTCTGGAAATTCCATAGCGTCTTTTCACTTCTCACTTTTTTTGTTTCGTATTGCTAACCGGGCATGGTGTAATTTCATTCAAATATTGTTCCAATGAAAGTGAGTTCAGCGATCTTCCTTGATGCCCAGTGACACTAGCCAGATATCAGTAATGGAAAGGCTATTAAGTGAAAATTTTGCATGACTTATGAAATCATGACCTCGTACGTTTCTCACACGTACTAATGCGTGTAAAGCTAACATCACGCCACATCGGGATTTTTTCCCTTTATGCAGTTGCTTGTTACGCGGACGGTGTTTAACTATGTATACAAGTCACAAGACAATAAAAGGAGAATTACTATGGCGACAAAACTAGATGATTCACAAATCAAAGACGCACTTAGCAAACTTAACGATACGTTAGGCTCAGATGAACAATGGCAATTAGAAGGCGATAAAATAACTAAAACCTTTAAATTCAAAAGCTTTATTCGTGCATTTGGTTGGATGTCGCAAATCGCAATCTGGGCAGAAAAATTAAATCACCACCCAGAGTGGTTTAACGTCTATAATAAAGTAGAGGTGACGCTCACAACGCACGATGTGGATGGGTTAAGTGATTTAGACTTTACCATGGCAGAAAAAATGGAAAAGTTTAGATAAACGTTCCGCATTTGTTGGATTGTTGAGCAACTTGGGTGTTAAGTAAGCAAACGGTAAGAAATCTTGTAATTTATTTAAAAGACCGCTTGCCAAGCATAATTCCCTATGTATAATACGCACCACTTGAACGGCAACAGCCAAACACGGCAAGCCTTCAAAACCAGTTCAGACGCGGGATGGAGCAGTCTGGTAGCTCGTCGGGCTCATAACCCGAAGGTCGTAGGTTCAAATCCTGCTCCCGCAACCACATTTAAAGCCTCGGCATTTGTCGAGGCTTTTTTTGTTGTTCTCTTCGCAATCGCAAACTAGTCAATATTATTCAATAACACGCGATGTTGATTCATTTATAAATTTAAAACTATTTATTTATTATATAGTTAAAAGTTTATAAATTTGTCCTGACCTCTGGAAATAAGCCACCTATCGTTATAGTCTGTAGGTTAACTGCCTGAAGTTAAGGGAATAACAGGCATTGATTTTCTGCACTATTGCTCCGGGATGTTGTCAATTGTCGTTTTGTAGAAAGGCTGTATGTTTGACTCGTTACTAACTGCGTTTTCCATTCCAGATACCTCCTTGCTGATATTCGGTGATTATAATCATTGGTTGGTAGTGCTATCGGTATTGATCGCGGTATTTGCCTCTTTCATGGGGTTTCAGGTTGCAGAGCAAGCCCGTGTATCGAAAGTCGCTACGCGTAGAAACCTATTACTTGTGACAGGAAGTCTTGCATTAGGGGGAGGGATCTGGGCAATGCATTTTCTCGGCATGCTTGCTTTTAGCCTTTGTACGCCTGTTCAATATAATGCTGGATTAACTGCGCTCTCGGCTTTTCCTGGGGTTGCAGCTGCCTGGGTTGCCTTACGACAATTGCTCGAATCCACGATAACCAGAGCACAAATTATGGTGGGTGGTGTATTGGTGGGAGCCGGGATCGGCACGATGCACTACACCGGCATGGCCGCCATGGAAATGGCGCCATTGCTTCGATACAGCCTGCCGCTATTTCTTTTATCTATTGGCGTTGCCGTTATCCTAGCGATGTTAGCCCTGTACATCCGATTCGGCTTAACACGCCTGCAAAAAGATAAAAAAGTATCTACCAAAACGATGGCGTTGGCGAGCGTCGTAATGGGGCTGGCTATTTCTGCTATGCACTATACCGGCATGAGCGCTGCCCGGTTTGTAAAACCGCCGGGATTTGAACTCTCTGAGCAAACTGCTGATATTTCATACTATCTTGCCACGGCGGTTAGTTTGATTACGCTGTTTTTAATAGCGTTTGTCTCTGGAATTTCAATTCTATACAAATATAAAGATGCATCAGCACGGGCAGTAGAAAGTGAAAGGTTACAAAATGCAATCACCAACACAGCCATTGATGGCATCGTAACGGTTAACTCTGAAGGTATAATCATCCGCATTAATCCAGCGGTAACACGGATTTTGGGTTGGTCGGAGCAAGAATTAATCGGGGGGTCTGCACTAAAGATCGTTCCACCTGAAAAACGTCATTTATATGATGACAATTTTTTTAAAGTGGAAAGTGGGGAGAAGGTTAGACAACTGGTAGGTGAAAGCCGTGACGTGCATGCCTTGCATAAAGATGGTGGGTTGGTACCGATACGTCTTGGTGTCGGGGTAACCACGTTTCATGGTAAGCACTTCTTTGTCGCATTTATCGAAGATATTCGTCAGCGCATGACAATGGAACGGGCGTTAAGAGAAAATGAAGCCAAGTTCCGCTCCTTTATACAAAATATCCCCGGAATTGCTTATCGATGTCTGGATGAGCCCAGCTGGCCGATGGTGTTTATCAGTGAAGCAGTAGAAGAAATCACTGGTTATCCCGCCTCAGAATTTGAACTGCCGTCACCGTCGATAAGTTTCCAGGACCTGTATCATCCTGAAGATGCAGCGCTGATTGAGGAGTCTTACAGTAAAAGTGGGCACTTCGATTTGGAGTACCGGATTTTTAATCGGAACGGAGAGATACGCTGGGTAAGTGAACATGGCGTTTTCGTTAAAGATGAGGATGGTAATACCAAGTGGCTGGATGGTTTTATTATGGATATTTCAGCCCGGCGTCAAATGGAAGAGGATTTACGTGAAGCGAAAAGTGAGGCCGAGCGAGCCGCGGCTGCACGTACCGCATTTCTTGCCAACATGAGTCATGAAATTCGTACGCCAATGAATTCGATAATCGGTTTCAGTGACTTGTTATTGGACGAACCGATGGAAAAATCACAACTTAAGCATTTAAACACCATCAATCGCTCGGCACGTTCTTTACTTCATTTGCTCAACGATATTTTGGACAGCGCTAAGTTAGACAAAGGAAAGCTTGAGCTTGAATACCGCGCATTTAATTTGAGCCATGAAGTTGATACCGTTATCTCAACATTTTGGTTGGATGCCAAACGCAAAGGACTTGAACTTGTATTGAATTTGTCTGCCGAGCTTGAAACTAGCTATTACGGCGTACCTGAGCGTTTACGCCAGGTTCTTAATAATTTATTGGGTAACGCAGTTAAGTTTACCCGTGAGGGAAAAGTGTCCCTGCATGTTTATCCCATGTCCACCAATCGAGTGTGTTTCGAAATAGTCGACACCGGAATCGGTATGTCTGAGCAACAGCTGGACCAAGTGTTCGATGCATTTTCACAAGCAGATGCATCAATGAGTCGTAAATATGGAGGGACAGGACTGGGAACGACCATTAGCAAGCAGTTGGTCGAATTGATGGGAGGGCAAATTTCCGTATCCAGTGAAATTGGTAAAGGTTCGACGTTTAGCTTTTCTTTACCGCTCAAACCTGACAGTTATACCAACATTTCTATCTCAGAAGAGCAGGTGAAGTTACCCTCTTTAACCATTCTGGTGGTAGATGATATTGCGCAAAATATTGACTTGCTGGACGCCATGTTGAGCCGGGAAGGGCACACTGTATTTTCAGCGAGTAACGGTGAGGAAGCACTTTTTCGTATGCGCGAGAGAGAGTTTGATATTGTGCTGATGGATTTACAGATGCCGGTGCTTGACGGTTTATCAGCCACAAAGCTCAGAAGGGAATATGAAAAGCAATGCAATATTTCCGCTACCCCCATTATTGCTTTAACCGCCAGTGTATTGATTCAGGATAGGCAGGAAGCACATAACGCAGGAATGGAAGGGTTTGCCAACAAGCCGGTGGATTTCCCGTTACTTTTTGAAGAGATCGCGCGCGTCCTGGACTTAGATATCAATCTGAAATCCACCCAGGAATCCGGTAGTTCGAACCCAGTAATTAACTGGAAGATGGGCGAACGACTTTGGGGAAGCCGAGCAATGCACGAAGAAGAGTTAAGCCGCTTCTTTGCTGAAAATGAAGCTCGGATAAACTTACTTCATCGCGCTGTTACTGAACAAGATTGGCCAGCTGTGTTGTCGCAAAGCCATGCAATTAAAGGGGTGGCAGGAAATCTCGCCCTGACTGAGTTGAGTGCTTGTTTAGGGGAGTTTGAAGCATGTGTCCGCAAGCAAAGTCACGAAGCGAACGCATATCAGAATGTTGAAGCCGCGTTGCAAAATGTCGAAGCCGAAATTGATGCAGTTTTAATTGATTCGGTACTTCATTCAAACGAAACAAGTGACGTAGAACCACATTCAATCTACAAACATTTACATGCACTGAAGCAAAGCGTTTCTAAAAACCAGTTACACGAAGATGAAATAGAAAAATTAAGCAATTTGCCCAAGGGGAAATACAAACAGACAATAGACGCCATATTAGCGGATATCGAAGAATTTGAATTTGAACAGGCAATGGAAAGCATAGCGACATTACTTATAGCATTAGAAGAGGATATTTGACTGCCATGCTAAGAGCTGTATCTGCCCCAACATTGCTGTTAGTTGACGATGAACCTGTCAATTTACGCGTACTTCGGCAACTGTTATCACCGCATTATAATTTGATTTTTGCTAAAAATGGCGATGAGGCAATAAGGTTAGCGACCCAGCAGAAGCCCTCACTTATCTTGTTGGATGTTATGATGCCAGGATTGACTGGTTTTGAAACGTGTAAAATTCTTAAAGCCCAGGCCGAAACAAAATCAATACCGGTGATTTTTGTGACTGCGCTGAATCAGGAGCATGATGAAGCCGAAGGATTTAACGTGGGGGCGGTGGATTATATCACTAAACCGATTTCACCCAGTGTTGTACTAGCTCGGGTCAACACGCACTTATCTTTAGTGCAAGCGGATGAACTGCGACGAACCAGGTTGCAGGTTGTGCAGCGATTAGGACGTGCCTCTGAATACAAAGATAATGAGACAGGCATGCACGTTATGCGTATGAGTCATTTCTCAAAAGTCATTGCGCTGGCTTATGGCTTTTCTGATGAGCAAGCTGATTTATTACTTCATGCAGCGCCTATGCATGATATTGGTAAGATAGGGATCCCTGATAGCATCATGCTAAAGCCAGCAAAACTCACGGATGAAGAATTCGAGATCATGAAAACGCACCCTTTAATCGGTGCTGAAATTCTTGGCGAAGCTGATTCTGAACTTCTCGCTGTGGCAAAATCAGTTGCCCTGACCCATCACGAAAAATGGGATGGATCAGGCTATCCTAATGGCTTAAAAGGGGAAGATATTCCCATCGAGGGCCGTATTGTTGCTATTGCTGATGTCTTTGATGCACTAACGAGTAAGCGCCCTTATAAAGATGCCTGGCCTGTAGAAGAAGCGTTAAGCTTTATTCGTTCTCAAAAAGGCATACATTTTGATCCTAAGATGGTGGAACTGCTAGAAGAAAACCTGGATGAGATATGTAATATTAAAATGCGTTGGAAAGATGATTAGGATGTTAGCTCACCTGCGTATTGCGTAATCAGGCAGTAATCAGTATAATGCCCGCACTTTTAGCAATAGCGGGCAAATCTGTTTTGTTATTTAACAGAAACGCATTGCTAGATGCAGGCTTTGCCGATTGGCGAATTACCCATCAGTCTGCAGCTGCTAGTGAGCAGCTTTGGGTCCAGATTTTCACAAAGCCCCGCTAGTACGGGGCTTTTTGTTGTATCTTAATCTGTGTTCTCCGGTTGTGCGTATTCACACCTTTATTACACAGTATTCAGTTGGGCTATAAGCCCATTTTTTGTTTTTGGAGGTTAGGATTGTCAAGACTTGAAGACAAGTTGACTGATATGCTTGAGCCAGGTGTTGAGGCACTTGGCTTTGAACTGGTGGGCGTAGAGTTTGTGCGCGCCGGTAAGCATTCTATATTGCGTGTATTTATTGATCATGAAAATGGGATCACGGTGGATGACTGTGCAGAAGTAAGTCATCAGGCTAGCGCAATTCTTGACGTCGAAGACCCTATAAGTACGGAATATAACCTTGAAATTTCGTCTCCTGGAATGGATCGTCCGTTATTTAAGGAAAAGCATTACATTGCGTCAGTTGGTGAAATTGTGCAGCTTCGCACTCGCATGCCAATTGATAACCGACGGAATTTTAAAGGTAAATTACTGGCCTGTGAAAACGGAAATGTCAGTATTGAAGTGGATGGCCAGCAGTTTCAATTAGCTGTGGCGAATATCGAGAAAGGTAACGTTGTTCCCACGTTCGACTAATGGAACAGCATCGCTTTCGTTGTTGAAAGCATGAGTGAGGCGAAAATGAATAAAGAAATTTTGTTAGTGGCTGAAGCCGTTTCAAATGAAAAACAAGTGCCTAGAGAAAAGATTTTTGAAGCATTGGAGTTTGCAATTGCCAGTGCGACCAAAAAGAAAAATGAAGGCGAAATTGAAGTACGTGTGAGTATAGATCGTACCACCGGTGATTTTGACACGTTCCGTCGTTGGCAGGTGATTGCTGATGATCAGGAACAGGAAAATCCGTATGCAGAGTTAACCTTGTCTGCGGCACAAATCGACGAACCTGACATTCAGGTTGGTGATTATGTTGAAGAGCAAATTGAGTCAATTGCTTTCGACCGCATCACGACACAAACTGCTAAGCAAGTCATTGTGCAAAAAGTTCGTGAAGCAGAACGTGCGCAAATGGTAGCGGAATACCAGGATAAAGTGGGTGAACTGGTAACGGGAACGGTTAAAAAAGTGAATCGTGATAATATTATCATCGATTTAGGAAACAATGCCGAAGGTGTTATCTTCCGTGACGATATGTTACCACGTGAAACTTTCCGTCCGGGCGACCGGGTGCGCGGCTTGTTATTTGTTATCCGCCCGGAAGCACGCGGTGCGCAATTATTTATAAGCCGTACTCATCCAGATATGTTGGTGGAATTATTCCGTTTGGAAGTACCTGAGATTGCAGAAGAGACATTAGAAATTAAATCGGCTGCTCGCGATCCTGGTTCACGCGCGAAAATCGCGGTTAAAACCAATGACAAACGTTTAGACCCAGTAGGCGCTTGTGTAGGTATGCGTGGTTCTCGTGTCCAGGCGGTGTCGGGAGAGTTGGGTGGTGAACGTGTTGATATCGTGTTGTGGGATGAAAATCCTGCTCAATTCGTTATCAATGCGATGGCACCAGCAGAAGTGGCATCAATCGTAGTGGATGAAGATAGTCATACGATGGATGTTGCGGTAGAGGCCGATAACTTAGCTCAGGCAATTGGGCGCAGTGGTCAGAATGTCCGCTTAGCCAGTCAGTTAACTGGCTGGGAGTTGAACGTTATGACTGTGGAAGATTTGAATAGCAAGCATGAAGAAGAAACGGCAAAAGTTATTCAAATATTCGTTGATGCATTGGATATTGACGAAGAGTTTGCTGGTGTATTGGCCGATGAAGGTTTCAGTACGCTGGAAGAGGTGGCGTATGTTCCGGTAAATGAGTTAATGGCGATTGAAGGCTTTGATGAAGATACCGTGGAAGAATTACGTAACCGTGCCCGTGCAGCATTAACGACGCGAGCACTGGCAAATGAAGAATCGCTTGATGGTTCAGAACCGACCGAAGCATTGCTGAATTTGGAAGGTATGACCCGTCATGTTGCGTTTGTGTTAGCAAGTCGTGGAATCACTGACTTGGAAGAGTTAGCAGAACAAGGCACAGACGATATTAGTGATATTGAAGAACTAGGCGATGAAAAAGCAGGCGCATTGATTATGGCTGCTCGTAACATCGTTTGGTTTAATGAAGAATAGGTCAGCAGGGGGATAAACACGTAATGGCAGAAGTATCCATAGAAAAGCTCGCCAGTGACATTGGTACGACCGTTGACCGACTGGTTAGCCAGTTTGAAGATGCTGGAATTAAAAAGGCTGCAAACGCTCAGGTAACTGAAGATGAAAAGCGTAAATTGCTTGATCATTTAAGTAAGCAGCATGGTGGTGCGGGTTCTGAAGAGCCAACACGAATGACGCTAAAGCGTAAAACGACAAGCACTTTAAGCGTAGGCAAATCAAAAGCGGTTAAAGTTGAAGTACGCAAAAAGCGTACTTACGTAAAACGCAGCGAAATGGACGAGCAGCGCCAGGCTGAAGAAGAAGCCAAGCGTAAAGAAGAAGAAGCCCGTCGTGAAGCGGAAGAAAAAGCCGCTGCGGAAGCAAAACGTCTGGCGGACGAAAAGGCGAAAAAAGCGGAAGAAGCCAGAAAGGCGGCTGAAGCTGAACGCGCCAAGCGCGCTGAAAAAGCGAAGCAAGAAGCGGAAGCGCGTAAGCAGCAAGACGAAGAGTTGACAAGCGAAGAACGCGAAGCGCAAGAAAAGGCGCGTCAGGAAGAAGAGCGTTTGCGTAAACAGCAGGAAGAAGAAGCTAAGCGTAAGCTGGAAGAAGAAGCCAAAAAGGCGGCTGATGAAGCACGTAAGCTTGCTGAAGAGAACGAACGTCGCTGGAAAGAAGAAGAGGAACGTCGTAAAAAAGCGGAAGCGGAAGAAGTGCATTTGCATTCAAATCGTTATGCTCAGGAAGCCGAAGACGAAGAAGACATGCAAATCGAACGCTCTTCCCGACGTCGTAAAAAGTCTAAGAAAAATGCCGGTGAGCATCTTAAACAGGGCTTTAATAAACCAGCACAACCCGTTGAACGCATAGTGAAATTAGGCGAAACAATCACCGTAGGTGAGTTAGCTAACCGTATGGCGGTTAAATCGAACGAAGTCATCAAAACCATGATGAAAATGGGTGAAATGGCAACGATTAACCAGGTGCTTGATCAGGACACAGCTGTACTTGTGATTGAAGAAATGGGTCACAAATATGAGCTGGTCAATGATAATGCGCTTGAAGATGAGTTGTTGGCTAATAGTGATCAGGGTGAAGCAATTACCCGTGCTCCTGTTGTAACCATTATGGGGCATGTCGACCATGGTAAAACGTCATTACTTGACTACATCCGTCGTGCAAAAGTCGCGGCAGGAGAAGCCGGCGGTATTACCCAGCATATCGGTGCCTACAAAGTAGAAACGGACAATGGCGAAATCTGTTTCTTAGATACTCCCGGTCACGCTGCCTTCACTGCAATGAGAGCCCGTGGAGCAACAGCAACAGATATCGTTATTCTGGTAGTCGCAGCAGACGACGGTGTAATGCCGCAAACAAAAGAAGCGGTGCAGCATGCTCGTGCAGCTAATGTACCGTTAATCGTTGCTGTTAATAAAATGGATAAAGAATCTGCTGATCCGGATCGGGTTAAAACCGAGCTTTCGCAGATGGAAGTTATCTCTGAAGAGTGGGGTGGTGAACACCAGTTCGTCAATGTGTCGGCAAAAACAGGCATGGGCGTTGATTCTTTACTTGAAGCCATCAACTTACAAGCTGAGTTACTAGATCTCAAAGCCGTTGACACTGGCCCAGGCCGAGGAATTGTTATTGAATCTCGGCTGGATAAAGGGCGTGGTCCGGTTGCTTCTGTACTCGTACAGCAAGGTCAGGTTAACGCAGGTGATATCTTGCTTTGCGGTGAAGAATATGGCCGTGTGCGCGCAATGCGTGATGAAAACGGTAATGAATTGAAAACGGCAGGGCCATCGACACCGGTCGAAGTATTAGGTTTATCTGGTGTTCCTATTGCTGGTGAAGATGCGGTGGTGGTGAAAGACGAGCGTAAAGCCCGTGAAGTTGCCGCTAAGCGCCATCAGAAACAACGTGAACTTAAGCTTGCACGTCAGCAAAAAGCCAAACTCGAAAACATGTTTGCGAACATGGAGTCAGGTGATGTTAGCGACTTAAATATCGTACTTAAAGCCGATGTACAGGGCTCGGTAGAAGCTATTGCCGATTCATTAGTTAAATTGTCAACCGATGAAGTTAAAGTCAATATTGTTGGCTCAGGCGTCGGTGGTATTACAGAAACTGATGCGACTCTGGCGGCGGCTTCTGGTGCAATTATCCTGGGCTTTAACGTACGTGCTGATGCAACCGCTCGACGCGTAATTGAAGCAGAAGAAACCGATTTACGTTATTACAGCGTGATCTACGATCTGATTGATGAAGTGAAGCAGGCAATGAGCGGTATGCTTGCTCCTGAGTTCAAGCAAGAAATCATTGGTCTTGCTGAGGTACGTGACGTATTTAAGTCACCTAAGTTGGGCGCAATTGCCGGTTGTATGGTTACCGAAGGTAATGTCAAACGCAGTAACCCAATCCGCGTACTTCGCGACAACGTCGTTATCTATGAAGGTGAGCTTGAGTCGCTACGTCGCTTCAAAGATGATGTTCAGGAAGTGCGTAGTGGTATGGAGTGTGGTATCGGTGTTAAGAATTACAACGATGTGAAGGTCGGAGACCAAATCGAAGTATTCGAAATTATCGAAGTTGCTCGCCAGATATAGAAGCAGCCTGTTTAATCAAGGTTGAATGGGGGCAAGTTAGCCCCCATTTTTCTGCTTATCAGTTTATTTTAAGGAGACAAGCTCATGGCACGGGAGTTTTCGCGTACTGACCGAGTATCTCAACAAGTTCACAAAGAAATCGCCAGTATTTTACAAAATGAATATAAACATAAAGTGGGTAATTTGCCGCTTATTACTGTTTCCGATGTTGAGGTGTCGCGGGATCTGGCACACGCCAAGATATTCATCACCTTGTATAACTGTGAAAGCGAAGAAGTCAAAACTCAGCTTAAACAGCTTGAAGACAATAAAGGATTCGTAAGAAGTCTGTTAGCAAAGCGAGTCAGAATGCGCTCTGTCCCGCACCTGCACTTTTTTGAAGATAAATCCATTCAGGAAGGAATGCGGATCTCAAACTTGGTGTCACAAACAGTGGCAAAGGATAATGAGAAAAAGCAGTCTGACGATAACGAGTAGTTAGCATGGCAAGGCGTAGAAAAGGTCGCAAAATTAATGGGATCGTATTGGTAAATAAGCCTGTAGGTGGCTCATCCAATAATATTCTGCAAAAGGTGCGCTGGTTGTACCAAGCGGAAAAAGGTGGGCACACGGGCGCACTGGATCCGCTGGCCAGTGGCATGCTGCCTATTTGTCTGGGAGAGGCAACTAAGTTTTCTCAATTTTTGTTAGATGCTGACAAAACGTATCAGGTCACTGCCAGACTAGGCATGCGGACAACGACATCTGATGCTGATGGCGAAATTGTCCAGGAGCGCCCTGTTGAAGTAACCGAACAAGAAGTGACGGAGGCCTGCTTATCGTTCAGGGGAAACAGTAAACAGGTTCCATCTATGTTTTCAGCGCTAAAGCATGAAGGAAAGCCGTTGTACTGGTATGCCAGACAGGGCATTACCATTGAGCGAAAGCCACGCGACATCACTATCTTTTCCCTCACGATAGATCAGATATCGTTACCTTTTGTCACCATGACAGTTCATTGCAGTAAGGGCACCTATATTCGTTCATTAGTAGATGATATTGGGCAGCAGCTTGGGTGTGGAGCCTATGTCACGATGTTGCATCGAACGCAGGTGGCTGACTACCCTGCAGACCGGATGATTGAGTTGACAAAACTGGTTGAACTGGGCGAAAAGGCACACGAGTCGCAGGATTATTCCACGCTGGATTCATTATTGTTGCCAATGGACAAAGCGGTAATGTCATTAGGTGAAATCGAGCTCACCGATGAGCAGGTCGATAGATTTGAACACGGTCAAAGTATTATGCCACCCACTGACTCAGTTGAAGAAGGCGAGCTTTATCGTATTTACCAACAGCAACCAAGTCGATTCTTAGGGGTAGGTGAAGCAATCAGAAGCCCCAAAGATCAACCCGTTGATAATAGAGACAGTGGTTTATTTGTAATGCCAAGAAGAAGGGTGGTGTATTGAGTTGGCAAAGCCTTGCAAATAAGTAACTTGCCGCTATAATACGCGCTCTCATCCGTTTGGCTGAATTAGTGATCGGCCAAACATTTATTTACAGGAGATGATTATGTCACTAACTAAAGAAGAAACTGCAAAGATTATTGCTGATTACGGCGTAAAAGAAGGTGATACAGGTTCACCGGAAGTTCAAGTTGCTTTGTTGACTCACAACATCAACAAATTACAAAACCACTTCTCAAGCCATAAGAAAGATCACCACTCACGTCGTGGTCTGTTACGCATGGTTAGCCAGCGTCGTAAACTGCTTGATTACTTGAAAGGCAAAAACGCAGAGCGTTATCTTGACCTTATCAAACGTCTAGGCTTACGCCGCTAAGTACGTGTTTCTTGAAAAAAGCGCCTCAGGGCGCTTTTTTTTTTGCCGGTAGCTTCTTAGTGTAACCTAAGAGTGAGCCGTCAGAGTAAGTTATTGGTCGAGTATAACTAATGGGTGTCTGCATAGTGCTGTGAGTTCAATTGGGATGCAACGCAACTCCAGAGGGACGTTCATGTGCAGAAGCTTGAAACGCGGTTACGTGTATGAAGCGGTCAAAGTCTTTGGCAAGCAAGGTTTGCAAGATAGTCTAACAAGACAGCCTGCATATGAGTGGCTTTGTAGCCAACGTAATCTAAATAGTCCATGAAAAAACTGTCCATTAATCCACATATTCATAAATTACATTATCCAGAAGTAAGTACCGGATCAGATCTGAGGCGCGATTCATCTTTCAAGGAGTGTGGCGAGCAGTGTGCCCGCCATTGATTAAAAACTACTGGGTAGGGGAGTTGGAACTTGGGTTACTGACAACTTTGGTCGCTATCGATCGTAGTTCGCTTTCCAACGTACTTATTCTGCTGGCCAATGCGTTATTACGCTGCTCCAGTACCGTTAACTTATCAGTTAAGTTCTTAACTGTCTGAGCTTGCTGTGCTTTATCAGAAGAGGTCTGCTCTAAACGCACATTTAATGCAAGTACTTCATCAGCCATGGCGGCAATTTCATTTTTTAACGTCGCGATTTGATTTTTCTGCCCGTCGACGTTTTGATTTACCGACTTTAAGGAAGATGTCAGGGAATTTTGTAAGCCGTTAGTTTTTTCTGCCAAGTCAGCAATTTCATTTTGATTGCGACGCCAGGCTGAGGCCCATAATTTATCCATCTGTTCCCAAAGCTCATTTGTTTTCTTGGATAAGTCTGTCACTTTTACCTGTAGGGCAACTGTGGACTCTCCAATTTCCTCTCCGGTGGCAGATAACTTATTCTCCAGCTCAACTATGCGGGCTTCAGCCTGCTGAGCAACCACTTGTTGTTGTTGGAGCAAGGTAAATAAGTAATAACATCCACCGCACGCAGCGAATGCAACGAGTGCAATCAGAAATATCCAAAGCCCATTTCCTTTGGTGCGCACTTCCGCATGGCCTTCATTCTGAACCGATTGATTAGTGGAATCTTTACGTATGGTGTGTGCGGCGGCTACCTGTTTTTTCTGATGGTATGCTCTACGGTCTTCTTCATCCACAAGAATTTTGGGAAAATCATCGTCACGTGAATCGTTTGACATATGCTCTCTTTACTTACTGATCTACTACTATTTACTAATACTTTATTTTAGCGATGTTAGCGCTATTTTAATCTAAAAGCTACTTAGCTTTCAGCGTGTTATTCAAAAGATAACTGCTCGTATTCGGGAAGCGCTACTTCACCACTGTCCACAGATTGGTATAACAGGGCTAAATCGTGCTGCAGCTTATAGCGATAACGTCTGACTTCTTCCCACAATCTGTCCAGTTCATTCACGTGGCCAGTTTCGGACTCTGCCGCTAGCTTAGGGCCAATAATGGAATAGGCATGATATAGACGTTCGGCCTGATGCTTTTCAAATGCAAAAATGCGTTCTAACACTTCCTTATGTTCAGACTTACGATTCAGAATTTGCTGTGTTTTCGCTACTGCGTTGTTATTCTGAATACTGAGGTAATGCGCAAGGGAAGTGTCGCTTTCGCTATGGGCGCTCTGCCAACGCTGAATCGAACCCCTATTCAGAATGATCTCATGCTCAGGTTCGATAATAAACAGGCTCGGAGTACCAAAGTAAGCGGGATGACCCAGAGGGTTTAATACCTCTGACAAATCCGACAACCACCCCGCGTCAATGATCATTACCGTATAACTATCATCGAGAACATCCATCACAACGTTTGATTGAAGTTGGTCGGCTAATGCCCGCGAATCATGACACCAATCGGCACCGACTATTAACAACATCAGCTTATCGGCATCTTCCGCTTGCTGCAGTTTTACCTGAAACTCGTCCAACGGACTAGAGTGTTTCTTGTAAAACGCTTCGTCTACCGTCAACGCAATCGTTGACGGTGATAGAACATATAATATTAAACAAATCAAAAAATGCTTAAACTGCATTACTGATTACCAATCCATTCTACTCTGTATAAATCCCGACGCCGATCAAGGTAATTTCTGACTGAACCTTCATTTTGTAAGCGACGTAGTTTTTCTAAATCAAGATCGACAATTAATGTCATTTCTGTATTCGGTGTCGTTTCCGATACGATCGCATCATGTGGAAATGCAAAGTCGGAGGGCGAAAATACCGCCGTTTGTCCATACTGAATATCAACATTATCCACTTTGGGCAAATTACCCACACTGCCCGCAATCACAACATAACATTCATTTTCGATAGCCCTTGCCTGGGCGCAGCGCCGTACTCTTAAGTAACCATTTTTGGTGTCAGTCCAAAATGGCACAAACAGGATCTGCATTTCCTGTTCGGAAAGAATCCGACCTAGCTCAGGAAACTCCACATCGTAACATATTAACACGCCAATTTTGCCAAAATCGGTGTCGAAGACGCGTAAGCTATTGCCTCCTTTCATGATCCAGTCAGATTTCTCATGCGGGGTAGGGTGAAGTTTATACTGACTTTCAATTGTGCCATCGCGTTTGCAAATATAACTAACGTTATACAACTCATCTTCCTCAACCACTGGCATTGAGCCCGCGATGATAGTGATGTTATAGGAAACCGCTAAGTGAGACATGGCAGTGAGGATTTCATCGGTATACGTTGCTAAGTGCCAGATTGCGTCGATTGATGACTCAGACGGACTTAACCCCATTAACGGAGCATTGAAAAACTCTGGGAATAAAGCAACATCACATTTGTAATCAGATAGTGCATCAACAAAGTACTCTGCTTGTTGCAGCATCTCGGCAACATTTTCGAAGTAGCGCATCTGCCATTGAACACAGCCTATTCGTGCACTTGGTTTCTTGCCGCCGAAAAGTTTGGGATTACCCGGTTCGTAATAGATATTATGCCATTGAAGCAGGGTGGCATACCCATGTGAATCTTGGTCTTCAGGCAGGTAAGCGTGGAGTACCTGTTTAACTTCAAAGCCATTGGACAGTTGAAATGTAAGGATAGGATCGTAAATGTCTTTTGACTTTACTTGTTCAATATATTCATAAGGGGTCATTTCGCTGGCATAACTACCATAATTCGGAATGCGACCGCCCGCCATAATGGATTTTAAGTTGAGATTTCTGCACAACTCTTTACGCGCTTCGTATAAACGACGGCCTAAACGCAAACCGCGATAATCGGGCGATACAATTACTTCGACTCCGTATAATACGTCCCCGTTCGGATCGTGCGTAGTAAGATAAGCGTCACCGGTAATTTCATCATAACTGTGTTTGTCACCAAATTGTTCGTAATCAACAATGACTGATATGGCAAACGCTACGACCTTACCTTTGTCTTCAATACATATTTGACCGTCAGGAAACGTGGTAACCTGGGCTTTAAAGTTTTTATAGGGCCAGGCGCCGCCTACCTTAGCATAAACCTGATCCATCAACCCTTTGACATGCTCGTAATCATCTAGCCTGAGTTTTCTTAACTCAAGATGATGTTCGGTATCTTCAACAATAGTTTGGTCCTGACTCATAAATATTTCCTCAACAAACTTTTAGGAATGAGAATGCTAAACGGGTCAATAGACGACGTAAATTGCACTTCTATAACAACAGTTTATACCGAAAGCAGGGGCAAGTTGATCGTTTTATCTTTCAGTATTGCGTAGGTCTATCATCTTTCTTGAAAATATATTCTCAAAAAGAGAATGTGGTACCCGCAAGCATTGAACCGAAGCCTTACGAAACATACCCAGGTCTGGTTCATCTCCGCTCATGGGAAGTAGACAATTTAATATTAGCTGGTACTATTTAAGCCATGTGACTGTTTGCGTCCAGACAGTTAAAACGTTGGTCATGACTACATTCGGAATCGAAGGGAGTGGCTAGCATTTATGGATAATTCTTAAGCAACGACCGTGCAATAATGGAAAAATTCCCCGCGCCGCCCTCAATCGAAGAACACAAAGTACTGATTATTGATAATCAAAACCTGGTGCACGAAACAGTTAAATCAGCGTTAACTGAAATTGGTATTAAAAAAGTCAGTAGTGCAGTGAACGCTTTTCATGCACTTCGATTATGCGAACAGACACAATTTGACGTTATTCTCATCGCATTTAACGTTAGCCATGACAAAGACGGTTTTCATTTATTTGAAGAAATGAAACATAAGCGTTTTATCACAGATAAAACGACGGTGGTTTTTCTCAGTGCCGAAACCAGCCAGGCGCTGGTTAATTGTATCGTGGAACTTCAACCTGATGACTTTTGGGTCAAACCGCTGGCCCGTAGCCGAATAGAGCAGCGTCTTAAGCATTTACTGAATATTCGCTCCAAACTTAATAAAGTTTTTCACTGTTTATCAGAGCGAGATTTTTCCGCTGCAATTTATCATGCGGAAAGACAGTTACAGGACAAGTCGATTGTTGAGTATCATCCCAAATTAAAACGGGCTATTGGCGAGTGTTTGTTCCAGCTTTATCAGTATAGTGAAGCGGAAAAGTATTTTACCAACCTGCTGAAAGAGCACGATCAGGCCTGGATGCATATTGGCTTAGCCAGAGCAATGTTAAAGCAAAACAAAGCGGATGAGGGGGCGTGTTTAATAGAAGATTTGATCAACCGTCCCGATACACGCTTTCAAATGTATGACCTGATGGCGCAACACTATATAGAGAAAGAGCAATTTGATGCTGCTTATGAGCAAATGAAGCAAGCGAGCATGCTGGCACCACGAAATATTAACCGTAATAAAAAGGTGTGGGATTTGGCACGCCTCAATCGTGACAAAGATGGGCAACTCACTGCGGTCAAAAATATGGCCAGGTTTGCTAAAAATTCGATACATGATTCGCCGGAGCTGCAATTAAATGTTGTGCGGTCAACCATTGATTTAGCCACTACTCAAACGGGAGAGGAATCGCTTAAGACTCTTCAGAAATTAGAGTCGGAACTTCAGGAGTTTAAGCAACAAAAAGGCATAATGAATCAGCTCGGCGCACAGTTAGCTATTGTTGAAGCACGCTTGTTATGTTTAAAGAGTGACAAAGCTGCCGCTGAATCCATAATGAAGAAGCAGAAGCCCTCGGTGGATAACTTATCCATGGAAGATAGTCTGGACAAAATGAAGGCCTTCCATGAAATGGGAATGAAAGAGCATTGTCTTAAAGTGCTTGATGATTTACGCAAGCAAATAGAAGGGGATACCTTTACTAGTCAGGTGGTAGATGAATATCTTAAGCAAGAATCTATTGAACGCAAAGAAATCAATTTTACTACCAAAGAACTCAAAAAAATGGCAGCGACAAATTACAAAGAAAATCGCATGCTCCCAGCTTACAATAATTTGAAACAGGCATTCACCCTTGCCCCAAATGATAAGCAAATTGCGTTGAGTGTGTTGAAGGTACTAGTACAATTAAACTTCAAAGAGCCCTTATCGTTAGACCAATTAGAGATGGCCAATAAAGCGGGTTTATTGTTAATGGGAGAGTCTTTACCAAGCACTCACATGCAAAAACGCGATCAGTATCTTAAAGAGTTGGGGATCTCATTTGAAGCTAAAAATGATGATGTGGCGACCCTAGCTAACGCTGTCAGCTAACTTTTCTTTGCGGGATGACTAAAACTCACATTGATTAGTAAAAGCTTTCATCGTGTGGAAGTTTAATCGCATTTTAAGATTAGCTTGTTCTATTTAATTAATTATCTTTCTCGACATCATTTTTCTATTCTTACTCCATCGAATTCGGACACACCGAGTTAATTCAAACCCTCAGGCTTAAATTGCCTCAGTAAAAAATGGAGTAATCTACATGGCATTAATTAATACAGCAATCAAACCATTTAAAGCTAATGCATTTAAAAATGGTGAATTCATCGAAGTAAGCAGCGAAGACATCAAAGGTAAGTGGGCTGTTTTTGTTTTTTACCCGGCAGACTTCACATTCGTTTGCCCCACTGAATTAGGTGACATTGCTGACAAATACGAAGAGTTACAATCGCGTGGTGTAGAGGTGTTTTCAGTATCTACAGACACACACTTCACTCATAAAGCGTGGCATGACGCCTCTGAAACTATCGGTAAAATAAAATTCGCCATGATTGGTGACCCTACGGGTGAAGTGACTCGCAACTTTGAGTGTATGCGCGAGACTATGGGGTTAGCAGATAGGGCGACATTTGTGGTTGATCCGGAAGGTATCATTCAGGCCATGGAAATTACCGCTGAAGGTATTGGTCGTGATGCGGATGACCTGGTACGTAAAGTTAAAGCGGCCCAGTACGTGGCGAATCATCCAGGTGAAGTTTGCCCGGCAAAATGGAAAGAAGGGGAAGCAACGTTGGCACCTTCATTAGATTTGGTAGGCAAAATCTAACCAGACAAGCAAACGTGCTCATCGCGCGGCGATTTCGCCGCGCCATTCTTTCTTTTCGAAACCAAGGACATATTCGTTATGCTAACCCCAGATATTGTAAAAGCGTTGGAAGGTTATTTTGCAACAATGCAAAACGATGTCACGTTTGTGTTGCAAACAGGTGATCACAGTAAGCGTGAAGAGTTAAAAACCTTTTTGAAAGGCATTGCTGATGTCAGTTCAAATATCCATTTTGTGGAAAAAGACACCCAAGGAAAGTTACGCAGTTCGTTAAGTTTTCTGCTGGAAGTCAACGACGTCGATTCAGGGATCAGGTTCTCCGGGATCCCCAGCGGTCATGAATTCAACTCACTGATTCTAGCTATTTTGCATGCTTCGGGCACCCAACTGAAATTAGACGACAGTGTGCGCAACATGGTTTCGGCTGTGACTGACCAGTTGCATTTTGAAGTGTTCGTCAGCTTGAGCTGTCACAATTGTCCCGATGTAGTGCAGATCCTTAATCAATTTGCACTGTTAAATCCGAACATTTCCAGCGAAATGATTGATGGAGGACTGTATCAAAACCTGGTTGAGGATCGAGATATCCAGGGCGTGCCCAGCGTTTATTTAAATGGTGAACTTTTTGCTAATGGAAAAGTGGACGCTGCCACTCTTATCAATAAGTTGCTTGAAAAATACCCTCAACTTACCAAGGTAAATAAAGGCGAAACTTTACCCAGGCAGGACGTCACTGTCATAGGCGGTGGTCCGGCTGGCGTCAGCGCCGCCATTTACAGTGCCAGAAAAGGTTTGAAAGTCACTATAGTTGCCGATCGCTTCGGCGGTCAGGTAAAAGACACTATGGGAATTGAAAATTTGATTTCTGTACCAAAAACCACAGGACCTGAACTAGTCGGGAATTTAGCCGAGCACATGAAAGATTACGACATCACACTTAAAGAACACGTACATGTAGCGAAAGTTGAAAGTGGTGATATTAAAACCATTACTTTATCTTCTGGCGAGACTATCTCCAGTCGTTCAGTCATAGTCGCAACGGGTGCTCGCTGGCGTGAGTTGGGCGTACCTGGTGAAAAAGAAAATATTGGTAATGGTGTGGCATACTGTCCTCATTGTGACGGTCCTTTTTTCAAGGGCAAAGACGTGGCGGTGATCGGCGGTGGTAACTCTGGAATTGAAGCCGCACTGGATTTAGCCGGCATTGTGAAGTCTGTTACCGTATTTGAGTTTATGCCGGAGTTGAAAGCCGACCAGGTACTTGTCGAACAGGCCAATAAACGAAGTAACATCACGATAAAGAAAAACGTGGCTACTCAGCAGATAGTTGCTGAAAACGGTAAAGTGGTGGGTATCGAGTATCAGGACCGCGCGTCTGAAGAAGTGTCAATACACCCTCTTTCTGGGGTGTTTGTACAAATCGGACTGGTTCCCAATAGCCAATTTATCAAAGGTGTGGTTGATACAACCCCGCATGGCGAAATTATTGTTGATGAAAAATGCCTGACTTCGGAGCCTGGTATTTTTGCCGCTGGGGATGTCACAACGGTCCCTTATAAGCAAATCGTAGTATCCATGGGTGAGGGGGCTAAAGCGTCACTTGCTGCATTTGAATATTTACTCACTCACCAGGAAGATGAAATCGCTAAAGTTGCATAAAAATTAAAAAGCCTCATGCATAGTGCAGAGGCTTTTTTTTTGCGTAACGGTTAACGACCGTGTTTACTTTACTTCTTCACCCGCGGCTTGCTTGTCTGCATGATAGCTAGAGCGAACCATTGGTCCACACGCTGCGTGAGAAAACCCTATTTCTTTTGCAAAATCACCTAATGCATCAAATTCTGCAGGCGGCACATATCGCTTGACTGGGAAGTGATGTCGACTAGGTTGGAGGTACTGGCCTAACGTTAACATATCAACATTATGTGACCTTAAGTCTTCCAATACCTTCCTGATTTCGTCATTTTCTTCACCCATACCCATCATCAATCCGGATTTCGTCGGTATGTCAGGATGCTGCGCTTTAAACTTTTTAAGTAAATCCAGCGACCATTGATAATTGGCACCCGGGCGACACTCTCGATATAAGCGCGGAATGGTTTCCAAATTGTGATTGAACACATCAGGTACCCCATTTTTAAAAATCTCCAGTGCGCGATCCATTCTTCCTCTGAAGTCAGGTACTAGTACTTCAATGGTGGTACTGGGACTGTGTTCACGGATAGCATTTATACAATCTACAAAATGCTGTGCGCCGCCGTCACGTAAATCATCGCGATCGACGGAGGTGATGACCACATACCTTAGCCCCATCTCTGCAATGGTTTTTGCTAGCTTTTCAGGCTCTTCAGCACTGGGTGGTAGTGGCTTGCCATGAGCAACGTCACAGAATGGACAGCGACGAGTACAAATATCCCCCAAAATCATAAAGGTTGCGGTGCCATGGTTGAAGCACTCTGCCAAGTTGGGACAACTTGCTTCCTCACAAACAGAATGGAGATTATTTTTGCGTAAGGTCGACTTGATGTGATCTATTTTGTCGGTAGTTCGAGGAAGTTTGATCTTTATCCATTCTGGCTTACGAAGCATCTGTTCCTTCTCTGTAGGAACAATAGTTACCGGAATGTGTTTTACTTTCTCATCATCGCGGAGCTTAACTCCAGCTTTTGGTCGTGCGCTACTCATCAAAACCTTCTTTATCTATTGATTCGGTGATATCTAACTCACCTAAAAGCTTGTTTACTAAAATGGGGGCCGCTTGGGTCAACGTAGACGGGCCATTTAAGCTATGCGTATCTATCATCTCAAGCCCTGCGTAGCCGCAAGGATTAATTCGCGTAAACGGACTTAAATCCATGTGAACATTTAAAGCAAGGCCATGAAATGAGCAACCTCTTCGTATACGTAAACCGACTGAGCATACTTTTTTGTCCATAACATAGACACCTGGAGCGTCCTTTTTGGCCTCAGCTTGAATATGAAAATCAGCAAGTAACTGAATGACTGCGTTTTCCATTGCGTTGACCAGATGGCGAACACCCAATTTTCTCCGTTTGATATCTATCATTAAATAGACAACCAGCTGACCCGGGCCGTGGTAGGTTACCTGGCCTCCGCGATCTACCTTTACGACAGGTATGTCGCCCGGCATTAAAATGTGTTCTTCTTTTCCTGCCTGACCTTGTGTAAACACCGGCTCATGTTCGACTATCCAGATTTCATCCGCTGTACCGGCATCCCGTTTGTCAGTAAGCTGCTGCATTGCCTGCCATACTTCCAGGTAAGGTTGGCGATGTAAATGTCTGATAACAATAGGCAAACTCTTTCCAGTCACTACAGTACGACCCTGACAAGTTCAATTTTGGCTAATTCAGTGTAAATCTCTTCCATGTGATCTTTGCTGGTTACTCGAACACTCACAGACACGGAATGATAATTACCTTTACTACTCGGCTTTACCGTCGGCGAGTAATCGCCGGGTGCCAAACGCTGTAAGCAACTTATTACCTCTACCGGCAGCGCGTCATCGGCGACGCCCATGACTTTAAATGTTTGATAAGTCGGAAAGTCTAATAATTCATCGAAGCGGGTATCCATCAGATATCCTTTAATACTCAGTTGTGTTAAACAAAAACGGCGGCCGGATTATAACAAATCCTGCCGCCGTTTGACATCAACCAAGATTGTCAGTGTAAAGGCTTATTCACCCCAACCAAGCTGCAGCATTATCCAATCAATGATACGGTCAAAAAAGCTGCCTTCGTTGACTTCCTGTAAGGTGACTAACGGATACTGAGCAACATCTTCGCCATCCAGTTGTAAGTACAGCGTTCCTACCACCTGACCTTTTGCTAACGGTGCTTCAAGTTTTTTGTTCAACTCAAAATTGGCTTCCAGGTTATCCGCCTGACCGCGTGGAATGGTGAGGGGAGTGGCCTGATTTATACCCAAATCCACGGTTTCTCTGTCACCCATATAGATGCGGTGAGAAACAAAACTTTCTCCAGCTTTATAAGGAGTGACGGTTTCATAAAAACGAAACCCGTAACGGAGAAGCTTTTTATTTTCTACTTTTCGCGCCCGCTCACTATCCGTGCCCATAACAACCGAAACTAACCGCATACCACCTTGTTCCGCTGACGTTATCAGGCTGTAGCCAGCATCTGATGTGTGGCCGGTCTTTATGCCATCAACATTCAGGCTTTGATCCCACAGTAAGCTATTGCGATTGTACTGTTTAATACCGTTGAAGGTATATTCTTTCTGCTTGAAAATGGCGTATACATCAGGGGTTTCCTGAATCAGTGCTTTTGACAAGACAGCCATGTCTCTTGGCGTTGTAAAATGATCTGGGTCGTGTAAACCGTGGCTATTAACGAAGTTTGAGCTGTTCATCCCTAAGTGGGCTGCATGGGCATTCATCATACTGGCGAACGCACTTTCTGAACCCGCTACATGTTCTGCCAATGCAACACAGGCATCGTTACCCGACTGGATAATCATACCATGTAAAAGCTCATCTACAGTGACTTGGGTACCCACTTCAATAAACATTTTCGAAGATTCGGGAAATTTTTTGGCCCAGGCATTTTCGGAGACGGTAACTTTGTCTTCAAGCGAAATATTGCCTTCGTTTAGTTCTTTACCCACCACGTAAGCGGTCATCATTTTGGTCAAACTTGCCGGGGCAAGCTGCATATCCGCATTTTGTTCTGCAATAGCGTGACCGGTTTCAAAATCAGTCAAGATGAAACCCTTTGCGTCAACACTTGGAGCAGGGGGGATAACTACTGCAGCAGTCGCTGTAAATGAATAACTAAAAAGCATCAGCATTATGCTGAGAAGTGAAATAGCATTAGCGCGTAAATTGTTTTTTTGCATAATTATATTTTTCAATCGTGTAATCGGTACGACAATCATATTTGGATTCTAACGTATGGCCCGTTCTACGACTAGGTTTTACCGAAAAAGTTTAGCTTTTAATAGATAAACTGCCAAAATTCCGCTACAAAGCCTGAAAAAAGACACATTTTCAGCATGATCTCTGCCGTGATGGCGAAACAGTATATAGCGCCGTTTTTATAATTTCATTTCCACTGTGTACGCACCTGGATAGCCATTTTGTTTAAGATCAGCCAACAGTAGCTTGGCTTGATAGCGATCGGTTAAAGGTCCCAGGCGAAGTTTATAAACATTATCGATAAGCGGAATTTCAGCCGGTACCTGATACAGTGAAGATAAGACAGTTGAGACCGAACGCGCACGTTCCACGTCTGATAGCGCGGCGACCTGAATGAACAGACCGGTCGTGAATGTTAATGCAGAGGTCGTATCATTTTGCTCGTCCGGAACATCAATGCCTGCATATTGCTCATAAGTCACTGTCGGTTGCTTACCCACAGTTACATTGTCGTCTTCATCAAAGTGAATCACTTCAAGGCGGACCTTTGCAGTGCCTTTATGCTGATAGCCTAATTTTTTCGATGCGGCATATGACAAATCAATAATACGATTGGAATGAAAGGGACCGCGATCATTGACGCGTACAATAACCTGCTTATTATTTTCTAGATTGGTCACGCGAACATAAGAGGGAAGTGGTAACGTTTTGTGCGCTGCAGTCATAGCGAACATATTGTAAGTTTCACCATTGGAAGTCAGGTGACCATGAAACTTCTGACCATACCATGATGCAAATCCTTCCTCTTCGTATCCTTTACCACTTTGCAGTGGATAGTAGCGTTCTCCAAGGACTTCGTAGGGTCGGCTATTGTAACTACGATAAGGTTCGTATTTAGGTACCGCATCGACAATCGAAATTTCTTTGTGTTGAAAGCGCGGGGCTGAGTCATGCCGCTGCTGATATCGCCCCTGGGATGGCGACTGACAACCCGCTATGATTATCAGTAAAAACAAAATAACTACGTAGCGCATTAGCGTGATAACAATCTTTTTTGTGTACTTATAGCCATCAGAATGCCAAATCCTGCCATCAATGTCACCATTGATGTCCCACCATGGCTGACTAAAGGCAAGGGAACCCCCACTACCGGTAAAATTCCAGATACCATTCCCATATTTACAAACACATAGACAAAGAAAGTGAGCGTTATACTTCCGGCAAGGAGTTTACTGTACGCATCTTGGGCGCGGTTTGCGATGATTAATCCACGGGTGATGATAAAGAGATAAATGGCTAACAAACCTAATACGCCTACCAAACCAAATTCTTCGCTGAATACAGAAAAAATAAAGTCGGTATGGCGTTCTGGCAAGAACTCTAACTGAGATTGGGTCCCTTCCAGCCATCCTTTACCCTGCAATCCGCCGGAACCAATTGCTATTTTGGATTGGATTATGTGGTAGCCGGCGCCTAACGGGTCGCTTTCTGGGTTCATAAACGTAATCACCCGCTGCTTCTGATATTCTTTCATCAGGAAAAACCACATTATCGGAAGAAAAG
>CAZROH010000011.1:0-75856 GCA_964601635.1 uncultured Alteromonas sp. | reverse complement strand
GTCCGTTTCCTTCAAAGCCACCGTGTTCCTGCATCATAAAATGCAGTGCAATTTCGCCACCGTGGCCAAAAGGTGGATGACCGATATCATGGGCAAGACAAAGCGTTTCAATCAAATTACTGTCAAGTTTGAGCAGCGCTGTTTGTGTTGGAAATTTTTTTTCCAACTGGGCGGCGATGCCCGTGCCGATCTGGGCGGCTTCTAAAGAGTGGGTAAGACGGGTCCGATAGAAATCGCTGATGCCGACCCCCAGTACTTGCGTCTTAGCCTGCAAGCGGCGAAATGCTGCTGAATGGAGAACTCTGGCCTTATCGCGCTGAAATGGATTACGATGATCGCCGTCTCGATTCTGTGTACGCGGTAATCGACGATCTAACCAGTGCGTTTCCCAAGCATCATTATTTTCGGTTGCTGACATTATTACCTGGATCCTTTTATTTTTCTTTATTGGCAGTATCGGCACTGCGCTGCATAAATTCGCTTTCGTCCTGAGTAATTTCATCAAGGCTTAATGAAAAGCTAGGGACATACTGGGTTAAAAAGTAATCGACTTCAGGCGAGTGGTATTCTTTAAGCATTTTATCAAGCCGCTTTTTGGCAAGCTTAAATTCCTGATTTCCTGCTGCCAGTTCCTCAAGCGTTTTCAGGTAGGCACATAGTACGTCCGCTGCCTTCACAATAAATGCTTCTTCTTTACTATGGTGCGCGCCATCAATAAGCTGCGCATAGTCGTCGCGAAAAGCTTCCGGCGCCATATCAATCAGCGCTTGTTCAGCGGCAGTCTCGATTTTCTTGTATTCTTCTTTAATCGTGGGGTTGTAGTATTTTACCGGGGTAGGGAGATCGCCTGTGAGTACTTCTGAGACATCATGAAACATCGCAAGTGTGGCAATACGATCAGGATTAAGCGTACCTTCGAAAAAGCGATTCTTAATTAACGCCAATGCGTGCGCAACCATCGCCACTTGCAGGCTGTGTTCCTGTACATTTTCAATGCGCACATTATGCATTAATGGCCAGCGCTGAATTAACTTCATACGTGCCAGATGAGCGAAAAAATGACTGCCTTGTTCCAATGCTTATGCTCCAATTTGCTTATAGTGCTTAAAGAAACTCTGGATACGGCTTAACGCGGGCGCCAGAATGTCACTGTGAGGCAGAAATACCAAGCGAAAATACGTGCCCTGACGCAAATTAAATGCGCGTCCGTGGACCAGTAAAATCTTTTCTGAACTAAGTAAATCCAGCACCATTTGCTCGTCATTTTTAATGTTAAACTTCTTTTCATCTACGCGCGCGAAACAATACATAGCGCCCATGGGTTTAACACAATGTACGCCATCAATTTCATTTAACATGGAACTGGCCAAATCCCGTTGGATCTTCAGCCTGCCGCCATCACGAATCAAATCATTGATGCTCTGATAGCCGCCTAGCGCCGTCTGAATTGCAGTTTGACAAGGCACATTGGCGCACATACGCATAGAGCAAAGCATGTTAATCCCGTCAATATAGTCTTTAGCGACCCGCTTATTTCCACTGACGACTAACCAGCCGGCGCGAAACCCGGCGACCCGATAATTTTTTGATAAGCCCCCTAGCGTGACACAAAATATTTCATCGGTAAGCGATGCAATACAGGTGTGCTTGGCATCGTCATACAGGATCTTATCGTAAATTTCGTCGCTGAACACAATCAGGTTATGTTGCTTGGCCAGCTCAATAATCTCTTCCAGTAATGTTTTATTGTATACCGCACCAGTCGGATTATTGGGGTTGATAAGGACAATTGCCCGGGTATTCGAAGTGATCTTACTTTTAATATCCTCAATATCTGGAAACCAGTCAGCTTGCTCATCACAAACATAATGTACCGGGGTACCGGATGACAGGCTCACAGCTGCTGTCCATAGTGGATAATCCGGGCTGGGTAACAGCACTTCATCACCTGAATTCAGAAGTGCTTGCATGGCAATCATGATCATTTCTGACACGCCATTACCGATAAATACATCGTCTACACGAATATCTTTTAAATTCATCTGCTGGTAATACTGCATGACTGCAACACGTGCAGCATAAATTCCCGCGGAGTCCGAATACCCCTGAGAAGTCGGCAAATTGTGTATTACGTCCCGCAAAATATCGTCAGGGGCATCAAAGCCGAATGGGGCAGGGTTGCCAATATTTAACTTAAGGATCCGATGACCTTCGTCTTCCATTTGTCTTGCCTGAACAGCAATCGGGCCACGAATGTCATAACACACATTATCCAGTTTGTGAGAGCGGGATACAGATTTCATAAAGTCCACAGGTGAATAAAAGAGATATCAGAGTATCGTAACGCGGGGCCTGGTGTTAAGTACTATTTTTATGTGAAATAGTAATAATTTAGCAAGCTTACTCTGAAAAACACGCTCCAAATACAAACGGTGGAACTGCGCATGACGTTTTACAGCATGTGCAGACTATTTGGGTTTTGTCTACTTTGCAGACAGATATACCCTTTCACATCACTGATTATATTGCGCTAGCGGGTTAACTTGTCAGTGACAAATATCATCGATTTTGCGAAGAGAGTTCATAAATACTTACAAAGTCATTTTGTATTCAGGCTTGTGTGCGCATATAACTATTATAGATTGAAGTGAGAACGCTACGGGTAGTTAAGAGAGGTATAATGCCTATTCCATTGATTTGGCTAGGAGCCGGGCTGATCGCCGCTGCCGCAGGCGTGGAATATACCCGCGAGCAACAAAAGCGCTCTGGCGATGTAGGTATTTTTCCAGGGGAATGTGATAGCCCCGTTGAACCAGAAGATGGTGCAATTGTATGTTGTGGAATTTATGGTGTTTTTCAACATACGGGTATTTGGCTGAATGGTAAAATTGTAGAATTGGCCGGTACGGGTTTAATTCGAGCCATTTCTCCCGAGCGATTTTTAGCTAACCGCAGTGGTGAAAGAATTTTTCTGGCGTGCGATGCCGCCCACAATGTGTTGACTACACAGGAGATAGTCAATCGTACCGCTGCTACTATCTTTCAATACTCAGCTTACGATGTGGTTGATAATAATTGTCATCGGTACGTAAATCGTTGTTTAACTGGAACTAATCCTAAAATCACACGCTTTGGTCAGCTTAATGCGTCTATAGCAACACAGTTTAGTACTCCTGTTCACTGGCAACTCGCTAAATTAAATCCACGATGCGGAAACAATTTGCGTTAAAAAAGTTGAGAAGCTGGCGATCTGTGCCTATCGTAAATGAAGGTAAGTTGTGAACCGATCACGTCGGTGTACCTGAGCCATTAAATTCGGGGGACATATGTCGCAGCACTTTAAAGAAACACCACAGAACGCCATCACTGAAAGTGGTATAGCCAGAGTTATTCCTTGTAAAGAATTAGATGTAAGTGATCCAATAAAATGGTTGTCACTTGGGTTTCAAGATATGATGAAAGCGCCCTGGATTTCCTTATTTTATGGATTAGCGTTTGCGATTATTCCTTGGGCGATAACGATCTTAGTCGGCATGATGGGGTGGCACTTGGTGATCCTGCCGGCCATAGTTTGTTTCATGTTGCTCGGTCCCTTTCTGGCTGCCGGGCTTTACGATGTCAGCTGGGAGTTGGAAAAGCAGCATAAGCCTACTTTAGGACATTCGCTTAGGGCGATGAAAAGAAACGCGGTACATGAATGGGGCTTCGGCATCCTGCTTACTATTTTAATGATTTTCTGGTTGCGGGTGGCTTCCCTGATACATGCATTGTACCCGCCGAGCTATGACGAAACGTATCAAAGCTTTATTCCTTTTTTAGCAGTCGGTACGGTTGTGGGTGCCATTTTTACGGTAGTGTTACTTTTTATTAGTGCTTTTACCCAACCTATTTTAATGGAACGAAAAGTTGATTTAGCTACCGCTGTATTAACCAGCGTGAATGCGGTCTGGGAGAACAAGGTTCCTTCGTTTATATGGGGGGGCATTATTTTTTCTTGCGTAGCATTAGGATTTCTGACTGCGTTTATTGGATTTGTCTTTTTAATGCCTTTGTTGGGTTATGCGTCCTGGCATGCTTATATTGATGCGATCACTACCAAAAAACCAAGAAACTACGTGTAAATTGTTAAAATTATTGATCATTGTTTCTGTTTGGCGAGATTAAACTCGCCAAATAGCGTCCTCTATTTAGATTGTTTGGTATCAAAGAATCAGCCAGTTATTGTTTTTACTTCTACATGCAAAACGATTTAATAACAAAATCAACTGCTTACCCATCCATTCATTTAATAACCTGCTGATTTACATCAGTTTTACTTCTACTCTACACAATGGCAACAGACATATTCTCCTTTTTCGACCATAAATTAATTGTGGGCAAAGAAGAGTGCAGAGCCTGA
Source organism: uncultured Alteromonas sp. (assembly GCA_964601635.1). Classification (GTDB taxonomy): domain Bacteria; phylum Pseudomonadota; class Gammaproteobacteria; order Enterobacterales; family Alteromonadaceae; genus Alteromonas. The sequence goes on along the minus strand of CAZROH010000011.1, from coordinate 71,457 downwards.
AGCGCTACGCCACATGCGGAAATACCAATGCACAGTTTTTAAGGGGAACATTATGAAATCAGTCGTTTCAAAGAACACATTAGTTGGGAGTGTTTTGGCAGTGATAGCGTTAAGTGCCGCTGCTCAAGATACTGAGAAAAAAGATCGCGCTGCAGTTAGGTTTATTGGAGAAGTCGAATACGCAGGTTTTTGCAGCGCTGTTATCCGGGACGATATATCTGCACTCGAAAAAAATGTAACACGATACGTGGGGAAACTAGCAGGATCACGTGAAGCTGTGCTTGCACGGGTGATAGCTGAAGATGGTCTTCGTTGTAATGGCGATAACCTTATCGTGTTTGCACAAAGAAGGGGCGCGCACTCGGTACACAACTTCCTTACAGCACGCCAGGAATACCAATGAAATATTTAACCTTCCGGTGGAGGCATCTCTTAGGAGCTGCCTCCACATCTGAATTTAACTATTGCTGGTATGTGTTGCTAAGTTCATATCCTTACCCAGCGGGTTACCCGTTCTTTACTTTGCAGGATCATTCGTTGGGTATGGCATCTGAGTCTAAGCAGCGCAACATATGCCAAGGGCACCAGGAACAGGCTTGTGAGCGTGGAGAATAACAAGCCGCCAATAATAGCGATGGCCATAGGTGAGTAAGGAGGGCCATCGCCTCCTATACGGGTTGCTCCGACTGCAAGGGGAATGAGCCCCAGTACCGTGGTGGCTACGGTCATTAATATGGGGCGTATGCGTGAAGCGCAACCATCAATTACCGCATCATACAATGGCGTGCCTTCCTCAATAAGTTGATTAACTCTGTCGACTAATACGATCCCGTTGTTCACAACAATTCCCATTAAAATCAGCATACCTATCATTGCCATTACGGACATGGGGGTCCCGGTTACCATGAAAGCCCAAAATACACCGGTAAAGGAAAACAGCAAGGAAGTGATGACCGCAGAAGGCAACAGTAGGGATTCAAACAATGCCGCCATCACCACATAAATCATACAAACAGCAAGTAACAAGTTCATTTGCATGACACCAGAGGCCTCATCTTGTCGAAGAAAGCTGCCATCAAAAGTCCATGAATAACCATTAGGAAGTTCTACATATTCCATGGCCGCTTCAATGCGCTCACGTGCTTGCTCCATGGTTATGCCGTTTTCCAGATTTGCACCAATGGTTATCGCATTCTGTCTAAAGTTACGCGTAATCATCGAGGGTTGAGGTTTTATGGTAATATCGGCAATCATGTTAAGGGTTAATGTTTTTCCTTCCAGGTATGTCAAGTGCAGGTGCTTGAGGCTGTCTACCGATTCCTGTATGTCTTTTCCATACATTAAACTTACATTGACCTCTCCGGCATCACCGTAACGAAACGTGCGTAAGTTCCTGCCGCGTAAAGCAGTTGAAATCAATTGGGCCACGTCGGCAGTGTTAAGTTGAAATCGATTGATTTTTTCTCTGTCGAGACGGATCTGAATTTCCTGACGTTCGCCTCCAAAATCAGGGCGCACATCGGCTAGACCATCGATGGTAGCGATGACAGGCGTAATTTGTAAGGCAATCTCGCGAAGGCGCTCAGATGTTTCTCCTAATAAGGTGAGTTTAACGCCGCCTCCATTGCCTTCTTCCCATTGGAATGATGGGCGTGCACGCGCAAAAGCGGGCATCGCGTCACGAATTTGCTTTTTGAGTTCATTAACATCAATGGATAAGTCGTCCTGTAGGGTGATTCCAGAAACAGCGTAACCAGCAGTAAAATAGGAATAAACTTGTTTGATATGGAATTTTTCCTGGTTGGCGTAGAGAAAAGCCTCCATTTTATCAACGGTTTTTTCTACTTCTTCAAGGCTGTAGTTATGAGTGACATGGTAGTTAAGCCATACTCGTTCCGGATCGTTGTTTCCTTCTTCGTCGCTGGTAACAACCTGCATTGGAATCACCGTACTGACCAAAATGAGAAGAGCGACTATGGCCGTTTTACCCTGATGTTGCATTGTCCAGCCCAGTAGACGGCGATATTTATCAATATAACCTGGTTGCTTATCAGCGTTCTGCTGTTGCACGGGCAGTTTGCTAGTCAGCAGTGGAATAAGGGTTTGCGAAATAATGAGCGAAGCGAACAATGAAATGCAAATTGCAATCGCGACATGTTCAAGAAAGATAGTGACATCAATTTTGACGCCCACAATATTAGGTAGAAAAACGATAGCGGTAGTGGCTGTTCCTGCAACGACGGCTAAACTGACTTTACTCACACCTGCCTGAGTCGCGGCTGCCGTATCCGTGTGATGTTCACGCTCCTGAAAAATACTTTCAGTTATAACTACCGCGTTATCAACCAGCATGCCCACTGCCAGCAATAAACCCATCAGCGATAACACGTTAAGTGTATAACCCATCATGTACATCACGCCTAAGGTAATACAAATGGAAAAGGGGACGGATAACACCACAATTAACGTGGTTGTCAGTTGACGGAGAAATAAAAACAGCACAACGACTGATAAGGCGGCTCCGAGTAGCCCGGCCTTAACAAGGTCCGAAAGCGATGAAGTCACACTTTTGGCGGTATCATCCATTACAAATAAGCTGATACCGTTGAACGCAGGATCCTGCTTGGCTTTTTCCACTACTTTCATGACCGCATCAGATACTTCAACCAGGTTACTGCTTGATTCCCGGAAAACATTAAATCCTACAGCAAATGTTTGATCTAAATGACGGCCTTCGTTGCGTCTGGGGATTTCGTAGGTGACCGTCGCTATATCCTGCAATTGCAGACCCGGACGGATTATCAGCTGTTTATAATCGTTTAAATCGGTGAACTGACCTACCGGATTGACCAGTATTTTTTGATTGTCTCCACGTAAATGACCAGCGGTCAGGGAAAAGTTTGCCTTATTTAGTGCATCGTATAGTTGTGCAGTATCAACATGCAATGAGGCGATGCGATCCGGCAGAAGTCGTATCGCTACCTGTTTTTGCATAACGCCATACAGTTCTACTTTTGAGACGCCGGGGACACGTTCAATTTGACGCTTGAGGTTGCGGTCAAGTAAATCATAGGCGTTGGATAAGTCACGTTCGCTTGAAACCCGCAGCTGGAATATTGGCATGTCATTGGTATTGAACTTAAATACCATGACGCGTTCTACGTCATCCGGTAACAAATGGCGAATGGCATCTACCTTTTCCCTGGCTTCGATGCTTTTTGCTTTAATATTTTCATCCCAGGCAAACTCCACCATTATCTCAGCGCGATCTTCAAATGAAGTTGCCTGCAGGCGCTTAATTCCGGACATGGTGGCAATGGCTTCTTCAACAGGTCGTGTGATCAAACGTTCAATTTCCGAAGGCGTCGCGTTTTGATACGGTACCTGGACCACCATTTGAGGGATATCAATACCGGGAAATTTTTCAAGCGGTAATAACTTACCAGCAGCAATACCAAATAACAGCAATGACAGAAACACCATGCAGATTGTCACAGGTTTTCTCATCGCAAAGCGGGCCAGACCCGCACCGGCAATCGCTAACTTATCCATAAGTACGCTCCTTGTTTGCATCATCGTTCGCAAGTTCGGTGGCTGAGGCCGGGGCAAAATGCTTCACATCAAACAAGCTATACAGCACGGGGATCAAAACTAACGTCAGTAAGGTGGCAAACAAAAGCCCGGATATAACGGTGATGGCCATGGGAGCGCGCACTTCTGCTCCATCGCCAAAGCCAATTGCTAATGGCATTAACCCAAGTATCGTCGTTAACGACGTCATTACAATGGGACGCAACCGGCTTTTAGCCGCATCAATAATGGCAAAGTGTTTTTCCATTCCCTGGCTGCGCAACTGATTAATACGGTCAACCAGCACGATGGCATTATTAACCACAATGCCGCTTAACATAATTAATCCTATGAAAACGACTACACTCACAGTGGTTCCTGTCAGCCATAAACCATAAATGGAACCTGCTGCTGCAAGGGGAACAGCAACCAAAATCAGTAGCGGGTGGAGTAAGGATTCAAACTGAGATGCCATCACCAGATACACCATGAAAACGGCCAGTAGTAATGCCAATTGCAACGATTTAAAACTGTGCTGCATATCTTCGCTCTGACCGGCCACGGTTGCTGTTAACGCCAGCGGTAAGCTAACCGACTTAAGTAACGCTTTGACTTCTGCCACTCCTTCACTCAGGTCACCGTAGGCAAGGTTCGCTTCAATCAATACCACCCGTTGTTGGCCAACTCGGGTAATTTCACTGGGGCCGGAGCTCATGAATACATCAGCCACAGCATCCAGCGGGATCGGTTGTTCGCTTTCAGGATTAACGATGATCGCCCGTACATCTTGTACATTGTCGCGCTGGTTGTCACTGGTTCGCACTAATACATCTATTTTACGATCATCATAATTAAACTGTGTTGCAACCCGACCTCCAACCTGAGTCGCAATAAGCTCTGATATATCTGCAGCATTTAAGTCAAGCTGCGCAAGTCGCGGGTGATCAAACACCACTTTGAGTTCAGGGTTACCTTCACGCAGACTGCGCGTGACATCTGCAAATCGAGTGCTTTCAGCCAGACGTTGCTGGATTTGTTTACTGTAGGTTTGTAATTGGGTTAAGTCGTACCCTTGCAATTCAATTTGAATGGGAGCGGCGAACGAAAATAATTCAGGTTCACCAAAAGTACTCTGTACGCCCGGCTGGCGTGCTAAATAGTCACGCATTGCTGATTTAACCCTGATGAGACTCTTAGCATCACTATCCGGCGCCATTACCACATTCAAACGTCCCCAGTGATCGCCGCCCTGAGTGGGTGACGCGCTTAATAAACTTCCTGTGCCGGCCAGTGAATAGGTACGGGTAACCTGCTCCAGTCTTTCAGTAAAAACGGCTAAGTTTGCGAGTGTCTGGTCGGTTTGTTGAACGGTAGAGCCTGCTGGTAGTGACACATCAACAAAGAACTCTCCTTGTGACATCGTTGGAATGAGTTCCATGCCTAACCTTGGAACGAGAATGAATGCGCCCGCGGTAACACAGAGTGTCAGCGTTAATATGAGTACCCTTGCTGCCAATGCCGCTTTAAGTAAGCCATCATATAGTTTTTCAATGGTTTTAAAACAAAGGTTAAACAGGTATGCAAAGGGCAGGAACAGATAATGTAGTGCACGACTGATAATACGCCATAAGCCAATAAGGATGGTTAGAAAAGCTGCCGGAAGATAGATGAAAACAAAGCGAAGCAGGAAAGTGACAGGGAAGAATATCCAGTACATCACTTTACCGAAGGTAGATGAAGGCTTACTCTTGTCGTTCCCACTCAAAAACACGTCAGCATGAGTCGGTTTTCTGCTTTTTTGTCTGCTTGCCAAACACGGAATTAAAGTAAGAGCAATGACCAGTGAAGCCAGCAACGCAAAGGAAACCGTCAATGCCTGATCGCGAAATAACTGGCCGGCGATACCTTCAACGAAAATAAGGGGCACGAAGACCGCTAAGGTTGTGAGGGTTGAAGCCACTATTGCCGATGACACTTCTTTTGTTCCCTGAGCTGCCGCATTGACATGATCAGACTTACCAAGAGCCTGTTGTTTTTGTTTATGGCGGTCAATATTTTCCAGTACCACAATACTGTTGTCGACCAGTAGACCCACCGCCAGTGCTATGCCGCCCAGACTCATGATATTCAGACTGATATCGTTACCGTACATCAGATTGAAGGTAGCAATAACGGAAACCGGAATGGAAACCGAGATAATAAGCGTTGGCCAAAATTCACGTAAGAAAAGATACAGCACCAACATGGCCAATACACCACCAATAATGGCTGCCGACTTAACATCTGCGATGGCTTGTTTAATAAAGATACTTTGATCGTAAGTGGTCTTTAGCTGATAAAATTGAGGCATGGTTTGCTTAATGTTCTCAAGTCGCTCTTGCACGCGCTTTGATACATCCACCGCATTGGCGTCGCCTTCTTTATAAATCGCGATTTCTATTCCTTCAATACCATCAAACCGGGTGATTGCATCACGTTCTTTATAGCCAGCTGAAACCGTAGCCACATCTTTTAGCTGCAGTGAGCGACCGCCAATATTTCCTATGTAAAGTTTTTCGATTTCGGTAATCGAACCAAATTGATTTAACGTTCTTACCAGGTAGGTTTGACTACCGTCATTTATGCGACCGCCTGCAGCGTTAATATTCTCACTTTTTAATCTATCGACGATTGTTTTCAGGTTGATGTTTAGTTGACTGGCTTTTCGTTGATCGATCAGGATCTGAATTTCATTTTCTAACCCACCGCCAACTTTAACCGATGCCACGCCTTCGATGGATTCCAAATCGCGCTTGATTTGTTTTTCTGCGTATACCCGCATCGACTTCATGTTTTGCACAAATGCAGCTTGACTGTCTTGCTGACTGGCTTGGTTGAATCCTAACCCCATTTTTAATACAGGATCGAAACTGGGGTTGAAACGCAGTAAACGCGGTTTATCTACGTCTAACGGTAACTGAAGAATATCGAGCTTTTCACGTACTTCCAGACTGGCGAAGTCCATATCCGTACCCCAGGCAAACTCCAATACTACGTCTGACTGTTCAGGCCGAGAAATGGATTTTACATTGCGTACAGCTTTAACCACCCCGATAGCTTCTTCAATGGGTTTTGAAACTAATTGTTCTACTTCAGCGGGGGCCGCACCGACGTAGTCAGTACGGATGGTTAGGGTAGGGTACGATAAGTCAGGGAGTAAATTTACCGATAACCGGTTTAAGGCCACCATCCCAAATAACAGAATGGCAAAGGTGAACATGGCAACTGCAACTGGACGTTTTACAGCTATATCAACTAAGCGCATGATTCTGGCTCCGAATGTTATTCTTATTTAATGGAAATTAGCTACTTACTACTTCAACAGGAGCACTGTCTTTCAAATTCTGATGACCAACGGTTACCACACGCTCAGCTCCTTCGACGCCAGAGAGAATTTCAATCGTATTCCCTTCTTCAAAACCCAGCGTAACGTCTCGTTTTTTCGCCACCCCATTTTCAACTACAAATACACTGCTTTTATTGTCAATTGAGATGATTGCCTGGCGGGGTAATAAGGTCGCGTTTTCATGCGTGTCATAGTTTATGGCGACTTCACTGAACATACCTGCCATCAATTGCGCATCTTCATTTGGTACACTTAAGGTGACTTTGAAGGTGCCTGTAGCAGCATCCACCACAGGGCTAATTCGCTCGATATAAGCAGGTATTAAAGCGTTGCTTAATGCCGGAATAGTGAGGGAAGCTTGCTGATCTTTGCGGATTCTGGGAAGCTCGCTCTCAGGCAAATAAACGATCCCTTGCAACATCTTTTGTTGCACGATATGAAACATGCGCTCACGCTGAAACGATTCTGTGAGGTTGCCTACTTTGGCATTTCGTTGGGCAATAAAACCACTGATAGGCGCTACAATAGTGGTTTCTTTCAGATCCAGCTCTGCTAATTTCACCGTTGCCTTGATGGCTTCATACTGAGCAGAAAGCTTGTCATAAATGTCGTCGCTGACAAGTTTTTTAGAATAAACTTTGTTAATTTTGGCGAGCTCTTGCTCAATCCCCTTTAATTCGGCGCGTGCTTTTTTTAAATTAAGTTCGTAGCGATTCTGATCCAGTTGCGCCAGTATCTGGCCTTTTTCCACATAATCCCCTTCTTCCACGTAGATGTTCTCAATTATTCCCGATGCGCGTGCTACCACAAACGCCTCTTCTTTGGCTTCTAAAATAGCGGTGGTGGAATAATTAGATGCAATTGTACCTATTTGCGCTTCGTGCACTTCAACCGGAATCGACAGGGCTGTTTCTTCTGCATTTGCAGCGTCTGTGGCGAGGGTTGCGTCAGCATTTCCGCAACCAGTTAGAATAAAAGGGGAGCTTAGCAGTGTAGTGAACAGAATTGCTTTAGTAATCTGACTTAATGGCTTATCCATGGTAGTGACCTTTGCTCTTGATGATTAACTGATTAATACCACCAAATAGCATTCACTATGCCATAGAAATTAAATGCTGAAATTCCCTTTTAATACATACAGTTACAATATTTCTGTGCGCCGGGCGAAAACACGCTTACACTTATGTTTAGCCGTTTTCGCCAAAAGATAGCGCTAATGGCTAATACCTATCACTTGCTTACGATATCGTAGGAGGTAGAAATTTCTACCGCATCTTTTAGCATAAGCATGACAGAGCAATATTTTTCGGCGGATAAACTAACCGCTCGTGCAACAGCTTTGTCAGTCAAGGCTGAACCTGCAACCACATAATGGGCATGGATCTTAGTAAACACTTTCGGTGCTGACTCTGCTCGCTGTGCAGTGAGTTCGCATTCGCAATTATGAATATCGAATCGCCCTTTTTTCAAGATATCGACGACGTCAATACTTGAGCATGCGCCTGCGGCAACCAGTACTGACTCCATCGGGGATATCGCTTGTCCATTTCCATCCATGACGGTTTTATAACCCGATTCAGTTTGCCCTGTAAATGTCAGATCTTTATCCCATTTTACCTGTGCTTTCATCGTGCTCATTTTTTTGTGTTTTCCTGATTGAGTTTGATCATCTGTGGATTAATTGTAATTTTTCGTTGTTTATATAAAGAGCCTAATGCCTTTTTATAAGCGCTTTTACTGACATTAAAGCGTTGATAAATATCGTCGGCAGGGCTTTTGTCTGTGATGGTAGATAATCCGCCATGCGCTTCTAAATCATCAATGATTTGTTTTTCCAGATCAGCTCTACCTTCATGAAGCTTAGGTTGCAACGCCACATCGATTTTGCCATCTTCGCGAACGGCTTTGATAAAACCTTGGGTTTCGTCGCCTATTTTTAACGGTTTGAATGCATCACTTTTGAAAATTAATCCTAAGCAATTTTGGTTAATCAACACTTTGTAACCAAGGTCAGTTTTGGCGTATACCAAACATTGCACTTTATTGCCGACCTTTAAATAATGATTTTGCTCTTGGTAAAAGGGATGTAATCGCGTAGCTCCCATTAAGCGGTTTGTTTGTTCATCCAAATAAACATGCACAACACAATGCATTCCCTGGTGAATGGGAAATTCCTGCTGACGGGTTTTAACCAGTAAGTCTTTTTCAAGCCCCCAGTCGAAAAAGGCGCCAAAATCAGTGACTGAAACCGCCCTAAGCACAGCAGTCTCATTTACCGTGACTTTAGGCGTTTCAGGGTAGGCAATAAGTTCACCGTGTTCATCGGTTCCCACAAAAACGTCAATTTCGTCTCCTTGTTTAATGCTGTCGGGGGCATCATCTGCATGCAAAGTGACTAAACGATCTGACTCGTCTGGCGTACAAAGGTGGAAGCCAAAGGGGAGTTCGGCAGAAACTGTTAGCCGATTCATCTTGCCAATGTTTATCATAAGGTCCAAATGTGGATAGAATTGCTAAGGCAATGATAGCGAAATGTAGGGATAAGCTGAACATTTATGAAATTAAATTGTGATTTAGGTGAAAGTTTTGGGGTATGGCAGATGCCTGTAGACGATGCAATTATGCCGTTAATTGACCAGGCGAATATTGCCTGCGGCTTTCATGGCGGTGATCCCCTGGCAATTAAACACGCTCTTGCTGTCGCCAGGCAATACGGCGTGGAGGTAGGAGCTCATCCTGCTTATCCCGACCTGCAGGGGTTTGGCAGACGCAGTTTAGCAATGAACGCAAGTGAAATCATCGCCATGCTGCATTATCAGATAAGTGCGTTGTACGGTATGGCGCTATGTGCCGAAACAACAATGAGCTTCGTTAAGCCCCATGGGGCACTTTATAACGACATGTTAAAATCAGCATCAGTAAGACATGCGGTGATGGACGCCGTTGCAAGTTTTAACCCGGCACAGTTAACATTGGTTATGCAGGCTCATCCCGATTATAAAATTTTTCAGCAAGAAGCTAAGGACAGGGAGCTCGCGCTTCGTTTTGAGGCGTTCGCAGACCGATGCTACACCGATGATGGTGAATTGGTTTCCCGCCGAGAAGCTCATGCCGTACTATCATTTGAACGAGCTTTAATGCAAAGCGAGCAATTGATTAAACAAAACAGTGTAACCACGGAAAGTGGTAAAATTATCCACATTTATGCTGACACACTTTGTGTACACGGAGATACCGCAGATGCGGTTCAAATGGCAAAAGCAATAAGAAACTTAATTAATCAGTCAGCAACCGAAGGATAATAACAGTTGCAATGAAATCATTTAAACATGTCGAACGGATTGCTCATGCTGGCATGGATGGGTTGATTTTCTACTTTTCAGGAGAAGCCCTGCAGGCTAACAAGTGCGTTCAGCACTACATGCAAAAGATAAGTGCCGAAAAACCAGCTTGGTTAAAAACACTTATCCCTTCATACGACTCACTGTTAGTCTGTTTTGATTGTTTTAAAGTAGACAGCCATTTTGTTTATCGCTACGTGGCCGAATTAGAGGTTCACTCATCAAGTTTAGAGCAGGGCTCACATCATCACGTTCCAGTGTGGTATGACGCCCCACAAGCAGACGATTTCGAGCAAATTTTTAATCAAACCGGTTTGGACAAACGCCAAATTATCGAATTACATACCGGGCATACGCTACGCGTTTATGCCGTGGGGTTTGCTCCAGGCTTTGCCTACATGGGGGAATTACCTGAAGAATTAGTATGTCCGCGCTTGCCTACACCACGAAAATCAGTGCCTCAAGGCGCTGTCGCGATTGCTGATACGCAAGCGGCTATTTATCCCTCGAGTTCTCCTGGCGGCTGGAATCTTATTGGTATGTGCCCCTGGTACGAAAACTTATCAGATCCGGACGACCTGCCGGAATTTTCAATTGGAGATAGTGTCGACTTTTACTCAATAACAGAACAACAGTACAGGGAAATTGCTAATGACAAATGAGCATAAAGGTGGAATTGTCATCGACAACCCGGGTATGTGTTCAATAATTGTTGACAGAGGGCGCAGCGATGGACAAGACAGAGGGTTTTCGGAGTCGGGGCCGTTGGATGAGGAGGCGTATTTTTGGGCGAACTGGCTTTGCGGAAATGATGATAATGAATCGGTGATCGAGTGCATCGGTTCGTTGGAAATAACGGCTAAAGTAACAAGTACAATGGCTGTTACCGGCCCGGAGGCAAACATTACGGTGAACAATGACGCCGTCCCTCTGTGGCAAACGTTTTCAGTTCAGGCTAATGATAAAATTACCATTTCTGCAAAGTGTCCTACATCGAAGTTATACATTGCGGTAGGGGGAACGTGGCTGCTTCCTAAGTCGATGGGGAGTACATGCACCGTGATACGTGAGGGAATAGGAGGCCTCAGTGGCGATGGCAAGCCGCTAAAAAGTGAGGATACTATTCTGATCCGTGCCAGTGGTTATAGTAAAAGGCAAGTACCGCCTTTGCTTCAACCCGATTACATGTCTGCAGAGCCAGTGGATGTGATACCGGGTTACCAATATAGCAGCTTCAACAGCTTGGCAATACGACGCTTTTTCTCATCCGGTTATACGTTAACGCCGGACATTAATCGGATGGGTTATCGGTTGAAAGGGGCTGCGGTGACCTCGAGTAAAACAAAGATGCGATCAGAAGGAATTAATTTTGGTGCAATTCAGTTTCCACAAGACGGTCAACCTATCATAATGTTAAGGGATCGCCAGACATTAGGTGGATATCCGAAAATTGGCTGTGTAGCACCTTATGATATACCACGCTTGGTGCAAACGTCGGTAGACGAAATCGTGAGTTTTAAAGCGTGTGATGCAAGTGACGCGAGAACAAATTGGCTGCTCGCATATACTAAAAGACAACGCCATATAAGTGGAAAATAGAATGACGACAATTGCGTTTTTAAATAGTGAATATCTGCCGCTTGATAAGGCACAAATTTCTCCCATGGATAGAGGTTTCCTGTTTGGCGATGGAATTTATGAAGTTATTCCGAGTTTTGACAAAAAGATAGTGGGGTTCAGTGCCCACATGCAGCGAATGGAAAACAGTTTGCGGGCGCTGGAAATTGAAAACCCGTTAAGCAGGGAGGAGTGGAGAATTGTTATCCACAATTTGATTGAAAAAAATGCAAGTGAGTTTGGTGCAAGCGTTGGGGTGTACCTTCATGTGAGCAGAGGTATGCAATTAACCCGCAGCCATGGCTATAGCGAAGACATGACCCCGACGATTTTTGGATTTGCGTTCAGCATCCCTCCTTCACAGTCTAACCAACCCGAGCAAGTACATGGGTTGTCTGTTTCACTTGCCAAGGACTTACGTTGGCAGCGCTGCCATATAAAATCAACATCGTTACTGGGGAATGTGTTACACCTTCAGGAAGCAAAACGCCTCGGCAAACAAGAGTCCATTCTATATAACCATAATAATGAAATTACAGAAGCGACTACCAGCAATGTGTTTATCGTGGAGGGTAATGTCGTACGCACGCCCCCTTTAGATAATCAGCTTTTGCCGGGTATTACCAGGCAGTTGGTTATAGAGAGTCTCATCAATAGTCGTATTCAGGTAGAGGAAGTGGCTTTCTCCAAACAACGCTTATTGGATGCGGATGAGGTGTGGTTAACCAGTTCTAGCAAAGAGATCGCTCCGGTTATCAGCGTTGATGATAAAGAAATAGGTAACGGTCGGCCTGGAGAAATGTGGCGTAAAGCACTACAGGCTTATGACAGACATAAATTTAATTAACATAAAAAAGCCTGCGTTATGCAGGCTTATGAAATATTTAAAAGAAAATTATTCCTGCTCGTCGCAGTTTCCTTCTTTACACTCACCATATAAATAAAGACTATGATGGGTGAGCGTCATTTTGTTTTGTTTGGCGATTTCGATTTGTCGTTGCTCGATAATATCATCTTCGAATTCGATAACCTTACCGCACTTTAAACACACCAAATGGTCATGGTGTGCTTTATGACTGATTTCAAAGACTGATTTGCCACCTTCAAAGTGGTGGCGGTTAAGAATACCTGCGTCATCAAACTGGTTTAGCACTCGGTATACTGTTGCCAATCCAATCTCTTCTCCATGCTCGATCAGGATTTTATATACATCTTCAGCACTGATGTGCTGGTTGTCAGGCTCCTGAAGAATTTGAAGAATTTTCAATCTTGGAAGGGTGACTTTGAGTCCCGCTTTTTTAAGTTCTTTATTTTGATCCATAGATTGTGTAGCTGGCTGCTTAAAGATAGAACCTATTATAGGTAACTTGCCAAGATATGGAAGTAAAAGCAGTCCAGAAGATGGTAAGTGATGAAAAAAAGGGCGATGTAGAACCGATACAGAGTGAAAATCGAGTAAATTTATGTTGCTAAAGTTTTGCATAAAAGTAACGATAACTTTAATAAATACGCATTTTTTATGGTATAAGGTTTAACTGAATTACAAAATCACATGAATAGTTAAAAGGGGTGTGCCGACGTTGGTATAACGTCATTTAATCTGTTCATAAATTATAAACTTAATCCAATTGCGGCACGACAAAGAGGCGCTAGCTCATTAAATTGGGTTTAATAAAATAATAAGTAGTACTAGTCATTCCCTGCGCCATAAAATATAAAAAGAAGTGGGGGCTGAAACAACTTGAGTGGATCGTTCATGCAGTTAACCGTTGTTAAAAAAATAACCCTGGGTTTTGCGCTATTTGGCTGTTTACTTTTGCTAACAAGCATTCTTTCCTATTTTGGCCTCAGTGATATCCGTCAATCCGCTGTTGTGGTAGTTGAAGAAAAAATGCCCGTGCAAGCGCAAATGGTCGAAGTCAAAACGGACATCTTAAACCTGGCCAGAATTACAGCCAACGGTTACCACGAATCGACGGCACAGGGGTTGTTACAAAATCGTACTGAATTTGATGGTAAAGCGAAAACCTTCACCCAACAACGAAACCAACTGTTATCGCTGATCAATTCAAGTAAAACTTTGCGCTCGGCGGTCTCGGCCAGCGATACCTACTTGAGTGAAAGTGTTGCTATGTATGAAGCGATCCGTCAACGCATGGAGTTGGAAGCATTAATAGCGAAAAAGCTGGAAGAAGTGTTGCGCGTCGCTGACGAAGGCAGTGCACTGATGCTCGATTTGTCTTATCTAGATACCAATAATCCTACCGTTAATACATTGATCGGTGCCGGTACCAATATCGACAACAAACTGCTTACCTTAAACACCGCCCTGAGTGAACTCGGTACCACCAATGATGAGCAGGTTACGCAAAATATTGTTGAAGACTTGCAGTATCAGTTGAGTAACTTACAGGTTGATAAAGACTATTTGAACAGATTAGCCCAGGATGTGGATGACGGGGGAACTGTTGAAATGTTTAATGAACAATATGGAAAGTTAATCGATGGGTTGCAAGGGGAGAGCGGGCTTGTTTCATTGCAGCAGCAAAAGCTGACACAAATAGCGGCAAGTAATAGTCATCGTGAATCTGCTTCAGACGCATTAAACATGGCGCTTGAAAATATTAATACGCTCTTTGAGGAAGTTCGTCAATCAAGCATGGATGGACAAAATGCCATATTGGAAACAGTACAAAATAACCTGGTCAAAAATGTCATCGTGTCTGTTTTTGGCCTTATCGCTGCAGCCATTTTGGCCATTATCTCAACTCGCAGTATTGCCCGACCGCTTGCAAGAATTAATAAAGGATTAACCGCATTGAGCAAAGGCGATCTTTCCAGGAAGCTGCGCGAAGAGGGAAATGATGAATTCTCTGATCTGGCGCATAAGGTCAATAGTTTAACTGAAAGCTTGCGTGAGCTTATTGGTAATATTTTAACCCAAGAAAAACAGTTGATTACCGTTACTAAAGAAAGTGTTGCCATGGGCGAGCGAAGCTTGCAGGATGTGGATAAACAACGTGAACAAGTTCAAGTGACTTCGCGCAACACGGAGAATGTGCAAAACACCAGCCGAAGCAATTTAGCGCAGATAAATCAGGCCATGGATAAGTTGAATTCCGTCTCTGAGCAAAGTGATCTTATTGCCAAATTGGTTGAAGAAAATCGAAAACAGGTTGAAAGTCAGGCTTCTCAAGCTGAGGAGTCCGCCACGGTAGTTCATCGATTGGATCAAAACAGCCGTAATATCGGCAGTATCCTGGATGTAATCAAGACGATTGCTGAACAGACTAACTTATTAGCTTTAAATGCCGCAATTGAGGCGGCCAGAGCCGGAGAGCAGGGCAGAGGGTTCGCGGTAGTGGCGGATGAAGTTAGAACCCTGGCAACCAGAACACATGATTCGACGGAAGAAATTGAATCTATGATTGGCAGTTTACAGCAAGATGCTGCACAGGCGGTAAAAGCCATTAATTTAGGGCGTGAGCAAGCACAGGAAGGCGTCACTATCACCAATCAGGTGAGCGAACAGGTAGAAGATATTCGTCAAATAATTGAAGCGCTTAGTCAAATTAATCGACACATAGTTGACGATACACAAATGCAGGATAAATTGTTGGCAGATGTCGCTGATAGCTTGAACACCATCGTCAGTTTAGCCGATTCAAGTGCCGAAAGTACGCGATTATCAAATGAGTCAGTAATGCGCTTAGATGCCCAGGTGGATTCACTTAAACGTGCAGTTGAACGGTTCAGCTTATAACGGAATATAACAGCTGATAGTAGGGCATATATTACTTACTACTTTCAGCTGTTATCAACTTATTAGGAGAGCTTGTGAAGTGGAATTTTACGCAAGCTCAGCCAGACATAGTTCATCATGTAGTTGCTTGCACCAGGCTTTTACGCGACTATCCGTAAGCTCAGGTTGACGATCTTCGTCAATCCCTAGTCCAACAAAATGATGCTCATCCTGAAGACCTTTTGACGCTTCGAAGTCATACCCTTCAGTCGGCCAAGCACCGACCAAAATAGCGCCTTTAGGCTCAACGATATCTCTAATCATGCCCATTGCATCCAGGAAGTATTCAGCATAATCTTCCTGGTCGCCGCAACCAAAAATAGCCACTAATTTATCAGCGAAGTCAATTTCTTCCAGTTCCGGGAAAAAGTCATCCCAGTCACACTGAGCTTCGCCGTAATACCAAGTTGGAATGCCAAAAATTAATAGGTCAAAATTAGCGATATCTTCTTTGGTGCTTTTGGCAATATCACGTACGTCTATCAGTTGTTTACCTAATTCTTTCTGGATCATCTTAGCAACGTGCTCGGTGTTACCCGTATCGCTGCCAAAAAATAGGCCAACACTTGCCATACTTAACCTCTTACAAACTTAAAATTTACTATACACCGGTACTGAGCCAAAAAAGCTCAATGATACCTTTTGCAACAAAACCCAGCGCACCTAACCCGAGCACTCCGTAGGCAACGACGCGTCCGATTATAGGTACATCATTCTTTTTTAACACGTCGTGAACGGCAAAACTCATGAGCGTAAATAGCCCAAGTAATGTCACGTAAAACACAACGGTTTCAATTGTTTCGTAATTTTCGGCAATCATATACGTTAATATGCTTGGCTCAATTCGACAGGGCGGCAACTATAGCACAATTGAAGTCTTTAACGCAGTAGTAAGCTGTCATTTTCTAATGGAAAATAATTCTCATTACACGTTAATGCTCATACTGCTTAAATTGGGCAAAAGATTCCAAAATCAATCTATTTGTTTTAAAAAAATCTCTACACTGCGATTAAATGCTTGTGGCTTTTCGGCATGTAGCCAATGCCCCGCACCTTGCACCACCTTGGCTGTCGCTTGCGGAAAGTGTTTCACTACCTGGTTTTGATGCTCCATCGATAAATAGTCGGATAATCCGCCTTTAATAAACAAGGTCGGCCCATTGAATGATTGATTGCTCTGCGGCCAATCACAAATCGCTTCATAATGTTTAATGAGATTTTTTACGTTGAAACGCCATTGCCAGTTATTCGCTGACGCCTGAAAGAGGCTTTTCATTAAAAATTGACGCACACCTTTTTCAGGTATAAAGCGGGCTAATTGCTGGTCGGCATCATTACGAGAATCTATCTCATTTAACTTTACATTGTTGATACCATCGAAAACCTGTTTATGGCGAGAAGGATATTTGACCGGAGCGATGTCAGCAACGATGAGGCCGTTGAGTTTTTCAGGGTAAGCTAATGCCGTTTGCATAGCTAACTTTCCACCAAGGGAGTGGCCTAAAAGAATACATTGTTCAATTTGGTGTTCAGTTAACGTTGAAACTAACATCGACACCCAAAGTTCAAAGGAAAACGTTGCTAATTTAGGTGATTTGCCATGGTCGGGTAAATCCACATTCAAAATGTTGTAAGTGGATTCAAAGTGTCGCCTTACCACGGCAAGGTTATCTAAACTACCGAATAAGCCGTGAATAAGCACCAGCCAGGGCGCATTTTCATCTACTATTCGCGTTTCAACATTTAACGTATTTTGCATATCTGAACTTACAAGTTTTTATCGTCGAAAAAAAGAAACAGGTGGCTGTGCCACCTGTTTTATACATAATTAAATCATTCCGCGCTTTGATATTATTTTAAAAAAATAAATCAGGTAAAAAATATTCGTTAAATTGAAAAATTCTCTAACTTTTTACCTTTCTCTAATGCATCTTTAAATACTTTTGGCATTCTGCCAATTCCAGTCCATGAATGCAGTTCGCCTTCAGAATCTTTAATTTGATATTTAACGGGGCGTTTCTTTTTGGGTTTTGTGGACGCTGATTTGGCTGATTGCAGTTTTTGCAAATCTTCGACATTCACTCCCATCTCTTTCATTTGGGAATGAATTTTTTCGATACTTGCTAAGCGTTCTTTTTCCGCCTTTTTCAGTTCCTCTTCCTTGGTTTTTCTCTTCTGTATAATATTATTCAATTTCTGCTGGACTTCTTCTAACTCAGCAACACTTAACTCTTTAACTGCTCCTTGCAAACGTCTTCCATGGGTTAACACACTTAGAAAATCGCTCATTTAATAACCTTGAAAATTGAAAATATAGGCATCTGAATATTAATTATTGTATAACAAAAAAGCGGGAATAACCCGCTTTTCAATAACTATAAAACTAATTACATATTTGGGTAATTCGGACCACCCGTTCCTTCAGGTGTGACCCAGCGAATATTTTGTGAAGGATCTTTAATGTCGCATGTTTTACAATGAATGCAGTTTTGTGCGTTTATTTGGAATTTAGGTTCGCCATTCTCTTCAACCACTTCGTACACACCAGCAGGGCAGTAGCGCTGCGCGGGCTCGTCAAACTTAGGTAAATTAACTTCTATAGGAATTGATTTATCTTTTAATTGTAAGTGGCAAGGCTGATCTTCTTCATGATTTGTATTTGATAAAAATACAGATGACAATTTATCGAAGCTTAGTTCACCATCCGGTTTCGGATAAGCTATTTTTTCATGCGCATCGACCGTTTCCATTTTTGCATAATCTGGCGTGTCATCTTTCAGGGTAACGAACATATTTCCGCCAAAGATATTTTGCTCAATGGTATTAAACGCACCGCCCCAAAAATTCCCAAATTTATGGATAGCTGGTCCAAAATTACGTGAACGATGAAGTTCTTTATGCAGCCAGGATTGACTAAAGCTTTCATTAAATGAGGTCAGCTCTGTTGTCGCATCTTCCGAGGACTTAATTGCATCAAATATTGATTCTGCCGCTAACATGCCCGATTTCATCGCCGTATGATTTCCCTTTATCTTCGCAAAATTTAGGGTCCCAGCGTTACACCCTACTAACAAACCGCCTGGGAATGTCATTTTGGGCAGAGAGTTTAAGCCGCCTTTGGTGATGGCTCTGGCACCATAGGAAACACGTTTGCCACCTTTAAGGTATTGGCTGAATAACGGGTGGTGTTTCAATCGTTGGAATTCATGAAACGGACTTAAGTATGGGTTCTTGTAATCTAAGTCGACAATCAGGCCAACCAGCACTTGGTTATCTTCTGCATGATATAAATAACTGCCGCCTGATGCATTGTCCAACGGCCACCCAGCGGTGTGAACTACCAAACCGGGTTGATGTAGTGCGGGGTCTATGTCCCATATTTCCTTAAATCCAATTGCATAATGTTGGGCTGTGGCATCTTTGTCCAACTCAAACTTTTCAATTAATTCTTTACCCAGATGACCGCGGCTTCCTTCCGCAAATACCGTATACTTAGCGCGCAATTCCATGCCAGGCATGTAACCGTCTTTGTGTTCGCCATTTGCACCAATTCCCATATCACCGGTAATTACGCCTCCTACACTGCCATCGTCGTTATAAATGATTTCAGCAGCAGGAAAACCAGGGAAAATTTCTACGCCTAATGCTTCAGCTTGCTCAGCAAGCCAGCGACACACATTGCCCATCGAGACGATGTAATTTCCTTGGTTATGCATGGTTTTTGGAGTCATTGCATTGGGCAATTTTTTGGCGTCGTTTTCGTTGGAAAGCAAGTAGATTTCGTCTTTCGTTACAGGTGTATTAAGGGGGGCACCTTTTTCTTTCCAATCGGGGAACAACTCATTTAATGCTCTTGGCTCAAAAACGGCGCCTGACAGGATATGTGCACCCACTTCAGAGCCTTTTTCAACAACGCACACCATTAGCTCTTGATCTTTTTCATTAGCTAATTGCATGAGTCGACAGGCGGTGGATAATCCCGCGGGGCCTGCGCCAACAATCACCACGTCAAATTCCATTGATTCTCGTTCCACAACCAGGCTCCTCATTCTATATTTATATCTGCACTATAGCTGAAACTAGTAATGCAGTTGTCAATTTTATGTAATTTTATTGGGTTGGAAAGGTAAAGCAGGTTGACGTTTACGTCAACAGTAAGTACATTTCATTCCAGTTTACGTTAACGTAAACACCCTACATCCAGAAGGGGAGCTGATAATTAGGTTTTTTTGCGTGTTTTTTTAAATAGAGCCAACCATTAGGGCGGCTAACACGTAAGATCCGCAGAGCCTTCAAACTCAACGATTGAGGTAAATCATGAAAATACTCGTACCAGTAAAGCGAGCTATCGATTATAACGTCAAGGTGAGAGTAAAAGCCGATGAATCCGGCGTAGACCTGACTAATGCAAAAATGGCAATCAATCCATTTTGTGAAATTGCGGTGGAAGAGGCCGTTCGTTTAAAAGAAAAAGGTGTCGCAACTGAGGTTGTAGTTGTTTCTATTGGCGATAAGAGCTGCCAGGAGCAGATCCGTACAGCACTGGCTTTAGGGGCTGATCGCGGGATCCAGATTGACGCGGATAGGAACCTGGACTCGTTGCAGGTTGCTAAGTTACTTGCGAAAGTAGTCGAAGAAGAGCAGCCAAAATTAGTTATTTTGGGCAAGCAAAGTATCGATTCTGATAATAATCAAACTGGCCAGATGTTAGCCGCTTTGACGGGTATGCCGCAGGGTACATTTGCCTCTGAGGTCTCGGTTGATGGTGACAAGGTTAATGTAACCCGTGAAATTGACGGTGGTTTGCAAACGGTAGCCATTAACTTGCCAGCTGTAGTTACTACCGACTTACGCTTGAATGAGCCCCGTTACGCATCGCTCCCAAACATTATGAAAGCAAAACGTAAACCGCTTGATGTTAAAGCGGCAGCTGACTACGGCGTGTCTTTGGAATCAAAAGTAAAAGTGATTAAAGTCACACCTCCTCCGAAACGCGAGGGTGGGGTAAAAGTAGCGGACGTTGCTGAACTGGTTGATAAACTTAAAAACGAAGCGAAGGTGATCTGATGTCGATTTTAATTTATGCGGAACATGATAACGCCACTTTAAAACCAGAGACTGCAAAAGTCGTCAATGCTGCTTCGCAAATGGGTGATGACATTCACGTATTGGTGGTAGGTGAAAACTGCCAGTCTGTGGCAGACAGCGCTGCAAAAATTGATGGTGTTAAAAAAGTCATACTGGCTGACAACGCTGCTTATGGTCACCAATTGGCAGAAAATATTGCCGATTTGATGGTATCTATGGCTGAAGGGTACTCGCATATTCTTGCGGCAGCTACGACCACAGGGAAAAACTTCATGCCTCGGGTCGCAGCCCTGTTAGATGTCGCGCAAATCTCTGATATCATTGGTGTTGAGTCAGCAGATACGTTTGTTAGACCAATCTATGCCGGCAACGCCATCGCCACAGTACAAACAGAAGATTCGGTAAAGGTTGTCACCGTGCGTGCTTCGGCATTTGATTCCGTTGAATCAAACAACGATGCTGCTATTGAAACTATCGATACTGTGAAAGAAGCGGATAAATCTGCATTCGTTAAAGAAGAATTAACTGAATCGGAGCGTCCCGAGTTAACTGCCGCTGATATTGTTATTTCTGGTGGACGAGGTATGCAGAACGGGGAGAACTTCAAGTTATTAGAAGGTATCGCTGATAAGCTTGGTGCAGCAATCGGTGCTTCACGTGCAGCGGTTGATGCTGGCTTCGTTCCTAATGACATGCAAGTAGGTCAGACAGGCAAAATAGTTGCCCCGCAACTGTATATCGCGGTTGGTATTTCTGGCGCTATACAGCATTTAGCAGGAATGAAAGATTCAAAAGTCATTGTTGCTATCAATAAAGATGAAGAAGCACCTATCTTCCAAGTTGCCGACTACGGGTTAGTAGGGGATTTGTTTGATGTATTGCCTGAGTTAGAAGGTAAGCTTTAATCTAAAGAGGTGGTACAGTTTTAGTGCCACCTCTGACTTTCCCTAAATACACAATTTTTAACAAACTATCGCAAGCCTCCTCTCGTTAATCCCTTTAAACTAGTCAATCTAAAAATTACGACTAGTATACGATCCAGTACATTCGATCTGCAGATCGGTTTAAATAGCTAGTACTTACATGTTCTATTCACTCGCCTTAAAGGGAAAAGGATGACAATGAGAAATTCGAAGTTGATGAAAAGCGGTATTCCATTCCTCATCATTCTAATAGCGATTATTGCGGCAGCAATAATGATTGCATCAAGAAAGCCTCCGGAACAAAAACCAGTAGAGTCAAAAGCATTTTTGGTTGATGCCCAGGAGGTGAATAGAGAAGAGGTTCGCTTCAAAGTTCATTCTCAAGGTAACGTTGTACCGAAAAATCAAACCAATATCAGCGCGCAGGTGAGTGGCAAAGTAGTCGAAATTGCTGATGCCTTTGTGGCGGGGGGGATGTTTAAAAAGGGTGACTTATTGGTTCGCCTTGAACAAGAAGATTATGCGACAGATTTAAAGTTAGCCGATGCTGAGTTGGCGCAAGCCAATGCAACCCTTACCGAAGAAAAAGCGCGTGGTAAAGTAGCAGAACAGGAGTGGCGATCTGTCAACTCGTCAGTGGCACCGGAACTAGGATTGAGGAAGCCCCAGCTAGCGAGTGCCCAAGCCAATGTGAAAGCAGCAGAAGCGAAACTTGAAAGAGCAAAGCGTAATCTTAGCCGCACTGAAATAAGAGCACCTTACGATGGCTTAGTGGTATCCCGAAATGTTGATTTAGGCCAGTTTGTTCCAACGGGGACGGTTGTGGGCATGGTCAATTCTACCGATGAAGCGGAAGTGCGTTTGCCTATTCCCGATAGTGATATGGCGTTCATTGATATAAATAGTCAAATCGAAAAGGGGGCAGAGGTTGCATTGACGGCAACGGTAGCGGGAAAACAACGAGCATGGAAAGCCGAGTTAGTGCGCTCTGAAGGGGTAATGGATGCAGGCAATCGTGTGATTTATGTAATTGCTGAGGTAGAGGATCCCTACGCAAGAAAACAATCCAAAAATGCACCGTTACGATTCGGCCAATTCGTCCAGGCTGAAATTACGGGAACGCAGTCACAACGCTTATTTGTACTTCCTCGCAACGTTCTGCGCCTGGACAATACCGTATTAGAACTAACCGATGACAGAGAAATCAAAATCAGTCCGGTGGAAGTCGTGCGAACCAATGCCAAAAATGTATTTATTTCGGCGGGATTGGAAGATAACACACAGATCATCACCAGTGCGGTACCGAATCCTTATAACGGGATGAAGGTACGTTTGCCGGGCGATGAGATACCAGCTGATGCAACCCCCGAGAATGACAAAGAGGACGACACCTCAAGTATTGATGCACAAGAGGCTGCAAACTAATGGATAAAATAGATACTCAGCATGGTGTAATCGCTTGGTTTGCGCGCAATTCGGTCGCGGCTAATTTGTTGATGTGGATATTACTGGTGGGCGGCGTAATGGGCGCACTTGGGATTCAGAAACAAATATTCCCTGCATTTGAGATTAATATCATCAATGTGCGCGTTCCCTATCTGGGGGCCGCGCCGCAAGAGGTGGAAGAAGGGGTAATCGTCAAGATAGAAGAAGCAGTCAAAAATCTCGAAGGTATAAAACAAATTACGTCAACTGCCACAGAAGGAATGGGCACAGTCACTATTGAGGTGGAGGAAGACTATAACGTTCAGGATGTATTGGATGAAGTAAAAGTTCAGGTTGATGCGATCCCCACTTTTCCCGCAAATACAGAGAAGCCAGTCGTTTACAGACAAAAAATTCAGCAAGACGTTATCTGGGTATCCGTTTACGGAGATGCCTCAGAGCGTGAGTTGAAAGAGTTTGCTAAAAATATGCGGGATACGATTGCGAATTTGCCGGGTATTTCCAGCGTTGAGGTCGTGGGGGCTCGAGATTACGAAATTTCTATCGAATTGTCTGAAGTGGATTTGCAAAAATACAATCTGACTTTTGCTGAGGTGGTTGATAAGGTTCGGCAGTCTAGTGTTGATTTGCCGGGAGGGGCTATTCGCACTGAGAATGGTGATATTCTTCTTCGCACTAAAGGGCAGGCCTATACTGGCTGGGATTTTGCGCAAATCGTTCTACTGACCAATAGTGCTGGAACGCGAGTGACCTTAGGGGACGTGGCCTATATCAACGATGGCTTCGTGCAGGAAAATCAGTATTCTTTATTCGATGGTAAACCTTCAGTGAGTATGCGGGTCAGAGCTGTGGGGGATCAAAACGCACTAGAGATATCAAAAGCGGTAAACGGCTATATTGATGACGCGAAAGATGCTTTTCCGGCTCACATACAAGCAGCTACCTGGGGGGATAGTTCATTTTATCTTGCCGACCGTTTAAATATGATGCTGGAGAATATGTTTTTCGGCGCATTGCTGGTTTTCCTGGTGCTATCTTTATTTCTTAAAATTAAGTTGGCGTTTTGGGTGATTGTTGGCCTGCCGGTATGCTTTTTGGGCGCGTTATTAGTGCTACCAATTGATATGATAGGCGTATCGATTAACTTATTGAGCCTGTTTGCATTTATTCTGGTGCTTGGGATAGTGGTCGATGACGCCATTATAATGGGAGAGTCAGCTTATTCAGAAATTGATCGAAAGGGTCACAGTACTGACAATGTCATTGCCGGAGTGAAAAAGGTCGCAATGCCGGCTACATTTGGGGTACTGACAACCATTGCTGCTTTTTCTCCTATGTTAATGGTGTCGGGTCCATTCGGGGTTATCTGGAAAACAATCGGTTGGGTGGTGATTGTTTGCCTTGTCTTTTCCTTGATTGAATCTAAGTTAATTTTACCAGCTCACCTAGTGCACATGAATTTAAAGCCTTATGACCCAAATAAGGCGAATGCGTTACAGCGATTCAGAGATGTATTCAGCGAGGGAATAAAAACGTTTGTTGAACAACGCTATGCCCCGTTTTTGACAAAAGCGATAAAAAACCGATATATCACCCTTTCCACATTCCTGGCGATGTTAATTTTAACCATTGGTTTATTCGGCGGTGGATTAGTCAGATTTGTATTTTTCCCCGATATTCCCAGTGATTTTATGATGGCTACCGTAGAAATGGAGCCAGGGTCATCGCTTTCTCAACGGGATAATGCAATCGCTCAATTACAATCGGCTATGCAGCGGATGGATGACAAAATTAAACAGGAAAGTGGCGAGGGTGTAGTTAAGCATGCGATTGCTTTTGATACAGGAAATTTAGGGGGCCAAATTTTTGTTGAGTTAACCAAAGGGGAAAACCGTGATATGTCAGATTTTGACATCCATCAAAAATGGCGTGATCAGATGGTTGAGATCCCAGGCGTTAAAACCTTCAATATTGGCTCTCCAAACGGCCCAGGCGGTGGTGCAGACCTGAGTTTTGAGTTTGCATCCAGTGATATCAACGCATTAAGAAGTATAAGTCAGGAATTGAAAGATAAATTGGCCACCTATGATGGTGTCGCTGATATTAATGATACGTTTGCCGGTGGCAGCGATGAGGTTCAGTTGTCACTTAAACCCCAGGCCGATGCGCTCGGAATTACGTTGCAACAACTTGGGCAACAGGTTCGCTATGGTTTTTATGGTGCTGAAGTGCAGCGGTTGCAGCGTGATGAAGAAGAAATCAAGGTCATGGTGCGTTACCCGGAATCAGAGCGAAATTCTATTGAACATCTTGAATCCATGCGCGTAAGAGCGCCAAATGGCGATGACATTCCCTTTGAAGAAGTCGGTGAAATGAGAGTAGGTAAGGGCTTCGACTCGATTATACGGGTAGACGGTGACCGCTCTGTAACGGTAACGGCCAAAGTGGACAAAGGTATGTTGGATCCTGGAGAGGTCACCCGAGAAGTGGTGAGCACTATTATGCCTGATTTAAAGGCGCGCTACCCACAAGTGAAATTTCAGTTACAGGGAAATTCAAGAGAGCAGGGTGAGGCGTTGTTCAGTTTGGCTAAGGGATTACTATTTGCCCTGTTCGCAATCTATACGCTTTTGGCAATCCCATTGCGTTCCTATTCCCAGCCATTAATAATCATGTCTGTTATTCCTTTTGGTATCGTGGGGGCGATTGTCGGCCACTTACTGTTAGGGAAAGCGGTAAGTGTACTTTCTATTTGTGGGATTATCGCGTTATCTGGTGTGGTTGTTAATGACAGTCTGATCATGGTCGATTTCGTTAACCGTGCGCGCAAAGAGGGGCACAGTCTGATTGAAGCCGCCATCAGTGCCGGGACACAACGTTTCAGAGCAATTGTGCTAACGTCTTTAACCACTTTCATGGGCTTACTGCCAATTGTTTTTGAGCGTAGTTTGCAGGCGCAAATTGTTATTCCAATGGCAATTTCATTAGCCTTCGGTATTTTATTTGCGACTATTATCACATTACTATTGGTACCTTCGTTGTACTTGATACTGGACGATATCCGCGGCGTGTTCAGGCGGCAGCCTAATCAGAGCAGGGAGAGTCAGGCGACGTCGGTGTCGAATTAGTTCAGTTGTTTTTAGCTGATGTAAAGGAGACCAGTAACGGTTGAGTATCTGAATTCCTGCATCAGCGCAACATTCACAAAAAAGCCCCAGCGTTCATCGCCGGGGCTTTTTTTAATTTTAATATGTATATTGCTGCTAAACTAAATGCTTATCTGGCACGATAGATGATGCGACCTTTGGTCAAATCGTATGGTGTCATTTCAACCGTTACTTTGTCACCGGTTAAAATACGAATATAGTTCTTACGCATTTTACCAGAAATATGAGCAGTCACCACGTGACCGTTTTCTAGTTCAACACGAAACATGGTATTTGGCAGGGTATCTAATACCGTCCCTTCCATTTCGATACAATCTTCTTTTGCCATTGAAAGCAGTTACCTCAGTAAGTCTAAATTTTTGCCGCGCAGACATTAACCAATCTGGCTCCATGTGTAAAGCGCTTAAGCGGTTTTTTTATTTATTCTACACCATTTTCCCTCACTAAACCTCTCATGAGGGAAAAAACGTGTTTTATAATTCATTTTTTTACATCCTTCTACCTGATAACCCAGATAGAGATACGCTTTATTTAGACGTGTAGCGTAAAGAATTTGCTGCATTATCATAAAAGTACCCATTGAGCGGTCCAAATAAGCGGGATCAAAGAAGGTATATAATGCTGAGAAGGCCGAATGTCCCAATTCATCTTCGATGACATCCGTGACCGCGACAGCAATTAACTTGTCGTCTTCGTAAGCCTCTATAAATATAGGTGACTGCCAGGAGCAAGTGATGAAACTATTAAACTGGTCAATACTTGGCGGGTACATGGTGCCATCCATATGGCGTGTTGAAATATAATTGTCGTACAGTGGGTAATAAGTTGGTTTGGGCTCGCTACTGAGCACAGTTGTGACAGCTTTATTGCGCGCAAGCACACGTTTCTGGCTCTTAGATGGCACAAAAAGAGCGACCGGTACTCTGATTGATTCGCAGGCATGACAATGGGGACAATGCGGCCGGTAGATTTGCTCACCACTGCGGCGAAAGCCTACTTGGATCAGTTGGGCATAACGTTGTGCAATAAAACGTTCTTCGCCTGCAAATACCAGTAACTGCTCATGTTGTTCAGGTAGATAACTGCAGGAAAAAGCCTGAGTTATGCCAAATTTCATGGGGTAATTTCCTGTTGTTTCCAAATTGCACAGTATGAGTCCAATAAGTAACCGTCGTCATCACAGGTTAAATTGTTTTGTTTAAGCTCCTGTATGAATCGCTCTCTTGGTATTGGCTTAGCGCCCAGACTACTAAGGTGAGGCGTAGGAAGCTGACAGTCAATAAATGCAAGTTGGTGAGCACGCATATGCTTTACCAATGCCAGCAAAGCGAGCTTCGAGGTATTTGCTTGCGTGTGAAACATGGATTCCCCACAAAAGACTTTACCGATAGCCACCCCGTATAATCCTCCCACAAGCTTATCTTGCTCCCATACTTCGATAGAATGCGCCAACCCGGTCTCATGCAAAGCGGTATACGCTTGTCTCATTTCCGCAGTAATCCATGTGCCATTATGCTGGTTTCCCCCAGGATGATGACGAGGGATGGTAGCACAGTGATCGATAACGCTTTCAAACGCCTCATTTATTGTCACGCGGTAGTACTTCTTATGAGCTAACTTACGCAATGTCCGCGAAATATGAAACGCATCTAAATAAATAATAGCCCGAGGATTGGGTGACCACCAAAGAATTGGTTCATCTTCTCCAAACCAGGGAAATATACCTTGTGAATAAGCAGCAAATAAGCGGTTTACATCAAGCCCGCCGCCAAATGCTAGCAAACCCTCGGGCTCAGTTAGTGCAGTAGAGACATCGGGGAAAGGAGTGGTTTGATGTAAAAAAGGAATTTCTATCATAAGAAAGGAAGGGGCAAAGGTAGGTTAAGGCATTATCACCTTAACCGACACCAATATGGAGTTATTGCTCCATTTTCAGCCCATCTAAATATTTTTCAGCATCTAAAGCGGCCATACAGCCTGTGCCAGCAGATGTAATGGCTTGACGATAAACATGATCGCTAACATCACCTGCAGCAAACACTCCCTCAACGCTGGTTTGTGTTGCATTGCCGTTAAGTCCGCTATTAACAATGATATAGCCATCTTTCATTTCTAACTGACCTGCAAAAATATCAGTATTGGGTTTGTGACCGATGGCGATAAACAGACCCATGATCTCAAGTTCTTCTTTCGCATCTGACTGGGTGTCAGCAATACGAATTTTAGTTACGCCCATGTCATCACCTAATACTTCATCGAGTGTACGGTTTAAATGCAGCACGACATTGCCGTTTTCCGCTTTATCTCGAAGGCGCTGTTCTAGTATCTTTTCACTACGGAATTCTTCACGACGGTGAATTACATGTACTTCGGAGGCAATATTCGACAAATAAAGCGCCTCTTCTACGGCGGTATTACCCCCACCTACAACGGCGACTTTTTGGTTGCGATAGAAAAAACCGTCACAAGTTGCACATGCCGAGACTCCCTTACCCATGAAGGCCTGCTCTGATTCAAGTCCGAGGTACTTCGCTGATGCACCGGTAGCGATAATCAGTGCATCGCAGGTATAAGTACCATTGTCGCCATGCAGGGTGTAGGGACGTTTTGATAAATCTGTTTTGTTGATATGATCAAAAATAATTTCAGTATCGAATTTTTCAGCATGCTTTTGCATTCTGACCATTAGGTCCGGACCGGTTAGCCCTTCTGGATCACCTGGCCAGTTTTCTACTTCAGTGGTGGTAGTTAGCTGACCGCCTTGCTGGATCCCAGTCAGTAATACTGGCTCTAGGTTAGCACGTGCCGCATAAACCGCAGCGGAATAGCCTGCAGGACCTGATCCCAAAATTAAGAGGCGCACATGTCTGCTTTCTGCCATTTCTTTCTCCAAAATATTTTTCACTAAACTGACTCAAATTTGTGGGGCTGAATTTAGCACATTCAATAGGGGATGCCTATGTTCTAAAGTATTTAGCACAGTGCGCCGTTAATTAATAAGGTAATGCTGCTTTTACGACCGCATGTAAATGGTGATAAATGCTTCAGCAAAAACTTTACAATTTTGTAATTTTCGTCAAGTTTCTAGGCTATACTGAGCAAAGTCGCGTAGTATAGTTTTATGGTGTAGGCTCCGAACATATGAAGGTGTGTGGGTACTTATACCATGTGATGCGCTGTAAAGATGGGGGGCAAGGTGTCGCAATCGGTCGCTAATATTTTCCGTGATGGTCAAGCCTATATGAATACTTGGCCAGTGAGAAAGGAGCTATATGCTTACTTTCCTGACAGTCGAGTGGTGGCTACAACTAAATTTGCTTTAAAAGCCATGCCACCCATGGCCGTTCTCGCCTGCGCTATATTAATTAATACCTTCGGTTATAATTACCTACCTCAAGCGTTGGCTATTGGAGCATTTTTTTTAAGCCTGCCTATGCAAGGTCTGTTTTGGCTGGGTCATCGCTCGAATCAGACATTACCTCCACAGTTAAAAAATTGGTATCATGAAATCCACGCCAAGATGCGGGCTCATGGATGCCAGATAAGTTCATTAAAGTCACGTCCTCAATACAAAGAATTAGCGCAACTTCTTAAAGTAGCGTTTGAAGATGTCGACAATATGTTCACCAGAAAGTGGTTTTAACACCAACACAACGTAAAGTGTAGAAAGTAAAGCGACGATTTCAGGACGTTCGTTACGCTTGCACTAATTCTTCATTGCATCGTTTACAGCGGTAACGTACGCCTTTCTTGATGCGATTATGACGACGGATAGTTAAGTCCATTGACTGGCATCCACATCGATAAGAAAACGTTTTTATTCCTAATGATGCTGTATCGAAGTTGTGCGTAGCACGTGCGTTGGCTTCGAACACCACCTCCATGAGATGTCGCCATTCTTCGCCATGAGGCTTAACAGCAACGCTTTGGCGCCTGAACAGGCTATGAGTCAGAGTACGTCTTTTACCGTATACCTGAAATACAATAAGATGGGCGACTTCGTGAGGAATGACGTGATCAATATATTGCTGAAAATTCTCGACCAGAAAAACAGGGTGAAAATTGACCCTGTTTTGGTTCAGAAAGGCCGTCCCCGCATTTTTCCCGGAGCGCCTGAAGGTAATGGCTGGGGTAGAAAAAGGACGTGTGAAATAACTCGAAGCCTGATGCACCAACTCCTGTGTTCGTTGGTGCACCAATTCTATTTGTTTACTGCTGGGGCCTATTTTACCTGGCATTGCATACACAGCACGTAAACGCCGTGTGGATCGTTTAATTGACTAACTAAATTAAACTCGTTGACGACGGACTTAATCATACCCGCTAATGCACTATTTGAATTTGAAAATTGAAGTTTCGCAGCCCAAATCATGGCTTGTCCGAAAAACTCATTCCAAAATTGCTCTTGCGGGCTGAGTGGGCGTTCAACATAGTAAGTATCATATTTATTTAACGATGCCAGCTCAGCTGCCACCGAAATTGCGTCCTGCAACTCACCTAACTGGTCAACCAATCCAAGCTCCAGCGCTTTTTCACCTATCCATACCCGACCTTGAGCAATATTATCTACTCTCTTTACGGGGATATCGCGTGCGTCAGATACCATCGTAATAAAGCGTTGGTAACTACTTTCTACGTTTCTTTGTAAGATATCACCAAAGCGTGGATCAAGCGCTCTAACAGCCGAAAAGCCAGTAAGCTCGGTTGAACCCACACCATCAGAATTTATTCCAAGATATTCCAGTGAGTTCTCGTAGGTCATAAACATACCAAACACACCGATAGATCCGGTTATCGTGCTTGGTGAAGCGATAATGCGATCGGCATTAGCTGAAATCCAATAACCACCGGATGCAGCATAAGAGCTCATTGATACCACGACTGGCTTTCCGGCAGCCTGCAATTCCAGGACTTCCTGACGAATAATCTCTGATGCAAATGAGCTTCCTCCAGGGGAGTCAACCTGAAGAACGACCGCTTTTACTGTATCATCAAGCCGGGCCATTCTGAGAAGTCTTGACGTACTATCACCGCCAATGGTTCCAGCGTGTTGGTCACCATCCAGGATGGTACCTTTAGCAACAACAATGGCAACCTTGTCCATATCGTTGTGAACGTTATGCATAGGATTGTTGACAATTCTTGAGTAAACATCGAACGGAGTAACATTGATGCCCAGCTCATTATCATCGCTACCGACCAGGCTCACCAGTTCTTGACGAATTTCCTCCCGCGTACGTAATGCATCAACCCATCCATTTTCCAGTGCATAACGGGCAAAGTCGCCACCGGCCTGGTCAAATTTTTGTACGAGGACGTCGAGTTTTTCATCGAAATTGCCCTTACTTAAATTACGGGCTGCTGCTACATCTGTTTTATATTGGTCCCAGTAAGCGTTCAACCATTCTTCATTTGCAACCTTAGCGGCATCGGACATATCATTCCGTAAAAATGGCTCCACTGCTGATTTGTATGTGCCAACACGGAAGATATGCGTAGTGACTTTTAACTTTTCTAACAGGTTTTTGAAATACAAAGAGTAACGACCGTAACCCTCGATCAATAATGCACCCATTGGATTCAGATAAACGTGATCAGCGTGGGCGGCGAGGTAGTACTGGTTTTGAGTGTAGTAATCGCCAATTGCATAAACAGGTTTATCGGATGTTTTAAAGTCGGTTATGGCACGCGCAATTTCGCGAAGTTTATCTAAACCACCATTTCTCAAACCGTGTAAATCCAGCACCAGCGCCTTAATGCGCTTATCCTGTTTGGCATTTTCAATTACTTTGACGACATGACGTACTAAAACTTCCGGATTTTCTTCTTCTTCCGCAAAAGCTTCTTGCATAAATTGTTCAAACGGATCGACAGCCTCTTTTTCAATAACTAGGTCGCCATTTAGATTGAGGTAAAGTGCACTGTCATGCTTCACCACTATAGGATCTTTATCACTTGAGAATATGGCAATTATGCCGATGATCAAGACGATAAAAATCACATTAAAAAAAAGTTTTCGGCAAAAATTAAGAGCCGTCCAGATGCCTACAAATAAGGACTTTGTCCAATTGCTACTAGCGCTCATACGCAATGCAAAACCTCTTCGTACAAATATAGATTCTATGTTATCTGAATTGACAGGAATGGCGAGTCAAAATTGTAATATTTTGTGAGTGAAAATGTTGAAGGGTGGTGAGGGAAGTTATTTTTTATCATCCTTAAGCCACTTATTGATCAGCACTGCGATTCGACGATGTTCTTGTTCACTAAAGTGCATAAGCAAGTCTGACTGCTGCCGGGAATAATTCACTTTGCTATGGCCTTTTTCTATCAAACGAGAGAAGGACGATCTTTTCGCTTTGTACATAAATTGAAAGTTAATCTGTGAAGCTTCGTTCATAACTATAACACGTGCCATCGCATTAAATTATTACACTTCTCATTGTGCTATATATGAAGCAAGACTATTCAAAAGGAAATAGCGATTATGGTTAATAGCCTGTATTCACGGTTTAAAAATACGTTAACGCAAATTGATTGCATTCCCTTGTTATTGATCCGGTTGTATTTAGCCCCGGTTCTTATTCAGGCCGGGTGGAATAAGGTGATTGGCTTTGCCGATACGGTCGCTTGGTTCGGTAACGCCGAGTGGGGACTGGGTCTTCCTGTCCCTGCGGTTCTTGTAACGCTGACAATTGCTGCTGAATTAGTCGGTGGTGTGATGATTTTACTGGGATTCTTTACGCGTTTAATTAGCATTCCATTAATTGTTACTATGTTCGTCGCCATGATCACGGTGCACGGTAAAAATGGGTGGCTGGCCATCGCAGATCCGTCGAGTTGGCTAGCCAACGGTACGATTTATTATGACAAAGCAGTCATGGCGTCAGCCGACAAGCTTGAAATGGCTAATTCAATCCTTAAAGAATATGGTCAGTACGAGTGGCTAACCCAAAGTGGTAAATTTGCAATCCTCAACAATGGTATCGAATTCGCGGCGACTTATTTTGTAATGTTGTTGGTTTTACTTTTCTATGGTGGTGGCAAATATGTCAGTGTTGATTATTTGTTGAGTAAGCAAAAACTTATGCAATCTACTAATTGATTTGGTGGTCTTTTCAAGTAACTATACGTAGGATCGATTTTATTTTGACAGGTTAAGGACCTATTGTGGATGCACTATCTCTTCTGTTAAACCGAACCTCACAACCACGCCTGCAAGCTCCTGCTCCAAAAGGTGAGGCGTTAGAGAATATCAAGCGTGCCGCCTTACGAGCACCGGATCATGCGTCGTTGCAGCCTTGGCAATTTATCGTGTGCGAAGGGGCTGGTTTAATTAAGCTGGGTTCGTTATTTGAACAGTCTGCCATTGATACAGATAAATCAGCCAAAGAAATAGAACGTGCACCACAACTGCCTTTGCGCGCCCCTATGGTGATCATCGCAATCGCAAAGGTGGAAGAACATGAGAAAGTACCCAAGATTGAACAGGTGTCTTCCACAGCTTGCGCCGTGATGGCAATGCAGATGGCTGCGGTTGCACAGGGTTTTCAGGGTATATGGCGAACCGGAAGTTACGCGCAGTGCGATACAGTAAGAAAAGGGCTTAATTTAAGCGAAGAAGACGAAATTGTTGGCTTTCTTTATTTGGGCACATCGGCTGTTGATACACCGGAAAGAAAACCGCACGATATATCCGCATTTTTCCAGCACTGGTCCTGACGTCGTAAACAAAGGGGCGTAAACGCCGCCCCGGTCGACTAATCTACCTTCACAATTTTCAGTGCGTTTGTAGCACCAATTTTTTCCATCTCATCACCATAGGTCATGATAATGCTGTCACCAGTATTAACTAAACCTTGCTCTTTTAATACAGCAATCACATCGTATTTTAATTGGCCCGGCTCACTGTCTCGTGAATCGAAATAAACCGGCTTAACGCCCCGGTACAAGGCCATCGAATTTAAGGTGTCGACATGTCTGGACATGGCGATGATGGGCAATGAAGTGGTTATACGAGACATTAATTTAGGGGTGTTGCCACTTTCTGTTAACCCGACAATGGCACGGATACTGGGTAAATGATTTGCTGCATATACTGCAGACAACGCTACTGTCTCACTGACGGTAGAGAACACGTCATCCATTCTATGTTTAGAAATTTTGATGCTTGGGTGTGTTTCGGCCCCCTCACAAACCCGGGCCATTGCCTTAACTGTTTCAACGGGAAAGCTCCCGGCCGCTGTTTCTGCTGAGAGCATGACGGCGTCTGTACCGTCCAATACAGCATTGGCCACATCCATCACCTCGGCTCGGGTAGGCATAGGGCTGGAAATCATTGACTCCATCATTTGGGTTGCGGTTATTACCACTTTATTTAACTGTCTGGAACGCGAAATTAATTTTTTCTGAACGCCGACAAGTTCAGCATCGCCAATTTCAACCCCTAAATCACCTCGGGCGACCATCACCGCATCTGAGGCGCTGATTATGTCATCAATCGCCTCTGGTGAAGCTACAGTTTCGGCGCGTTCGACTTTCGCACAGATCTTTGCGTGGCAACCCGCTTCTTCGGCTAGTTGACGTGCATAGTTTAAATCATCACTGGAACGGGGGAACGACACAGCCAAATAATCAACGCCCATTTGCGCGGCTGTTTTAATGTCCTGTTTGTCTTTTTCCGTTAAGGCTTCTGCTGATAAGCCGCCACCCTGACGATTGATGCCTTTGTTATTGGAGAGCTTGCCTCCCACAATTACCGAGGTAATTACTTTACGTCCTTCAACGCGCTTGACTTTCAGTTGAATGCGACCATCATCTAGTAATAATAAGTCATCAGCAATCACATCGTCAGGTAGCGCCTTATAGTCTATACCCACAGCGTCTTGCGTACCGTCATCTTTGCCAAGTTCAGCATCAAGAGTAAATTCATCACCTTCGTTTAATATGATGGAGCTGTTTACAAAACGTGCCACGCGAATTTTCGGGCCTTGCAGATCACCTAAAATGGCTACATGAACCCCTAAGTTTTTCGCTGCTTGTCGAACTCGTTTAGCTCGTTCTATGTGATCTTCTGGTTGGCCGTGAGAGAAATTCATCCTGACGACGTTAGCACCCGCGGCAATGATAGCCTCAATTCGCTCTAATGAGTCGGTTGCTGGTCCTAAGGTAGCAAGTATTTTAGTACGTCTGGTCATAAATTCTGGTCGCTTTTATGTTGTTATGGATCCTCAAATGGGTTTTAAGGACTGTTTGTAACTATTTTACGTAATATAATTACTTAATGTTAATGTAAAAAGACGAAAAAGTGAAAGTGAAAAGCGTTAAATATGAATTTGTAGCAACAGGTAAGATCTCTGCAACGAATTAAACGCTGCAGAAAAGTATAGACGTTTTAGCGCTGCACGCTTTAGGAATGTCAATCGGATTTTTTATCGTACCGTGAACCGCGCAGTGTATCTTTGACGCGCTTAAGGTTTTCTCGAAACTTATTGCCACGTCGCAGAGTAAACCCTGTGGCCAATACGTCAATGAGTGTAAGTTGCGCGATACGCGACGCCATCGGCATATACATATCAGTATCTTCCGGCACTTCGAGTGAAAGCACGTAAGTACATTCGTTTGCCAATGGACTATCTTCTGACGTTATCCCCACCACTGTTGCATCGTTTGAACGGGCAATTTGTGCTATTTCAACGAGGCTCTTGGTACGTCCGGTATGCGAAATGAGCACAACCACGTCACCCTCGTTGCAGTTCATACAACTCATGCGCTGCATAAGGATGTCTTCAAAATAAACTACCGGAACATTGAAGCGGAAAAACTTATTTAACGCATCATGCGCTACCGAGGCTGACGCTCCCAAACCGAAAAATGAAATCCGCTGTGCCTGGGTCAGTAAATCTACTACCCGGTTTACCGTTGGAATATTGACCGACTGACGGGCGACTTCAAGCGCCGCCATAGTAGATTCAAAAATTTTATTGGTGTACTCCTCAGGACTGTCGTTTTCGTCCACGTGTCGATTGACATAAGGGGTACCATTAGCAAGGCTTTGCGCAAGATGTAATTTGAAGTCCGGATAGCCTTTAGTATCTAAGCGCCGGCAAAAACGATTAACTGTTGGTTCGCTTACATCCGCCATTTTCGCTAGTGTTGCTATACTCGAATGAATGGCCGTTTGGGGATTTGTCAGTATTACTTCTGCAACTTTGCGCTCAGATTTACTGAACACTGATTTATTTTGTGTAATTTTTTCTAATATATTCATACGGCTAAAGCGCTTTTTGTGCGTTAAGATATATAGCTATTAAGACTAGTTTACTGAATGTAGCGTCAGTGACAAGAAAATTGTAATTTTTTGACAATTTTTAGTTAGCAAATTACTTGCAAACGGGTATGAATCAATTGTTTTGGCTGTATCGACCTGCTTGCTTGTAATTTTACTACATTTGTTGTTTACTAATGTGCATGTCACTACATGCGACTTTCATCTCGCATAATATATAGAACATATTAAGGGCATCCTTTTATGGTAATGGAAAATTCCAACGAACCTTGTGATTTCGTGCTTTTCGGTGCACTAGGGGATCTTTCTCGCCGCAAGTTGCTACCTTCCCTTTATCAATTGGAAAAGGCGCAGTTGCTGCATCCTGAAACTTCAATTGTTGGCGTTGCACGCCAATCTATCAGCGTTGAAGAATTCCAGCAGGAAGTAAAAAAGAACATCCAGAAATTTGGTGAAGCCGAATTCTGTGAAAATACCTGGGCTAGCCTCTGCGCTCGTTTGGATTATGTTTGTGTTGATATGAAAAACACAGACAGTTACAAGCAGTTTGATGAGCATGTTAATCCAGATCGCACCATGGTGTGTTATCTAGCGACGCCGCCATCAATTTATGGCGATATATGTCGGGGCTTGCACTCGAGTAATATTATCGATAGTAGTGTACGAGTGGTGCTTGAAAAGCCGATTGGCCATGACCTTGAATCTTCAAGTGTAATCAATAACCAGGTGGCGGAATATTTTAACGAATCTCAAATTTATCGCATTGACCACTATCTTGGTAAAGAGACCGTACTCAACCTGGTTGCCCTGCGTTTTGCCAATTCAATATTTGCCACTAACTGGGATCACAATTGTATTGACCATGTACAGATCAGTGTTGCCGAGTCAGTGGGTATAGAAGGGCGCTGGGGGTATTTTGACGATGCTGGTCAAATGCGTGACATGGTGCAAAATCATCTGTTGCAAATTTTAAGCCTGGTGGCCATGGAACCTCCTACGACGCTGGATGCGGATAGTATCCGTGATGAAAAACTGAAAGTTTTAAAAGCACTACGTCCAATAGACAGTTCAAATATCAATACAGATACAGTGCGTGGTCAATACTCTGCAGGTTTTGTTAAAGGTGAGGAAGTACCCGGTTACCTTGAAGAGGAAGATGCCAACAAGCAGAGTCAAACTGAAACCTTTGTAGCGATAAAAGCCAATATTGATAACTGGCGTTGGGCTGGCGTTCCTTTTTATCTGCGTACAGGTAAACGTATGCCTAAAAAGGTCAGTGAAGTCGTCATCTACTTTAAGCGACAACCACACAACCTGTTTGGCGATAGTTTTCAAAGTCTTCCCCCTAATAAATTAGTTATCCGTTTACAGCCAGATGAAGGCGTAGAGATAACGGTAATGAATAAAGTGCCGGGGTTAACGAGTTCCGGTTCAATGGACTTGCAAAAATCGAAGCTGAACTTGAGCTTTTCTGAAGCGTTTGCCGCTGATCGAATACCTGACGCGTATGAAAAATTACTGCTGGAAGTCATGCTTGGTAATCAGGCGCTGTTTGTCAGACGGGATGAAGTTGAACAAGCCTGGCATTGGGTTGATTCAATTTTAGAAGCCTGGAAGCAATCTAATGAACCACCTGAACCCTATCAAGCTGGCACATGGGGACCGGTAGAATCAATCGGGCTATTAGCACGTGAAAATCGCAGCTGGTA
This sequence comes from uncultured Alteromonas sp., assembly GCA_964601635.1. Lineage (GTDB taxonomy): Bacteria > Pseudomonadota > Gammaproteobacteria > Enterobacterales > Alteromonadaceae > Alteromonas. The sequence continues at coordinate 33,121 of CAZROH010000011.1, read as the reverse complement.
TGAAAGCAAAATAGTGAAGAAGAAATAATATGGGACTTTCAACACAAATTTTTTCTGACAAAGGGTCGCTGGTAACAACGTTTGCAGACCAAATAGTGAGTATTTTGGCTTCGGCAATAAGTGAACACGGGCGGGCGACATTGGTCGTCAGTGGTGGCTCAACCCCGTTGCCTTTGTTTGCAGAGTTGAGTCAGCGCGACCTGGCATGGGCCATGGTTGACGTTACATTGGCAGATGAACGCTGGGTTGATGAAAACCATGCAGATAGCAATGCTAAGCTAGTGAAAGAAAATTTGCTGCAGAATAAAGCGGCATCTGCACATTTTGTACCTTTATACAGTGACCTTGCTGATGCCACTGATGGTGTTCACGAAGCCGAGAGTCGTTTATCTTCTCTTTCGCAGCCGTTTGATGTCCTGATTTTAGGAATGGGTGAGGACGGGCATACGGCATCACTATTTCCGTGCGCTAAGCAAATTGATGAAGGGCTGTCGTTAAGTAGTGGACGCATTTGCCTGGCAGTGCAACCTGAAACTGCGCCTCATCAGCGAATTTCTCTCACTCTCCCTGCGTTACTAAACAGTAAACATGTGTTTCTCCACTTAACCGGAGAAAAGAAAAAAGCAGTTTTGCAGGATGCAATGGAAAATTACACTGAACGTGAGAAGCCTATTACTGCCATCGTTAACCGTACTCCCGTCACTCTAATGTGGGCACCGTAGGAATATGAATATGAATTCACAACTGGCTGAGGTTACTCAGCGCATAATTGAACGTAGTAAATCAACCCGACAAGCCTATCTGGATAAGATTGAACACGCCAGACACCAAGGCCCCCATCGTGGCGTTCTTTCATGTGGAAATTTGGCACACGGCTTTGCTGCTTGTGGTGCAGAAGAAAAGTCTGATCTTCGTAGTATGACGAAAGCCAATGTTGCGATTGTCTCTTCTTACAATGATATGCTCTCCGCACACCAGCCCTATGAAAATTATCCGGCCATTATTAAAGATGCGATTCGCGAAGTTGGCAGTGTCGCCCAATTTGCTGGCGGCGTGCCAGCAATGTGTGATGGTGTTACTCAAGGGCGTCCGGGCATGGATCTTAGCTTGATGAGTCGGGATGTGATCGCGCAAAGCGCTGCGGTTGCGTTATCGCACAATATGTTTGACGCAGCGATGATGCTCGGGATCTGTGACAAAATCGTCCCCGGCTTATTAATGGGGTCGTTAGCATTCGGTCATTTACCGACGGTATTCGTTCCAGCAGGTCCAATGCCTTCGGGGCTACCGAACAAAGAAAAAGCCCGGGTCAGACAAGCCTTTGCTGAAGGTAAAGTAGGCCGTGACGAATTGCTTGAGGCTGAATCACAGTCTTATCATTCAGCAGGAACATGCACGTTTTATGGTACGGCTAACTCAAACCAGTTAGTGGTAGAGATGATGGGCTTACATTTACCGGGCTCATCGTTTGTTAACCCTGGTACGCCATTACGTGAAGCTTTGACACGGGCTGCCGCGGTTCAGGCCACCCGTCTAACGGATTTGGGCGACAATTACACCCCAATAGGTCATATTGTTGATGCCAAGGCCATCGTAAATGGTTTAGTCGGTCTGTTAGCCACAGGTGGGTCGACCAACCATACCATGCACTTAATCGCGGTTGCGCGAGCGGCCGGCTATATTGTTAACTGGGATGATTTTTCTGATATCTCAAATGCGGTACCTTTATTAACCCGCATCTATCCTAACGGCTCCGCCGATATTAATCATTTTGTTGCTGCTGGCGGGATGTCACTGTTGTTTAAACAGTTACTCGATGCCGGCTTACTGCATGAAGATGTCAAAACTATCTGTGGTGAAGGGCTAAGCCGCTATACCAAAGAACCTCAATTAAATGATGGTGAACTGGAATGGCGTGATGGTGCTACCGAATCTTTTGATAAAGAGGTGTTGGCGTCAGTTGAGCAGCCTTTCAAACCCGATGGTGGCTTAAGTGTACTTAAGGGCAACTTAGGTCGCGCTGTCATCAAAACTTCAGCATTACGCTCACCGCATATCCATATAAAAGCGCCTGCAGTAGTGTTTGAAGATCAATTTGAACTAGACGAAGCGTTTCGCAGCGGCGCGTTGAATAAAGACTGTATCGTTGTGGTTCGATTCCAGGGCCCATCAGCGATTGGTATGCCAGAATTGCATAGGCTGACACCACCGCTAGGGGTGTTACAGGATCGCGGTTTTAAAGTGGCGTTGGTCACTGATGGGCGTATGTCAGGAGCATCCGGTAAAGTGCCAGCTGCCATCCATGTCACACCAGAAGCTTACAATGGTGGGTTACTGGCCAAAGTTCAGGAAGGCGACCTGATTGAACTTAACAGCGAAACCGGCGAGTTGACACTATGTGTTGATGAAAGCGAACTGGAACAGCGCGAAGCAACTGAGGCTGATATCCACCACCACCAACAGGGAATGGGACGTGAACTATTTGCAGGAACCCGCGCGGTATTAACCGGTGCCGAAGAGGGAGCATGTTCACTCTTCGTGACCCAGGAGCAAGCCCTATGAGTGAACAGTTTGTAGCAGATGTTGGTGGGACTAATATCCGGCTCGCTCGCGTCACTGCTGATGGGCTGACTGATATTAAGAAGTTTATTTGCCGCGATTACGCTAGCATTGATTTAGTGATCCAAACGTACTTTGACGAGTTGCCGGACTATAAATTTAGCAGCGGTTGCATTGCTATTGCATGTCCGGTCACGGGTGATCATGTGGCTATGACCAATCATAGCTGGGCTTTTTCGCAACGTGCGTTACGCTCTCAACTTAAATTGGATGCTCTGTACACCATTAATGATTTTACCGCTGTGGCCCATTCGTTACCTGTACTGCAAGATGATCAGGTGATTCAAATAGGCGAGGGGACAGCGATTGAACACGGAAATATTGCGGTGTTTGGTCCCGGCACAGGCCTTGGTGTTGAGCACATCACTATGACGGATAGTGGCTGGCAGACCTTAGACGGTGAAGGTGGCCACGTAGATTTTGCGCCAATTGATGAAACTGACATTATCATTTGGCGTCATTTACAAAAAATGCATGGTAGAGCCTCGGCTGAGGAAGTCATGTCCGGGCGGGGTATTGTTAATATTTACAGGGCCCTTTCTGCCCATCGAAATAAGCCCACCCTGTACGATAATCCTGCGGATATCACCAAAATGGCATTATCCGGAGAATGCGATACGTGTGAAGCCACGCTGACTCAATTTTGTCGGATCATGGGGACCTTCGCTGGTAATCTGGCCTTAAACATGGCGACCACCGGCGGTATTTTTATTGGCGGGGGGATTGCTAATCGATTTACAGACTTCATTCAAAAAAGTGACTTTAGGGCACGATTTGAAGCAAAGGGAATTATGAAGCATTACGTTAAAGGTATTCCAACCTATTTAATTGCTGAGCCTGACCATGGTTTACTGGGGGCGGCGGCTTATCTACAACAAAACACTGTGAGTTCTTCAAAATGACATCAAACTGGAAATTAACCCCGGCTGAAATATTTGCTTCCGGCCCTGTCGTGCCTGTTCTGGTGATCCATGATGTGGAAAAAGCAGTGCCACTGGCAAAAGCCTTAATGGCAGGTGGGATAAACGTCTTGGAAGTCACTTTACGTACGCCTGTCGCATTGGAAGTGATTAAAGCGATCGCTGAGCAAGTGCCGGATGCACTCATTGGGGCGGGTACTGTGACCAACGCACAACAGTTGAAAGAAGTAACGGAAGCTGGGGCAAAGTTCGCAATTAGTCCAGGAATGACCGCTGAATTGCTGAAGGCAGGAAGAGATGGTGCGATCCCACTTATTCCGGGAATATCATCGACCTCTGATCTGATGAAGGGTAAAGATGCAGGCTATACGCATATGAAATTTTTCCCGGCAGAAGCTTCTGGTGGTGTTAAGGCCATCAAATCTATTAGTGGACCGTTCCCAGACGTGGTATTTTGTCCGACGGGCGGTATTGGACCTGATAATTTTAAAGACTACCTAGCACTTAAAAATGTTCATTGCGTGGGAGGTTCCTGGGTTGCACCTGATGAAGCTATCGCTAATAACGAATGGGATAGAATAACCCAATTAGCCAAAGATGCAGTGGCGGGGGCTGCTGACGTTAACGCGTGAGACCATTGTAATTTAAGAAGCGGGCGGCGAAGTTAAACTGCCGCCCATTGTCTCAGCAAATAATCTGAGTGAGTGTATGACGTTCACCAGGCTGTATTTCTTTACCTGATGTGATGGCTGTCTCAACACACAGCATTTGTTTAAAACCAAATGCATCCATATCGGTGATTGATGCAGCGCTTTGCCACGGGTTCCATACGACGATAGAGTCGTGTCCTGCCGAGTCTATTTGGGTAAGTTTGTCATTCTTTACAAATAAACTCAGTGCTTTTGCAGCATTAGTATGAATGCGGTCAGTCTCGCCACTGAATCGATAAGGGGAGGGCGTGGGTTTTACTGAAAAATCATCAGTCTTATCCTTATAGTCACCTTCCAGCCCTTTTAATTCCACATGATTGATATCAGGCACTTCAAAATAGGAGTGTAATGCTGTGTTATACGTAAATGGAACAACGCCTGTATTGCTGGTAGTAAGATTGACCGTCAACGATTCGCCGACGACAATTTCTAACGTAACCTCACAATCATATTCGAAACCATCAGCACGAGTGAATGTTGGGGACAGGCAAATTAGCGTACCGTTTTCGGTGTCCTCAGATTTTTCCAGTTGCCAGACTTGAGAGCGCAGAAAGCCATGTGCCGGCAATTCGCCTTTATCACGTCCGTGGTTGTCACTAAACCAGGGCCAGCATATGGGAATTCCACCTCGAATGGGTTTTTCACCATCCATATGGGCGTGGGGACTTAACCATAGCCGTTCTACATTATCAGACTTAGGAATATACGAAATGATGTGTCCGCCATACAGGCTGATTTGGGCGGTGGCGAAAGGGTTATCAACGTTAAGGAATGTTATCCCGGATGTCTCTTTTATAGTTATACTAGGAGCAATAGACATAAACCTAACCGGTTAATTTTAAAATTATATTTTCTATTGTGCCTTGAAAATAAAAAAGGTGCGACACAAATCACACCTTTAATTTAATATTTAATCTGATTGAAATCTCTTATCCAGATTAATTATTTACTGATGTATTTAACTAAATCCAACACCTTATTTGAATAACCCCATTCGTTATCGTACCAGGCGACTACTTTGACGAAGGTATCCGTTAATGCTATGCCCGCCGTGGCATCAAACACACAAGTGTGTTCATCGCCGATAAAGTCATTGGAAACGACAGCATCCTCGGTATAGGCCATAATGCCCTTAAGTTCATTTTCTGCAGCAGATTTCATTGCTTTACAGATGTCATCATACTTGGCCGGTTTGGCCAGGTTTACTGTAAGGTCAACTACCGATACGTTGGGTGTTGGAACGCGAAATGCCATACCGGTTAACTTACCATTTAACGCAGGGATGACTTTACCAACTGCTTTAGCTGCACCGGTTGACGACGGTATTATATTCTGTCCGGCACCGCGTCCACCACGCCAGTCCTTATGAGAGGGGCCATCGACTGTTTTTTGGGTGGCGGTGGTGGCATGTACGGTGGTCATTAAACCATCCTTGATACCAAAATTATCATTTAATACTTTAGCAAGAGGAGCTAGACAATTAGTCGTGCATGAAGCATTCGATACGATCTGTTCGCCAGCGTAACTCTTTTCGTTCACTCCCATCACAAACATCGGCGTATCATCTTTTGATGGTGCTGACATGACCACTTTTTTGGCACCCGCCTGCAAGTGTTTTTGTGCGGTTTCTTTGGTGAGGAATAACCCTGTAGCTTCAACAACCACATCTACATTGACGGCATTCCAGTTAAGGTTTGCGGGATCTTTTTCATTGGTAACCCGGATTTTGCTTCCATTAACAATCAAACAGTCATTGTCAACGGTTACATCACCTTTAAATCGACCATGGGTGGAGTCATATTTGAGCATATAGGCAATATAATCGGTATCCAACAAGTCATTCACTGCAACAACTTCAATATCAGAACGTTCTATTGCCGCGCGAAACACCAGACGACCAATACGGCCAAAGCCGTTTATACCTACTCGAATAGTCATAACATCCCTCGAATCTTTTTATGAAAATTAATTACGTAAATTATGGATCATAATGAGACAATGATCAAAGATATCTGTAGATATGTTGCAAAATTACGAAAATAACTTATGCAATCGTATTCAGTTTCGCAGCACCTCAGTTTCTACAATAATGTTAACAACTTGTAGTCTGCACAGATGCGTCTTCAATAAATACCAGAACGGAATGGTATTGCTTGTTATTGCAGCGGCATCAAGAAATTTTAGAACAGGAAAAACATCATGACAGAGCACGTTTTGCAAAAATTGGTTGAGATGCGAGGCATAGAAACTCATTATGTCGACGCTTGGGGAAAACCCGCAACCATTGCCGAAACAAGCAAAACAAAGTTGTTAAACGTGTTGGGATACGACACCAGTAATGAAGCGGTTATTGAAGAACAAATAGAGCATGAAGTTCAATCCGTCTGGTTATCACCACTTAATCCGGTTTTTGTCATCCGTCAGAATGATCCGAAAATTCTTACCGTTCGCCTTCCGATCTCCAACGTAAACGACTCATTTACTTTCACAGTCGACACTGAAGAAGGTGAGCGTCACCACCAGATTTTTACACCGGTTGACGCAGATTTGATCAATGTAGCTCATATTGATGATGAAGAATTTCATGAGTATGCAATTGAATTAACCGCCTCGTTACCATTAGGTTACCATACGGTTTCACTGATTCCTGCAAAAGCAGAGACGCCTCTGGCTTCTGCCCGTTTAATAATCGCGCCAAAAGCCTGTTTTATTCCAAAGCCAATTGAAGATGGTAAAAAGTTCTGGGGATTGAGTGTTCAGCTTTATTGTGTGCGGAGTGAGCGTAACTGGGGTATTGGTGACTTTTCTGATTTATGTCTGTTAGTCAAAGAGGCAGCCAGTGTTGGGGCGGATTTTGTCGGCTTGAATCCTATTCATGCGCTGTATCCTGCTAATCCTGAAGCCTGCAGTCCCTACGGCCCGTCCTCCCGACGCTGGTTAAACTACCTGTATTTAGATGTGACCGCTTTAGAGGGATTCGAAGCTGCCACCGTTCAGGCATTGGTCAATGAAGAAGGCTTTCAACAACGTTTGGAGCAAGCCCGGAATGTTGATTATGTTGATTATCAAGCGGTTGCTGATTTGAAACTCGAAGCTTTAAATGCGGTATTTGACGAATTTTATACTCGCTACCTCACCAAAAATACCAAGCAGCACAGAGCTTTTAAAGCATTTGTTGAAGAAGGTGGGGAAAGTCTGGATATGCTGGCGGTATATGATGCCATGCAAGCACATTTAAAAGCGTCCGGTCGTGCGTCATGGGGGTGGCCGGTATTTCCAGATGAATATAAAGAGTATCACAAGCCCGCTGTCGCTAAATTCAAAAAAGCCAATAGTAAAGAAGTTAAGTTCTATTTATTTTTGCAGTGGCAAGCAGCCCTGCAATTAGAAAAAGCCAGTAAGGTAGCTGAAGAAAGCGGAATGGTCATTGGGCTATATCGCGATCTTGCTGTTGGTGTAAGTGAAGGTAGCGCCGAGATCTGGGGAAACAAAGATTTATATTGCGTGGATGCAAGTGTAGGCGCGCCACCAGACATTCTGGGCCCGTTGGGACAAAATTGGGGATTGCCGCCAATGGATCCCATTAAATTATACGAACAGCAGTATCAACCTATCATCGACCTGTTTTCGTCTAATATGGCCTCCTCAGGCGCGCTTCGAATTGACCATGTGATGGCGTTATTACGGTTGTGGTGGGTAGTAAAAGGAGACAATGCCAAAGAAGGGGGCTATGTTTATTATCCTGTAGACGACCTGCTGGGAATATTGGCTTTAGAAAGTCATCGCAACCAAAGTCTGGTAATCGGAGAAGATTTAGGGACTGTTCCGGAAGAAATCAGGATAAAACTTGCCGAGAATGGCGTATATTCGTATCGCGTATTCTTTTTTGAGCAGGCTGAAGACGGTGGTTTTTTCTCGCCATCGCATTATCCCGTGCAGTCAATGTCCACCTTGACTACCCATGACATGCCGACCTTAATTGGCTATTGGCATTGTCTTGACTTAGAGTTAGGTAAGAAGCTAGGGCTTTACCCCACAGAGGAAATTCTGCAGACTTTGTATCAGGATCGCCATGATAACAAACAAGCTATTCTCGATTCTTTACATGGTCACCACAGTATTGATGACAGGGTGGGAAGAGATGTCAATTATACGGGCATGACAGAAGCCTTAAACTATGGCATTCAGGTTCACATGGCTAAAGGTTCCAGTGCACTATTGAGTTTGCAGCTAGAAGACTGGCTGCAAATGGATAAACCTGTCAATATTCCTGGTACATTTGATGAGTACCCTAACTGGCGTCGAAAGTTAACCCAGACAGTCAAAGAAATTTTCGATAATGCAACAATCCAATCTTTGGCCGCAGATTTAACAAAGGCGCGTAAGCAAGCTAAAGACTAAACACAAATTCGCCGTTAAATTAAAATCCGCGGCTTCGCTGCGGATTTTTTATAGGAGCAGCATATGCTGATACAGGAACAATTGGCCCAAGCGTGTTGCGCACAACCCTTTACGTTATTAGGTCGTCATCAAACTGATTCAGTTCACACGCTAAATGTATGGATGCCTGATGCCGATAAAATCACGGTCAGTAAAGTGGGCACCAAATCAGTTATTTGTACGTTAAAAGCTACTCCCACGGAAGGTTTATTTAGCGGTGAGAGTAAGCGGCTTGCTACCGGTGTTTATCAGCTCAATATTACCCGTGCTGGCCGCACATACAGTGTTATTGATCCCTATCAATTTCAGCAAGAAGCCTATCATGCTGTTCACTTTATTGATCATCAGCCACAAAATCTGTATCAGCAAGCGGGGGCGCAATTGATTTCCCTCGAAGCTAATAGCAAGCCAATCGAAGCCGTGCGGTTTGCCGTCTATGCCCCTAACGCTTCAGCGGTATCAGTCATCGGCGATTTTAATCAGTGGGATGGGCGTATTCACCCATTACAGAAAACCGAATTAGGTTATTGGGTACTGGTGATCCCTAATATTGCAATCGGCGAACGATACAAGTTTCAAGTCAAAGATTGCAATGGTAATACCTTACCACACAAGAGCGATCCACTTGGTTTTCATGCTGAACAATATCCTTCTCATGCGTCAAAAATCTATGACCATAATCGTTATCGGTGGCTGGATAGTGAGTGGATGCAGGCGCCCAAACGTAACCATTACAACACGCCTATGAGCATTTATGAGGTTCATTTAGGCTCGTGGAAACGCCCTGATAATAAAGAGGAACAACGTTATCTGACATACCGGGATTTAGCCGACGATTTGGTATCTTATGTCAAGCAAATGGGGTTTACACATATAGAATTATTGCCCATATCAGAGTATCCGTTTGATGGTTCATGGGGGTATCAACCTGTTGGCATGTTTGCTCCCACCAGTCGGTTTGGGGATCCGGACGAATTTAAGTATTTTGTAGATCGTTGTCATCAGAATGAAATCGGCGTGATTATCGATTGGGTACCTGCTCACTTCCCGGAAGATGGGCATGGATTAGCAAGATTCGATGGGTCATGTGTTTACGAATATGAAGATCCGCGAAAAGGCTGGCATCCTGATTGGAATTCATGCATTTATGATTTTGGTAAGGGCCACGTTCGACAATTTTTAGTGGCCAGCGCCATGTATTGGTTTGATAAATTTCATGTGGATGGTATTCGTGTTGATGCGGTCGCGTCTATGCTGTATCTGGATTACTCCCGTAATGAAGGAGAGTGGATCCCGAACGTGGATGGGGGAAATCAAAATTATGAAGCCATCAGCTTGCTTCGATGGATGAATGAGGAAGTCTATAAACATTTTCCTCATGCCATGACGATAGCGGAAGAATCTACATCATTTCCCAAAGTATCACGACCTGTTTATGAGAACGGGTTGGGGTTCGGGTTTAAATGGAACATGGGTTGGATGCATGATTCACTGCATTTCATCAGCAAAGATCCTGCTTATCGGCGTTACCATCACAACGATATTACTTTTAGCATGGTATATGCGTTTGATGAGAATTTCGTTTTGCCTATCTCGCATGATGAAGTGGTGCATGGAAAAGGCAGTCTGCTAAATAAAATGCCCGGGGACGAATGGCAGCAGGCGGCGAACGTGAGATGTTACGCCGCATTCATGTATGGACATCCGGGTAAAAAACTCAATTTTATGGGAAATGAAATTGCACAGAGCCGGGAATGGAATCATGACTGTTCTATTGACTGGCATTTACTGGATTACGATAAACATAAAGGTGTACAGGCGCTCTTTCGTCAATTAAATACACTATATAGAACCATGCCTGCATTATATGAGTGTGATCATGAACCAAGTGGCTTTGGCTGGATTGACCATCAAAACCATGAACAAAGTGTGCTGTCGTTTGTGCGTAAAAATGTCAGTAACAAACAAAAAGTTTACGTTATATGCAATTTTACTCCTCTCCCCAGAGAGCCTTTTCGGTTAGGTGTAGAAGATAAAGGCGAGTATCGCTTATTGCTCAATTCAGATGACAGCCAGTATTGGGGGAGTGGCTTTGACGTGAACGACACTTTCGTAGCGGAGTCTGAATCATGGAATAATCAGCAATTCAGCATCGATCTTGCATTGCCTCCACTAGCGACTTTATTTGTAGTGTGGGATGGCACTGAATAATTAATGACAAGCAATTTAAATGTGCAGGTGAATGAAGGGCATGCACAACAATTAGGTGCCACGCTGACCGACACTGGCTGCAACTTTGCCGTATTTTGTGAAGATGCACATGCCGTTATTTTATGCCTTTACCGGGCGGATACCGAAGAGCCGCTTAACGAAATTTTGTTGCCCGGGAAAACAGGTAACATCTGGCATGGTGAAGTAGAAGGTGTTCAGGCGGGGCAATTTTACGCTTATCGGGTCGAGCAGGGAAATGGCGAGCTGCACAATGCACCCGCAGATAAGTTATTAATTGACCCATATGCTAAAAAATTAAGTCGTCCCTGTGTGTGGAGTGCGAGGCAATACACGCAAGATTCCCAATTCATGATCCCCAAGGCGGTCGTCATTGATGAGTCGCATTATCGCAGAACTATTACCCGTCCTGCTCTCCAGCCGCATCAACGCATCATCTATGAAGCCCATATAAAAGGACTGACAAAACTCAGAGAGGAAATACCGGAAAGTGAGCGGGGTAGTTATTTAGCTGCGGGTAACGCAGCAGTGATCGCGCACCTGAAATGGTTAGGCGTAACCTCTGTGCAGTTCATGCCCCTCGCTGCTTTTATGTCAGAACCCTATATTGTCGAAAAAGGGTTAACCAATTACTGGGGATATAACCCAGTAAATTTCTTTGCCCCTGAGCCCCGCTATGCCAGGCGGGATGCGCTCGCTGAGATCTGTCAGATGGTGGATGCCTATCATGATGCAGAGATGGAAGTTTTAGTGGACGTTGTGTTTAACCACACTGCCGAAGGGGGAGAAGGCGGGCCTATACTGTCGTTTAAAGGTTTCTCCACAGAACAAAGTTATCTGATCGAACAAACTCGGCAGGGAAAGCTAATCTTTAGTAACCATTCTGGGTGTGGCAATACTGTCAATACCTCGTCTGCCGTCATGACGCAGTTGATTCTGGATGCAATGCGTTTTTGGGTTGAGGTCATTGGTATAGATGGGTTCCGCTTCGACTTGGCGGTTTGTTTAGGACGCGAGCCACAACATTTTAATTCGAATTCAGGATTGTTGCGGGCAATCCACCAAGACCCTGTTTTAAAAAATTGTGTTCTTATTGCAGAACCTTGGGATATTGGCCCTGATGGTTATCAATTGGGGCGTTTTAACAACCCCTGGCTTGAAGTCAACGATAAATTTCGCGATACCGTCAGAGCGTTTTGGCGCGGTGACGATGGCCACACTGCAGATTTCGCGACTCGCCTCATGGGGTCTAGAGACGTCTTCTTTAAAGGGGTCAGACACGTCAACTCGTCAGTAAATAATGTGACCTATCATGACGGTTTTACGCTGCATGATCTGGTCAGTTATGAGGAAAGACATAATGAGAGAAATGGTGAACACAACAAGGATGGTCATGGACACAACCTGTCAGCGAATTACGGAGTGGAAGGCGAGACCTCTGATGACAAAATACTGTCATTACGTGAACGCCAAAAGCGCAATCTGTTCGCAACACTTATACTCTCGCAGGGTACTCCGCATATATTAGGAGGAGATGAGTTAAGTCGCACCCAGAACGGCAATAATAATGCGTATTGTCAGGATAATGAAACAAGCTGGCTGCATTGGGAATTAAATAAACGCAAGCAGGATTTTCTGAATTTCTGTCAGTACGTTATAAGACTGCGTCAGCAAAGTACGTTGCTTTCTCAATTACTATTAGATGACGACCTTTATCAAACCACCGTAAATGTAGCGTCCGTCAACTGGTATAAGCCGGATGGCAGCGATAAGTTATCCAGCGACTGGCAAGCCATACATAACAAAGCGTTTGGTCTTGAAATTAAAGGTAAGAAGAAGGCTGGCAAGCCCTATGAGCACTGGTTTATTGGATTTAACGCCAGTGATAATGATGTCAGGTTTAATTTACCGCTTGAAGATCAGAAAGGGGGCTGGGTATTACAGCTGGACACTCGTTATGCGGCGCTGTCAGAACAACCGCAGATCTGTATTCAACGAGTGTTTCTGCAGGCTGGGAAAAGCTTAGCCGTTTTTACCTGGCTTGCATCCAAATGAGTAGCCAATTGAAGTTTCCATTAAACCATTAAAAATTTTAGCGCAACGCTGTTCTTCTCAGGAAGCGGTGGTATCATGCGCTCCCATCGAAAGCTGGAGGATTCCCATGCAACAAGACGGTGGAAAAAGAATGAGCGATAAACAGTGTGATATTGGTTTCATAGGATTAGGCGTTATGGGAAGTAACCTGACGCTGAATTTAGCTGATCATGGTTACCGAGTCGCTTGTTTCGATTTAGATCAAAATAAAGTTGATGCCATTCTTGAAAAAGACCAAGCGGAACGCGGTGAACTTGAAGCAAGAGTTGAAGGCTGTAATTCGTATACTGAATTACTCAGTAAACTTAAATCCCCTCATCTTATCATTTTGTCCGTTCCAGCCGGCGAACCAGTGGATCATGTGTGCCACCATCTGATTGATGCAGGGGTTCAGGCGGATGATATCGTCATCGACACCGGTAACAGCTTGTGGACTGACTCGGTCAAACGAGAAGAAAAATATAAAGGTAAGTTCATCTTTTTCTCTACCGCGGTGTCTGGCGGTGAAGTAGGCGCACGTTTCGGCCCTTCGTTAATGCCCTCCGGCAACCCTTATGCCTGGACCCGTATTGAACCCGTCCTAAAATCCATTTCAGCCAAAGTCGATCCAGCCACTGGTAAACCCATTGAATCCTTTTCGCCTGGCAATCCGGTCAAAGAAGGGGAGCCGTGCGCGACTTACATTGGACCGGTTGGCGCAGGTCATTATGTAAAGATGGTACATAATGGTATTGAGTATGCTGATATGCAGCTTATTTGCGAAGCTTACCACATTATGCGCAGTGCCTTTGCTATGAGCCCCACCGATATTGCGCAAACATTCAGACAGTGGAATCAAGGCAAGTTAAATAGCTATCTGATGGAAATCAGCGCGGAAGTGCTGGAGCAACACGATCCCGAAACAGATCAACCCTTGGTAGATGTGATTTTGGACAAAGCCGGACAGAAAGGAACCGGCTTATGGACGGCAGTTAGCGCACTTCAGGTTGGCAGTCCGGCGCAAACAATTACGTCTGCGGTATTTGCGCGTAGTATCTCCAGTTTGAAAGAAGAGCGGGTTGCTGCCAGCAAACAACTTACAGGTCCAAACCAGGCTAAATTTTCAGAGCAAGAGCGAAATCAGGCAATTGATCGTCTGGAGCATGCGCTTTACTGTTCAAAAATTTGTGCTTATGCGCAGGGTTTTCAATTAATGGCCACTGCAGCGAAAGAGCATGGCTGGGAATTGGATTTTGCTGAGATCGCTAAAATCTGGCGTGCAGGATGTATCATTCGTGCTGTATTTTTACAGTCCATCGCCACGGCTTATGAACAGGATGAAAATTTAGCGAACCTGCTCTTAGCACCGTATTTCTCTGAGCAAATTGCCCAATATCAGGATGACTGGCGTCAATCAGTGTCGCAAGCGACACTATCTGGCATTCCTTGCCCGGCTATGATGTCAGCGATCAGTTATTATGATTCGTATCGTACCGCAGTTTTACCTGCTGGATTATTGCAGGGGCAACGGGATTATTTTGGCGCCCATACATACCAGCGTGTGGACAAACCTGCAGGTAAGAAGTTTCACATTGAGTGGAGTGATCCCGCGAGGCCTCAGGTGGCTATCAAAAAATAATTATTCAACGATTAGGAAGCGCCCATGAGCCAGACCGACTGGAAAGACAAGCTTACCCAGGATGAATATAATGTGTGTCGGTTAGGAGGCACTGAGCGTCCTTTTACCGGCGCCCTGCTAAATGAAGATCGAGAAGGCGAATACGTGTGCAAGTGTTGTGGTACAACTCTTTTCACGTCCGACAGCAAATACGATACGGGATGCGGATGGCCGTCATTTTTTGATCAGGCAGATAGTGAAAAAGTGGGCTTTCGGGAAGATGACAGTCACGGTATGCATCGCATAGAAATTTTTTGTAAACAATGCGATGCCCATCTGGGGCATGTATTTCCTGATGGACCACAACCTACAGGGCAACGTTATTGTGTTAACTCTGTCTCACTAACGTTTAATCCTGATAACGGTGAACAGGTAAAAGGGTAATTATTTATTATCACCATACCATTCACGACCATAGGCCAGCTTAACTCTACTTCAGATTAGGGGGCTGCGCCAATACAGGCTGCAACTCGTGCAGGGCAGAGTGTCTTATTGAGGGAAATGGGGCTCGCACTACCGATCTGACCGCTGGCCAAGGTTAGCATTAGATTAATTTATGGGTGGTGTAAAAAATTTATTGCACGAAAATTAAATGAAATTTAATTACAGGAATACGTTAAGTTACGTATTCCCGAAGCTTTAGGGGGTAGGTTAAATATTATTCAGTCCAAGTTTCGTGGCGTCAAATTCACCCTCTTCTATTGCGTCAATGACCTCATCGGCCATATCATCTAAGCTGTCCGTATCTAATTTAAATCGTTTCGCCCAATTTACTCTATCGTTACCTTCAATGTGGGCGTCATATTCCTCTGCAACAATCGACCATACGTAGGCTTGTGAATACTTTTCTTGTTCTAAGGCGATAGTCACTAACGTGGGAAATATTTCAGTATCAATACCATCATCATCTTGATAAAGGTCTAAGGCCCGATACAGTGTTTGACGTGTTAGGTTCAGATCGTGCTTAACTTCAATCGTCGCGAGGGCTATCAACAACTCCGGGGTATTGAGTTTTCCGGCGCGATTGGCTGCTAAAAACCGCTGCAATGCATCTTCATCTCCGAAACGAGACCAGTGATAATAAGCAAGTAGGGGATGTGGGTCATCCTTTGTTGCTCTGGCCAAACGTTTCAGCTCGCGTTGCGCCGTTATCACCCCCTTCATCCTGTCACTTTCTTTTTCCCGATATTTAATATGTTCAATATTTGCGGCTCTTGAAATACAGGTTTTATAATCTTCGAATAAAATGATCAGGTTATATTGCTGTTCTGAACTGAGTTGCTGTTGGTGACGGAATCTGTGATTAACGATTTCTGCTTTTTCAGAGCGACACCAGTTGTCTGAGTTTAAGTCATTGCAAAGTTGAGGGTTCTCAGCGCAGATGTCAGCAACCTTGGGAGCAAAATATTGATCACACCCTGACAGTGTTAAACAAAGCAGGCAGACAGGCATGAGCACCGTCATAAATGTCGAAAAATTACTAAAATATTTGGTGTCAGGTGTGTGGTTATCGTGTTTTTTGAAACTTATCAACAATTTGGTGATCCCGTCATCATTAATTACAATACCGCTCGTCGTCTGAGGGGGAGAGTTGAATAGTTTACCCTACAACCTTTTCTGATGCGTTAAAACTTTTCTTTTAAATCGAAGGCAGAAGCATGAACCAACAGTTTGAACAGGAATTGCAAAATAGCTGGCAGGAACGTCAGGAATACGCTGAAATGATGTTGCCACTGATCGGTAAATTATACCGTAATCACGCCGTTGAAATTTCCGTCTATGGTCGCCCACTTTTAAACGCCAGTGCAATTGATGTAATTAAAGCGCACCGTAAAGTTCGCCTGCATGAGGGCATTAAGCTCAGACTGCGTGAAAGTTTTCCTATTCTAGAAGCTATCAGCAAGATGCAGCTGGCACCTGCACAAATCGATATTGGCAAGCTTGCTTTTGATTTTAACTACGGTGCAGCGGTTGATCAGACCGATTTACACGCATATTTAAAAGATAAACTTGCGACTATTGAAGGGCGTGGTGACGACCAGCAACCTAAAGATGTTGTGTTGTACGGCTTTGGTCGAATTGGTCGCCTGATGGCTCGGTTACTGATCGAGCGTAATGGTATGAATAACAAACTTCGTCTGCGTGCAATTGTTGTTCGTGGCGGGAAAGAAGGCGATCTTGAAAAGCGCGCAAGTTTACTACGTCGCGATTCCGTGCATGGTCCATTTAATGGCAGCATTACCGTGGATCACGAACGCCAGGCAATTAAAGCCAATGGCGCTTTTATACAAGTTATTTACGCTGATAGCCCGGATCAGGTTGATTACAGCAAATACGGCATTGAGAATGCCATCGTTGTGGACAATACCGGTAAATGGCGTGACCGTGAAGGATTAAGCTTACATTTAAAAGCGAAGGGCGTGGCTAAAGCGATCCTGACAGCGCCCGGTAAAGGCGATATCAAAAATATTGTACATGGGGTGAACCATGCTGACATTAAGCCGGAAGACAATATTTTATCAGCCGCAAGTTGCACAACTAATGCGATTACCCCGGTACTTAAAGCGCTGGATGAAGAATATGGAATTGAGAACGGCCACGTAGAAACCGTGCATTCATATACGAATGACCAAAATCTCATCGATAACTTCCATAAGGCCGAGCGTCGTGGTCGCAGTGCACCACTGAACATGGTTATTACTGAAACCGGCGCGGCCAAAGCCGTCGCAAAAGCGTATCCGCAACTGGAAGGTAAACTGACTGGTAATGCGATCCGTGTGCCTACACCCAATGTGTCGTTAGCAATTCTGAACCTTAATTTAGCGAAAGAGACAGATAAGCTGACGGTCAATGAGTTCTTACGCAATACTGCGCTGTTTTCGCCACTGCAACATCAAATTGACTATACAGCCAGCACTGAAATTGTATCTACGGATGTAGTCGGCTCGCGTGCCGCATCAGTGGTAGATTCGCATGCCACTATTGCTGCAGGTAATCGCATTACTTTGTACGTATGGTATGACAATGAATTTGGTTATAGCTGCCAGGTGATGCGTTGTGTAATGGATATGGCGGGGCTGACCTTCCCGACGCTACCAGCGTAATAACTCTCTTTACGATAAAAAGAATTCTCTCAAAGCCGGCACTTGTTGTCGGCTTTTTCTATTTTAGCTTTATTGCCTGTACAGCATGGCATTCTGCGTTAAGAGTGTGCTAAATTACCGCGCAATAAAAATAAGGAAACAGGCAGAACTTATGCATATTTCAAGTCATTTCGACAGTGGCAACATTCGCGTCATTCGAGCCGAATCTCCCGACGACATCGTTTTATCTATTAATAAAGACAATCAGTCTGAATTTTATCAATGGTTTCACTTTCGACTATTCTCAGAGCAGTATAAAGAGCACAAAATAACCATTACTGACCTGGCTAAATCAGCATATCCAGACGGCTGGAATGAATATAATGTGCTTGCCTCGTATGACCGCCAGGAGTGGTTTAGAGTTGGTTCACAATTCGATGGTGACAATTTATCATTTTCCATAAATCTTGAAGCTCCTTCAGTCTATTTTGCTTATTTCATTCCATACAGTTACGAGCGTCATCTTGACTTAATTCATGATACTCAGATGTTTGCGCAATGTGAGCATAGATTGTTAGGACAAACGCTGGATGGTCGTGATTTGTCCATGCTGGTTATCGGTGAAGACAGTCCAGAGAAAAAGAAAGTCTGGGTAACAGCACGTCAGCACCCAGGTGAAACTATGGCTGAGTGGTGTGCAGAAGGGTTAATTTATCGATTGCTGGATGATCATGATGGTTTGGCGCGTCAATTATTACAACATGCAGTATTTTACATTGTTCCTAATATGAATCCTGATGGCAGTGCACGAGGTCACCTGCGCACGAATGCTGTCGGTAGCAACCTGAACAGGGAGTGGGCGACTCCGTCGATGGAGAAAAGTCCGGAAGTTTTTTATGTCCTAGAAGCTATGCAGCAATCAGGTGTTGATATTTATCTTGATTTGCATGGGGACGAGGCACTGCCGTATAACTTCGTGGCAGGAAGTGAAGGGATTCCTAGTTATAACGACTCTCTGAAACATTTAGAGAACACCTTTAAAGAGTCGTTACTCAATGCCACGCCCGAATTTCAGGATGAATTTGGTTATCCGAAGGATGAGCCGGGTCAAGCGAATCTGACTATTGCTTCAAGCGCCGTGGCGGAGAAATTTAAATGTTTGGCTTTCACACTGGAAATGCCGTTTAAAGATAACAAAAATATTCCAGACGCCGAGTTTGGCTGGTCAGTACCGCGTTGTCAGCAATTAGGTGAAGACCTGTTAGTTGCTGTGAATGCAGTCATACGTGAACAAAAAAATTAAAAATTAACGCTAATTACAACAATAAAAAATAACAAGAGGGACTCAAGTTGGAGAGTTTATACAGTTTCTTACTTTTACTTGACTCAATGTTAGGTGGTGCAGGTTGGTTTCCATTTGTACTGCTTGGTGTGGGTTTGTTTTTCACTATTTATCTTAAGTTTCCACAAATTCGTTTTTTCAAACATGCCTGGTTGGTGGTAACGGGTAAGTTCGATCACGCAGGCGATCCAGGAGATACAACTCACTTCAGAGCTCTCACCACCGCACTTTCGGGCACTGTCGGTACAGGTAATATAAGCGGTGTGGCTTTTGCCATTTTCCTTGGTGGTCCAGCCGCTTTATTCTGGATGTGGGCGACCGCGTTTTTAGGTATGACAACGAAGTTCGTTGAGGTCACACTCTCTCACAAATATCGTGTTAAAACCGACGATGGTTCAATGGCTGGTGGGCCAATGTATTATATGGATCGTCGTTTAAACATGAAATGGCTAGCGGTGGCTTTTGCCGTTGCGACGGTAATTAGCTCGTTCGGTACGGGAAACCTTCCGCAAAGTAACGGTATTGCCAGCAGCATTGAAGCGACGTTTGGATTCGATCCGCTTATTGTTGGAAGTGTATTGGGGATCCTTCTGGCGTTAGTTATTTTAGGCGGTATCAGACGAATTGCAGCGGTTACGGCTAAAATCGTTCCGTTGATGGCGGTAATTTATTTAGTGGGTGCGTTATCCGTTATTTTAGCCAACCTTGAAAATATCGGCCCCTCTTTTATGGCTGTTATTGGCGATGCCTTCACCGGCTCGGCAGCAGCAGGCGGCTTCCTTGGTGCATCGCTGGCTTATGCGTTTAACCGAGGTGTTAACCGTGGACTTTTCTCAAATGAAGCGGGCCAGGGCTCTGCGCCGATTGCTCACGCAGCAGCGAAAACAAAAGAGCCAGCGTCAGAGGGAATGGTTTCACTGCTTGAGCCCTTTATCGATACGATTATAATTTGTACGATAACCGGGTTGGTTATTTTGTCATCAGGGGTGTGGAAAGAAAAGCACGAGAACGTGTTTGACCGCTCTGACATGTTATTTGTGCAAGGGGCCTATGAAGACACGAAGAGCGAAGATGTTGCGAAACTGTATGCGCTGATTAATGAACAGGAGGAAAGTGAAGTCAAACTCTACTCTGGCACCATTTCAGTGGTAAATGGCGTGGCGGTAAGTGAAGGGTTTACGCTCATCAATGCACGCTCAATTGCTGAAGATGTAAAGTACTCGTTTGATGGTGACGATCCATTTACTGGTTCATTAAAGATCGAAGACGGTAAGCCAGTTAAGGACAATTTAATTGTCAGCGGCAAGTCTTTAGTGCATTCCGCCCCATTAACCACTATCGCGTTTACACGAGGCTTCTTCGGCGAGTGGGGACAATATATTGTATCAGTGGGTCTTATGTTGTTCGCCTTCTCCACTGCAATCGCGTGGTCCTATTATGGAGACCGGGCAATGACCTACTTATTTGGTCCTCGCTCAGTAATGCCGTACAGGGTAATATATGTGGCAGGCTTTGTTTGGGCTTCATTCTCAGACACTACCCTTGTATGGGCATTGTCTGCTGTGGCGATCGTGGTAATGACGTTGCCTAACTTATTCGGTATTTTGCTGTTGAGCAGAGAAATGAAGCAAACGGTTAATGAATACTGGCAAAAGTTTGGTAAATAAGTAGAACAAAAAGCGGTAGTAGGGCAGTTCAGTGGTTTGCCCTACTACAAATTAAATTAAGTTAGTAAAATTTGTACTCGTAAATTTAAGCCCAATACCACTATCTTTTAATAGTTAATCAATATAGGAGAAGGTATGGCCCTCATTGATTGTCCTTCATGCAATAAAAAAATTTCAGATAAAGTCGATACCTGCCAGCATTGTGGTTTCAACCTGGGAAAAGCAACTGAAGAAGATATTGTACGCAAACAACAATTGAACAAGTTTAAGAAGCTAAACAGTATTCAAACCCAGTCTATGATCGCAATGCTATTATTTGTCGCAGGCTTTGCGTTTATGTATTGGGGCGGGGCAAAACAGGATGAACTACAGTATAATATAGCTGTACTTATGTCTGTTGTGGGTTTTGTTTGGTACATCGTAAACCGTATCCGAATTTTGATCATAAAACGCTTTTCATCATGAATATAGAAACGTTACTTTCTGCAATGACACCGCAAGTTTTTGAGCGTATTCAAGCGGCGGTAGAAACGGGTAAATGGGGCGATGGTACGCACCTTTCCGAGCAACAACGTGAAAGTTGTATGCAAGCTATGATGCTTTATCAGGCCAAAGTGGCAAAATCATCAGAACATATGACCATTAACGAGCATGGCGAAATTGTCCATAAGTCGAAACAAGATTTTAAACGCGATTTTCAACCCTCTCAGGCAGAGTCGATAGCACGGTTTAAACACAATGATCTTTAAACGTCTTTTTTCTTCATCATACAAGAGCAACAGTCCTCAAAAGCGGATGGAGTCGATTGCAAAATTAGACCCGTCTATTTCGCAGGATAAACAAGCACTGCACGAACTGGCTTTTAATGATGAAGATAAGCACGTTTCTTTAGCTGCACTTGAAAAATTAGCGTCGTTTGCATTGTGGCAGAAGATGTCTCAAATTGCTCGCGATCCCTATGTTAAGCGAGAATCACAGCGTTTTGTGGAAGAGTCTGTATTAGGTTTGAATGCGTATAAGCTGAGTGACAAGGAGCGCTCTGCTTATTTACTGGAAAGTGCCAACAACGACTTACGCATGCGCTACCTCAACGAAAGACCAGAAGATCAATCGGATGAAATCACCCTTACGCTATTAGAAAAAGTTAATGCACCGTCGTTTATACTAGGTTTCATTAATCAAAAAGCCAGTTCGAGCTTACAGCAGCTTTGGGTAAAGTCAGCGAGCGATAAAAAGGCCCTGCAAAAACTAAAGAGTAAGACAACCAATCCTGAATTCTCTGAAGCTATCAGTGTGCGATTAGCTGAGCTTAAAGAGGCCGAAGAAAAGCCCGTTTTTATTGCTCGCCAAGCAACCTTTATTTTGTCCAAGCTACAAGCATTAACAGAGCGCAGTGATTTTGAGCAAATCTTTAAACAAAACCGTGAGCTTAAAGAGGAGTTTGAAGAACTCAGGAAAGAGTTCTCCGTGCTTCAGGCAGATAAAAAGGCAGAGTTAGAAAAGAAATTCACCCGTATCAGCGACAAAGTCGGAGCGGTGCTTGCCCGGTTGGCGCCAGAGTGGGAAGCCCGGCAGTTGCAGATAGAGCAGGAACGCCGATTGGCCAATTTAAGGCACTTAACTGACGAGCTTTCAGCGTTATCACATACTTTGCTGACCATTGACGAGGATAATCTAGAGAACGTCGTGGCCGATGTAGAGAAAAAGCGGGACCACCTCTATCAAGAGTTGCAACAGGCGGAAGCAGTCAATGAAAACTTTCCTCAAAAGGAGTTCGTTGGCAGTGCAGATAAAGCTACGGATATCCTGGCCAATCTGTCAAGGTTCAGAGAGCTGTGTAAACAGGCCAATGATATTGTTGCAGAAACTAAGCAAGCGGTGGAAAGTGAAACACTGAGTTTTGCAGATAAACAGCAAAAACAACAAGAGTTAAGCGAAAATTGGCTTAATGTCTCCAGTCAGCTTCCTCTTATTCCAGGTCAGCTTAAAGAAGAGTGGAAGGCGGTCTCCACACTCTGGCAAAAAAAGCTTAAAGAAAAGGAAGCAAGTCAAACTGAATTAGTTAAGATTTGCAGGCAGCAGATAAATGCAATTGACGGGCTGATTAATAAAGGCAAATTCAATCCTGCTATCGTTAAATTTTCCAAGTTACAGAATAACTTTGCGCGTCTTTCACCTGATCAGCAGACACATTTACAATTTAAATTTGAAAAGGTTCGTGAACGAGTTGAAAGGCTGGAAGGGTGGAAAAATTATTTGGCTGCACCACGACGCCCGGAGTTAATTGAACAGGTTAAAACGTTAGCTTCTGAGCCCGTTGAGTCAATTAAAGAGCGGGCTGAAAAGGTTAAGTACTTACGCAAGCAATGGCAAAGTTTAGGACCGATTGCGGAGGATGATGAACAAGCTATTCAATTTGATAACTTGATTGAGCAGGCATTCTTACCGTGCAGGGAACATTATGCACAACAAGATAAACTTCGTGAACAAATAAAGGTCAGTCGTCAACGTCTCATCGAAGAAGCACAAAAACTGGACCTCAACCAGGACAGCGAAACACTAGCAACTCAATATGAAAAAATAGTAGCCAGTTGGCGAAAAGAAGGACGGCTCGATAATGAAACATGGCACCGTTTAAAGCGGGAATGGGAGCAAGCCGTGCAGCCTGTTTCCGCAAAAGTAACTGAGTGGTATCGCCACAATAAAGAACGTAAACAAAATCTTATAGCCCAGGTCGAAGCACAGGTGAGTGCTGAGGATATCCATGCGGCGGCAGATATTGCGAAACAAGCACAACAACAATGGAAGTCGATTGGCTTTACCGGTCATAAAGAAGAAAATAAACTATGGCGTACGTTTAGAAAGGTAAACGATGACGTCTTTGCTCGGATAAATGCCAGTTTACAAAAGTCAAAAGCTGAATATGAAGAGAAAAAGCAGCATTTACTCAAAGAAATTCAGTCCTTTACTGATCAAATAACGAAGGATCTTGATAAAGCAACGGACCAGGTAATAGGCGATTTTGAAAAAAAAGTAGAAGAAGCTGAGCTGAGTAGGGATAAGGACGTTAAGAATGCGCTTAATAAATTGGTTGAGGCAAACAACCTGGCTGTAAAAAGACGACAGGCCAGTGAAAAGCAGCAACAGTATGATGCACTGCTATCCGCTATTCCTGTCTTTCAAAGCGGAGAATCTCCCGAATCTAAGCTTCCAGCTGATGTCTGGGCGCGACTTGATAAGAACCAACAAAGCTGGTTTACATCCACTGAGCAAACCAAGAATAACAATCGGGCACATTTAACAACAAAGCTTGAGTGGATTGCAGGTATTGATAGTCCTGTCGATGCTCTAGAAGAAAGAAAACAAATCAATCTGGAGCAATTAGCGGAAAAAATGGCGCATAATCATGTTGCCGATTTTGAAACCGTACTTGGCCAATGGGTTAGCTGTGGTCCTCTTTCAGAAGATGAAGACATGTTGTTTGAGCGCTTAACTCGCTGCCTGCACAAACAGATCGCTGAGTTGGAAAACAGTACCTCATGAACGTTGATCTGCAGTTTGAATTCCCGTCTGAACAACTCGCCTACCGCTTTCTAAATACGGTAACGCATTTTGAAGCGGAGTACCTGACCGTTAAATTCGGTAAATCTGATCATCACGTTAGAGTGAGCTACCGTTATCGAAACGGGGAATTTGATACCATTGCATCACAACTAGATGACCTGGCTGCAAAAATGGATGGCACTGAGGTTTAAAACCAATTTGAATGAATGTACTTAGAGAAAGGGGCAGGCGCAAAAAGCCAAAACCTGCTTTCAAGTTCACGTGGTAAAAAGTTTAGACTTTAGTCTAACTGGTGTTGTGAAAATCATACAAACCTGAGCGTCTTACCGGTAAAACTTTCACCTTCATAGCTTATTTAACCTACCTAACTTACTTTCCATTAAATTATTATTTTTTAAGTTTATGAAATATAAAAATAATTATTATGGATTTGTCTTCAAATACTATGTGGCATATGCGTTGCAACCTGTTCAGGTAGTTTGTAGAAGTTATTTTACCTGAAAAAGAACGTGGTTCTTTATTGGGTAAACAGAAGTGAAGGAAATCAGTTTGCAGTCTCTATCTCATCCTCCCCATCCGGGACAATATTTTCAGGAAAAATACTTGCTGAAAGGCAAAGCCACGTTAACAGAACTCGCTACAGCGATGTCCATTAGTCGTACGCTTGCATTAGAATTCAGTCATGGTCTATTAGACGTCGATTATCCCAAAGCAGTTGCACTGGCACGTTATACGAAAACCAGTCCTACGTTTTGGTTAGCAGTACAAAAAGAGTATGACGAACATATTGCTGCATTTGTCGAACAGGTAGAATCGTTTGCGCCGCAGAAAGTTGTACCACTGAATAACGTAGCCTGATCCTCAATGCATTAGTGTTGAGTATTTTTAATAACGTATATAGCAAGGATAAATACACTTAATCATCCCGAAAGAGGGCCTAACGTCCCTCATTATGTGTAATATCTATACCTTTGTGGGGTGCCATGTATGCTTACTCAGTAACATCCAACTCAACGTGGTAGCCAGCAAATTTTCGAATATTTATCACCCGATCGCCGTCTAATAGCCAATATTGGCCTTTAATACCCCTAAGTTCACCTTCAAAAGAGGGGGTCTTATCCAGATTAATTGATTTAATTTTATCCGGGTAATGTAAAACAGGAAAAGTAATTTCAACGGCATCACTGTCACATTGTGTGTAATTAAAGGCACTTTGGTCGTGGCTCAATAACGACAAATCCTTATTAATTTTTTCAAGTAACTGCTGTTTTTCATCCTGTAAGTTTATCTTTTCCGGTTCGCCTTTGAGCATTGTTCGCCAGTTGGTCTTATCACCGACATGTTGCTTACAAAGCATTTCCACTTTGCCACTGGTGAGTCGATCATTCACTTGCAGTATCGGCACTGCCTGAGTTGCGCCCTGGTCAATCCAGCGGCTGGAAACACCTGCTGTAACATGGCGGGTGATGCCTACTTTTAAATTACCAGTGTTAGCCAAATATACAAAGTGGGGGGCGAAGCAGTTTTCTTCTCCCCATTCAGGTTCTCTGCACGTTCCTTCGTGATAGTGGCAGAGTTCGGGCTTGATAATGCAACTATCACAGCGGGCTAGGGTAATTAAGCAGCGATAACAATAGCCCTGGTTAAAACTTTTATTGGTTTTGCTCTGGCAGTTAACACAGTTAATCTGCCCGGAATACGTTAACGTCAACTTTTTACCGATAAAATCATTCACTATGACAGTATCATCGCCAAGCGTCAGTGAGTATTGTGCTACACCTTCCGGGTTGGTTGAAACTGACATTTTTCTGAGTTGACCTGAATACATTAAACTTGCTCTTCTGTTAATTCGCCACGTAGGTTGGCGACTAATTGGGACTTCAGTGTTTCAAAGTCGAGTGGTTTACT
This sequence comes from uncultured Alteromonas sp., assembly GCA_964601635.1. Classification (GTDB taxonomy): domain Bacteria; phylum Pseudomonadota; class Gammaproteobacteria; order Enterobacterales; family Alteromonadaceae; genus Alteromonas. Next base: position 6,888 of record CAZROH010000011.1, on the reverse strand, counting down.
TAATAAATAATGAAGTTTGGCTAATGCTGCTTCTGGTGTCATGTCGCAGCCAGATACGACACCTACCTCTTGCAACGCATTTCCAGTGGCATAACCGCTCATATTCACTTTACCACGTAAGCACTGGGTGCAGTTTAATACGACGATATTTCGTTCTTGAGCATAACGTAGCTGTTCAAGCAGGCTTGGCTGCTGTGGCGCATTACCCACTCCGTAACTCAATAGAATAAGGGCATTCACTGGCTGTTGTAAGGTATTCTTAATTACCTCGGGTGAGATGCCGGGGTATAAACTGACCATTCCTATCGGCTGAGAGGTCACCGGGCTAACGATTAATTTTTCTACGGATCTTTCACTGACAGTGCCGGCCTTTACCTTGATATGGATACCGGCTTCCAAAAGGGGGGGGAAATTCGGAGAATCGAATGCGTTAAAACCATCTGCATCCACTTTGCGACTTCGGTTACCGCGGAATAAGCGATTATTAAAAAACAAACTCACTTCAGGGATTGGATAATTAGCGGCAATGAAAAGCGCATTCAATAAATTGACTTGGCCGTCAGAACGTAATTCAGCTAGCGGGATCTGTGAGCCGGTAACAATAACCGGCTTGCCCAGGTTCTCCAACATAAAACTTAATGCCGAAGCGGTATAAGCCATGGTGTCAGTACCATGAAGAATGATGAAGCCGTCATATTGGGTGTAATGATCAGCGATATCATCGGCGATACGTTGCCAGTCGGATGGTGACATATCAGACGAGTCAATTAAGTGATCGTATTCGTGAACGGTAAACCGAGGCATCTCAGGACGATGGAACTCTGGCATTTTAGCGAGTGTTTCAGACAGGTAACCTGCGGCAGGAACGTATCCTTGCCTGGATGGACGCATCCCGATGGTGCCGCCAGTATAGGCGACGTAAATGTGCTTTCTCATAAAAAGGTACCTTGACGTTTTCGACATTTTAACAAGTTACCGTACGATGTCATCAGGCTAGCTTGTTTAATGATTAACTAACTCTATCTTTTGGAAAAACTTTTTCACAATTTAACCATGGGCGTTTTTGGTTAGGCATGCTTTAATAACATCTGTCTGTATAGATAATTGCGCTACTCATTATTAACACGCCGATTTATTCCCTGCTCAGTTTGAGTGATTGTACATGATGGCGAGGGGGACTAAACACCAGGCAAAATATTATTTCAATTTTGATTCAGGACCTGGCATGAAAAAAACACTTCTTGCGCTTACAATATTTACCTCACTGTTACCTCTAGCTGGCTGTCAAGCTTCGGGCAGTCAAGCCCCCGTCACAACAGAACAGGCTTCGGTTACCAAAAACAGCGAGTCAGAAAAACTTAATCAGCTGACCGATCAATATTTTGATGAATTACTTAAGCGCAATCCATTGATGGCCACATTTGTGGGCGTACATGACTATGACGATAAATTTACCCCTGCGCTTTCTGAGGAATATTTGGAAAACGCTCGTGCGTTTGAACGTGAATACCTGAATGAAATAAATCAAATTGATGCCAGTAAGCTTAGTGGACAAGACTGGTTAAGTTATGAAATTTTTAAATATGACAGGAAACACGCAATAGCGGGGTTTGATTTTGATAATCAGTTTATTCCGCTATCTCAAATGGGAGGAGCGCATACTTATTTTGCTATGCTCGGTTCCGGGCAGTCAGCCCAACCCTTTAATACCCTTGAAGATTATCGAGAGTTTATGCAACGGGCAAAGGGATTTTCAGACTATATGGACAGCGCCATTGTATATATGAAGAAGGGGGTAGAAAAGGGGGTGGTTTTACCTAAACCGATTGCCGAGAAAGTTCTGCCACAGCTTTCCTCTCACATAGTGGATGATATCACCCAAAGTGTATTTTATGCCCCCGTTAATAAGTTGGATACCTTAGAGAATATTAGTGATGTTGAGAAAGCAAACCTGAGAAGCGAATATGTCGCCATGATCAGGGAAATCATCATTCCAGCTTACAATCGCGTTTACCAGTATATGAAAAATGAATATATGGATGAAACGCGCAAGACTGTTGGTCTGTCTGCACTGCCGCAAGGAAAAGCCTGGTACGAATATCAAATTCAAACGCACACAACCTTGCCCCTAACGGCTGACGAAATTCATTCATTCGGTCAGCGTGAAGTAAAACGCATTCTGACGGAAATGAAAAATGTTAAGCAACAGGTGGGATTTGAAGGCGATTTACAAGCTTTCTTTAAACATCTGCGTACTTCAGATGAATTCTATTTTGATTCAGAAGAGGAGGTTATCGAAGCATACACAGAGGTAAAAGATAAAATAGAATCTCGCTTGCCGCAATTTTTCAGTGTATTCCCAAAAGCGGACTACGAGGTCAGGGCTGTGGAGCCTTTCAGAGCGGCCTCTGCAGCAGGCGCAAGTTACCAGCCCCCTGCACCTGATGGCAGCAGACCTGGTATTTTCTATATCAATACTCATAACCTCAAAGCGCAACCTAATTTTATATTAGAGACGTTAAGTATTCATGAAGCTGCGCCTGGCCACCATTTTCAAATCGCCATACAGCAGGAGGTTGAGGATCTGCCCGAATTCAGAAAGTTTAATAACTACACTGTGTTTGCAGAAGGCTGGGCTCTTTATGCCGAAAGTCTGGGTAAGGAGATGGGCATGTTTACCGATCCTTATCAATGGTATGGAAGACTCGTTGATGAACAATTACGAGCGATGCGTTTAGTTGTAGACACTGGATTGCATGCCAAAGGGTGGACTCGTCAGCAGGCTATTGACTTTATGACAGAGAACTCATCAATGCCGGACACCGATGTGGTTGCTGAAGTTGAACGTTATATCTCTATGCCAGGCCAGGCGCTCGCGTATAAGGTCGGGGAGCGTCACATCAGGCAACTTCGTGAAAAAGCAAAACGAGACCTGGGTGATAAGTTTGATATTCGCGCATTCCACAAGCAGGTGTTAATTGACGGACCTATACCAATGCCGTTATTAAGCGAAAAGATTGATCGCTGGGTGGCTTCCCTGCAATAATCCCGGTGTGCAGGCAGGAGTTGATAACCTGCCTGCAATGCATACGGACATGGGGGATACAATTCATGCGGATCAATTAAGGACAGCCTCACGTCTGTAAGCTAAATTTACCGCATTGATTTGGCTTATTTAAAGCGGTAATTACTGATCCACATTGGAAGTTAAGTTTTTACAAGCCCCATTTGAAAAGACATTCCTTTTAATGGGTTGAACCAATAACTTGTACACATGTGCGAAGCTTTTATTATCCTCTGGCTTCGCGTATCTTATTACGCGCATCGTTTATTAATGAGTGGTATTCAATAAATGCATTCAATTTCAGGCTCATCAATATTACTGGTCTCACCTAGTCTTAAATACCAAACCAGTTATTTAGAATACATTGAAGAACTCAAAGATGAAGAGCGATACCCCTTCAGTTTAGATTTTCCCCACCATGATTTTCCCGCGCTTTTGCAGCGTTTGGAGAATTTCAAACTTGGTATTGATGTTCCTCGGGGCTATGTGCAGTCGTTTACATACTGGATGATCAAAGACAGGCGTATCATTGGCGTAAGTAATTTTCGACCTGATTTGACCCCTGAGTTAGCGCGTTGCGGAGGACATATTGGAATGGGAGTCAGGCCCTCCGAACGAGGAAACGGCTTAGGGAACTTATTGCTGAAGCTAACGTTGGAAAAAGCGAAAGAGTATGGCCTAAGGGAACTGCATATCCATTGTTATCAAAACAATGTAGCCTCTAACAAAGCTATTCAGCATTGCGGTGGACAATTGATAGATTCGCTTGAAATAGACGGCGCACCTATAAATCGGTACAAAAGCGTACTCATAAAATAGAAGGCCTGCATAAGATTAAGATGCAGGCCTTTGGTCATGTCTATTTTGATTTTACCTTTCGTTTAGCCGAATGCTTCTTAAACTTCGGTTGCGGTGGTAAACCGGTATGCTTGGTTAACGCACGTTCCCCCCTTTTTCCAGGACGAGCTTTTTGTTGCTTTTCTTTAACAGAAGCAGGAGGAACAAGATGTTGTGGACCACGCCCAATGAGGTCTTCACGACCCATCTTAACTAAGGCTTCACGAATTTGCGCAAAGTTCTTAGGATCGTGATAACGCAACATAGCTTTATGCAGGCGACGATGAATTTCGCCTTTAGCCGAAGGAACCGACTCACTTTCCCTGGTGACTTTCCGCAACGTATTCACCTCGGTATGGTACATGGTGGTAGCCGTGGCCATAGGGGACGGATAAAAATTCTGTACCTGATCAAGTTTAAAACGGTTTTCTTTCAACCAAATGGCTAAATTAAGCATGTCTTCATCGGTAGTACCCGGATGAGACGCAATGAAGTAAGGGATCAGATACTGTTTTTTGCCAGCTTCTTCAGAGTATTTGTCAAAGAGCTCTTTGAAGCGGTAATAGCTACCCATACCCGGTTTCATCATTTTGGTTAGGGGGCCGTCTTCAGTATGTTCCGGCGCGATCTTCAGGTAACCACCGACATGGTGCAACGCAAGTTCACGCACATAAGCGGGATCTTCCACCGCCAGGTCATAGCGAACACCTGAGGCGATTAAGATCTTTTTAATTCCCGGTAACTCGCGTGCGCGACGATATAAATCGATTGTAGGTTTGTGGTCAGTATCCATATGCGCACATATGCTGGGATAGACGCATGACGGGCGTCGACAGGTCGCCTCCGCTTTCGGGCTTCTGCAACGAAGTCGATACATGTTCGCAGTTGGACCGCCTAAATCGGAAATGACGCCTGTAAATCCGGGCACATTGTCACGGATTTGTTCAATCTCTCTGATAATAGAATCTTCCGAACGGCTTTGAATTATGCGGCCTTCATGTTCGGTGATCGAGCAGAATGTACAACCACCATAACAGCCACGCATGATATTTACCGAAAAGCGGATCATGTCATACGCGGGTATTTTCGCCTTTCCGTATACCGGATGAGGAACGCGCTGGTAAGGTAAATCAAATACCGCGTCCATTTCTTCTGTTTCCAGCGGCATAGCGGGCGGATTCACCCAAATGTGGCGATCTCCGTGGCGCTGCATTAATGCCCGGGCACAACCTGGATTGGTTTCCTGATGCAAAATTCTTGATGCGTGTGCATACAGTACTTTGTTGTCTTTTACGGTTTCGAAAGCGGGGAGTTTCACATACACATTTTCCCATGGCTTGCGGCGTTCGGGAGGTTGTACGACGATTGCTTTGGTGGCCCCGGCATCCTCAGTTGACGCCTCTTTCTTGTCACACTCCGGTTCTTCTATGTAAGGACTGGGGATCGGGTCTATTTTACCCGGACGATCAATAGAGGTGGAATCTACTCCTTGCCACTCAGGTAGGGCTTCCTTAACAATAATTGCGGTACCACGCACATCGCGTATATCTGCAATATTTTCACCTGCAGCTAGGCGATGGGTTACCTCTACAAGGGGACGTTCGGCATTACCGAACATCAGCATGTCTGCTTTTGCATCAAACAGGGCACTTCGACGGACTTTTTCCGACCAGTAATCGTAATGGGCGATACGGCGTAAACTGGCTTCAATTCCGCCGATAATAACAGGAATACCTTTATACGCCTCTTTACAGCGCTGACTGTATACCGTAACAGCCCGATCCGGACGCTTACCGCCGATATTGTCTGGTGTATACGCATCATCGTGGCGAATTTTTTTGTCCGCGGTGTAACGATTGATCATTGAGTCCATGTTACCGGCCGTCACCCCGAAATACAGATTAGGCTCGCCAAGTTTCATGAAGTCGTCTTTGCTGGTCCAGTCAGGCTGCGCAATGATGCCGACACGAAAACCGTGAGCTTCTAACACACGCCCAATAACCGCCATACCGAAACTGGGATGGTCAACGTAGGCATCACCGGTTACTAAAATAATGTCACAACTATCCCAACCTAATTCGTCCATTTCCTTTTTCGACATTGGCAAAAACGGTGCTGTACCCAGACAGTGAGGCCAATACTTTGGGTAAGAAAACAGACTGCGATCTGCTTTGATAGTTGCTTGCATAACAAAGACCTGTAAAAAACGGTCGCGTATTATAGCAGGCGAGGGCAGCTATCGCCTAGCGATTAGCTAAAATTTAACCAGCTAAACATATACATCTAAAAATTTGTTGTGAAATCAAATCACTCGCTTAAGCTTTTACTATTCCTTCAAAATAAATTGAATCGGCGTCGCTATGAACTTTTGGCTATTTAAAACGGAACCCGACACATTTGGCATTGATGACTTAATCAACAGACCTCATCAGACTGAACCGTGGGACGGGGTACGTAACTACCAGGCCCGAAACTTTCTGCGGGATGAAGTGGCGAAAGGAGATGAGTTGTTTATCTATCACTCGAGCTGTAAAGAAGTTGGGATTGCAGGTATAGCAACGGTAGTTAAATCTGGATATGCTGATGAAAGCCAATTTGATCCTGATTCAGCTTACTATGATCCCAAATCTAACCGAAGCGATCCCAGGTGGTTTTGTGTTGACGTGAAATTTAAAGAAAAATTCGACCGGGTGTTACCGCTAAAAGAGATTAAAAACATGCCTCAGATAATAGAAATTGGGTTGGTTAAAAAGGGGCACCGATTGTCGGTTATGCCAGTGTCCACGGATGAATGGCAGGCCTTGTTGAATGCGGCGCGAGGCGGATAAAGGTCGTGGTGGAACGGGCAGTTTGCCGTTTGCTCGCACGTAGACGGCAAATCAAGGAAAGACGCAATAGAAGCCCGGTGATAAATTAATCAATATATAAAATTCCAATTCGTTATATAAATATATCATTGACTTAGATCCCTGGATCAATAAACATAC
>CAZROH010000010.1:0-76087 GCA_964601635.1 uncultured Alteromonas sp. | reverse complement strand
TACTCAATATTCTGGATCTGCTCTCGCATCTGTTCAATCAGTACTTTCATCTCAACAGCGGATTGGGTAACTGACGTATTAATTGATTTAGAGCCTAGGGTATTTGATTCGCGATTAAATTCCTGCATCATAAAATCCAGGCGTCGACCAATCGCTCCGCCCTTTTTCAGTATTTTTCTGGTTTCGGAAACGTGGGCTTTCAAACGATCGAGTTCTTCGGCAACGTCGACTTTTTGTGCCAGCATGATCATCTCTTGTTCTAATCTACCAGGCTCAAGCTCGACCTTGGCTTCCTCAAAACGGGAATTAATGCGGTCACGTTGCCATTGCATGATATCTGGCATCTCGTGTTCGACTTTAGCTACTTCTGCTTCAATACCATCAAGTCGCTGTTCAATCAGGCTCTTTAATGCGCTACCTTCACTGGCGCGGGCAGATAAAAATTCTTCGATAAGTGCATCGAAATTTTTAAGCACATCACGGTGGATGGTATCCATGTCCGTTTCTTCTGCCGCGATCACACCAGGCCAACGCAACACATCCAGTGGGTTGACGCCGGTTGACTGACCATGAGATTGCACCCAGTCGGCAGCGTGCAGAACTTGTTTTGCCAGTTCTTCATTCATGGTTAACTTGCTAGCATTGGACTCATTGGCGGTGAAACGTAATGTGCACTCTACCTTACCCCGTTGTAATTTCTTACGCAGGTGCTCTCGCAACACGGGTTCCAAGGCTCTGAATTGTTCGGGTAATCGAAAATAGGTTTCTAAAAATCGTTGGTTAACAGAGCGTATTTCCCAAACGGCTGTTCCCCAGTCTTGTTTGACTTCGCTGCGCGCGAAAGCGGTCATACTGTAAATCACATTTCACCTATGCTGTTATTGATTTCTGCATAAGCAAATAGACCATGCGTGGCTCTTTGCGGTAAAAGTAAAAAGGCAGAAATCTTGTGAGTTTATATTAGCTTATTTTGACCTGTAAAAAACGTAAACATGTTCATTTTTAATGTATGCTTGCATCAAACGTTGAGTGAATCAGAAGAAAGTGTCTTAAATTGCCAGGCTTCAGTTATGATAGCGAAACTAACAGACGCAGAAAGTTAGGCAGTACAAAAATAAATAAATGGAAATTTATACTGGGGCGATTGATGCAGTTATTTAGGGCCGCTCTTAAAAGAGCAAATAACAAACAACTTACAGAATGGTTTGACGCTACCACGCCTGTTAATCCTCCTCCTATTGCATCATCTCGACTCTTTTCTGCCGCTCGCTTTCAAGCTAAATTAAGGGCGTTTAATCGTTTGCACGATTGGCCGCACTCTCATTTGCACCCCTGCTTTCCGCAGTTTCTTGGGCTTTCACAAACTATTGATGCCCTGACGCATAAGCACTCGCCTTTTCCGTTAATGGGATTAGTGCATATTGAAAATCAGTTTGAACTTGCCAAGCCTGTAAACAATGATGATATGACAATTCATTGTCAGTTCGGCGCAATCCAACCTCATGCAAGAGGGGTCGCGGTTGATATAGAAATAAAAGTCTTTCAAGCTGAACAATGCTGTCTTTCGGTGATCAGCAAATACTTGTACCGAATAGAGTCCAATCGGGTAACTGCCCCAAAGGCCTTATCAGAACTGTCTCAAATGGAGAGGTTAGAGGAAAAAGTACTATTGCATTTCGAAGAGAGCGCAGGTCGCCGATACGCCCGTCTCAGTGGCGACTTCAATCCGATTCACTTGTATAAGTGGAGTGCACAACTCTTTGGCTTTAAAACAAACATTGCGCACGGTATGCATGTGCTCGCACTGGTGTTATCGAAGCTTAGCGCGGAAGATGAGATATTTAAAAAACCTTGTGTAGTGTCTAACCATTTTAACTACCCGGTTTCTCTTCCTGGTGTGGCGAAATTGAAATGCACCACATCTTGTCCAGACACAGAGCAGCCCTTGTATTTTCAACTTCACGACCCAGACGCCTCGCGAAGAAAGCAGGTGGTGTTAAACGGGAAAGTAGAAAACAGTGTTTTCTGATGTTTATGGATTATACTGCAGGGGTCAGTAGTCCATATTAACGATGCGAGTCACCTCGTTGTGAGCTAATTCTTCAAATGCTATCGCTAAACTGTAGTTATCAGAGCAATACTGATGATGAAACCCCCACTGTTTGGTGAAAAGACAAGCAGACGAATCACCCATCAATTTGGCGGGTTGGTTATCCGGGCAACGGAAGTAAAATGAATCGAATGGTAGCGCCAACCCTTTACCTTCCGCTTTAGTTAAAGCTTCTTTCAAAGTCCATAATTTGTAAAAGCGTGTCGCTGAATATGTTCCTAATTCATCATCATGTTGAAAGGCGTCATCATGCCATTCCAGGGTATGGAAGTAGTTTTCAGCAATCTTTTTAAAGTCACGCGCGTGGTTCATATATTCGATATCCACGCCTAAACACCGGGCTTTTGTCACCCCAATTAACACTTTATCTTTTGAATGCGACACATTGAATTGAAGATTATGAGGGTTATCCGTCAGTTCCGGTTTCCCCCACGCATTTTGAGAAAAAGTAAGTGAAGGGGGGGTACGGTGAGGCATATACATACACAGAATTGAACGTAATGCTGCGCGGCTGATCAGGAACTGATTTTGTCGAACGGGGCTGCGAAATTGACCCATTCGCTGTGTTTCATCATTCGAAATCAACAACGGGTAATGTTGTAACACATCCGTGCGGTTAATTTTGTTTTGATCAATCAACCATAAATGAATTTCATTTCGCTCAATCTTTTTAGCAGGTGGTTGAGATTTTTGACCCATAATAACTGCGTTTGGCCCTATGACTAAGCAAGCAAGACGTTTCGCTTATGCTTACGTCGCTTTTCAATTTTTACCATGCTCCACTGTGATTAAAAAGTAACGTAAACAAAATCATAGCTTTTTAAAAAAGTGAAAATAGTTTTTAGTTCAACATTAGTTTAAACTAGCGACCCATAAAATCGAAGTAAAATGGGTTAGGACTGCAATAACAATGTCTAAACAAACAGAATCCGAATTTAAAATGGCTCAACTAATTGCCGAAGCAATTAACTTAGAAGATATGGAAGCGGACGAGATTGATCCGGAAGAACAATTATTCGGTGATGGCCTTGGGCTGGATTCCATAGATGCTTTGGAGATATCTCTGGCGATATCTCAGGAGTATGGCGTGCAAATGAAAGCGGAAGATGAATCTACACGTGAAGCGTTTGCTACATTAAGAAGTTTGACTGCGTACGTGCAAAGCCATAAATAGCTTTTCTCTGCAGATCAGTTTTAGCGTTATTGAGATATCCCCGACCTGATTGTTTCTCAGTTTAGCCTCGGCGAGCCAAATACATTTCTATGCGTTACATGTCACTTTTCAGGAAACTCAACTCGCGTTTTTGCAAAGTTCGAGTGCTTGTGTACGCAGGTTTATTTTGCTGTGATTCATTCTATAAAAATCGGCTGTAAAAAATGAATATAGATATTATCGATTACGATTCTTGCTCAGCCGCGGGTATTAACCTGGCGGAGTTGAGATCGTCCCTTCAGCATTATAAAAGTGGTCTGATAAAAAACAATTTACCAGGCTCAACACTAGAGACCTGGATAGGAAGAGTTGGCCAGCTTGATACGGTTAATGATCTCCGGCAATGGCAAAGTCGCAATAACGCCCTAGCTGCTCTGGGCCTCGAGCAGGGAACACTCAAACACACGATTGCCGGGTTAATTAAAAAATACGGGAGTGCCCGTATTGGTCTGGTTATGGGGTCAAGCACTTCAAGTATCGACAGAACTGAAACAGCGTATACTGATTTGGATGAAAATGGCGCGCTAAAGCCTGAATTTCAGCAACCTTTAGTGCACAACCCACATGCTCCCAGTTTATTTGTAGCTCATTACACAGGTATCGCAGGCCCCGCTTTAACGATAAATACGGCTTGCTCTTCCTCCGCCAAAGTCTTTTCTACCGGCGCGCGGTGGTTGGAATACGGCATTGTTGACGCAGTGCTGGTAGGAGGGGTTGATACGCTTTGTCTGAGTGTTTTGCATGGCTTTAATTCGCTGCAATTGTTATCGGCAAACCCTTGCAAACCATTTGACCAGCATAGAGATGGTATTAATTTAGGTGAAGCGTCAGGCTTCGCTATTTTGCAAAGAGCCGACGAAAATGAAAATGGGGTGGGTATTCGTCTATCCGGCTATGGCGAAAGCTCAGATGCATATCATATGTCTCATCCCCATCCAGAGGGCATGGGTGCCCGCCTTTCTATGACACAAGCGCTAAAACGAGCCGGACTGGAAGCGAGTGCGATCGATTACATAAATCTGCACGGCACCTCAAGTCGGGCCAATGATCTTATCGAAGGGCGTTTAATATCGAAGCTGTTTCCCAAATCTACTCAGTGTTCTTCAACCAAAGCGTGGATGGGCCATACATTAGGAGCTGCCGGGATCACAGAAGCCATAATAACCATGGATACCCTGCGTACAGCTTTCATCCCGGGTTCTAAAAATCTGGAAAACCTGGATGAGGCATTAGACTTTTCCATTCAGGCTAAACACCAACACAAGGTTTGCCATCACGTTATAACCAATTCATTTGGCTTCGGCGGCAATAATTGCACGCTTTTGTTTAGTAAGGCTGAGTAATATGCAAGCAAAAGAATTAAAGTGTAAAGTAGCCAGCATCGGCGCTTGGGGTAGCTATTTTGATAGCTGGCAAGCCCTGCAGCAACTACTTCAGGGCAGCGCGTTACCTGAAGCAAAAAATAAAGGCCCGAAGCCTGAAGTTATACCACCTAATGAACGTCGCAGAGCGCCGCTTCCTGTTCGCTTAGCGGTGGAGAGTTCCTGGCAAGCTACCCAGTCAGCCGGTATATCGCCTGATACCCTTACCTGTGTTTTCGTTTCTGGTTTAGGTGATACGGATTTAACCGATTATATGTGCAAGGTACTTGCCTCTGAACATAAAGAACTATCGCCTACTAAGTTCCATAACTCTGTCCACAATGCCCCCGCCGGTTATTGGACGATTAGCACCAAAACAATGAGCGCCGCCAATTCAGTAGCAGGTTTTGAAGAGTCTGTATCGCTTACTTTGCTTGAAGCGATGATCCAGTGTGAATCTGAAGGCGTGCCGTTATTAGTCACATTTTACGATGCACCGGTAGCAAGCGTGTTACAGCCATTATTAGCAAACCAGGAAGCGTTTGCCTTTTCATTGGTATTGTATCCGACGTCTGCCAATGTTGAAGGGGTTACCATTCGTGCACGAGTCGACGATAGCAAAGTAACTGACTGGCCCGACTTACGGTGCGAGAACGCGTACATTTCTTCTTTATATGCGAACAATCCTAGCGCCAGAATTTTAAGTCTTGCTGAGCTTGTAAATCAGCCTGAAGATGCCAATGAAGGGATTAAAATGCCTTTGAGCGCAGGTACATCGATTACTTTTTATCGTTCATAGGTCTTACAATGCAACATTCGATTACTGACGTTATTATTGCCGGTGGCGGATTGGCTGGAATGAGCCTTGCGCTTCAGTTACATAATCGAAATCCTGAACTGGATATCACCATTATCGAGAAGAATACTTTCCCTGTGCCTGATACAACGGCAAAAGTGGGAGAGTCTACAGTCGAGATTGGTGCCCATTATTTCACCGAAGTACTAGGTCTAAAAGCACATTTTCAACAGTACCATTTGCGAAAGTACGGTCTGCGCTGCTTTTTCGGAAAGGTACAGGGGAAATTTGATGAGCATGATGAGCTTGGTGTAAGTGAACTGTTTGGTATTCCGGCTTATCAGATTGAGCGAGGCACGTTAGAGAATCATCTCTACCGTTTATTAACAGCAAAGGGCATTACCATCGTTGATGGCGCGGTCCCCGAAAAGATAGAGCTGGCTGATAAGCAGCACCGGGTGATTTGCCAAAAAGGTGAAAATCAATACGCGTTTACCGGACGCTGGATTGTCGATGCGGCCGGACGGCAAGCATTACTGAGAAATAAGCTGGATCTTAACAAAGAAACAGGCCACAAAGGTAACGCGGTTTTTTTCAGAGTAAATAAACGGGTTATTATCGACGAATGGTCTGAAGATAAGGCGTGGCAGCAACGTATTTGCGAACCTGGAAAGCGATGGTTGAGTACCAATCATCTCATGGGACCGGGTTACTGGATTTGGGTTATCCCATTAGCGTCAGGGGCAACCAGTTTTGGTATTGTAATGGATGATCAAGCGCTAGCCGAGAGCAACATTGAGACATTTGACGATACGTTGAATTGGTTAATGAAAGAGCAACCTAATTGTGCTCGCTCATTGCAAGGTGCAGAACTGCTTGATTTTAAAGTTATGCGTGATTACTCCTATGGCTGCAAGCAAATGTTTTCGGACCAGGGGTGGGCGCTAACGGGCGAAGCCGGAGCGTTTTCAGATCCTTTCTATTCACCCGGTAGCGATTTTATTGCGTTGAATAACACATTTATTACTCACTTGATTGAACGTGATATGCAAGGTCGTGACATTCGACTTGAAAGCGCCTTATTCCATAAATTTTACGATTCATTTTTTGAAAATACCTTGTCTCTTTACAAAGATCAGTATGGTGGATTTGGTGATCGAAAAATGATGTCGGTAAAACTGGTTTGGGATTACACCTATTATTGGGGGGTGTTTGCGTTACTGTTTTTCACCGATGCTATTGGTGATATTGAATTGATGCGAAAAATCACGCCGACTCTTCTAAAGTCACAGAAACTGAATAAAAAAATGCAAATGCGCTTGAGTGAGCGAGCACAAAAGCGAGCCGTATTGCCGGCAAAAAGCATTTTTATGGATCAGTTTTTAGTGCCTTGTCTGAGCACGCTTAACGACGTGTTAAAAGAGAAAAACGTTAATATCGAGCATGCATTAGAAGCAAATGTGGTCATCATGCAGCAAGTTATTCCTTATTTGGAGGATATGCTTAGCGATGATCCATCATTGGAAATAGATGAAACAGAACGTGCACTGCTTGGGGAATACAGATTGAGCGTGCTTGCCTGATGACATATCGCAGGCAGATAGGAAAAAAAGGTTTTTTTACGCTCATCCTGTTGCTGCTTGTGGTTGCATATCCATTGCTCGTTTACCTGCATATTGATGACGTTAACCCCACCTGGTATGGCGGCGTTTTGTTGGCTGTGGTGGCTTTACGCTTTGTGCTTGTCGGCAGTACTAAGCGCGTCAGTGACTGGCTAATGCTGACACTGGTTAGCGTATATTGTTTTCTGATTATGTTTTTTGAAAGTGAACTGCTGGTCAAGTTTTATCCCGTCTTCATGAGCGTGGGAATGGGAATACTGTTTTTAGCATCGTTATTTGATGCACACACACTGATAGAAAGATTTGCCCGAGCCGGCGGAAAAATCCCCCCACCCCAGGCTCATCGTTATTTACGCACCTTAACGGCGGCGTGGGGAATATTGTTACTCTGTAACGGTGCGATTTCCGCATATACAGCCTGGTTCACCAGTGTCGGGGCCTGGGCAGTATATAACGGTGTTATTTCGTATATGATATTTATCAGTTTTGCGGCAATCGAATGGGGGTATCGTGGATATTATAAAAAGAGACACAATATTGTCGATGAGTAACGATACACACCAGCTAATGGGGCTTTTTAAGGAAGCTGAAGGACCGACAATCACCGACTTAAAATTGTCAGGTGATACGGCTGTTATAAAGCTTACTGTGAACGACGAATTAAGGTGGTTTGATGGTCACTTTCCTGAGCAGGCGGTCCTTCCAGGGATCGTTCAGATAAATTGGGCAGGTCAGATCGGCAGAGCATTGTTCGCTGATAACGCAGGGTTTAAACAGCTGACGAATATCAAGTTCAAAACAATGGTGCTACCCCACACTAACATGGAACTTGAATTAAGTTATAGTGCTGAGAAAGGCATTCTCAAATTCCATTTCTTCAATGAAAACCAATCATTCTCGCTTGGTAGTTTTAAGTTTATTCCATCATGAAATATTGCATTATTGTTCCTCATTTTAAACATGAAGTATTGTTTGAAAAATTCCTGCCAAGTCTGGCTAAACTTAATTTGCCTTGTATTGTGGTCGATGATGGTAGTGGTGATGCGAGTATTGAAAAACTAACAACAATACTGGCCCCCTACCCTGACTTTCATCTGATTAAGCATCAGTCTAACCGGGGGAAAGGCGCATCGGTTATCACCGGCTGCTATCATGCCAGTGCGATGGGGTTTACCCATGTGCTGCAGCTTGATGCTGATGGCCAGCACAATATTGATGATGCTGAGAAGCTGCTGGAGTACAGCAAAAATCATCCGCACTCCATTATTTCGGGGCGTCCCTATTTTGACGATACGGCACCTTTCATTCGAAAATACGGGCGAAAAATTACCGATTTCTGGGTGGCTCTGGAAACGCTATCATTCAAGATAAAAGACGGTCTTTGCGGCTTTAGAGTTTATCCGATCAAAGAAGCTGAACATCTTTTTGATAATTACTATCTGGGGACTCGCATGGATTTCGATCCTGAGTTGCTGGTCAAAGCTGTTTGGGCGAATATCAATGTCCACTTTATTCCTACCAAAGTAATTTATCATGAAAATCCAGTGTCTCATTTTCATTATTTAAAAGATAACCTGATGCTGATAAAGCTACATGTGAGATTGATGTTTGGCTTGGTGATCCGTTTACCTCATATATTATTTTCACGCTTAAAAGCGATTGTGATTAACCGATGAAAGCAGCTAATCCCCACAGCAAAAGTGACCAACCGCAGCACTGGTCGCAAATGAAAGAGGCCGGCACCCTAACCGGAATGCGATTGGTCTATTTACTTTATCGTGTCTTCGGGCGATGGTTTTTCTCACTGATCATGTACCCGGTTGCACTATACTTCGTCATTGCTAAACCGGCTCAACGGCGCTCGTCGCGTCAATTTTTGCATGCTCACTACCGGAAGTTTCCCAACCGTTGGCGTTCAAAACCAAATCTCTTTCACGTATTACTGCATTTTAAAAGCTTCGCAGAAGTGGTGTTGGATAAGCTCTTGGGTTGGCTCATTAAAATAGATAAAGACGATTTTGTACTGACCTCCCCGATGACAGTAGAACGATTGCTCGAAGATACACGTGGTCAGCTTATTATTGGTTCGCACTTTGGAAATTTAGAATTTTGTCGAGGCTTTATGCACCGTTACAGAAGCAAAGTCATCAATATTTTGCTCTATGATAAGCATGCGGGAAATTTCGTCAAAATGATGCAAAAGCAAAATGATGAGTCACGCCTGAACGTATTTCAGGTCGACGAATTCGACATGACTACCATCATGCAACTGAAACAAAAAATAGACGCCGGTGAATGGGTCTTTATTGCTGGTGATCGGATACCACTAAGCGGCGTGGAACGAACCGTTGAGGTCGAATTTCTGGATCAGAAAGCGCCTTTACCTATCGGTCCTTACATGTTGGCCAAAGCACTTGCCTGCCCTGTCAATTATATGTTTGCGTACCGCCATAAACCGGCCCAAAACAAAGTGGTATTTGATGTTACCCCCGTCTGTGAGAAGTTAGTGATATCACGTAAAAACAGGGAGCACGATATTGCGCAGTACGCACAACTGTTTTCGGACAAGCTGGAAGGCCATTGCCACAACGCCCCCTATCAGTGGTTTAATTTCTACAATTTTTGGCAACCAGATGCCGATTGTAACCACCCAAATAGCACTAAACAGCAAAGAGCGTGAAGTTTATGGATGCACGTTTTGATCATCGCTTATTCGAGCTTATTCCTCACCGACCACCGATGTTGCTTATTAATAATGTCCTTACGGTAGATGAAACATCTTCGTCCGCGTTGGTAAAGGTAGATAGCGACGCGTCTTTTTTTGAATCCAATAAAGGGGTGCCGAGCTGGGTTGGCTTGGAATATATGGGCCAGACTGCAGCACTTATTGCCGGCCATCAGTTGCAGCAGGGGTTAGTCAGCCCCCACCTCGGCTTTTTATTGGGTACGCGCGCCTATAGCGCTACATGTGACTATTTTGATGCAGGCGTATTAAAGGTTAGTTGTAAAGAAAAGGCTGTGGTAGGTGATGGGCTTGCAACGTTTGAGTGCATGATTGAAAATTATAATGACGATGCGCAACAAACGACAACTCTGGCCACCGCCATACTGTCTGTTTTTCGCCGTCCACTTAATGAGAAGGTTTGATTGTGAATAATAATAATTATAGGCGTGTCGTTATCACTGGAGCAGGGATCGTGTCTTCGCTAGGGGATGACTGGCAACAGGTTAAAGCAAGTTTGCAGGGCATGAAATCCGGTGTCCGTTTCATGGAAGACTGGCAAAAATATGAAGGTTTAGGCACCTACCTTGCCGCCCCTGTTTATAATTTTGAGTTACCGCCGCATTACACCAAAAAGAAAAAGCGCAGTATGGGCAGGGTCGCCCAGCTTGGTGTATTAGCAACGGAGCGGGCGTTAACAAGTGCCAATTTGCTTGATGATCCACGTATCAATTCACATGCCACAGGCGTCGCATACGGGTCTGCGACTGGCAGTAGCCAGGCCGCCCTGGAATTTGCACCGATGCTTGAAAATTTTTCCACATCACGAATTAATAGCAGTACGTATTTACGCATGATGAGCCATACCGCCGCCGTCAATATTAGCGTGTATTTTGGAACGCAGGGACGCATGTATACCACTTCCAGTGCGTGCACAGCCAGTAGTCAGGCAATCGGCTACGCAGTCGATGCGATCCGTTGCGGGCAGCAAGACATTATGATTGCCGGTGGCGCTGAAGAGCTTTGCCCGTCTCAGGCCGCAGTTTTCGATACGCTGTTTGCCGCAAGCACAAAAAATGATACGCCTGAAGCGACCCCCCGGCCATTTGATAAAGATCGTGACGGTCTGGTGTTAGGTGAGGGGGCATGCACGTTGATTTTAGAATCATATGAACATGCTAAAGCGAGAGGGGCTAACATTCTCGCTGAAATTGTAGGGTTTGCCACCAACACAGACGGCGCGCATTTAGTGAAACCTAATATTGAAACCGTACAGCGCGTTATGTCTGATGCATTATCAGACGCTAACGTCACACCAGAGCAAATTGGCTATGTGTCTGCTCACGGCACAGCGACCAGCCATGGCGATGTCGCTGAAAGTAATGCGACGTATCAAGTGGTAGGTGCCAAGCCAGTAAGTTCACTAAAGAGTTATACTGGACATACGCTGGGTGCGTGTGGGTCATTTGAAGTTTGGGCCACCATCATGATGATGAACGAGAACTGGTTTGCACCCACTTTGAATTTAGACAACGTGGATCCAGACTGTGGCCCGCTTGATTTTATTCAACATGAATGCAGAGAAATAGAAACCGAATACTTTATGAGTAATAACCTGGCATTCGGTGGAATTAATACGTCATTAATAATCAAGCGCTACTAAAACGCTAACGATTCGCCTGTACTTTTTGGAGTCAGGCGAATTTGCGTTGATGCGAAGGTTTTTTTGACCGCAAAGTCTCAAGTAATGAATCTATCTTTACCTTTAACAATTTGCCGTTACTTTCTCGTGGTAATGCGTCAACCAGATAAATAGGTCTGGGAATAAACGCGCTGTCCAGGCGTTCCTTTAAATAATCAAGCAAGGCAGATTTTTCGACTCCTGCTTTTAGGGCAACAATGGCACAGAGTCGGGACACTGCTTTTGTAGAATCCGGAAAGATGACCACTCCATCTTCCAGCCCCTTAAAGCCGAGTAACGTCTGGTTTATCTCAAATAATGAACCGCGCTTTCCCGCTATCTTAATTAAATCTGTTGCTCTGCCTGCCAGCGTAAAATGTTGGTGGTCAATCGGTGTAATGAAATCCTGTAGCACGGTAGGCATGGGCAGATGGTCAGCACTGGCAACGGTGTTCTCGCCTTCTTTATTAAAATGGATGCCATCGAATCTACGCCAGTTCTGGTCCGTGGCTGTTCGCCTGACTGCCATAGAGCCTACTTCGCTGCAGCCATACACCTCTTTTAATACGGTTGAAAATCGCTGCTCTACCTCATTTGCCAGTTCAACCGTAAGCGGTGAAGTTGCGCACAGTGTTAATTGTAACGGAGTAGCATGCGGGACAGCAGCTAAAGCACGTAAATGAACCGGGGTGGAGACTAACATGCGGGGCACGGGTAAACCGTTTAGCGTGTCGATGATATCCTGCGGGAAAAGTGGCTTTGCATCACTCATACATACATTTCGAAACATCGGGATTAAAATCGATGTCTCTAATCCCCACATATGTTGTGCAGGCACGGTAGCGAGTTGATAGAGCGTTTCGTTTGTTTGATTAACCATAAAGGTATGGTTAATCGCCGTGCTTTGATGAAGCGTCCGCCAATATTTAAGATTGGGTTTAGAGTGCCCGGTCGAGCCTGATGTAAAACTGATGCAGGCCAACAGTTCATCGGGTATGGCAGGAACTTCAGCGTTTAACTTTCCTGATTGCGGCACTTTTAAATCGGTTACATTGATACTGTGCGCATCCTGTGCGACGTCACACCCATCATGAATGATATAGCAATCCTGGTAGTCATTGAGTAACTGTTGTTGGGTGACAATATTTTTGTTCGGCGGCAGCAAATTCGTATGGCCTCGCGAAATGACCGCGCAAAAGCTGACTAAAAAGAGATAGCGGTTTTCACATAAATTAATCGCAAATTTACCCTGCTCCAATTCATTTGCCACCATGTCCACATGACGAAGAAATGACTGGGTTTGGATCTCGCCGGCGTTCAAACCTAATTTTTTGATCGGTTTAGTTAAATACGCTATTGGCTCGGCGAGATTTCGTGTGACTAACGGAAATGTATTCTGCATTGCTGCTTTGCTTGTTTGGATTCGCTTCATTTTTAACTGGCGCTAGTTTAAACTAATGCCAAATTAAAAACTAACTTTGCGCCCTCTGGTTCCCGTTAATTTTGTTGCTTGTAAAGAAAACCAATTCGACGCAATAAAAAGGGATTGTCACCTACGCCAGTCTCGCATTAAGTTCACCCTTAGTAGTAAGTGTTGTTTAAGCATGTTGACCCACAGTTTTTCATCCACCCCCGTAGCAGATTTATTAGCCAGAAAAGACACCTTGGCCGTTATACCATTGGTTAAAAATTGTGAGCCATTTGAAACGGGCATCATTCCTACGGGGATTGAAGATGCATATTGCCAGACAATGAACGAAGTCTGGTCTGTCTCGGCTGACGTAAGCAGAGGTAAAACCGGACGCTGCTACTGGTCGAAAACCTCAGATTTGATTTGCATTGCGTATTGGCTTACTAAAGATGAATGTGTGCAGATTGAAGCCACCACAAAGAAAGCGTATGAATCAATGCTGACGCTTTTAGCTGATCAGGGTTTCCCACATCCTTTTCGTTTTTGGAATTATTTGCCGGGTATCAATGTCGGACAGGGTGATGAGGAACTATATAAAAAGTTTTGCACCGGCCGGTTACAAGCGTTTGAAAAGCTTGATATCACTCCTGATGCATTTCCTTCAGCCTCGGCACTCGGACATCATACTGACGGTGCGGTTTTTTACGTGTTTGCCAGTGCAGTTAAGCCCGAACACTTTAAAAATGAGAACCAGGTCAATGCGTATGACTACCCGCGCCAGTATGGTATTAGTAGTCCTTCATTTGCCAGAGCCACTGCCATCACGTTGCAACGGTCTCCTCTCTTATTCATTTCTGGCACCGCCAGTATTATTGGTCATAAGACTGTCGAAGCAGGCAATTTGGAACGCCAACTTGAGGTGACTATGAGTAACATCGAGCATTTACTAATGAATGCTAATCCGGAAAATAAAACTCTGTCTACCTTTAAAGTATATGTGCGCCACCCTCATCATGTGGAACGCACTAAAGATTGGCTGGCGCATCATTATCCTGATGTTGATGCCGTATTTACTATTGCTGATATTTGTCGCAGTGATTTACTGGTCGAAATAGAGTGTTTCTGTCACTAGGTTATAATTTTTCGGGTTTGGAACGGTTTTGTCTGTGAAATATCTTCGCTTGAGTAAACTATGGCAAATTTTCACTGCTGCCATTAGCTACCTGCTATTTGGATTAGGTGCAATGGTAGTCGGGATCTTTTTTCGTTTACTGAATCCCGTTACTTTTATTTCGCCAGCGACAAAGCAAAAATGGATACGCTGGTGTATCCACAAAGGTTGTCTAACGTTTATCAGAGTCATGCGTTTTTTCGGGCTGATACGCTACGCTTTCGAAGTGGATTCAATGTTACACGCCAAGCCTGGTCACATCATTATTGCAAATCACCCGACACTAATAGATGTCGTCTTGCTGTTAGCAGTTAATAAGCAGATGTGCTGCTTTGTTAAAGGCGCGGTTTGGGATAACTTCTTCACTGGCGCAGTAGTCAAGCAGGCCGGGTTTATCCCCAATCACTCTGAACAAATCCTGCCTATGGCAGCGGCCAAGCTCGAGGCCGGTGAGAATATTCTGATTTTTCCCGAAGGCACGCGCACCAGACGAGATAATCTGATTCATTTTAAACGCGGTGCCGCAAACATGGCGGTCGCGGTTAATGCACCGATTATGCCTGTGCTGATAAAATGTCATCCAGGGGCGTTAAAAAAAGGTGATAAGTGGTATGATATTCCCGACGGGGGGCCCGGCTTTGCATTAAAATCAGGCGAGCTACTTGACTTAAATACATGTGTTGATATGTCAATGCCCCGACCCAAACAGTATCGCCAGTTGACCCGGTTTTTGGAAGATTACTATAAAGATTGGCTGGCAAAAGAGGCAGTAGTAAGATCGACTAAGTCGTAACTATATAATGCAGTGGATAGTATATGAATGAACAAAAAGAAAATATTTTAGCGCAAATCAGAGCAACCCTTGTTGACTTGTTCGAGCTTGATGAATCAGAAATCGTGCCTGAAGCCAGGCTTTATGAAGATTTGGATATTGACAGTATTGATGCCGTGGATTTGCTGGTTGACCTTAAAAAAACCATCAGTGTAGAGATCACCCCGTCTCAGTTTAAGCAAGTCAGAACTATTCAGGATGTAGTTGATGTATTTGCCAGATTATCCGAAAACGCAAAAGCAAACGCGTAGGATCGTATGAAGCGGGTAGCCATTGAGTACGAGATCCCATTTTTTGATGTCGATGCCTACCGGATTGTATGGCATGGAAACTACCCCAAATATATTGAGATGTCTCGCTGTGCGTTGCTCAAGGAAATAGGGTGTCCGTATAGCGTGATGGAAGAAAATGGGTTTTTCTTTCCTATCGTCGATATTCAGGTGAAGTACGTTAAGCCGCTGCTATTTGAACAAAAGGTTGTCATCGAGTCATGGCCGGTTGAGTGGGAAAATCGATTGATAATCAAATATGTGATAAAAGACAAAGCAACGGGGGAAGTGTTTACCAAGGCACGAACCAAGCAATTTGCCGTGTCGGTTGCTGACCATGTCACACATTATGTCTCGCCCCCGTTTTTAGTTGAAGCGGTTAAATCATGGATGGAATAGCATGAACTTGGGTAGAGTCTGCCTACGTTTTACAGTCGCGTTTCTTTGTTTCTTTTTGCCAACCCAACAGTTGTTAGCAGTCACAGAAGCAAGTCGTGAACAAGCCTTATTAGCTGATTTGGTTCCTAACCATTGTCATTTCTCCGGCCATTTTCAGCAACAGAAAATGGTAGAAGGCTTACCCGTTCCCCTTAATTCCGATGGTGATTTTTTCTTTTCATGTGAATTGGGGCTTATCTGGAGTACTCACGAGCCCTTTAAAGAAGCAATATTGTATGTAAACAGCACGAATAATTTTCGCGTAAACGAAGATAATTCACTCACGTCACTGACCGGCGTTACTCGTTACATCATGTCGAATATATTCGTTAAGTTACTCAAAGGGGATACAGAGTATTTCGCTGAAGAGTTTCAGATTACGCTGGCAGACGATAACGCGTCAGTGGAGCTGAGACCTGAAAGCGACTTCATGAAAAAAGGGATCGACAAAATCAGCTTTAAGAAGAGTGAAAGTGACGAATTAGGCATTGCCTTGTTTGTTGACGTCACGGATGCAACTGGCCAGGTCACCCATGTTGGTATTGATCGTATTCAGCACTATGATATCAAAGGCAAAAGAAAGGCTTTTGAGCAGTGTGAAAAGTTGTATTCAGCTAGCACTAGCTGGTGTCAGGTGCTGAGTTCACCCTCGCGTGTTCGTCAATGATAAAGCTGTTTATCAGACTGTTGTTTATTTTTGTAGTGCTCGCCACTGCAGTTTTCTTTATTTTTAACTCCCAATATATTCGTATTGATACCAACCTTAATGATCTTAATCCGCAAAAAATAACTGATGCGGGTCTGAAAAATGCTTTGAATTCGCTTTCTCAGGATATCAGTCATCGTTTTGTGGCAGTGATAAAAGGAACGGATGGCAAGGAGGTGGCAAAAGCCAGCGAAGCTTTACGAAATGAACTGAATTCGTTAGCCGCGCTATCGGTGGTATCACAACAAGCGGTGCAGGAAAACTTTCTTAACGCCCTCTCTCCGTTTCGTTTTAATTTGCTTTCCGATACGCAGCGTCAGTCTCTCATTGATAAAAATAAGGAGCAGCTAGCAGCCGCAGCACAACGCAAACTTTATCAGTTAGGCGATGGCGTCAGGGTGATCCCCTTTAAAGACGATCCGCTGGGGTGGTTTTCAGATTATGTGTTATCAAATATTGATCAGCTCAATGTGGGAAGTGATTCTCTTATTGAGGATGAAAGTGCGGTCTCGTCACTTGTGGTGTCATTTAAGCACTACCCCCAAAACATGGCGGAACAGGAGCGTTTGTATCAGCAAATAAAAAGTGTTGAAGCCAGCATCAGTCAACAATATCCGGTTACCGTGCTGCATTCGGGAATGTTTTTCTTCGCCGTCGACTCAGCACAATCAGCCAAAGGGGACATTCAACTTATCGCAGTAGGCTCGATAGTGGGGATCCTTTTGCTGATGATTGCCGTCTTCCGTTCTTTACTGCCACTGCTCCTCTCATTAAGTTCTATTGCCATTGGGGTAGGCTTTGGTGTGCTGTCGAGCACGTATTTCTTCGGCTCCATTCATATCCTCACGATTGTGTTCGGGGCAAGCCTTATCGGTATTGTGGTGGATTATTCGCTGCATTACTTTTACCACTTCCTGAGCCATAAACACGATAAGACAGCAACCAGCAAGCCTGCTAATACCTTATTCAGAGCGATGTTGTTAAGTGTGCTGACGTCCTTGATTGGTTATGGCGCGCTAGGGCTGGCAGATTTACTTATATTGAAAAAGATCGCTCTGTTTTCATGTTCGGGGCTCATCATGGCATGGTTAAGTGTGATGGTTTTAGGCCCGTTCGTGACAAAACGGCCAATCGCCGCCCGGCAAACCCTTCTTCGTGGTGTAATCAAAAGCTGTCAGGCGATTTTCGCCCGTCGGCCCCAACTTCTGATAGCTGTTGGGCTAACCATGGCCAGTGCTGCCGGTGTTTTTCTTTTTATCGGTAATATCGATATTAATGATGATCCACGAAAATTCTTTCATGTTTCACCTGCATTACTTGCGCAAGAGCGCGAAGTGTCTGCGCTGACGCAGGATTACGAGGCAGGACGCTATTTATTAATTCGTGGGCAGTCGAGTAGTGCTGTGTTTGACACGTTAGGCCGCTTGTACGAGGAACTCGGCGATGAAAGTGATGCCTTATCCAGCGTAATGGATTGGCTTCCTTCACCCGCAACACAGTCTGCAAACTATCAACTTCAAAAATCACTTTATACTGACGGTGGTGTTTTGGATGAGTTCGCGCAACGCCTGGGCTTAGATCGGAAAGAGTTTAGCGCTGTCAAAACGTCATATTTAGAGGCGGAAGGTAACATACTGGAATTTAATGATTTAATGCATCAGCTTCCTTCACTCCCACCACTTTGGGTTGAGACAGATGAGATAATTTATAGCTTTGCATTAATCAGGAAAAACAGTGATCTGCAGCGAATAGAAGCCGTGAGCAGCAAAATTTCAGGCATCCAATACATTAACACCCTGGCCAGGGCTTCTGATGCACTGAAAAAACAACGGGAAACCGGTTCCCAATTACTTTTACTGGCCTACATATTAATTGCTGTAATGCTGGCGTTATATTATCGGACGCTATCTTCGGTTTTATTATTATTAATCCCCTTAACTGCCAGTGTAATTACCTTGGCAGCCGTGGCTTTGATGAATCATCCCATCACGGTTTTCCATATTATGGCGTTATTCTTAGTGTTGGGATTAGGTATGGATTATATTATTTTTGCCAAGGAAATGGTTGTACAGCGAGCGATAACGCAGCAGGCAATATTATTATCTGCCGTCACCAGCCTGCTCTCTTTTGGCTTGTTAGCGTTTAGTTCCATGCCTATTGTTCAGGCGTTTGGCAGTACCATCCTTATAGGCAACACAATCAATTTTATAGCTTCAATAACTCTGTTTAATGGGCAGCAAGATATACAGGAGGAAGTACCCAGTGTCGGATAAAAAAAGAGTCCTGGTTACCGGTGCAAGTAGTGGAATAGGCAAAGCGACAGCATACAAACTGGCGAGTCAGGGATATGCGGTGGCTGTCCATTACCGTAGTGGTAAAACGGCAGCGAGCGAGATTGTAGAAAATATCAATCAAGCTGGCGGACGCGCAAACGCATTACAATTTGATATTGCGGACAGAGAAGGAACCCGTGAGGCAATAGAGAACGATATTGAGAGTAACGGTGCATACTATGGGGTTGTTTGTAACGCTGGTGTTACTAAAGATACGGCTTTCCCAGCGATGACCAGCGATGAATGGGATGGCGTGGTCCACACCAATCTTGATGGCTTTTACAATGTACTTCACCCCACCGTGATGCCGATGATCCGCTTACGTCAGGGTGGTAGAATTGTTACTTTGTCATCGGTGTCTGGTCTGATGGGAAATCGCGGACAAACCAACTATAGTGCATCAAAGGCTGGGATCATCGGGGCCACTAAAGCGTTAGCTGTAGAATTAGGGAAGCGCAAAATCACAGTAAACTGCGTTGCGCCAGGTGTGATTGATACTGGCATGACAGAAGGCGTATTTTCCGAAGAAGCAAAGAAGATGATACCTTTAGGTTCCTTTGGGCATGTGGATGACGTGGCAGATACGATTGGCTTTCTGATTTCTGACAGTGCGAAATACATCACGCGTCAGGTTATCAGTGTCAATGGCGGCATGTATTAAGTTTAATGAAATAGAATTTCAAAAAAGGGATTTATGATGAAACGTATTTTTTGCACTCTTATTACTGTTTTATTCTCGTTTACTGCTGTAGCTGAGCTGAGTGACAGTGAACAAAAGCTAGCCGACCGGTTGCTAACCGGTGAGCTCAGAGAGGTAAAAGTTGCTGCGCAACGTATTTACGATCAGCAAATCAGTAACCCTGAATTAATCGATATTGCTGCGGAAATTTTGCTAAAGAAGTATCCGCATGCTTATTCGACCGAAGTTGATACCCTTGCATGGGTCGCTCGTGCAATTGGGGCGTCTGAAAACGCGCGCTATTATGGTGTCCTTACTGAAGTAATCAGTAATACTGAGCATACTAAGTTACAACGACATGCTGAAAAGGCCCGCGACGACCTTCCTGAGCCTACAGGGAATCAATACAAGGCGGGAATGTATCAACTGCCAGCTACCCTTTTTGCTAAAGAAGACAAATCGGATCAAGTTACTCGCATTAAGGAGCTCATGCTTGATGGAGAATTAAGTCGCCTTAAGCAGGCGGCAAGAGAAATTGCGAGCATGCAGGTAAAAGACCAAACGCTGTTAGACATTGCGGCAGAGATCTTACTCACTCACTGTGCAACTGTTCAAAAACATCAAATTGATACCTTTGCCTGGTTGACCAATGCACTGGGAAGTTCCGGCTCTGCACGTTATGCCCATGCACTAATGACTGTTGAAGAGCAAAGTAACTTCAAAAAGCTACGCCGTTACGCAGAAAAGAACCGCGAAAAGCTAGGTGCACCAAGCGGCGAACAATATAAGGCAGGTATGTTTGACGCACCATTACCGAATTATAACTATTAACAAAGGGCATTACGCCCTTTGTTAATGTTGAGCTTTAAATTAACACTTTGGTCTGGCAGCCTTTTCGATTATTAAAACTGGGATAATGATGTCTATATTTACCTGCTGGGTGCACTCACCAGAGTGATAATCGGTAATAAATAGTAAGATGATTTTCACGCTCACCCACGACTACGTTATACTTGCCTTTTTATCGCTATCTTAAGCGTTCATTCTTATGGAGATCACTATGCGTCCAAGCGGCAGAACCGCCAGTCAGATTCGTCCTGTAACCCTTACCCGAAACTATACCTGCCATGCAGAAGGTTCAGTGTTAGTCGAGTTCGGCAACACCAAAGTGTTGTGTAATGCCACCGTGGTCGAAGGTGTGCCGCGTTTTATGAAAGGTATGGGCAAGGGCTGGGTTACCGCCGAATACAGCATGTTACCGAGGGCTACACATACACGAAGTGATAGAGAAGCGGCGCGTGGCAAACAAGGTGGTCGTACGTTAGAAATTCAGCGTTTGATTGCCCGTTCACTGCGAGCGGCAGTTGACCTTAAGCTGCTTGGTGAAAATACCATTACCCTCGACTGTGATGTGATCCAGGCCGATGGTGGCACTCGCACCGCGTCAATTACCGGTGCGTGCGTCGCGTTAGTGGATGCATTGACTTACATGCGCAGTAAGGGAATTATCAAAGCGAATCCGCTTAAGCATATGATCGCCGCGTTATCTGTTGGGATTTATCAGGGAACGCCTATTGCTGATTTGGAATACACCGAGGATTCTGCGGCCGATACGGACATGAATATTGTGATGACCGAAACTGGCAAGCTCATTGAAGTGCAAGGCACTGCTGAAGCAGAACCGTTTTCGTTCGAAGAAATGAACGAGATGCTAGAAATTGCTAAGCATGGCTTGCGTGAACTGTTTGATATTCAAAAATCAGCGTTGGCGTAAGGGGGAAATATGCAGGATTTTCAGCGAGAATTTATCGAATTTGCGATTGCACGTAATGTGCTTAAATTTGGTGAATTTACGTTAAAGTCTGGCCGTATTAGCCCGTATTTCTTCAATGCGGGCTTGTTCAACAAAGGCGGCGATCTGGCTAAACTGGGCCGCTATTACGCAGCTGCGCTGACCCACGCCAAAATCGAGTTCGATTTACTCTTTGGCCCAGCCTATAAGGGTATCCCCATTGCCACAACCACTGCGGTAGCCTTGTACGATCAGTACGGTGTCGATATACCTTACTGTTTTAATCGTAAAGAAGCCAAAGCGCATGGTGAAGGTGGTACGTTAGTGGGGAGCGAATTAAAAGGCAGGATCATGCTGGTGGATGATGTGATCACCGCAGGTACGGCCATTCGCGAATCGATGGATATTATTAATGCTCACGATGCGTCATTAGCCGGTGTGTTGATTGCACTGAATCGTCAGGAACGAGGTAAAGGTGAGCTTTCAGCTATTCAGGAAGTGGAGCGGGATTACGGTACGAAAGTCATTTCAATTGTTTCGCTGAGCGATGTGGTGGCTTATCTTAAAGAGCAAGGGCAGGCCGATGAGCATGTCAATGCCATTGAAGCT
Source organism: uncultured Alteromonas sp. (assembly GCA_964601635.1). GTDB lineage: Bacteria > Pseudomonadota > Gammaproteobacteria > Enterobacterales > Alteromonadaceae > Alteromonas. The sequence continues at coordinate 54,342 of CAZROH010000010.1, read as the reverse complement.
TATCGAAATCAATATGGTATTGCTGGATGATGAACGGCCCGACAAAGCCTGAGGCAAAGCCTGAGGCTGATATTGAGCTTGATGCGCTGGGTTTGCGTTGCCCTGAACCAGTCATGATGACCCGGCTCTCGTTACGTAAAATGCAGATAGGGCAATCGTTACTGGTATACGCTGATGATCCCTCCACGGCACGGGATATCCCCAGTTTTTGTCAGTTTATGCAGCATGAGTTGTTATTCAGTCAGACTGAACAACTCCCTTACCTGTTTGTCATTAAAAAAGGGGCTTAGTGGCCCCTTTGCTTCATTTAACCATCTTATTCTGAGCTGTGGCTAATGGTTTGGGTTGTATTTCTTGGCGGTCTGCCGGTAAAGCGCTTCGAATCCACAGAACACCCCGAATAAAACAATGCCAATGCCGACAGCCATGAGTAACCAATCCCCAAACGGCTGTTCCATCATTGACTGAAAAGCTTCTTTGAGTCCACCTGCCTCTTCCGGGTTATTTGACCAGCCGGCTTGAAGGAAAAACACACCGATGATGGTGTAGATGATGCCACGCGCTACATATCCCACGCGGCCGGCTTTTTCACTCGCCTCTATTTCCTTAGGAGACATGTTCTGGGTCACAAATTTATCCATAAAGTCGCTTTTCCAGGCGTGTTTGAACTGAACAATCGCAAAAATGATGATTATTACACCCAGTGCCATCACCACATAGCCGCCCCAGCTTTGTTCCATTAATTTAGCCGCAATGCCTTCACTGGAATTGTCTCCGTTATTGCCGCCACTGCTACTATCACTACTCTGACCCATGAGTATTTTGACGGCTGCATATGCACCCAGGAAGTACAGGATCCCTGAAATGAAAAGAAAGGCGCGCATAATGATGTCCTTGAACTTTTCCATATCCAGACCTTCTGTATTTAAAAAGCATTGGATCCAACGCCACAGTGAGTAACAAACCATGCCAGCAATAACAGCCATTAACATGTATCGTCCAAAAGGTTGTTCCAGAATTTTTGTAAATACGGTTTTCTGATCAGGGCTGCCCGATGAAAAAGCAGAAAACGCCGAGCTGACTACGATGACACCCAGCATAATGTATAGAACGGTTTTAGATGCATAACCTGTTCTGGCGATATACTTGATCCATGTTTCGCTATCTGCCATCTTGGTTCTCAATAAGTTAATAGTGTCTAATTATATAAGTGTATTTAAATTTTTTGATCATAACTGACTGTTATTAGTTGTAGTCGCGTTTAGTAGCAGTTGAAGTAGCAACTGTTTATCGGCTGGATTATGGCAATGTAAATCACATATGTGCAGTTGCCCGGATGCAAGTATTGTGGCTAATGTAGACACTTTAATATCAATGTTGATGGATGACGTTGGTGGGTCGGAAAAAGGTGACATGGCGGCCTTATTTTCAATTAAACAACCTATGATAAATAATTTAATGAAAATGAGAACTATTATCAAGTGCGGCGTTTAGGTGGTCGCCCACCAGAGGATTAGGATCACTGCCGTGACGAGAAGTACGGCGCGCGTCTTATGTTTTCGTATAAATTCTTCTGCTTTATTGCCCGTATAATAAACCGCCAGAGCCAAGCCAAAATAACGAATTGAGCGTGCTATCACAGTGGCGATCACAAAGCTAATAATCGAATATTTTGTTGCACCGGCAGCCAGCATGGCAATTTGGAAGGGGATGGGGACTATCCCGAGAGTCATAACAAACCAAAAGCCCTGGGCATGCATTTTCTGAACGACCCTTTCGAACTGCTCAGGACTGGAGAATGTTGCGATGACCCATTCGCCCACAATATCGAATAAATAGTAACCTAATGCATAACCAAAAATTGCCCCGATCAGGCAACCTAGGGTGGCCATAAAGGCAATCATCCATAATCTTTCCCTTCGGGCCTGCATTAATGGCACTAAAAGCGCCTCGAGGGGGATGGGAACAATGGTTGATTCAAGAAAAGACGCGACGGTAATGCTGGTAAGCATATGATTAGAATGAACAATATTCTTGGTTCTTTGCTTTATCGCGCCTTTAATTGACATATCAAGTCCTAGTTGTGCTTATACACGCGCCCGTCTTTCATTACAAAGCTGACCTTTTCCATTACGTGAATATCGTCCAAAGGATTACCTTTTACAGCAATCACGTCAGCCAGTTTCCCTTTGGCTAAGGTTCCTAGCTTATCTTCTACACCCAGTAATGTGGCTGCATTAATTGTGGCGCTTTGCAGTGCTTCGGCTGCAGGCATGCCGGCCTCGACCATGAATGCAAATTCCTGCGCGTTGTTCCCGTGAGCAGAAACGCCGCTATCAGTACCAAAGGCAATTTTTACGCCGGCCTTGTAAGCGTTGGCAAAGGTTTGCTGAATAAGGGGACCTATAGCTGCGGCTTTAGGCCTGACTAAATCAGGAAAATACCCATCGACCTTGGCTTTCTCGGCAACAAATTTACCTGCCAGAATTGTGGGAACATACCAGGTCTCATGCTCCTTCATTAACTGCATAATTTCTTCGTCCATGTAGGTACCATGCTCAATAGAATCGACACCCGCTTTTATGGCCCGCTTCATACCTTCTTTTCCATGCGCATGAACCGCCACCCGCATTCCGTAATCTTGAGCTGTCTCTACAATCGCGTCCAGTTCGTCCGTCATAAATTGTGGATTTTGACCACTTTTGGCAACGCTAAGCACACCGCCTGTAGCAGTGATTTTGATAAGGTCGGCACCATCCTTATAGCGCTGACGTACGGCTTCTCTGGCTTGGGCGACACCATTAATCACTCCCTCAGTCGGACCGACATCAGGACGAATACGTGTGGCCATGCCATTACTTGGGTCAGCATGACCGCCAGTGGTGGCAATGGATTTGGCGGCAGTATATATGCGCGGTCCAGATTGAATGCCTTTTTTTATGGCGTCACGAAGGGCAACAGTTTCGTTGTAACTGTCACCGAGATTGCGCACGCTGGTAAAACCTGCCTGAAGTGTTTTTTCAGCGAAGTATGCGGCGCGCAGGGCAACATCAGCGGCATTTAAGGTGTAACGTTCAAGGTAGGTTTGCGGGCCCCCATGTTCACCCGACAGATGAACGTGCATATCCATTAACCCAGGCAATACGGTAGCGTTTTTGAGGTCAATGACATCATCATCTTTGTCTGCTTGTTTATAGCCTGAAACGACGTCTTTAATCTTGTCGCCATCAATAACTATCGTCATCTTCTTCTGTAAATCAGTGCCTTCACCGGTAAATAACTGGCCTGCATAAATAAGCGTTTCTGCGGTTGCGTTACTGATTGATGTGAAAATACTTACAATTGCAATAAAATATATTTTTTTCATCGTTTTCTACTTGTTTTTAGGGTGATTTTTACTTTAAGTTAGCCCCTTTTTTTGCGCAACCTCTACGCGATGGATTACGCTAAACTTTCTACCAACCGTTTCTGTATTAAAAATCAAAACCCCGTAAGAGGAATTTATATGGCTGCTGAGCGAAATGTCGAAAAGGACTACGCTGCTAATCTTGAACTGGTTTCTACTACTGACACCCGTGGTGTGATCACCTATGCGAATGAGGCTTTTTGCGATGTAGCCGGATTTACTCAAGAGGAACTGGTGGGGGAACACCATAATATCGTGCGCCATCCCGATATGCCTAAGGCGGCGTTTAAAGACTTATGGTCGAGCCTGCAAAAGGGAAAATCCTGGCGGGGAATGGTTAAAAACCGATGTAAAGATGGTCGCTATTATTGGGTAGATGCCTTTGTCACACCAATCATGGAAAATGGCAAGCGGGTGGGGTATCAGTCGGTCAGAGTCAAACCTTCAAGGGAAATGGTTGAACAGGCGCAGTCTTTGTATAGCGAAATCAATGCCGGCAAATCGCAATCATTTAATGAAATCAGTACCCAGACTAAGCTTGGTATTTTGGGGGCGTTGGCCTTAATTGCCGCAGTAGTAGCCGGCACGTTTGGTGCATGGTGGTTATCGTTATTGCCATTAGCGCTATTGGCTGCCATGTTATTTATGTTCAGCGATTTATTGTTTGCCGTGCCAGCTTATGCCGACATGTTGAAACAGGATTTCGACAGCGTGAGTCGCTTTATTTACGCTGGCAAAGGTCCGCACAGTGTGCTGAAGTTTCACATGGGACTGGCCGGATCGCTGCAACGAACTGTGCTGGGCAGAACTCAGGACTCGGCGCGAAATCTACAGGATATTGCGGATAGTACGCTCGATTTTGTTGATCAGACATCGAAAGGGATCATCGCACAACGGGAAAGTATTAATCGCATTACCGATTCTATTGATAAGTTAGAGTCAAGCAATAAAGAAGTACTGCACAGTACTGAGCTTACTAGCACCGGCATCCAGCAGACCAACGAGCAGTGTGGCCAGGCACAGGATTTGATTTTAAAAGGGCGTAAAACCGTACAGGGGCTATCTGAGTTTGTGGAAAATGCAGCAGTAACAGCGGATAGCCTAATGGAAGCTGCCGACAACGTAGGCAATATTATGGGCGAAATAGATGCCATTGCCGAACAAACAAACTTATTAGCCCTGAATGCGGCAATTGAAGCAGCACGAGCCGGCGAGAGCGGTAGAGGTTTTGCCGTAGTGGCGGACGAAGTAAGGGCATTATCCACCCGTACTCAGGAATCTGCCAAAAATATCGTCGGTAGCATGCAGTTAATGCGCACTACTCTGACGGAATGGGTTGAGAATTTAAAAGTTACGCAACAAAATGCGCTGCAAAGTGCTGACGAAGCAGAAGAGTCAGCCAATGCTATTAATCAGATTTATGCAATGGTGGGTGAAATCAACAAAAATTCAAACCGTATTGTGGATGCCGTCCATTCGCAACAACAAATTTGTCAGGATATTGAGCAAAACATTAAAGGCATTAATGCAGTTTCAGATGACAATGCCCAGCTCGCGGATGCAATGACCAACGCCACTAAAACATTGAATCAAAATATTAAACGTATTGTGGGATTAAGTGATACGTTTTTACGCTAGTTTGTAAGGCAGTACACCAATGCAGTATTGAGTATTCTGGCTACTTAACAGTAATTTCACTTCACCTGAATCGTCAGAGTGCTGGTCAGCTTGCTCAATCAACTGGTAGTAAACATTCTGGTTAAAGCGTGCCCATAAGTTGCGCCGCACTTTGATATAAGGGATGGGAGTGGCGTTCGGGTCACTTAACGCTTTGGGAGGCTGGCGCAACTCAATGGGATGATTTTCATCAAGAGTAATCTCATCGCCAGTTTGCGTAGTAAAATGGTAAACACCATTCTCTTTGTTCCACTGGGTGATGAGAAACGGCACATCTTCTACTTCTAACCCCACCTTTTCCACCGGGGTGACCAGAAAGTAGCGCTCGCCTTCCTTTTTCAATACCGAGGAAAACAGCTTCACCAGCGCTAAGCGGCCAATGGGCGAGTTTTCATAAAACCAGCGGCCATCAAGCTTAATCTGCATATTGAGATCGCCGCAGAAAGGCGGATCCCACTTTTCAACAGGAGGCAGGCCATCGCGTTGATGGCCTGTTATCTGAGTTTGCAGCTTATTCAGATCCATTTTGTTCTTCGAGCAGTGCTTTGATTTCCCGTAACTTAGCCTTAATCCGGCGCATATTATCCGGGCCGGTACGTAACAATTGCTTCTGCGGCGCGTTTAGCTCTTCCAGGCGTTCATCAGCATACTTGTAGGCTACCGAGTCACTGTAAACTTCTACCGGCACAGGCACTTCCGGGGTATCCAGCAATTGATTAATTGCTTCAATCATGACTTCATTAAAAGGTTTATCAGGGTCACCAATTTCAGCATATTTCGCTTGAATGTCGTTTTTGTACTGGTCGTACAAATTGAGCAGTGCTTCGTTGTCAAAAGATTCAAACATATTGACGTATGGGGTATAGCGTTTATAGCTCGCCGCATCAATCCATTCCTTGCCCGCTTGATTATAGGTGCGGAACTCTTGTTCGGGGGCCTTAAATAATTGATGGCTGGGTGCTAGCTCGTCGTTTGCAAGATTGTTAACCGAGGCCACAAAACGCTGCATCAAACCTTCTTCTACCAGCAGTTCTTCAGTGTTCACGTCTTCGTTTTCACTGATAGATTCAAGTGATGCACGGATACCATCGTCAGTCGTGTCCATTGGCTCGGGCTCAGCCTCAGGCGTCTCAGGCATTGGCTCTACTTCGGCATCGGGATCAATTTCTACCGGTTCGGGCTCTGGCGTGGGCTCAAATACTTCAGGCTCCTCTACTTCCATTGTTTCCTGCTCACTCACCGCAGGTTCTTCAACCACTTCTTCTTCAGGCTCACTATTTGGCCACAGTAATACCGCCAGAATAACGACAACAATAATCGCAATTATGACCACATGTGGTGCCAGCGTACGCTTTTCCCCAGGTTCACTCATGATTTTTCACCTTCGATCTAGTTAATTCCCTTCATGCAATTATAGTAATAAAGATAAAATAGTCAGATTTTATCTTTGTTACTTCAGTCTACTCTCAATTTTTACAACTTACTATTTTATATAAACTTTCTACTTCAAATATGAATAATGCGATCGCTACAATAAATAAAAAGTTGAATGTAGGTACATTCACCTCTTAGCATTATTAACATTCAACTTTTGGATTAACTGTTTTGCTATATACTGTGTTAACGGACGAAGTGTTTAGTTTTTGTGCAGGTTAGTTCTATGACTGTCATTTTATACGCCATCCCAGTTTTCTTTTTCCTGATTGCGCTAGAGCTTTGGGTAGACCGCGTCCGTGGTTCCGGCTTTTATCGGCTAAACGATGCAATCACCAGCTTAAGTGCCGGTGTACTTTCCCGTGTCATGGTTATCGTACATCAGCTCATTCCCGTCACCATTTACTTTATGGTGTTTGACTCGTTCGCCCAATTCTCAATGCCTGATAGCGGGTGGGTATGGGTTGTTGCCTTCGTTGTGTACGATTTTTTTTATTACTGGAATCATCGCATGGGGCATGAGATGAGTATTCTATGGGCAGCTCATGTGGTACACCACTCCAGCGAAGAGTACAATTTGACGACCGCGCTAAGGCAAACCAGCGGTGCTGTTTTTAGCTGGATATTTTACCTGCCAATGGCGGTTGCGGGTTTCCCGCCTGAAATGTTCATCACAGTCGCTGCCTTAAATCTGGTTTATCAGTTCTGGGTGCACACCCGCCATATTGGGGAGTTAGGCTGGATGGAAAAAGTTTTTGTAACTCCGTCCAACCATCGTGTTCATCATGCGCAAAATAAAATATATATCGACAAAAATTATGGCGGTGTATTTATCATCTGGGACCGCATGTTCAATACCTATATGAATGAAATCAAAGGCCTTAAGATCATATATGGCATTCGGGGAGCGCTGCAAAGCTTTAACCCGGTGTGGGCAAATTGTCAGGTCTACGCCCAGCTAATCAAAGATAGTTATCACACCCAAAAGTGGACGGATAAACTTCGCGTATGGTTTGGTCGTACAGGTTGGCGACCTGCTGACGTGTCGAAACGGTTTCCGATGACCAAGCGGCCATTGCAGGAGTTCGTAAAGTTTGATCCTGCACAGTCGCCACTCACCAAATTTTACTGTGCTTTACAGCATGCCATTACGTTAATGATTACCCTCTACTTACTGTTAGCTTTACAAAGCCTCAGTGGCATCGCCCAGTTCGCACTGGTAATTGTAATTATCAGTAGTGCGGTTATGACAGGGTTCATTTTGCAGGGAGTCTCCAGAGCATTGAAGCTGGATAGTCTGAGGTTGATAGCTACTGGCATATTATTCGCCACGATTGATGTCGCACTGTGGCTGCAAGTTAGCATTGCAGCTTTGCATAGTATCAGCCTTGTTATCGGTCTGTTGGCGCTTCGCAAAGCTGCTGATCAGGAAGAGAAAATGGAAGAATTGAATGAGGAGTTTGAATCTTCCTGAAAAGATATACAAGACGACTGGTAAAATTCTATTTTTACACAATCTCGAATAACAACCACTCCCGATCGATATGACTGAGAAAGCCTGTTCTATGATAATAGAAATGTACTCTACAGCGTTTTTAAGTACTCAATCAGTGATTCTTTATCTTTTTCATTTAGCTGCGTGCCGAATAGGTGCCCCTGATTACTGTTACCTTGAACGCGTGTATCCATGAAGGTTCCTACCCGTTCGGCTTCTTCACCCTGGCTGATGAAACCAATGTTGTTTTTATCGTATACGTCGTAGCCACGATAAAACGTGGCTGTGCGTTGGGCGGGAGGGCTTAAAAGATCACGGATGGTTGGCACCGAGCCGTTATGCAGATAAGGCGCACGAAGCCATAAACCATCCAAAAACTGAGCCACATAGCCCGGTAGCGTTTCTTCTACCAGCCCTGCTCTACTGATTCCAGCCTCGCTAACGACCTTATTGGCTTCAATAGCATTGTGTTTGCTCCAGGTATTGAGTCTGGCCGGGCTGGTGTTTACTTTATCAATAGGTATCGGTTGACCAGTGAGCTCGCTGTTGTGGCATCGCGCACATTCCTGCTCAAAAATAGCCTGTCCCTGCTGAGCCAGTGTTTTATCAAGATCAAACGGCCATCGTGGCGGCGGTACGTTGCGCAAATATTCTTCCAGCCACTTCACTTCGTTTAGAAAATCCTCTGTGTCATGTGGCTCTGCGCCCATAATCCCTAATGCTGAATCTACTACTACCGAATAAGCATCATGGGTCGCCCCATCCCAGTTTAAACTCAGTTGTGCTGGATCATATTTTTTAAGATTCCAGATAGAAGGTATGTCGGCGGGACCGTAGGAGTCATCCATTGAAAGGTTTAGCATGAAATACTTGGTCAAATTCATAGGATCATCGCGACCTCGCCCCCAGTCGGGAAAGTCTTCACGAAACATCCAGGCAAACTGGGATTCACGCTCCATTAAGCGCTTTTTGGTGATCGGTATAATAGCGAAACGGTACAGTAGCTTATCAATGAAAGATAACTGATGGATCATGGCGATTTGCGCTAAGATATTGTCTGGGTTAAAGCGAGGATCTTTTGCGCTTTTTATTAAAAATGTGAACATTCCTTCAATATCTACCGTGTGACCCGCACCGGCGACCACCAACACCGGCGTAGCCGTTTCACTCTCTCGATATTGAGTGGTGTGGCACATGGCACAATTATTCCCCACTCTGGGAAACCCCACAATCTTTTTGGTGAAGCCCACCGGTAATGCCTGGCCTTCCTCCCATGGCAAACCTAATGAAGCATAGCCCCCGTTGCCGGGCAGATATTCAGGAAACATCTGCGGTAACACCATGTAAATCCAATAAGGAATACCTGCCTCATATTCAGAGCCAATGGAGCCATATTTAAACCGCATTTCGGGCGATGATTTGACCCAGTCCGGTTGCGGAACATCGCGAAACAGTTTATACCAGCCTACCGCGCCAAGCATGCCGCCCCCCACCAGGACCAGAATGAGTATGCTGAGCAACCAGTTTATTTTGCCGGTAGCGGATGTTTTGTTGTTTTTAATCTGCGACATAGGTGTTCACCTCGCACGTTGTGCTAAAAGGTTTTCAAATATTCAATCAGGGCATCTTTTTGTGTGTCGGAAAGCAAAGTGCCATATTTTCCGCCCTCATGACCCCTGTTTCCGTTGCCATCGACACTGACGTCATACAAAAATAAGGGTCTTTCGTACGCCGTTGTTGTATTACTCACAAAACCTAAATTCTTTTGATCATAAATATCGTTACCACGGAAAAACCGTTTGGGTCGCTTAGAAGCGGGTTGCAAAAGGTCACGTATGGTCGGAACGGATCCGTTATGCAGGTATGGAGCGCGCAACCAAATACCATCCAGTGGCATGTTGGCGTAACCATTGGTCTTGCGAAAACGTTTGAAACGATGTTGTTCACGGGTGCTGTATAAGGTGCCCTGATTTTGGGCTAACTCGCGAGTATAGGAGTCCAATCGCCATCTATCCGTTGCTATATCCTCGATTGGCTGCACGTGACCAACATACTGACCACTAAAATCGCGCCCCGATTTTCCGTGACAGGATGCGCAGTACTGGGCGTAAATTGGCTTGCCTTGTTCAGCTAACGCTCGATCAATTGCAAACGGGTATGCGGGAGACGGTAAGGTTAATAGCCACTCTTCGATACGCGAAAGTGCTGCATGGTCGATATTGGTGGGTATGGCGCCGGCCCCAAACGCCGCAGAAAGATTACGTTCCTCAACAGTATCGTTATTGCCATCCCAATGCAGTTCCATTGGTTTGCCGTCATCACGGCGTTTGCGCAGGCCTTGATTCCAAATTGAAGGAAAATCTGCTGTACCAATCATTTCTTTCGGTGTGGTTTTGCTCCAGTCCCAATTAAAGACCGCTTTCGCCGCATTGAAGGTATCTACTCTTCCTGGCCCCCATTCGGGTTGCTGCTTGTAAAAGCCAAGCCTGGCTTCGAGTAAGGCCAGACGCTCTTGTGTTAACCAGATTGCAAGCGGATAGACCAGGTAACGGTCGATAAAATCCAGGTCTGCGCCGAGCGCCTCAATTAACGGGATCAGGTTATTTCGGTTGAATTGTTGACTGGACATGCAACCAAAAAAGGTTTTCTCAAATTGCATCAGTTGAAAGCGGTTCGCAGGCATACCTAGTACCAACACGGGTTCATGGCTGGCGGACTCTCGCACTGTACTGGTATGACACACCGCACAATTCATAAATACCCTGTCAATGCCTAAGTGACGGCGGCTGGATATGCCGACCGGCAAACTTTTACCAGACTCGTAAAGCATGCCGATGGATTCAAAGCCAATATCAGATGGGCGTTTGTCAGGCAGAAGTTCAGGACAAATTTGGGGGACAGCCTTCCATAACCAAAAAGGAATGCCGAGGTTGCGCTCTCCACCTAATGAGCCATATTTGAAATGAGCTTCAATATTTTCGTAAGTCGTAGCACGGTCGGTAAGAAAACGGTTGGCCAAATAAATGCTCATGACAATTAACAGACCAAGCAGTGTCAGCAGGCTAAGCTTCCACCAATTCAGTTTGCGTAGAGGTGACATAGTTCACACGCTTGCCGGATGGCTGTTAAGCGCAAAGTCGAGAATACGTTTTTTACCCCACCAGACTTTACCCAGATATACGCCCTGCTCGATTTCACGAATTTCATCTCGTACTTTTTTCGCCAGGATTGATGTAGAGCTGTAATCGATCACGATGGTATCTTTACCGTCCATCCAGCTCTTATCGCGGTATACCTTGGCCACAATCATACCCAGGCCGGCCGGCAGCACCTTATTGACTAAAATGCCCCTTTCAAAATCGGGCGGGAAAATATCAAATACTTTGCCTTGCCAAGCCAGTGTTCTGGCGATCCTGGCAAAAAATCTGGCACCTGCAGAGCCTGCGACAATGGCGGTGCCCCGGGTGTCACCGCGGGGCAACGTCCCGGCTGCACTATTTGTGTATATTTCATCCAGCTCTTCTCGGCTTAACTGCAGCCAGTGCTTCACGGTGGTATTCATATCCATATGCTCCTTGGACTGTCAGATGGTAAACTCTGGGACTATTTAGCTGCCTGTTGGTTAGGCTGTTTTCGAGATTGCGCGAGCGCCTCATAAACGTGTTTGCGCACATAATTCATTCTGCCTAAGGGCTTATGCGCAAGCAGGCTCTGCCAGGGATTAAACGCAGTCTTCTCGCACTCGTTAAGTGCTTCGGTTGTCATAAAAGGTTGGTGATCTATCAGCAGCCGGGCAACCGCAATAAAAGGTGAGGTCTCTTCATCCCATTCTTCGCTTGCGTCCTCAATTGGCATGTCGTCATTATTGGTTTGGCGTTGCACCATAAAATCAAAGCACGCCGGTTCATTTTCCAGGTGGCTGCGCATGGCGGCGCGAAGATAGTTATTGGTAAGTTCGTCAGGTAGCTTACTCTGATAATTTGAACAGGGTTTTACAGAATATTTTACCGCTTGATCACGGCCAAGTTGATAAGGGGTTGTGCTCCAATAACGAATATCAAATGGGCTGGTGGGGTTCTTTCGGGCAGATAACAAAATTAACAGCGAATCCCAGTTTGTCGGTGTAAGCAAATACCAGATTACCTTATCGTCACGTTGGGCTTTTGCAAACGCAAGAAACTCTTCAGGGGTGGCCGCGAAGAGTACCGGGTGGCTATTGAGCACGAAATCCTGGTAGCCGGATTGCCCCCATACAGGTTTCCCTTTTACCCCGGCTACCCGGATGGATAGGCCGCGCAAATCTTTGTCAGCATCATCGGATGTGCTGGCACTGGCAAATCGCACCTGTGCATTATACGTTGCAGGTGTAGCGAAAAGACCTTGTTGTAGGGTTGGGGAAATATCGTTATTTACGGTGAAGGTGGCGGCAAAACATCCCAATGATTTGGCCTGATTGAAACGCCTGGCGTTACCATCTGGGTTGCGTTGAAGAACCACCTGTTTAATCACTTTTTCCATTTGGTTGGCTAGCGCGTCTTCATTACCAATGAAGACTTCACCTGGAAAGTTTTGTGCCGCACTTTTATTCACCCACAGCACCATCAATAATGTTACAACGAGCGTCAATCCCCATTTTAATTTACTATTTATCATTGCTGAAACGCCGGATCGCTCTCGGCCCCCTTGCGTGGTTTCCAGTCAAGGGAATAATACTCACCGCGTTCACGGGCCCAGGGATCAAATACATTCACCACCGGCATCAGTTCTTCCTTTAGTTCAGGAACATTGCGAATGAGTAAGCGTTTCAGTGGCGAGACTGCCACGGTGTGACCGTTCGATTGCTCAGGCTCATTACACTGTTTTACATCATCGTTATTTGTTTCCAGTTCGAACGGGCACTCGTCCAGCGGGCCATTATTTAATACCCAGTCGTAGCCTAATGCAGAGTAAAACTCCGGGCGAAAGCTGGAAGTAAAAAAACGATCGCTAAATAACCGGCGAGAAGCATTTATAATAAAAATATGAAACTGAGTTTCAGATATGGCGAAGCCGTGCGGACGGGTGTACTCAGCCAACCAACCCACAGCCAAATCCACATCTTCAATGTTGTCCACTGTGCTGCCATCAGGAGCACCATGGCAATCGTTTATGGGTTGGCCATCATCATTAAGTTGCACATCGGTAATAATTTTTGACGCATCACAGATATGGGTGCCATAGATACTACGAATTTCATCGACTACTTTTGTCTGCGCAACGCGATTGGGATCCCTTTCATCCAGTCGATGATCGATAAAGTCATCGAAACTGGTCAGCGTTTTTAAACCAATTTGTCGACGAAATTCATTAAAGCGTGGCACGCCCCGCTCACGATCTCGAATAATATCCAGCGCCACCACATCAATTTTTTGACTGGGTGAATCCAGGTGCGCCATAGGTAAATTTTGTAAAAAACGTGGATGATTTTTCAGATGTAATACACCGAGTCGCTGACGGCCCATGGCTAATCCCCAGTTCTCTAAGCCGAATTTGTGCATTTGGGCGGTCGCTTCTCCGCGAACCGTATCGATAACCGGCACCTTAGCGTTGATTTGATTCGCTTTTTGATGATCCCGCATTTCTATGAGGTCGGGAACCAGTGGGTGCAGGCGATAGACTGAGGTAAATTCTTCAGGAAAATTAAAAGGCGAGCCAAAATGGTTTACGCCTCCATTGACATGTTCCGGGTTCGTGATGTCCCAGGCGTCTTTTTTCCACCACAGTGCGCCTTCATGACGCGCATTTTGTAAGCCAAAAATACCCGCGCCGGAGGCAAAAACTGAATACCAGGAGTTAGCTTTTTGTGATTGCTCTTTGTCCTTAAAAACTCGCGCTAGCCAGTTTGACATGCGACTGAAGTAGTTTTCTTCATTGCGGGTAATTTTTTTGATGACGGAAGACACCCGATTGCTTTCTTCCAGGTTAAATAACCCGAACCAGTTAGAGTTCATTCCCCGGTAAAGAGGATCGTTATAAAGCAGTTGGGTGGTCCACTCGATAGTATGAATTTTGGCTATCATGGCAGACACCACCAGCCGTGCAGCATGGTAGAGCTCCTCATCTGATACTTCACTGTAGGTGATCACTTGGTGAGGTCGTTCTGGATTGCGCAAGCCGGAATCCTGATTAGGTTGTGACTGTTGTAAGGTACGAAAGTGATCAACGAAATAATTATGCTCGCGAACGAAAAGGTTATGATAGAAACTTAAGCCGATATTCCAATTATCGGGAAACGCCGTTGCTTCCTGACCTTGCCACTGGGGCTGAACTTCGCAGCTATCGTCCATTGTTACATCGCACGGTTGGAGAAGCGGCAGATAGCCATTTGGCATATGCAATTTAGCGGCATCTTTGGGATCACGAATAACGCGCTTTAGAGATATAGCGTCATAACCATAGATTTGTGATGCATCCCACCAGGCTGTGGTGGTGTTTTCAGTGGTCTTAGGAGCGCGCGTTAAATAGTGATTATTCTTGTGAGTGAACGTTCCAGGTTCGCTTTCCTGTGCAAACAAAGCGGGCTCCATTCTATCACCAGGGCGGCACCCAAGTTTTTCGGCCTCTTCCGTTTTACAGCCTACGGTCACCAATTTGGGTTGATTGCGCCCCTCCTCCAGGTGAGAGAACCAGTCGTGTGTCATAAACTGGATCCAAAAGGCGGCTAAGACATTAAAAAATGGCGCTTTAAGATAATCGCACTCATCATTTAGTGAGTTTTGCCCAGAGCCTAGACCATCATTACATCCATTGCCCTGTTGCTGCTCACGGGTAAACAGTTTACGTGAAATCAGCTGCGGGTCGGGGGTGAGCAGACTCAGACGCATGCCGTTCTCTTCGTCGCTATGCCGATTGCGAACGAGCGCTGTTCTGCCCAGGCGAGGAAACGTAGATGAAAAGTCGACATTTCGCGAGAAAAGTGTGCCATTAGCACCCATTTTTGGATTGATGAGATCGTTGCAAATCCCACTTAAGGTGCGATGCCGGATCAATTCGCCTTTACAGACTTGTTTGTTCTGGCCACCCACTGCTTGATAATAGGGATCATCTTCATCAAGCCGCATTTCGTCCCATTGCTTTATGGCAGGGCCATCTGTATTACCGTGGCCTTTGATATAATCTTCGTAGGTATAGTTGTCAAAAAGATTGAATTTGATCAGCTCGACGCGCTGATATTCTAAATCCATTAATGAACCATCGATCCCTCGGCCATTGGGCTTTAAGTGTTCGCCTAACTTAGTTTTTGCTTTCGCGCCATCTTTTAATGATGACGAATCTCCGGTCGCCCAATAGTTTGCCCAGTCCACCCAAGGAGTATGACGGTATTTAACCGCGTGCTCGCCTCCCCGGCATAAAGCAGTGTCTGCTGCGACCTTACCTAAAAAGCGAGTCTGCCGATTCTCGTCTATTGGACGAAACCCTTCTTTGAGCATATTAACGCAGGCACGTTTCACCGATGTTTCGTCGTCTGCAATAGTATTGGAAATGCAAAAAGATAGGGCAATAAATATTGCCAATGATCGAATTGAAGTCATCCCGGTACCCCTCTATTAGATTGGTATTATGGTTTGACAGAGAAGGTAAGACACTTTAACTGCTAGTAATCCTTTACTGACAACACTAAATATAGTTCGAATTTCGTGCTGTTTGTAGTCTGTTTTTATATTTTTAAATAAATTAAAAGTATATTTGTATTGCTGTGGTTTATGTTTGGGGAGGGAATGGTTGTGTGAGCGACTTTGTTAATGGGGTCATGCACTTCGCATGTCGGTGGTATGCAAAATACGTGACCTCATTGTATTTAGCTAACGCGGTATCCTTAACGGTTATTCATTAGCTCGTATCAGCCCGACCCAGTCTTGATGAGAAGGCGGCTGTGGAATAGTGACGGTTCCTGGCGATAGCTCAGTCTCAGATTCAATCAATGTGCCGCCTTTTAACGGGTTAAACCAATGCAGTTTGTAGACATCGCTGGTCTCTGCAAGTGAAATTTGAGATTGGATACCTGCCGGTAAATACACAACATAAACATTTCCCTCTGCAGCAAAGGCATATGCATCAGGGTTGCTGACTAAATCCTGCGCACTACGCATTTTCCAGAACTCAGTGTGTTGAGTAAAAAAATCGACGGCAATTTTGGTTTGTAACCACAAGTTATGGCGAGAGCGTAAATCTTCTGCGGTCAGATCGTTATGTTTATGATGCGCACCAAAATACCATTCAACCCCGGCACCACCGGCCAGTAAACTGCCCCACAAAGCATGGCGACGCAAGGTGTCGTGGGTTGGGTCTTCAAAGTCATTTTTGGCGCCGTGCATCCATTCACCGATTTCATCCATGGTGATGACCCATTTTTGACCATGCTGTGATGATAACTGCAGCCATTTGCGAACTTCAGCGTTGACCTGCTCGCGAATATTGACCTGAAATGACAGGCCATCCAGCGATGGCAAACCCAGCAGCGGGGTTAGTATTTCGTCCTTCGACTGGGGAGTTGAGTGGGTATGTAAGATGATCGGGTGCTGGTAAGGATCGGCTTCTTTCAGGTAATTTGCCATATCAATACGCTGTTGGTCGGTTTGGGCGTCGGGAGAAAATTCCGCCGGCCCATTTTCTTCGCCCAGGTTCCAAATTAATCCGGGATGATGGCCAAAGCGAGCAATAAGTTCCTGAAAATAGAGCTGTCGCATCGGGCCAGTGTCACCGCCATCTAGCAAACGTTCGTTTTCAGTTTCCTGAATCACCATATGCAGAGCAATACCATGAGATTGCATATGGTCAAATACGATATTCCATTGCTCCAGTTTACTGACATCAAAGCGATCGAAGGTTTGATGATCGATGTAGGGCCATACGTCCTTACCGTCACCATCAATGTTTAAGGTAAGGAAGTAAGCACTATTTAAGCCTACATCGGCCAGGTAGTTGACCAAGCCAATGAGGTTTTTACCCTTATTATTTTTCCAGACGGGATCGCCTGTTTCCCAATCCTGCTGGTGGCTGTTGAAATGGTGAATGGTATCGCCACTACTGGCTTCTCCATCTCGCACTTGCGCACGCACGCGATAAGTTCCGTCGAAGTCCTCAAAAGCAAGCAGATTTTCGGGGCTGTTGGTACCGCCTTTTAACCAGTGTGACTGTGCATCGGCAGTCTTGTAGTAGCCTCCTTCGGTATACAGGGTACCCAACTTCTTAAAACTGGGTGCGTCAGCCGTTGAGGCGGTAACCATGAACTTACCTTGACGGTGTTCTAGCGGAATGGCCTTTCCTGTCTCAAAATCAGGTGCCAGGGCAACGTTTTTTCCGTGATAGAGAAACGCTTCGTATTCCCATAATCCCTTTTCGTCAGGACTAAACCGAACCTGCCAGACATTGCCTGCATCCGCCCCAGTATTAGCGGCGTTACCATCAGCAGCATAAAAGCCACGCACAATTTTTTCCCGCTCTCCGTGACGAAAACGTACCCAAAGACGATAATCGGTAAAAGGGTTGACGGTGGCAGACTCGGCGCTATCAGGCCCGGTAAATTTTAAGTTCAGGGTGTGCCATTGCGGTATATGGGTTAATTGTTGGTGTGCATCAGTAAAGGCGGGTGGCGGACCCAGATGAAGTTGCTCTGTGGTGCTAAGCTCCGGCTCCCCGCCGCGTTTCCCTGCGCCTGATGCGGTGATTAACGTCTGGTTTACGACCACCATACCGCTACCGTGTCTACCCTGGATCAAGTTCGGCAGGCTTCGCCATTCGCCCGAGGTTAAATCAAGCTGTTCCACTTCATTGTGGGCGGCCTCTTGTGTGCCGCTTTCCCCGCCTGCGACGATAATTGAATTCCCGTACTGCACTGCCATTGCGCCCGCTCTTTGAGTGGGTATATTCAGTGACGACGGTAAGGTGCTCCAGGTGCGTGTCTCAAAATCAAATACATCCACTTCGGCAATTGTTAGCGCTACGTCCTCACCTGTGGCATGGGACGTAGTGCGACCACCGATGGCATATAATTTATGTCCGACGATTACTGCCTGAAAGTGATCACGCGCACGCGGAGCATCAGGAAGTTGACTCCACTGGCCCGTGTGCGGGTCGTATTGGTCAAACCAGGGCTGGTAGCCATTCATGTGGCCATTGGTGAGTCCCCCCAACACATAAATCTTGCCTTGATAAGCTACGGCTGCGGCAGCCCCTCTGCGTCGGTCCGCTGGAATTGCATGGAGCTGTTCAAACTGCTGGCTATTGGGATCGAACTTTATTACATGGCTAAGCGGCGTTTCTTGCGGCCATTCTCCTTCGAACGCGCCGACGATGTATATATTGGCCTCCAACGGAACCGCCTGAAAATGATGCATATCAATGGGCTCTGCTGGCAGCTTCTGCCATTGCTGCGAGACTGCATTAAACTGTTCTACAGGCTTATTATCTCTTCCTCCTAATAAAAAAATCTGCGCATTCACCGTTACTAAATCGGCTTCATGGCGCTTTGCAGGGAATGATTTTGTTGATGTAGACTGCCATCCTGAAGAGGATTGGCAAGATACCGTAGCGATGAGCACGGAGATAGTAATAAGAAGCATCCATAGGATCGTTAATGGCGTCTTTTTCATTTTATTTAGCACTGCCTAACCATAATATTTTAAATGTAAGCGCTTTCATATTAGCGTAAATTAAATCGTTAATAAAATGTAAATTTAAAAGTGGGCCTGGCTCTTCCTCCACAAACACATCAATTGCACGGTTGGATGTGCTGCGTGGCCTCAATATTATGGGAACGATTCTGGTGACACCAGCGAAGTGGTGAATGTAATACTATAATTTCAAACCACCAGCCGTATTTTACGGTATAAGCAAATAACAAATCAGCTCGGAGTGATAAATGAAAAAGGTTTTTCTCGGATTTTTGATTTTATTCGTAGTGGTCGGTGGGATCATCTGGTATGTCATGAGTGGTGCCAACGATTTTATAAAAACACAAATTGAAAAAAAAGGCAGTGCGTACCTAAAAACTACAGTCAGCGTAGAGGCAGTGGATCTGAAGTTTCGAGAAGGTCGGTTAGAAATTTCTGAACTGGCAATTGACAATCCTGAAGGCTTCAGCGAAGACGATGCGTTTAGTGTAAATCGTATGGCTTTTGATTTAGGCAACTCGCTAAAAGAGCCGTATCATGTGCAGGAACTCACTATAAATGCGCCGGAAATGTTATATGAAGTGAATGCCGACGGTACCGGAAATCTGGTTGTATTAAAAAACAATTTACAATCACACCTTCCACAAAATAAACCTGCGCCGACTGACAAGGAACCAGCACCGCTCGTCAAGGTTGATAGCGTGACTGTTGCCAAAACAAAGCTGACGATTGATTTTGACAAGCTCGATACCAAAGGTTTACAGCTGGAAAAGAAAAAGTACGAGGTAACCTTACCTACCTTTAATGCCGGCCCAATTGGCCAGCCTGATGGTATGCCGGCTGATCAGGTAGGAGCCGCTATCCTTAATAACATGCTGGACAATGTCATCGCCGAAGCGAAAAAGAAAAGCCGGGATATTCTCAAAGACAAAGCCAGTGAAAAACTTAAGGAAGAAAAAGACAAGCTACTTGAGAAGGCCGACGAAAAACTGAAAGGGCTGCTAAAAAAAGATAGCTGAATAAGCCCGTGTCCGGGCGGATGAAAAGCTTTGAGTTAAAGGCGTGAGATTGTTTCGTAATAGAGTAAAGCAAGCTCACGCCACGCTTTTGAGTTATCTAATAAAATCTGCATACCCTGTTCAGCAATCACGCCCACTCCACCATACAGCATGGCCGGATGAATCTTCCCGGTGCGTTGAAATTCAAGCCAGCAAAATATCGGAATGGGCAGCATGGCCAGCCAGAAGCCAAATAAATTGAACGCACCTTCAAATGGAGGGAAATAGTGCCGTAGCCTCACCCATGCGACCCACAACACCAAAATAGTGGCAAGTAACATCAAGCGCTGGTGAGTTTGTTTGTCATGCCGATGCTTAACTGCCAGTAACACGAGCAATCCAAATGTCAGGCCATCCAGGGTATTTCCAAGCATCACAAGTACATTGTCGTGCCCCGCTCTGTATTGAATACCCGCCTGATAATATCCTACCCAGAATAAGGTGATGACGACACCCAGCGCGATCACCGCACCCATGCGACCTAAAATTCTATGGTAAGCATAGGATGCATGCTTAATAAAATAGTTTTGCAACGCAAATATAATTAGCCAGCTGGCAGCGAATAAACCATGCAGATGAAGTAATAGCGGGAACGCTGCATCACCTGTCACAAGAGGCTTAAAATAGGTCGGAATGAAGCCGATAACTGTCACACCCAGCCCCAACATTGCAAATGGCAGGTAATGTCTGATGGCTATTTTAGTCATGTTTTTTGATTTACAGGGCGTCAGATAACTTTGATTGTAGACGCTTCTTAAAAACAGGCGGTAACAATCATCATGAAGCTAAAGAATTAATTGAGCTAGTCATTTCTCACTTCAAGGCCATGAATAAAAATCTGCTAAAAAAGGAAGGGTGTCTCACGAAGCGAATGTAGGGCAATATATATCGAAAGTGGCGAAATATCGAAGTGATGAAGT
This sequence comes from uncultured Alteromonas sp., assembly GCA_964601635.1. GTDB lineage: Bacteria > Pseudomonadota > Gammaproteobacteria > Enterobacterales > Alteromonadaceae > Alteromonas. The sequence continues at coordinate 33,700 of CAZROH010000010.1, read as the reverse complement.
GCCGCCTTCACCATATCAGGCGAAGGCGGCACATGCTTAATGAAAATTGACCTCAAGCAAGGTTACGCTGTCTTTGAACTCGAGTGTCTGTAACTTACCTTTGCCTTCAACATTGATGGTATTTATTTGCGCAGGCCATATATCTCGCAGGGCATTGTGCTGGATAACTAACCCGTTAAGTTCAGGCGGCTGCTGCGTTTCCTGGTACACCCAAAAGTGTTTACCTTCTATTTCGAAACCGACTAACTTGAGGGCTAAAGCCTCTTCATCTTTGTTCTTCAGCTTAAAATGCTGAGCGGCATACTGGGCAAACAATTTTTGCGACTGCTTGTCATCCAGTATGTCGGACTGCTTATCAAACAAGACTTTTACCGCATGTTCTGCATCATGCAGATTGAATCTGTGCATGATTTCGATATTTTCGGTGCGGGGATTGAACAACACGGTCGATATTGCCGCTTTGATTTGATGCGCACCTGCGATATTACAAAACAGGCAAAGCAGGGCAAAAATGCCCCACTTGCGCAGTGAAGTAAGGTTACTTGTTGTCACTGTCTTCGTCATCCTGCTTAAGCTCGGTAGTGATATCATGCATGATATCGCGGCGAACTTTGTCAGTGCTCTTTTTAGACTTATACGCTTCGATACGCGATGGAATAATCCGACGTGGATAATGGTTGTTTTCCACATTCACATCGGCTGTTTCCCAGCGCGGATCAACTGTCACACTGACCAGCTCCTTGTCTTTGTCGGTGACAATCAATTTGCTAACCGCTCTTGGTGTACGGCGCCAAATTTCGGCAGGTATCCGCATCATTTCAGTGCTGTCATCCGCAAACGTTAGCTCAAGGATGATGGGCATCACCAGCCCGCCTTTATTGCTAAAGTCCAGTACGTAATAGTTTTTGTCTTCCTTTACCGCGCGCTCAAGAGCTTTCAGTTCCCATGGCTCTAATTTTTTCAGAAACTTCTGGTACTCATTGCGCTCTTTATTGGTCACAGTGTACTGGTCGTTATCGTCATAAAAATCGCTGATATCTTCGAAACGATCAACCCATAGTTTTTTCCCTTCCTGTTGATTACGCTCAACCGTCACTGACAGGGGTTTTTCTTGTTCCTGCTTGCGTTCACGAGCAAAATCAATGTCCGGATCTTTAGTATCAAGACGAAGCTTACTGACTCGGTCCAGAGAAATATCTACATGGTCAGTGGTGTAGAACCAACCACGCCAGAACCAATCTAAATCAACGCCTGATGCCTCTTCCATGGTACGGAAGAAATCGGCCGGGGTTGGGCGCTTAAACATCCAGCGCTGGGCATATTCTTTAAAGGCAAAATCAAACAACTCTCGGCCTAAGATGGTTTCGCGCAAAATGTTCAATGCGACTGCCGGTTTGGTATATGCATTAGGACCTAAGTTCCAGACTGAATCAGACTGCGTCATCACCGGAACTTGATTTTCAGACTTCATGTAGCCCGTTACATCACGCGGCTCTACGCCCCATGGGATATCCGGATCCCACTCTCTGCCAGCAACGCCATCTAAGAAGCTATTCAAGCCTTCATCCATCCATGTCCACTGACGCTCATCGGAGTTCACCGTCATCGGGAAATAAATATGGCCTACCTCGTGAATGACCACACCTATCAGGAAACGTTTCTCAGCCAGCGAGTAGGTACGTGAGCCATCATCCTGTAATTCAGTACGAGGGCCATTAAAGGTGATCATCGGGTATTCCATACCACCAACGGGGCCGTTAACCGACTGCGCAACCGGATAGGGATAATCGAAAGAGAAGCGGGAGTATACGTCCATGGTATGAATGATCGCTTCAGTGGAATATTTCTTCCACAAGTCACCACCCTCTTTGGGATAGAAAGACATCGCCATGACGTTAGGCTGAACATCTCCGCCTTGCTGATAGCCACGCGCGTCCCACATAAATTTACGAGAGGAGGCCCAGGCGAAATCCCGCACATTATTGGCAGCAAAATGCCAGGTCTTGGTCTTATTAGTACCTGCTTTCTCGTTTTCCAATGCCTCATCAGGAGTTACGATAAACACGGTGCGCTCTGCGGTTTTAGCTTTTTCCAGGCGCTGCTGCTGGGTTTTAGTCAATACCTCAGCAGGGTTTTGAAGCTCACCGGTTGAAGAAACGATGTGATCTGCCGGAACCGTAATGCTGACATCATAATTACCAAATTCTAACGTGAATTCACCGCGACCAATAAATTCCTTGTTAGTCCAGGCTTCATAGTCGGTGTACGCAGCCAGCCGCGGAAACCATTGCGCTAACAGAAATATATCATTGCCGCCTTCGCGTTCATCGTCAGGAAAATGTTCATAACCCGCACGAGCCGAAACTGCATCTTCCTCAACAATATTAAAGCCAAAATCGATGGTTAACTGTGTGCTTTGACCAGACTTAAGCGGCTTAGCAAGATCAACCCGCATCAACGTGCCCACAATCACGTGGTGCAGATCATCACCTTGTTCATTTACCACTTTTTTGATTTGGTAGCCCAGTTCATGGTCATCGACGAAATGTTGTCGGCGTAGCGCACCTAAGCTGATTTTAGCAGGTGCATCGCCCGATGCTGATTGGGTTGCCGGGCCACGATTACCGATACCACCGAAGGTGGTGGTAAGTGCTGACATTGAGTCGTCGCGGAATTTGTTTTGATCCAGCTGGATCCAAAGATATTTTAAGGTATCAGGTGAGTTGTTCTGATACGTAATGACTTCACTGGCATCCAGGCGTCGTTTATTTTCATTGAGCGTGACATCGATGGAATAGTCGACTTTTTGCTGCCAGTATTGATGCCCAGGCTCGCCGGCGGCGTTTCGGTAAACGTTAGGAGTGGGTAGTACTTCATCTAACTGGCGAAACTTGTCTTCAAAGGTGCCTTTGGTTTGCTTAATTGCTGCACTGGCAACTGGCGCTACAGCGATGCCAACAAGTGGGATCAGCCAAAGCCACCGTGAACTCATTTTTTTCATTCCCGTTCCTTTACTTATTACCTTTTACAAAGCGAGCCTTCGGCCCGTATATTGACAGGCTCAAGCCTGTTCGTATAAACCCGGCATTGTAACGTCCATCGACGCGAAGATGCCAGTTGTTAACCGATTTGCTCGCCTGTTTCGTCGATATACTGTCTGCCACTTTGTAAATAAGATAACTTCAAGTATGCTGAAGTCACTATCATACGAGGGGTTTGAGCGTGTTTACGTGGCAAAGGGCAGTAATTAAGGTCGGTAGTTCGTTAATTGCACCAGACAACACTCATTGCAGTGCCCGCTACTTGTTGGCAATTGCGCAGTTTATTACTGCCAGTAGAGAAGCGGGTAAAGAGGTGCTGGTCGTATCATCAGGTAGTGTAGCGGCGGGACGCAATAGTGTGCAGGTAAATCACCAAGCTTCGATAGCTGAGAAACAGGCGATGGCAGCCATCGGACAAACCCGCATGATGGCAAACTGGCAGCGATTTTTTGATTTTCCCTGCGCCCAAGTGCTGTTAACCGCCGATGACTTACGCAACCGCACCCGTTATGTGAATATCACCAATACGCTGCGCGAATTGTTGGCGCACCATGCATTGCCGGTGATTAACGAAAATGACACCGTCGCCACCGATGAACTTAAAGTAGGTGACAACGATAATCTGGCTGCCTATACGGCGCTGGTTGCGCAGGCTGATACCTTAATTATTTGCTCAGACGTAGAAGGGTTATATTCGGCTGACCCGCGGCGCGATGCACAAGCAAAACTGATTGCTGAGGTGGACCATATCGATGAATCCATTTATCAACTGGCAGGTGGCGCCGGGTCGAACGTCGGTACAGGCGGGATGCGCACTAAACTGCAGGCAGCGCAAAAATGCATGCAAAGTGGTATTCAAACCATCATTATCAACGGTCGCAATGCCGCCGCACTCGAAGCGCTGCAACAGGGCAAAGTGTCGGGTACGCTATTTAAAGCGAAGCAATCGAACCGTCGTTCGCGTCAGTTATGGATCCATCATACATTGAAGGAAAAAGGCACTATCCACATTGATGAAGGCGCTGCCGTAGCGCTGACAAAAAATGGCGCATCGTTATTGCCCTCCGGCGTGATAGGTTATGAGGGTGAATTTAACGTTGGCGATGCTGTACTCATCCACTGTAACGGGAAAAACCTTGCCAAAGGGCTGGTGCTCTTTTCTGCAAACGAATTGGCGGTGGTGCGTGGCCATAGGACTGACGAGTTAGAAAAGCTGCTTGGGTATCACTCCAGCGGAATTATTGTGCATCGGGATGACATGGTGGTGTGGTAAATGGGTCGATTAAACGCGGTAATTCTTGATTTCGCCACGCTCAACCCAGATACCCTTGAGTTAGCTGGACTGCACGCACTCGACGTCAACTTAAGCATCCATGCTCACACACAGCCTGAAGAGGTTGTCGCACGTATTGAGCACGCCGATATTGTGCTGACTAACAAAGTGCAATTACCGGCATCAGTGTTGGAACAAGCGAAGCGTTGTCGCTACGTAGGGGTGCTCGCTACCGGCACTAATAATATTGATATGATGTGGTGTGAACATCATGGTGTAACCGTGAAAAAGGTAGAGAATTACGGTGCTGCTGCTGTGGCTCAGCATACGCTTATGCTGCTATTGAATTTAGTCACGTCATTCCGAGCTTACGACAATGATGTACAAACGGGACGGTGGAGCCAATCATCGCAATTTTGCCTGAATGAGCATCCTGTCTCGTTGCTCGACGGTAAGCATGCGGTGATAGTGGGGAGCGGAACCATTGGCACTCAGGTCGCTCATCTACTCAGGGCGTTCGGCATGCAAGTGACTTTTGCTGCGCGTATTGGTGCAGCTAACGATCCCCGCCCCAGTCTGGAAAGCCTGTTACCTGAAGCGGATGTACTCAGTTTGCATTGCCCGTTAAATGACACGACTCAGCATTTGATCAATGATCATTCGCTCAGCTTGATGAAACCCTCGGCAATGCTACTTAACACGGCAAGAGGGGGGCTGGTGGATGAAAAAGCCCTGTTAACAGCCCTTGAAGCTGGCCAGCTGGGCGGGGCCGGCCTCGATGTTTTAAGCGCTGAACCGCCCCCGCCAGACCATCTTTTATTACAGACAATACGGCCAAACCTCATCATCACTCCTCATTGTGCCTGGGTAGCGCAAGAAGCCCGACAACGTTTGCTTGATATTGCCGTTAGCCATGTGAATGACTTTCTAAATCATTACACTACAACTGATTAATTTTTTTATTCAGCTCATAGGCGGGCTCTGTGACGATGGTTTCCAACGTTTCGATGCGGTTTTTAAGCGCAGAAATATGTTCACTTTGAGTCACTTTATGGTTGGATTTTCTTGGTTCAAACGGATTGACGTTTTCCCCGCTGAACCAGGCAAAAAAATTACGGTCGTATTTGGCGTCAATGTAATGGGCCAACAGCATCCCACCTAGTACGGTGATAAAAACGACGAATGTAATGAAACCACTCATTTGCTTTCTCCTTTATTTCACATCGTTGCAGATTAGTATTCGCGCGTTACAACCATTAGTCCCAACCAATAAAAAAATATTACATATGCGCTGTAATTATTTTTAAAAATGTCAGACTACGTGGAATAAGTATTTACTTATCCGTCACCTGGAACAGGGAATAATTAGCAGTGATAGGCAAAACGTGAAGTACAGTTTTGAAGAAGTGTGGGAGCAGTTTGGCGCATTGCTTAGCCGAGTGGCCAGCAGTTACGAAGCCAATGACGCATTAAAACAAGAATTATTGCAGGAAATTGTTATTGCCGTCTGGCAAGCACTTGAACGCTTTAAGGCGCGCAGCAGCATCAAAGTGTATGTCCTGAAAGTCGCGCATAACAGAGCGGTGAGTCATGTTGCCTCGCAGGTGCGCCAACCTTCTTCAGAAGAGTTAGATGAACAATATCATTCTGCCCCGTCATCGGCATCAATTCCGCATATCCAGCTTGAACAAAGCCAGCAGCTAGACCAGCTCCTGACTGCCGTTCGTGAATTGCCATTGATGCAAAAGCAAATTATCACCATGTCGCTGGAGGGGCTGAGTTACGAAGAAATCTCGCAGCTCAGTGGGCTGAGCCAAAGCCATGTCGGCGTGATGATCAACCGAATTAGAAAATCGTTATCCAAGAGGTTAAGCGATGGGCAGTGATAAAAACGATCTAGAATTGCTGTGGCAGCAACAGTCAGTACAGCATTTGGATATCAAAAAGATTGAACGTCAGTTTAAATCGCAACGACGAAAGCAGCGATGCTACTTAATTGCGGATATCTTTTCTTTGCTACCACTAGCGTATGTACTTATTTTTATGCAAGAAAAATTATCAAAATTGGCATTTGTGTTAATTGCGGTGATTGGATTGATATCTGTGGTGTACGTAGGCGCACTCATCTATTTTCGTCGGCATGCTGTATTCCACCGTCATGCAAATACACACGACTACTTATCCAGTTTGCGTAAGCAAATGCTCAATAACGTGCTGATAGCCCGTCTGACCAGACACTTTTGTTGGGTGGTCCTACTGGGAATAGCGGCATTTTATGGCATACTTTATTGGGCTGATGAATTAAACCCGGAACGCGGGCTTACGTATAGTCTAGTGCTCGTGGCGAGCGTAATTAGTACAGTCGCCTGTTATGTTTGGGCCCATAAACGTGAAAAACGATTCCAGGCGGAGGCTGAACGGCTGGAAGCTTTGAATAGTTAAAAGTAACAAGTAAAAAGAAACACACAGACGGGAGAACCATGAAAGATATCGAAAAGTTACTGGATAATAATGCGCAGTGGGCGAATCGCACTCACCAAGCTGACCCTGAGTTTTTTAGTACATTATCAAAGCAGCAAACACCGCAATATTTATGGATTGGGTGTTCTGATAGTCGTGTTCCCGCCAACCAGATTGTGGATTTATTACCGGGTGAAATCTTTGTTCATCGCAATGTTGCCAACATGGTAGTACATACGGATTTTAACTGTTTGTCGGTCCTGCAATATGCCGTAGAGGTACTTAAAGTTAAACATATCATTGTGTGTGGTCATTATGGCTGTGGCGGGGTGGAAGCGGCTATGGGCGATCAGCAGTTTGGCTTAATTGATAACTGGCTGGCTAATATCAAAGATATCTACGCAAAGCACGCCGATGAAGTGAATGCATTGCCAGAAGCAGAGCGCTCCGCCCGTCTGTGTGAGCTTAATGTGATGGAACAAGCGCGCAATGTGAGCCGCAATAATATTGTTAAAGATGCCTTGGCCCGCGGTCAGAAGTTGTATATCCACAGTTGGATCTACAGCCTTAAAAATGGCCGTATTAAAGATCTTAAATTCAATCCGTAACTGAACCTGTAAGCCAGCTATTACTGTTACTGCTCTTTCTTGAGTTCTTCTTTGACAGCTGGCTTTTCTTCTTCCCCTAAGAAAAACTCGTAGTATAAATCCAGCGCATATTCCGATTGTTGTTCAATCGTGGCCTGGACCGCTTCTAAATATAAGCTTGGAGTCAATTCGTATTTAAGCGCCAGGTCGGGGGGCCCCTGCCGACGTCTAAGGGCCTGACTTGAGCTGTCTTCTTTGCTTAAGCCAACATCAAAATTGTATTCTACAGATAAGCGATCATTAATTTGACCGGTCACTGACAACTTGGTGTCATTGCCGCCTGGGCTGGAGGTGGTGCCAATACTTAAATCTTCGATACCTAAAGACTCGCCAACCTGATTAGTAAGCGAAGTCGTTCTGGATAGCCCAAAACCGACCAATAACGCTTCATAATTCGGATCCTGACTTTTGGAATCCGGACCGCGACCGTTAAGCAGGTAAGAAAGTACTGCGCTTTGATTCATGGTGGGCGTAGAAAACAGATTGACGTTGGGATTGTCAGCCGCACCATCAATTCTTATTCCAGCAATCACGCCATCCATGGTTTTATCAGGGTTTCGAATAGCTTCAATTAATAAAAATGGTTGATCCATAGGGCCGTTAAACTGTACTTCACCAGTCTGAATCAGCAGGTTTTGTCCATATGCTTCATAGCGCCCATCCAGAATTTGCAGATCACCATATCCTACTACCGCAGGTAACGTATTGACTCTAATAGACCCATGCAGGTTGGCAGTCAGACCAAAGGCATCCAGCTTCACTTCTCCGAGCTTGTCTTCATCAATTTTTACTTGCACGCGAGCATCAACAATCGCCAGCGGATCTTCTCGTGGTGGCTCGCCGCGAAGGTAGACATCTTTTGAAGGGGCTACGGCATTTTCCGGTAGTTCTTCGACGACTATTCGTGCCCAGGGTATATTCACATCGCCAGTCACTTTAATTTCGCCAGGCTGGATCGAGGCGGTCAGATCCGGTGAAACTTTCAACGTTGCCTGACTATGCTCAACATCAAAGCGATCACCTTTTAGTGCCACATTTACTTCAGGAGCTTTTTGTGACCAGTTCACGTCACCAGTCAACGAGCCCTTACCTTCACCGAGCATAAACTCACCATCAAAGGTCGCCTGTTGCCCATCCAGTTCAATATGTTGCCGCCAGTTACTTACTCTTACTGGCGAATCTTCCACATTCATGGCGCCATTTTTCAAATCAATTTTTCCCGTTAATGACAAATCATTAAGTTGGCCTGCCATGGTAATCTGGCCGTTGAGGTTGCCGGATAATTCTCGGATAGCGGGTGAAACAGGTTTGAGCGGTGCAACATCAATATCGTCAAAGGTCAGTTGTCCATTAAACTGGCCGTCTGCTGCTAATGGCGCCAGCTTAACATTCCCTTTAAATTCACCTAGCTCAGTACTGGTAATGCGCATTTTTGCTGTCAACTGTTCATCCACCGCTTTTCCAGTAACGCTAACTTTACTCAGTGTTAAGGTTAAAGGGTTGGCTTTGCCAATAGTCCATTTGGCCGGGGTGACGGCCACATTGAACTGAGCTTCCAGTGGCGAGTCCTGGCCAAAATTTCCTGCACTTTGTATCGATAATAAAGAGTCTGGTGTGTCAGGAAAAACGTCAGGCAGAAATTCATGAGCCCACAAGCCCAACGGCAGCCCTTTCGCATCGATATTCCAAAACCCCTTCTTGTTCCGGTACAACAGGTCTTTCATGCATAATTCACCGTCTTTTCTGGAGAACCAGCAATTCTCGCTCGCTTTTACAATGAAAGGGTCGGCTTTAAACGCAATGTCAAAATTGTTCTGTAGCGACCACTCGGTGTTGAATACGCCGACTTCACTTGATTTAACATTGGCTTGCCAGCTTTGCGTCTGGTTCTTCCAGTTGCCCAGCATGGCCAGTGCTACCTTATGCTCTGGATAGTTTAAATTAATATCGATAGTGTGTTCGGCAAGCTCCCCGTCTATTTTAAGATTGCCGTTTAACGGCCCCTGTTCGGCCATAAAAGGGCTGACTCCTGGGGACAACCTGACCTCATTAAGGGCCACATCGGCTTTCGCTTTAGGGTTTTGCCAATCACCATCGGCATCAATTTTTCCTTTTACACTGCCACTTGCTCCTGAATACAACGTGTTAATTTGTTCCAAATCGATAAATACATCTGCAGTCAAATAGCGTTGGTTCAAAAGCTGTCCGGCAAATCGGATGACATTGTTTTGCTGGGTTAATACCCCAGTAGAAACAATAAGATCGCTGGCTTGTGAATAAACTGCGGAGCCGCTTAATGAGAGGGGAATATCTGCCTGGGTCGCCGAAATACTCAGATCGGAAACGCTGGCTTCCAGTCCACTGGCGCCATATTGAAGTAAGGTAGGGATATTGCCACTGACATTAGTGGGGCCCTGCTCGACTAATTTCGCCGTATTGACATTGGCAATCTGAGTACTACCTTCCCAGCTGATATTATCACTTAAATACAGCGTGCCTGTATTATTGACCTCACCACTAAGCAGTTTCAGTGCTACCTTGTTTACGGCAACCTTGTTTGAGTGAATGCTTGCATCAATTGTAGCGGGAATAATGCCCGTTTGACGGGTAGTGACTGCGGTATCAGCGTTAAGTTGGTAGTCTCCTATTTTACCTTGCAGCGATAATGCTCCCTGATGCAGCTTAGCATCGGGAAGCGCGGCAATATTCTGTTCTGGCCAGGAAATTTGAAGCGATAACGGCAGGTCATCATTTAATACATTCACTTCCAGATTCGCGTTTGCGTGATAGGTACCCTTGGTGCTCAAGTCGACCGTCAGGTTATTCAAAGCACCCGCTACATTGAGCTGTATTGATTGCTTAAGATCGAATGCTTGAATTGCAGAGCCCGCAAGAAGTTCAACCTGATAATTATCTTTGAGCGAGGCGTTGACGTTGAGATCCAGGGTGGCCAGCTCGTGCTTAACAAATAACTCTTTTAACAGAATGTCGTGCTGTTGAAAGCGGAGTCGTTTGAACTTTATCTGCTTAATCACCTGCTCCGCGTCGCCCATTTTCAGTTTAAAAGTGTTAAAACCGAATCCATTAATTTCAATAGGAATGGGCGTACTAATTTCGGGTAACTCGGGTGAAGCATAGGCAATTGCATAATTTGTCGGTTGTGCCGACGGGGGCGCTTCCTGTACCGGCATATTAATGGTAAGGGCCTCACCCTGTAACCCTGCCAGCTTGATAGTCTTATGTGCGCTGCCTCGTCCCTTAAACTGCTTTAATTTTATCGTCTGGGTGGCAAGGGCAATGTGCAGGTTACTCAAGCTGAATGCTTGCACGCCAACAGCAATTGGCAGTTCGAAGTTCTCTACCGGCTCTTCTGGACTTTCTTCAGACTCGCCTATCTGCTTAACATTAACGCCGGAAAGCGCTAATTGCTCTATGCATACTTCAGGAGTGAAAAAACAACGAAACTCAAACTGTACATAGCCTTTATCAAGGGCGACTTGCCAAGCGTCATTCTGCCACTTAAGCCCCCCTACGCTGATCTCATTTCTCAGGCTGCCGCTTAATGAATCGATGTGTAATTCAGGTACAGTGTTTACTGCCACCACTTTTATCAGCGGCATGCTCAACGGCGTGAGCAGGAACAGGATCAGCGCCAGCATGAGTAAGACCGGCGACAGGGTAATGAGCAGAATATTGCGCTTCTTCATAGTTCCGGGCCCAGCATGAAGTGAATACGCCACCCATTTTCGAAGTCAGAGAAACCTCTAGCGATGTAAAATCGTACCGGCCCAAACGGAGACAACCAGTGAATGCCGGGACCGACGCCAAACGCGTAATCTATTTCGCCGCCGATATCATTCGTTGCGGTACCCATATCGACAAACGCCGCGGCACGCCAGTTATCTTTAAACTGGTAGGCATACTCTATACTTTGGGTGGTGAGATATTTTGCGCCGATGGTTGCTTCAACACGTTCCCCGGTAATCGGGTTTAGTACTTCAGCCCTGGGGGATATATCACGATAAGCAAAACCGCGGACGCTTTGATCGCCGCCGGCAAAATACCTGACTGAAGCCGGCACTTTGGTAAAGTCGTTAGTTTTTATAGCGCCTAATTCAGCCCGTGCGATCCAGCGATGTTTACCGAAAGTACGAATAATCTTGCCTTCCACACCGCCCTTGGCAATATCAATATCAGACAGCAGATTTTCCCGGCCAATTTGAAAATAGCCCTTAAAATAAAAGCCGTCGTTGATATTAAGTAAGTCATCTTTGTTTAAATACTGGATCGCATAACCGGGCATAACTAATTCGGTAGTACGAGGTATTTCAACGCCTTGTTTGTAATTTTCTCTGAGATAAGTAATCGAGCCATCATGCTGCCAGGGGGAGTCTTGGGCCTGCCAGTATCGATGTGTTGCAAGTGACAGGGTTTCGCTTTCAGTAGCGGTATTAGAATATTCAATGAATTGATAGCCAGCCTCGATACTGACGTAATCTTTGGACACATTATCCATCGGGATGCGGTAGTCTAAAGTAAGCGATTGTTCTGGTTGTGACAAAAACAATTCAGAATGAATGGAGTGACCCCGTGAATTCACCCATGGCCGGTCCCACCGTAACCGGATGCGGGGGCCGGTATCAGTAGCTGCACCAATGCCAACGTTGAATGCATCCCTGGGCTTATGCAGTGTGGTTACCTCTATTGGGACAACATTATCCACCGCTTTATTTACTACGGGACGGGCGATAATGCGGCTAAAATAGCCCGACTGATTTAGGCGTCGATTGTATTCAGTCAGTTTGGCCGCACTGTAGGGTTCGCCCTTTTCAAAGGGCATAATTCGCTCAATAATTGCCACTGCCTTATCTTCACCGACAATACGCACGCCGCCAAATTTGTAACGAGGGCCACTTTGGGCAATTAATATGATATTGGCTTCTCGTTCTTCACGCACTAAATCGAGCCGTGTGGCTTGCCAGTTAAAATCGAAATAGCCATGCGATAAGGCGTAATTGAACATAGACGTTTTAAATGCTTCATACGTAGGTTGCACCAGTGTATCGCCAGGCTTGAGGCTAAAAGCATTAAAACGCTTCCTGAATTCTTTATCCTCTCTGCCTTCACCAATGATCTCGCGGGTTACGTTGGCCACTTTTAACGGGCTGTTGAGTGAAACCTGAAGTTCAACTTTCTCTTGTTCTTTCACTTCCACCAGGGTTTCACTGTTGTAATAGCCGTACGGTTCAACTGCGGTGGCAACGGTCGATGCAATTTGCTCACGCCAGAAGGGGTCGGTTAAATTGGAGGGCTCGACTTTTAGGTTCTTCAGATGTAACTCAATATTATCTTTGAGTTTATCGTCCTCAACCCCGTTGATAGCGTATTCAATAGCCTGCACTGACAAGCAGGTAAATAACCAAAAAACGGCGAACAGACCAATTACACATCGCGTCTGTAGCGAATAGGAGGGGAGGAAATGATCGCTGCTGAGTCGCTTGAAATGCACAGTCCTTAGTCTCTTATTATCCGTGTTGAGTCTGCAAACCTGGCGCAGAAAAACCGCATTATAGCCTGATTATCAATAACTTCGTTACCAAGCTGATAAAAAAACAGAGGATTTTTCATAAAATAACTCAGAAATAAACAATGTGATATCGACAGTGTGAAGTGGTGACGTCTCCTTTTCTACTTAAAAGGCCAGGGAAAGGATTGCTGAAGCTTGCATAATTAAAATTTAATAACGAACTTTTACTTTGTCCTAGCCGATTAAAAATTCAGCATTCAGTGTCAGTTTCCAAAGTGACTTTTTTTGAGTAAAGTAAGGTATCGGGTGGTGTTTAAAAAACAATGACATAAAAGGAAATATGCAGAATGGATACACTTACAGGGCCTGAATTGTTCAGCTTAGCCTGGAAAGCCATAGCGATTGTGGTAGTGCTGGTTGTTGTTAAAACCGGTATACGCTTTGTTCCTCAAAACCGTGCGTACATCATTGAGCGTTTTGGAAAATACAACCGCTCAATGTCGGCGGGTCTTAATTTCGCCATTCCGATTATAGAATCGGTTGCCGCAGACCGCTCCCTCAAAGAACAACCTATAGACGTACCATCCCAGGGCGCCATCACCAGAGACAATATTACTTTGACCGTTGATGGTGTGCTCTACATTCGAGTGATTGATCCGGTTAAGGCCACCTATGGGGTCGAAGATTACAAGTTCGCCGTATCTCAATTAGCGCAAACCGCAATGCGCAGCGAAATCGGGAAAATGGAGCTGGATAAAACCTTTGAAGAAAGGGAACTGCTCAATACCGCCATCGTTAATGCGCTGAATGAGGCCAGTGACCCTTGGGGAGTGCAGGTATTGCGCTACGAAATTAAAGACATTACGCCACCTCAGTCTGTCATGGAGGCAATGGAAGCACAGATGAAAGCTGAACGCGTGCGTCGGGCAAAAATTCTGGAATCAGAAGGTGAGCGGCAATCGGCGATTAATATCGCTGAAGGCCAAAAGGCCTCAAAAGTTTTGGCCGCAGAAGCTGAAAAATCTGAAAAAATTCTGTACGCAGAAGGTGAAGCGCAAGCGATACTGAAAGTAGCAGAAGCACAAGCGGAGTCCTTACGCGTAGTTGGGGAAGAGGCGGCAACCGAAAATGGTGCCAAAGCCATTCAGTTGGATTTGGCCATTAAGGCTATTGAAGCCAAAAGAGCCATTGCAGATGAAAGTTCAGTCATCTTATTGCCAGATAGTGCAACAGACCCCTCCGCACTGGTTGCACAGGCAATGGCTGTAATGAGTAAAATAAACCGACACACGCAAGGGGATGAGTGATGTTCGGGCAATTACCGGAAAGCGCCTATTCAATCGCTATTTTGTTGGGGCTGGGCCTGATTCTCATTGATATTCTGATCCTTGGCGCCGGTACGATAGTGCTGACGGCGGCAGGGGTCGGATTACTTGTTATATCGGTCTTTCTCTATGCAGATGTTATCCAGACCTGGGGTGAAGTCCTGTTAGTGTACCCGGTATTGGTTGCTGTACTCGTATTTGTTTTGTGGAAGCCACTGAAAAACTTTACGAAAAGCGCGTCACCACACAAGACCACTACGGACTACCATGGTCTGGAATTTGATTTACCAGACAACTTAATGAAAGGCAGCTCAGTAAGTTATAAGTATTCAGGCATCACCTGGCAGTTACAAAGTGATACGGATATTCCAGCAGGGACGAAAGTTAAAGTGGTCGATGTAATGGTTGGTAAATGGTTTGTCGAACCGGCCTGAATGTGACAGCTTAGTTGAGTACTGACGGGGCTACCGAGACTAACAGTAGCAGCGCCATAAAAATGTTAAACGCCCTAAGCGTCCTGGGGCTTGCGAGTAAATAACGCAATTTGGTGCCCACCATGACCCAGGTCGAAATACAAGGAAGATTGATCACGCCAAAAACTAGGGCAACCAATATAATACTGGTTGCTTCCCGTCCTGGCGCATAAATCGTGATAGCGGTGAGGGCCATTGTCCAGGCTTTCGGATTTACCCACTGAAATGCGGCGGCTTGAAAGAAGGTCATCGGCCTGCCATTTGTCTTTGTTTGCCAGTTAGCCTGGCTAGCGGTGGCTATTTTAAAGGACAGGTAAAGTAAATAAACTAAACTGACTACTCGAAGAACCGAATAGAAAGCAGGAAACACATCAAATACCATCATCACACCCATGCCGACAGCAATGATCATGAGTGTAAAACCAACTCCCACGCCAAGCATATGAGGCAGGGTTCGTCTCACTCCATAATTCACACCGGATGTCATCAGCATAATATTATTCGGTCCAGGGGTAATTGATGACACTAATGCGAACAAGCTTAAGCCAACAAGAATTTCGGTTGTCATAACACTTCCAACGAGAATGAATTGAGATCAATGTTACTCTTGTGTTATCACTATTTCTCAGCGTTTATTGTTATAGGGCGGACAATTTTTGCAACAATTATTCAAATTAGATTCCTATAATCAAAAAATATTGCGTATGTTGAGGCAGAACGCAAAAATCTCAAATGCGGACTTAGCTGAAGCGATAGGACTTTCGCCTTCGGCGTGCTTGCGGCGTGTACAGGATTTGGAAAGCAAGGGGGTGATTGTCGGCTACCGTGCACTGGTAAATGAAAAAATGTTGGGCAATGGTTTTGTCGCTTATGTATCGGTCGGGTTAAAGTCCCACTCAAAGTCATCTCAACAGGCTTTTGAAGAGGCGGTTAGCGATGCGCTGGAAGTCAAAGAGTGTCACAATGTGACGGGGGCATTTGAGTACCTGTTGCGGGTAGAGACATCTGATATTGAGGCGTTTAAAATTTTTCATACCGATGTTTTAGGATCAATTCCGCAAGTTAATACAATCAGCACTCACGTTGTGATGGAGTCTGCTAAGGATGAACGGCGATAGCGTAAACCGTAAATTCAATTATCTCTGATTTAGCTTCACTTAACGGATTATGCGTATCGCTCTGCCGCATTAGTGTTATTATCCCGGGCTGCTGATTTCCACACCCAACCAGAACGGACTTCCATGCGCGATTTTAGCCAAACTACCCAGGCGTCACCAACATTACACATTGTCGAGTTTGTTGCCTTAATGGCTTTGATGACATCCTTCGTGGCGCTCAGTCTCGACGCCATGTTACCCGCGTTAAATCAAATTGGTGAGGAATTACAGGCAGAAAGTCTGCAACAGGTTCATCTAATTGTTTCAGTTTTCTTTGTGGGCATGGGAATTGGACAAATGTTTTTTGGTCCGCTTGCGGATGCCAAGGGACGACGCATCGCGATCTTGTTGGGTTTAACTATTTTTTCGCTGGGAACCGTTGTTTGCATGCTCGCAACGACGATGGAAATCTTACTTGTGGGCCGTGTTATTCAGGCTGTGGGGGTCGCAGGGCCTCGGATCGCTGCGATGGCTGTCATTCGCGATCTTTATGTAGGCGATGCAATGGCACGAGTGATGAGCTTCATCATGATGGTGTTTATTTTAGTTCCTATGCTAGCCCCCTTGGTGGGGCAACTGGTTTTAAACCTCTATTCCTGGCGCCACATTTTTACGCTATTTTTGCTGATGGCGGTGTTAGTTGGAGTTTGGTTTTTTACCCGTCAACCGGAGACATTACCAGCAGATAACCGTAAGCGATTCAGTTGGAAGCGCTTCGCTGAATCATGCATGTTCATTTTCAAACACCGGGTAGTAATGGGTTATACCCTTGCTATGGGGTGTATTTTCGGTGCTTTTCTATCTTATTTAAGTGCTTCGCAAACTATATTTCAAACCATCTACCATACTGGCGAGCATTTTCCGTATTATTTCGCAACATTAGCCTTTTCTGTAGGTTTGGCTTCATTTTTTAATGGCACTATGGTCATGCGTGTAGGCATGAAAAAACTCTGTCGGCTTGCTCTGTATGGCGTGATAACTTTTGCTTTGATATTTACGTCGATTATTAACGCTTATAATGGTGTGCCTCCACTGACTGTCACAGTGGTGACGATGTTTTGTGGCTTTTTCTTTATCGGTATTCTGTTTGGCAACCTAAATGCCATGGCAATGCAACCCTTGGGTCAAATGGCCGGTCTAGGTGCGGCAATCATAGGCTCGCTGTCCAGTTTGCTGGCTGTACCGATCGCAATGAGTATTGATAGTTTCATAGACACTACCCTTTTTCCTATCGGGGTAGGATTTATCATTTATATGTCACTCGCGCTAACGGCAGTTAATTTTGCTGAACGTGATTTAGCCTGAAAACGAAATTTACTTAGCAGGTTTCATCGTAAAATTTTATAACGCGAAATGGCCGTATTATCTAACCAATTGAATTTTTGCCAAAGGCTTTTGATTCTCTTCTATCGCAACAATTCGCGGTTGGCGTCTGCCACGACGAACTTTGTCGTAATGCACTTCTTTAGCATCAAGTTGCTTACAGAATTCATAAAATGACATGTAATCGTCGCGGTTAAAATCTTCATTTAATCGAGTCATTTGAGAATCGATATAAAGATTATCTCCATTGACGGTAATACTGGCAAAAGCGCTATAGGGTTGGCCAAACTCTTGTACGCGCAGCGCTCGCACCATTTTGACTTCGAATAACCAATCTCCAACTTGCGTAAAACGGGACATTCCTGCTTGCATGATATACCTCTGATTTTTATAAGAATATAGGAAGGACGCATATATAAACCAATCTTCGTGCCAACTATGAAAATCTTATAAAAACAAGGGGTTACATTATGTAATTGTTACAGGGTGTTGCGATGTCGCAACAGATGGTGCGATATCGTGTCAGAGCGGGAACACAGAACATTACATAAACTTAACATAACCTCATATGTTGCATTAACTATTTGATTTTAAAGGATTTACAAATGTGTCTCTATATGTAGTCACTTTTATACGTACGTATAAAAATACGCTTTTACGTATTCCTTGCAGCTATTGGATACAATCAAAAAGATATAAGCGATCAATGGGTTGTATGAAAATCATACAGATCGGATCAGTGCGCAGAGCATAAAAAAGCCCAGCTAAACTAGCTGGGCAAGAGGGCTTTTTAAAGCACCTAACGACAGAACTGGTTGAGTTATGCGAGGGATCGCATAGTGAGCATATGTTCCCGTAGTGAATTCCCCACACTTTCAATGGGATGATTTCGAATTGCAAAATTGGCACGCAATAATTCCTGGTTGTCGACGTTGTTCGACGACAGTTCCTGGCCTTCGCCGACCAACGCTAAATTAATATCCGGCATTAGCTTGTCTCTTAACAGTGGAATCGCTTGCTGACAAAATAAATAGTTGCCGTATTCAGCTGTATCAGAAATGACCACATTCATTTCATATAATCGTTTACGGGCAATGGTATTGGCTATCAAGGGCGTCTCATGCAGTGATTCGTAATAAGCCGACTCAGGTAACATACCCGCTTCAACCATCACATCAAATGCGAGTTCAACTCCTGCTTTAATCATTGCCACAAGAAAAAGCCCTTTGTCGAAGTAGTCTTGCTTATCAATGGTGCCAGCATATGCAGGCGCCTGTTCGAAGCCAGTGGATAAGGTTTCTTCACGCCATTGCAGCAGGTTATGATCGTCATTATCCCAGTCTTGCATCATCTCGGCTGAGAATTTTCCACTTAAAATATCATCCTGATGTTGCTCAAATAACGGCCTTAATAAGTGCTTTAATTTTCCAGCAAGCTTTAGCGTCGTTATCTTGTCTGGGTTTGATAGCCGATCCATCATGTGAGTAATGCCGCCTAATTTGAGTGCTTCCGTGATCTGTTCCAGTCCTTGCTGGATAAGCGCAGCGGCATAGCCTGCATCTAATCCTTGTGAGGTCATTTTTTCGAATGCCAGAATGGCTGCCGTCTGTTGCATGCCGCACAGTATGGTTTGCTCACCCATCAGGTCGGACTTAACTTCGGCCACAAATGATGATGCCAGTACGCCTGCACGATCACCGCCAGTCGCACTTGCCAACGCTTTGGCGATATCCCACCCTTGTTGATTAGGATCGTTTTCAGGATGCACCGCAATTAATGTGGGCACCCCAAAACCGCGTTTATATTCTTCGCGTACTTCGGTGCCTGGACATTTAGGAGCGCACATCACCACGGTGATATCGTCGCGAATCAGTTGCCCTTGCTCTACGATATTGAAACCATGTGAATATGCCAGTGTCGCGCCTTTTTTCATTAACGGCATCACGGTCTCAACAACATTTGCGTGTTGCTTATCCGGCGTCAGATTGTATACCACGTCAGCTTCGGGGATCAGTTGCTGATAGGTACCCACCTGAAAATTATTGTCATTGGCGCGTTGAAACGAATCACGTTTCTCATCGATGGCACTTTGTCTCAATGCGTAGCTGACATTCAAGCCTGAGTCACGCATGTTCAGACCCTGATTGAGGCCTTGTGCGCCACAGCCGATAATAACGATACGCTTGTCCGATAAGAACGAGCAGCCCTGGGAAAATTCATCACGCGCCATAAAGCGGCACTGTTTTAACTGTGTCAACTGTTCACGCAATGAAAGAGAGTTAAAATAATTAGCCATAATTATCCAATTACCGTTTTGCTTGGGTCATTACTAAGCAGGTTAGCTCAGCTCATTTGCCTTTTCCGGAATGACTGCAGCATACGATATGAATAATGTTTGATAAAATGATATATTCGCAAAACAGTTTTGCAAAAAATGCAACATATGGATTTTCGAACGTTAAGTTTATTTTCACATTTGGCAAAAAGTCTGCATTTTGGTCAGACTGCGCTTGCAATGCACGTGACCCCTTCGACGCTCAGCAGAGCCATTCAGCGGCTTGAAAACGAATGTCAGTGTGAGCTTTTTGTCCGTAATAATCGCTCAGTCAGGTTGACCCATGCCGGTCAGAAGCTGCTAGTGTTCAGCGAAAATACCTTACAGCAATGGCAACAGGTGCAATCAGAAATAAACACGGAAAAAAAAGTTCTCCGCGGTGAGTTGAAAATGTACTGCTCTGTAACAGCGAGTCAAAGCCACCTGCCTAATCTACTCTCGCAATTTCGTCAGCACCATCCCCATGTTGATATTCGGTTGACGACGGGCGACCCCGCTTCTTCAATTGAGCGCGTGCTAACCAGCCAATGTGATATTGCGATTGCGATCCATACCGATGACTTTCCAGCTGAACTGGCGTTTCTTCCGATAGACAGCGTACCACTCACCCTTATTGCTCCCAGAGAATATAATCTGGCAGGCTTATCCCAGGTAGACTGGAACGAACACCAAATCATTCTTCCCGAGCAGGGCCCAAGCCGGCACATCGTTAATGAATGGTTTAAAGTGCAAAATATCGCGCCTAAAATTTATGCGTCAGTGGGAGGAAACGAGGCGATTGTTAGTATGGTCGCGCTAGGGTGTGGAATTGGCTTCGTACCGCAGGTGGTGCTGGATCACTCTCAATTAGGTAATAAAGTGTCCCGCATTCCGGTCAATGATATACCCAGTTACCAGCTTGGGTTGACGTGTCTGCGTGCAAAACGAAAACATCCCCTGATAAATGCCATGTTTCAGTTAGAGCTTAATTGTTGAATTAGCTTGTCTAATGCACGGTACCCAAGTGCTTCAGCTATATGGTGGCGTAAAACGCTGTCCGTGTCGTCCAGATCCGCGATGGTACGGGCGACTTTTAGTGTGCGGTGAAATACCCGCATAGACAGCTTTAACTGTTTTGCAGCCGTTTGAAGAAAAATTTTATCGGCTTCGCTTAAGGCACAGAGACGAATTAAGTCGTCGATTTTAATCGCGCTATTCACACATCCCTGACGGCTGTTCTGCCTATCTCTTGCCCTGCTGACGCTTGCTTTAGCAACCATCGCCGAATCATGTTCAGGCGCGACCGCGATCGCGTGCATTGGATACTCTTTAAGACGCGGAACTTCCACTTGCAGGTCGATACGATCAAGCAGCGGGCCAGATAAGCGGTTTAAATAGCGTAATACCTGATCAGGTGACATACGATTATCCTCCACATCGCCCGTGGGACTTGGGTTCATCGCGGCCACTAATTGAAAGCCAGCCGGGAAAATTGCGCTACCTGAAGCACGTGAGATATTCACATCACCGGTTTCCAAGGGCTCTCGCAATACATCTAGCGCTTTTCGTCCAAATTCGGGGAGTTCATCAAGAAATAAGACTCCATTATGGGCCAGGGATATCTCGCCGGGTGTGGGCGTGCTGCCGCCACCAGTTAACGCCACCGCAGAGCTGGTATGATGAGGCGACCGAAATGGTCGTTTTGCATAATTGTGAACACTGATTTTAATTCCTTTTACAGAATGAACCGACGCCACTTCTAACGCCTCAGCGGCAGTTAGCGGTGGTAACAAACTGTTGAGTTTACTCGCCAGCAAGCTTTTACCGGTCCCCTGCGGACCAACGAACAGAATATTATGCTTGCCAGCAGCAGCAATCATTAGAGCCCGTTTAGCCTGAGTCTGACCCACTACATCATCCCACTGCGGAGACTCATTCGGATAGGCAAGTTGTGCGGTAGGAACTGGTGTAAGTTTTTCCTGTCCCACCAAAAAATGGTAAGTTTGCAGTAATGATATCAGCGGCATGCAATGGGCATCACTTACTAAGCTGGCTTCATCGGCATTGTTAGCTGGGATGAGTAATGTGCGTTGTGCGTTACTGCTGGCAATAGCTGCCGGGATCACATTTTGAATTTCTTTTAGTTCACCGCTTAGACCAAGTTCGCCAATGAGTTCAAAGGCCGCTAACTGATTAGCAGGGATTAAATTTGAGGCAGCCAGAATGCCCACTGCAATGGCTAAATCGTATCTGCCACCATGTTTGGGAATATCTGCCGGCGCAAGGTTGACGGTAATTCGTCTGGCCGGGAATTCAAAGCCACTATTGATTAACGCGCACCGAACTCTGTCACGGGCTTCTTTCACGCTTGTCTCAGCCATTCCCACTAAATGAAATGCTGGCAATCCGTTTGCCAGATGAACTTCAACTTTTACCAATGGAGCTGACAGACCCGTCCCTGCCCGCGTGTATACAACTGCCAAACCCACCTTTCTTCTCCTGAGCTGTTTCGCCGGATAGGTTAGCCAACTAAGCCCTGAAAAAGTACTGCTCGGTGGTTCAGCTTTTTATATGTTCTCACTACGAAAAACCGGAAGTTGCCAATGCCAGCGCATGGCACCAAGCCGCATGAAGATAGTGATAAGTAACGCAATAACCATGCAGGCTTGGCTGCCTAAACCGGCAAGGTAGGCCAATGCGTATCCGAATCCACCCACAATGCAGGTGATGGCGTACAACTCACCATTTAACACCAGAGGAATTTCCCGGCATATGACATCCCGCAACAAGCCGCCGAAAACGCCCGTGATCGTACCCATGGCAATTGCAACCGCCATCGAGGAATCCACCGATAGCGCTTTTTCAAGGCCCACGACGTTAAACAGAGCCAGGCCAAAGGCATCAGCGATTAACAGGTAGTGATAAGGAAATCGAGGAGTAAAGCGAAGCCATATGATGGTGACAAATGCCGCTAGCAGGGTGATATAAAGATAATCGGTATCTTGCACCCAAAAAACCGGAAGATCTAAAACCATATCGCGTAACGTTCCCCCTCCGATGGCGGTAACAGAAGCCAGTACTACCACGCCAAACCCGTCCATGCGCTTCTGATAGGCCATCAGGGTGCCGGAAATCGCACAGACTGCAACCCCTGCTAAGTTAATGATATGAAACCAATCCCCCACGTATCTTCCCACCTTCTTTTGGCTAATTAATTTTAAAATACTTGAATACGCGGTTTATTTCATGCTATTTGTTTGTATAGTGAAAAAGTCCTAGCCAGCTTTTTTACGGTTAATTCCATCCAGTTATCGCAGCTTGTTTTTTAGACAAGGGTGCGCTCATCTAAATCTTGTGCCTTTTTCGGGCAGGATTATTTACACCTGACTTTTAAATTTATTACGCAGAAGTGGTCTGACTAAAGCGAACGTTATTGGGTACACATGCCCGGTCATGTATTATTCGTTCCGATACTAATTGGCTGCATTGGCGGCACGGGCAAAGGCCCCGACTTTGAAAGGATTAAACATGGCTAAGCAACTTGCTGAATTTATTTGGTTTAACGGTAAAATCGTACCCTGGAAAGAGGCCACGGTTCACGTTTTAACTCACGCTATTCATTACGGCTCGTCAGTTTTCGAGGGGATCCGTGCGTACAACACACCTGATCAGGGCACCTGCGTTTTTCGTCTGCAGGAACACAATCGCAGGTTATTTGATTCGGCCAAGATTTATCGAATGACCATCCCTTACACGCTTGATCAAATCAACGAAGGTACGTTGGATATCATTCGTAAAAACGATTTGAAATCGGCCTATATTCGCCCTATCGCTTATTACGGTGATATTGGCATGGGCTTACAAGTGCCTTTTGGTCAGGAAACTGAAGTTTCCATTGCGGCATTTGAATGGGGTGCGTACCTCGGCGAGGAAGCGCTGAAAAATGGCGTCGATGCCGGTATTTCTTCGTGGAATCGACTTGCCGCCAATACCATGCCGACCGGGGCGAAAGCCGGTGGTAACTACTTGTCATCGCAGTTGATTTCAATGGAAGCTCGCCGCCATGGCTACGGTGAAGGCATTGCGTTAGATACCAATGGCTTTATCAGTGAAGGGGCCGGCGAAAATATCTTCGTCATCCGCAACGGCGTGGTAAGCACAACGCCTAAAACAGCCGCCATATTGCCTGGCATTACTCGTGACACTGTAATGACCTTACTTAAAGAAATGGGTTACGAAATTCGCGAAGAAAATATAGCCCGTGAAGCTATGTATTTGGCGGACGAAATTCTGATGTGTGGAACAGCGGCAGAAGTGACCCCTGTGCGTAGCGTCGATGGAATTAAAGTTGGTAGCGGCACTCGTGGTCCTATCACCAAACAGGTTCAAGATATGTTCTTTGGCCTATTTAATGGCTCAACACCAGACAAATGGGGTTGGCTGACACCAGTTTACAAATAGACACAATGGGAAAACAACATGCCCAAACTACGATCTGCTACAACGACGCAAGGCCGCAATATGGCTGGCGCGAGAGCTCTCTGGCGCGCAACTGGAATGAAAGACAGTGATTTTGGTAAACCCATTATTGCGATTGCCAATTCGTTTACGCAGTTCGTGCCCGGGCATGTTCATTTAAAAGACTTAGGTCAACTGGTCGCCGAACATGTGGAATTGGCGGGAGGAGTAGCGAAAGAATTTAATACCATTGCCGTGGACGATGGTATCGCCATGGGCCATGGCGGTATGCTTTACAGTCTCCCCTCACGGGAGATCATTGCCGACTCCGTTGAGTACATGGTTAATGCCCATTGCGCTGATGCGTTAGTGTGTATATCCAACTGCGACAAAATCACTCCCGGCATGCTAATGGCGGCCATGCGTTTAAATATACCAGTGGTGTTTGTCTCTGGCGGACCGATGGAGGCGGGCAAAACGAAGCTGTCAGACCAAATCATTAAGCTGGATTTGGTGGATGCCATGGTGGCCGCCGCAGATGAAAACGTCAGTGATGATCAGAGCAATGAAATAGAGCGCTCAGCCTGCCCTACCTGTGGTTCCTGCTCCGGCATGTTTACCGCCAATTCAATGAATTGCCTGACCGAAGCGCTGGGCCTGGCATTACCGGGTAATGGCTCGACGCTGGCGACCCACGCCGACCGCAAAAGACTTTTTGAACAGGCCGGTGAGGTGATTGTTAAGTTGTGTGAACGCTGGTACCAGCATGACGATGAAACTGCACTCCCGCGAAATATTGCCAACAGACAGGCCTTTGAAAATGCAATGAGCCTGGACATTGCCATGGGCGGGTCTACCAATACGATTCTCCATTTATTGGCAGCCGCTTCCGAGGGAGAAGTGTCCTTCAGCATGGAAGACATTGACCGCTTATCAAAGCGCGTGCCTCATTTGTGTAAAGTGGCACCATCTACACCGCAGTATCATATGGAAGACGTGCACCGAGCCGGTGGTGTCATGGGGATCCTGGCAGAACTTGCGCGCGGCAACTTGCTACATGAAGATGCGCACCACATTTTGGGCGGCAGCGTGAAAGACGTGCTGACCGCCTGGGATATCACTGAACCTGGCAATGAAGAGGCGATTGAGTTTTATCGCGCAGGGCCGGCTGGCATTCGGACCACCAAGGCATTTAGTCAATCCTGTCGCTGGCCCGAGGCGGATACGGACCGGGCAAATGGCTGTATTCGCAATGTCGAACATGCTTACAGTCAGGACGGTGGGCTGGCTGTGCTGTATGGCAATATTGCTGAAAAAGGATGTATTGTTAAAACGGCTGGTGTGGATGAAAGTATTCTCACTTTTACTGGGCGCGCGCGGGTCTTTGAAAGTCAGGATGAGGCGGTAACAGCAATTTTAAACGATAAGATCGTCGCCGGTGATGTAGTAGTGATCCGCTACGAAGGGCCAAAGGGTGGACCGGGTATGCAGGAGATGCTCTACCCCACATCTTATCTTAAATCCAAAGGCTTGGGCAAAAGCTGTGCGTTGATCACCGATGGCCGGTTTTCCGGGGGGACCAGCGGATTATCAATTGGACACTGTTCACCTGAAGCCGCCAGTAAGGGCGGCATCGGATTGATTAAGGATAACGATCAGATTGCCATTGATATTCCCAACCGACGCATTAACGTTCTGATATCCGATGAAGAATTGAGCGCGCGTTTTGACGAAATGGAAGCTCGTCCCTCTCCTTGGCAGCCCCAGGAGCGGGAGCGCGTGGTTTCAACCTCATTAAAGGCGTTTGCCCTGTTAGCAACCAGCGCCGATCGCGGTGCGGTAAGGGATAAGAAAAAGCTGGAGCAGCTTTTATGACACAAACCTCTCACCACGAGTATTTAAAAAAAATTCTCCTGGCACCGGTGTATGACGCCGCGGTGTGCAGTGAGGTCACGCTGATGAGCCGATTGTCTCATTTATTAGGCAACGAGGTGTATTTAAAGCGCGAAGATCAGCAGCCAGTAAAATCCTTTAAGCTTCGTGGCGCATACAACCGGCTTACCACGTTAAGTCGTGCGCAACGTGAGGCCGGTATTATTGCCGCATCGGCAGGCAATCATGCACAGGGCCTGGCCTACGGAGCCAAAATGTGCGGAATCAAAGCCACCATCGTAATGCCGGAAACCACGCCCGATATAAAAGTAGAAGCGGTAAAGCGTTTTGGTGGTCAGTTTGTCAACGTCGTTCAGTACGGCACCAGTTTTGATATCGCCAGTCAGTATGCGAATCAACTGGGGCAAGCACACGGACTAACGTTTATTCCACCGTTTGACGATCCTGATGTGATTGCCGGTCAGGGTACCATTGGCAAAGAGTTGCTTGAACAATTACCGCATCTGGACATGGTGTTCGTTGCCGTCGGCGGTGGTGGGTTGGCAGCAGGCATTGCTGTCTACCTAAAACAGTTGCGCCCTGATATAAAAATCATAGCGGTAGAATCGGAAGAGTCAGCATGTTTTAAAGCAGCCAAACAGCAGGGTAAGCCGGTGGCGTTGCCGTCAGTTGGTATTTTTGCTGACGGGGTGGCGGTAAAAATCATGGGCGAAGAAACGTTTCGTTTATGCAACGAGCTCATCGATGACATTGTTACCGTTACTAATGATGAAATTTGTACCGCAATCAAAGATATATTTGATGACACCCGGGTTATTGCCGAACCCGCTGGTGCACTCTCAGCAGCCGCCATTAAAAAATACGTAACGGAACATTCAATCACCAACAAAAAGCTGGCTGGCATACTTTGTGGAGCTAATACTAATTTTCACACCCTCCGCTATGTATCGGAGCGTTGTGAACTCGGCGAGCGCAAAGAAGCAGTATTTGCTGCTACCATCCCTGAGCAAACCGGGGCATTCAAGCGCTTCTGCGAAAGTGTTGGTGGCAAAGCGATTACCGAGTTTAATTATCGCTATGCCGGCGAGCAGGAAGCCCACGTGTTTGTCGGTATAAAGCTCAAACAGGGAGCACAGGAATATGCCGATTTAACTGACAATTTAGCCAAAGGGGGCTTCAGTACCTTTGACCTTTCCGATAATGAACTGGCTAAGCTTCATGTGCGTCACATGGTGGGGGGGCGGCCACCTACCATTTTGAACGAATCGGTTTTTACCTTCGAATTTCCCGAGTACCCTGGCGCATTATTGAAATTTCTGAGTACCTTAGGAGAGCGTTGGGATATCACCCTTTTCCATTATCGGAATCACGGTGCTGCACAAGGGCTGGTATTAGCCGGTTTTGACATTCCGCCTGACAGTCGTCAGGAGTTCGATCAGCATCTGAAACAACTCGATTATCAGTATCAGGAAGTGACTGACGACCCCGCCTATCGTTTCTTCTTGTCTACTCCAGCGTAGACAGGCTCTCTTGGGAGAGCCTGTTATCGGTTTAGGCTGCGCTAAAATCCACTTTTTCAAGATGCTGAACAATTTCAGGCCATACTAACGCCATTACGTCTTGGCGTAGTGCTTCACTTTCTTCGGAATGTTTGAAGCTGCCATCAGCAGTAATATCTAACCAATGATTATCGCGTAATGCGGTGATAAAACTGGAAAGCACATTCTTGTCGTAAAACTCAGGCGAGCTCATGCCAAATAGCGCAGAAAGGCGTTCGGCGACGACCTTACTGACCCGCTCCAACTCATTTCGGCTTAGCGTCTTCTGTTTGCTAATTACTGTTAAGACAACGGCATAGCGCTGGAAGGTTTCCTGCATACAGCGGCTGAGTAACCAGGCATTATGGAACTGTTCAGACTGAGCTGCAGGTGGCGCAATGCGGCCTTCAAACTCAATTAGCAATCCTTGCGAAATCATAAAGTCGATGAGCCTGTCCGTATAGGCCAGTGCTTCATCCTGGGTCATATAAATAAACAGTTCTTTTTGCAGTAAGGGGTAAAGCGCGGCAACCAGCTGTAACGTTTGGTTTTTTTCTACCCCATTACACGCAAACGCATGTGCCATCACCAGCCCGGGTATGGCGAACAGATGCTGGATATTGTTGCGGTAATAAGTTAAGTAAATAGCGGAATCAGCTTGTGGGCTAATCAATGGCCCATAACCGTCATCCTGCACTACAAATTTGTCTAGTTTCAGCGTCGCATCGACTAATGCTGCCGCTTCCATGTTAGGTATGGTTGCATCATTACTAAATGGCACTGCGCGGAGCATAGTCATATAACAATCCACTGCGCTGGTGAGTTCACTTTTACTCATGCCTTTGGTTTTGGAAGAAAGCAGGCAAAGCGAAGTGATGGCCATACCGTTTATCGCGGCCGCTTTATTGATGCGTAACATGACAGAGTTGGCCAGTGCGTTCACGGTGGGAGTCAGCCAACCAGGCTTTTTGTCCGGATCTGTGGGTAATTGCGCACGCCAGTCGGGAACCGTCTTCTCCAAGAATTGGTTTAGCTGAATAGGCTCACCGAAGTTGACGAAACCATATCCATAGTTTTTCAGTTTGCGAATGGCGGAAAATACCTGCAAATTTGACTCTTTTTTCTTGCTGGTGCCCTTTAATTCATTGAGGTAACTTTTCACTTCCATCACATTTTCGTAACCGATGTACACCGGTACTATACTCACAGGCCGATTTACACCTTTGATAAGTGCCTGCAGGGTCATCGCCAGCATACCTGTTTTCGGGGGTATTAAGCGTCCGGTGCGGCTTCGGCCCCCTTCAGGGTAATACTTTACCGAGTAGCCACGGTTGAAGAGCAGCTCCAGATACTCTCTGAAAACGGCGGTATAAAGCTTGTTTCCAGCGAATGAGCGACGCAGGAAAAACGCACCACCGCGACGGAAGATTTTGCCAACAGGCCAGAAATTGAGGTTGATACCTGCAGCAATGTGGGGGGTCACCATGCCTTCGTGATAGATCACGTAAGTTAACAGCAAGTAGTCCATGTGACTGCGATGGCATGGTACATAAATGATTTCATGTCCATTGCGGGCCAGTTCTCGCACACGCTCAGCGTGTTTGACGTTGATGCCATTATAAATTTTATTCCAGACACGGGTGAGTAACCTATTGCCAAAACGGATCAAACCTTCTCGATAATCCGCGGCAATTTCGTCTATAAATGAACGGGCCTTTTCCCTCGCCTGCTCCTGACTGATTTTCTTGCCGGCTGCTTCATCAGCGATTGCGCGACGAACTGCACTGGAGCCCAACAGTGAATTATAGAGGGTTTCTCTTTCCAGCAACGTCGGACCTGTCAGACTTTGGCGTTTTCGGTGGAAGTGAGTACTTGCTACCCTGATTAGCTTCTGTGCAATATGACCGTCACTGCCGTGTTGCGCAGCCATTTGTTGTGCAGACACCGCGCGACTGAAGCTGATGAAATTGTCGCGACCCAAAAATAAAACGATAAATAGTTTACGCAACCAGCTGGGGGCCGCGCGATCGGCTATTAAATCGGCCAAGCCAGGCTTGCCTTTACCTGGTGCCCGCCCCCATGAAACGAACACGGGAACTACCTGAGTATCCAACTCTGGATGATCACGATGCACGTGAACTAACTCAGTAAAAACCGCCTCTACTTCAGTGTGCGAACGTTGTCTTTTGAATAATGGCTGGGTTTTACGTAAAAACAACACACCCGGATAATGTTTGCCCGCTAACTCTACCGACGTATTGGGTGTTGGCAAAGCCAATTCCTTTGCCGCCATTCTCAGTGCCAGTTGGTCGGTCACCGAATTGGTTGGCAACAAGTAAATAATCGGTTTATTGGTATCTATACCCAGCTCACTGGAAACGTGTGCAGGAATACTGTGTGGTTTGACTAACCATTTAACGGGATAGTGAAACACTTTAAGCAGTGTATTTCGCATCCACGACATGCAAATAAGCCCTGTTCAGTTAAAACCGGCGAAGTGTACCACAACTTCTAAAACAATCCTCTTTGGATTGAATTAAGCTTTAATTCTGACGTTTACCTGGCTGATAGCGCATAGCTACATCGCAGCGTGCGTACGCTTTACCGTATGTTTCCAGAATTTGCCTGTCGTGAACGAACCCCAGTTTTTCGTATAAATGGATGGCTGCCTGACATTTTTGATTGGTTAGCAAAAACAATGTGTTATATGCGATAACCTCAGCCTTGGTTAACACAAAGCTTAGCAACTTTTCGCCTACCTTCAATCCACGTGCATGAGAACTTACGCCCATTTTGGTGAGTTCAAAAATACCGTCAGACTTTTTGATTAATGCACAGGTGCCGACAATGCCGTGTTCAGGATGACGTGCGAACCAAATATAACCGCCGCGATCAATAACATACTGTTGCGGAAGACTGATCACCTTTTCATCAATAGGCTCCAGTTCGAACATGTCTGTGATCCACTCGCGGTTGATTGAATCAAAATAAGCGGCAAGCTGAGGGGTAAATCTGAGAAATTCCATTATGAGTCACTGAAGGCGTCGTTAGCAGTTAATGTATTCATTTGAAGGCCACAGTCAATGTTTATCACGCGTATATAGCACGCGGGTAACCATGCTTCCGACTAACGCTAAAACACCGGTAGCGAAAGTGCCCCACACCCAGTCAACCAGGCTCATTGGCAACGGCCAATTTGCAATAATGGAATAGCCGGTTAAGTTGTAGGTGCCATAAGCCGCTGCCCCTAAGACACAGCCTGCCAGCACACTTTTGATTATTGACTGGGTTAAGTTGGGCAAAACTGCCAAATGCATCACTGCAGCGCCATAACCGAGATAAAACAGAATCCACGGCCAGGTCACAAAGTGCTCTTTAAGTAAGGTTGAAAACGCCTCTTGATACCAGGGCATCGCAATCATACCGAGCCAAATCCCATCTAACAGGGCGAAGGCGAGCAATATACAAACATAGCCACTTAGCCAGGTGGTTTTTCTCAGGTGCATGCGGTTTCCGTTTGACTGTGCTTTCGATGAGGGCAACCCAGCCAACAACAGGGCCGGCGTTTGCCACTTTTCAAATCATTCCTAAGACGTGTAATCCGCCTAATGCGAGTAACTTCTTTTTTGGCTTCTTCAATCCAGCAGATCCACTCATTTCGCGCTAACGGCGTGATTTCCTGCCAGCAGACGAGTGCCTCCGTATCGTTTTGCAACGCTTTGCGGACATCAGAGGGTAACGCGTGTACCACACCTGCTGGGATTGATGGTGTGCTCATGACTTAGTGTCTTCCCGGCTCATAACTATCGTAACGCGGTAAATCATCATCAAGATCATCCCAACAGGCCTTTGATGAAACAAAATTATGTGAAACGGGGCGCTCGGTGATGGCCGAATCTAAAACGCCTAGCCTTAAGCGCAATCGTTGGGGATCAGCATCATTAGAGCTAAAGAGGGGCGAAGCACAGTTACCACAAAAATGTCGCTTACGACCCGGGCGCATCTCATAAAACGCAATCATATCTGCTCCGGTCACAATATTGAGCGCATAACTTTCAATAAAACCATTCGTGGCGTAAGCAGTGCCGCTGGATTTTCGACACAATGAACAGTGGCAGTGAATAATTGATGAAATAGCGCCACTTAGGGTCAAGGTCACCGCGCCACATAAACAACTTCCCTGGTACATGATTTCTCCTTTTAATTTTGTGTTAAATCGTCTGGACAGGGGTGTTTGTCGGGTTTGGTGCCGTCGCAAACACTGATTTCGTTTATATAACTGAGCCATAACAGCCAGACGTCTTTGGTTGGCAGCGTGGTAAAAGTGCGACGAAATACGTACTGCGCCTCGTTACCCGAAATCACTTTGTGTAAAACGATTGAATTAGCTCCGGATGACCGCTGGCAAAGCGTTCGCCAGGTAAGTTGAGGATACCCATTTCGCCGTGCTGTTGAGAGGATCGTGCTGGAAAAATGGATATCGCAGTTAGTTTCCCCTGATTCATCGTCGAAGCGTTTTGGCTTAGTCACGTCGGCTTCACCGGTTTGGTACAGCACAAATGTTTGCATTAGATCTTTTGTGGATGTCGACGTCCAGCGGGTTTCCAGTGTTTTGTTTTGTTCGGGCGGAAACTGGCTTACTTGCCACTTTCCAGCGGGTAACGGCATCTTTTGGATTAACGTCTCACCACCTATTACGGGCGTGCCTGGTGCTGCACAGCCGCCTAAAAGTGCGATTATTGGCAATAAGAGACAAACACCGGGTATGCAAAACCGCTTTTGTGACCGATTTAGGGTATCCGATAGTTTCATTTGGGTACGAAATCGCTGATATGTATAGGGGGTCAAGTTGCATGAAAACAAAACGGTTGGCAAGTGTGATGAGACAACAGTGAAGCATCGTTTGCGTATTTCAACCGATTCATTTTACTTTGGGTCATAAAGATTTCTGGATGAATCTTTATCCAGTTAACCAAAAGCAGTTTTTTTAGTCCATTGAGCCAGAAAACGACAGGGTGATTAATGGCGATTAAAATTTGAACAAAGTTGTCAAATAACTTTACACTTTAAGTAAGTTAAGTCCAATGAACAAATTAACTTAATGTTAATCAGTTGGTTACACTAAGGCATGCATCGTGCTTAACGATACCCAAAGAGGTATAAATCTCTTTCCTTGCTCAGCGAAATACATCGCGTGAGTGCAGTATAAAAAGGAATATAACATGAAATTAAGACACGCTTTGTCCACACTCTTACTTGCTTGTGGCCTGACAACCGCCGCCCACGCCACTGTAGTTACCCTCGATAACCCTGACGCCGCGATCGGCTTTGGTGGAGAGCAAACCACGCCCGCAGCTCCGCTAGGGGAAGGCGCATGGTCATCGACCACAATGACTGGTGATGACACCTATTCGCTGCAATACTTATATTGGGATACGGACACAACCACTACAGAGTATTACTTAGGTGACCTCTTAAGTTTGAGCTATCAAACGCTAAAGGCGTCAGGCGAAAATGATTTCTTTATTCAAATTTACACAACGATCGACTTAAATAACGACGGCGCAGGCTGGTACGGTCAGCGTCTAACGTTTGATCCCCTGTATGCAAACAATAAGAATGCACCCAATGATATCTGGAACACCTGGTCAACCTCGGGAAGTGAAAACCAACTTACTGTTTATGATCATCAAAATTTTGGTGGCTACGACGCGCCAACCTTAGCAGAATTGTTGGACGATACTTACACTGATAATGAACTTTACACGTTTGGAAATGTTGATTATGCCGCGGAGGCCATTCTTGCCATCTCTATTAAAACTGGCAGTGGCTGGGCCAAAAACTTTGCCGGTTCAATAGATAATGTCGTTTTAGACTTTGGCGAAAAAGGACTTATGCAGTTCGACCTTGAACCAGCATCCGTACCAGAGCCATCAACATTCGCCGTGTTTGCACTGGCTTTTGCAGGCTTAGTCGCACGCCGTTTTAAGCGTAGTTAAGTCAACGGAAAAAAGCATGGGACTATAATGACTAATCGGTCCCATGTTTTACCTCTTTTGATCGCTTCGTTCAGGATTACCGACGATTCCGTTATTACCGCAGGAATTTAATCCACATAGGTTAACTGACGCTGTTACGCGTAAAAACGCTCCTGGAACTTGAATTAAAATCTCTGTTTGCTGGCTTTACGACTAACGCCCGGCGTGCGTCTACAGCGGTTTGATAATCATTGAGCCTCCTCCTTCACGATAAATTGAGTTTATCCTGAAAG
>CAZROH010000009.1:0-78086 GCA_964601635.1 uncultured Alteromonas sp. | reverse complement strand
AGTAACAAGTCGGGTTTGGGTGCCAAGGCACGGGCAAGTGCAACCCGCTGTTGCTGACCACCTGACAATTCATGAGGGTAGCGTTTTTCAGCGTGGTTCAGCCCCACCAGTTTAAGTACTTCATCTATGCGAGGCTGCCGATCTGCCTTTGGCCATTTATGCAAGCCAAAGGCGATATTATCGTTCACTGACATATGGGGAAACAGCGCAAAGTCCTGGAACACAACTGAGATATGTCTTTTTTCCGGCGCAACCATTTTCCGTGGAGCACTTACGGTCTCATTGCGCAGATATATCTGGCCGTCGTGTAAAGGGACGAACCCTGCTATCGCTCTTAATATTGATGTTTTGCCACAGCCGGATGGCCCCACCAGACAGCCAATCTGTCCTTGATCCAACACGAAGTTAACTCCTGTAACCGCCGGGAACTTACCGTAATTGATATGAATATCATGCAAGTACAGCATAGGTCAGAGTTTTCCTTTTAGGCTTTTATCAATAGAATGGGTAATCATAATCACCGGTAGCAATCCTACCATCACAATGGCCAGCGCCGGTAAGGCTGCATCAATCAGTCTTTCGTCAGAGGCTAACTCAAAACTTCTCACCGCCAGTGTATTAAAGTTGAATGGACGCAAGATAAGCGTGGCGGGTAATTCTTTTAATACATCGACAAATACCAGCAACGCAGCACTTAACACACTGGCTTTCAGCAGGGGCACATGCACTTCCTTTAACACACGACCAGGCGAAGCGCCCAATGAACGAGCGGCATTGTCCATGCTCGGTGTGATGCGGTTTAAGCCCGACTCGATATTGTGTAACGCAACTGAAAGAAAGCGAATACTGTAAGCAAGCAATAGGGAAAATAATGTACCAGAGAAAATGAGTCCAACACTGTGACCAAACCAATACTCCGAGAAAAGGTTCACTGTTCTGTCAGCCCAACTCAGTGGCACTAAAACCCCTACCGCAATTACGGTTCCGGGAATTGCGTATCCCAGTGATACTGTTTGACAAAGAGAGCTAATAATTTTTTTGTTTTTAAGACGACGTGTATAAGCAAACAACAGTGCTATTACAACAATAATGATGGCTGCTGATAACGCTAAGGCAAAGGAGTGAAAGGCCAATGTGAGAAACTGCGTATCTAAATTTTGTTCAAACGTTAGCCAGGTCCAATAGGCTAACTGAACAACAGGCACAATAAAGCCCAGCAATGGAGCCAACAAACAGACGACAAAAACTATTACGGCGCTGGCTCCGCTTAATTGTTTACGCTTTTGCTCGACATGATTTTGTCCCTGATGATAATACTTAATATGTCGACGCGACCATTTTTCAAAAAGCAATACAATCAATACAAATGCGCATAATAATGAAGACAGTTGTGCAGCGGCCAGACCATTACCGAGACCAAACCAAGTCCTGAAGATACCGGTGGTAAACGTCGAAACACCGAAATACTGCACGGTTCCATAATCGGCGAGGGCTTCCATCATTGCCAGTGCTGCGCCGGTAAATAATGCGGGCCGCGCCAGGGGGAGGGCGATTCGTGTAAAATACGTAAATTTACTTACCCCCATCACCTGGCTGGCTTCCGATAAACTGGCTGACTGTTCACTAAATGCCGTGCGAGCCAACATATAAACATACGGATAAAGCACCAGCGACATAATAATGATCGCCCCCCATAAAGAGCGAATATCCGGGAAATAATAGTCGCCGTAGCCCCAGTTAAAAAAGGCTCTTAACGCTGTTTGAATGGGCCCGCCGAAATCAAAGATACCTGTGTAAGTATAAGCATTTATGTAGGCTGGCATGGCAAGCGGTAACAAGGCTAACCAGCGGAATTGTCTTCGGCCTGCAAATTCATATCGGCTGATTAAATAGGCCAGGGTAGTGCCAATAAACAAACTCCCGATACCTACACCGACAGCCAGCAGCAATGAATTTACCACATAGTCTTTTAGAACCGTATCAAGTAAATGCTGCCATAGTTCGACCTGCGGCACGATCCAGCTTGCAAACGTCACCACTATGGGCAGACTTAATAACGCGCCCAACACTAAAAGCGCGCCCTGCCAGGGATCGAGCAGGGCGCGCATAAAGGGTTTAACAGTGAGACTTGACTGCTGACTCAATTAGTTTTCAACCGTATTGTAGGGTTAAGGTTTATCTTAACACTTATTTCCAGCCAGCTTTATCCATGACTTTAACTGCATCAGCATTGAGTTCACCTACACGGTGTAAAGGAATATCTTCCGCCTTAAAGGTGCCGAATTGCTTTAGAGTGTCGCTCCATTCTACTCCGTCCCTAATCGGATATTCATGGTTTGTTTCGGCATACCAGGTTTGTGCGTCCTCTCTGGTCATATACTCCAGCAGCTTTATTGCATTGTCGCGGTTTGGCGCATGTTTAACGACTGCGGCTCCTGATACGTTGACGTGCGTACCGCGAGTATTTTGATTTGGCCAGAATACCTTAACTTGAGAAGCAATTTTTTGTTCAGCAGGATCGGCACTATTCAGCATGCCAGCTAAATAATAGGTGTTAGCTATGGCGATATCACATTGCCCTGCAACTACTGCCTTTATCTGATCACGATCTCCTCCTTTCGGCGGACGAGCGAAGTTTTTCACAAAATCTTTTGCCCAGTTTAGTGTCTCCGCCTCACCTTTTTGCTGGATCATGGCTGCAACCATAGACTGGTTGTATATGTTCGATGAAGAACGAATACAGATACGGCCTTTCCACTCGGTATCTGTTAATGCTTCAAGCGTAGAAAGCATGTTAGGGTCAACTCGTTTAGGTGAGTACATGATGGGACGAGCACGCATCGTGAGTGAAAACCAATGAGAATCATCATCACGAAGCTGCTTAGGTATCACGTCTTCCAGCGTTTCGGATTCTACCGCCTGAGTTAACCCTTGCTGCTTGGCTCTGACTAGCCGCCCTACGTCAGTGGTTATGAGCAGGTCGGCGGGGCTGTATTCGCCCTCACTGTTTAAACGACTAATTAACGCATCAGCCTTGCCTGTCACTAAGTTAACTTCAATACCTGTATGTGAAGAGAACTTGTCCAATAGTGGCTTGATGAGTGCTTCTTTCCTGGCAGAGTAAACATTAACCTCTTCTGCGCTGACAGTGCCAACCGCAGAAAACGTGGTTGCCAGTGCAAGGGTTACAGCAGTGAAACGTTGTTTGAGTGAAAACATAGTGAAAACATAATCCATCATTGTACAAAGTGTGGGTAAGTGTATTCTTATTGATAATAGTTCTCAATGGCAATTTCGTTGAACTATCAAGTTGGCTTGCAATAACCATTCATGAAACCCATTTTTGATGGGGTAACCGTAGTAACGAATAAATTTTGAAAATACACTTGACCTGTGTCTTACACACAGGTCTAAACTCAGCTTAATAACTCAATTTATTGACTCGTGAGGACATATGAAAGTCTCGGAATTAGCAAAGGCGCAGGGGACTACACTAGATACAGTCAGGTACTATACGCGTTTAAAGTTACTTCACCCGATTAAATCTGAAAACGGCTACAAGACTTATCCTCCCAGAGAAGTGTCCAGGCTCAGGTTTATTTTAAGTGCAAGACAGCTTGGTTTTTCTGTTGCTGACATACAGCAAATTTTAGATGAAGCTGATCATGGCAAAGCAGCGTGCCCGCTAGTTCGTTCACTGATTAAAGAGCGCTTAGCTGAAACAGAGAAACAGTTTGAAGCAATGTTAACATTGCGTACAAATATGATGAACGCGCTAAGTCGTTGGGAGTCGATGAAAGATAAAGCACCCACTTCTCACATGGTCTGTCACCTTATTGACAGCTTTGAGCAATCTATAGAAAAAAGAGAGCACAATGAACACTAATAACCCGACTAAACAGCTCATAATTGAAGGCGCTGGATGTGCAAGCTGTGTAGGAAAAATTGAATCTGCGATCAAATCAACAGCGGGCGTTACCTCCGCTGAAATGAACTTTGCTGACCGAACGGTTTTAGTTTCTGGCACAGCATCAACTGATGAGCTAATTAAAGCTGTTGAAACAGCGGGTTATAACGCTAAAGCTCTGGATGATGACAGCGCAGAGAAAATAATCGATGAGAAAGAGGAGGCCGACAGGGCATATTATAAAAAGCTTTTAAAAGATACCATCATCGCCTTATCGCTTGGTGTTCCATTAATGATCTATGGTCTTTTCATCGGTGAGATGGCAGTTGAAACATCAACAGAAAGGCTTGCATGGTTACTGGTAGGGTTGCTAACACTCACCATCATGTATTTTTCAGGAAGACACTTTTATATCGGCGCCTGGAACAGTTTTCGAAATCATTCTGCCAATATGGATACGCTTATCGCCCTGGGGACAGGCACCGCATGGGTATATTCAATGGCTGTCGTGATCGCACCTGAGCTGATCCCTGCCATGGCGCGGCACGTCTATTTTGAAGCCACAGCAATGATTATTGGATTAATTAATCTGGGCTTGGCGCTTGAGCTAAAAGCGAGAGGTAAAACGTCCGAAGCCATCAAAAGACTGATTGGATTGCAGGCCAAAACGGCAATTGTTATGCGAGACAATAAAGAAGTCGAAATTGAGATTGAACAGGTTTTAAAAAATGACCTTGTTAAAGTGAAGCCCGGGCAAAAAATTCCCGTTGATGGGGTAGTCGTCGAGGGGGGCAGCACAGTTGACGAATCCATGTTGACGGGTGAACCAATGCCTGTTGAAAAGAAAAAGGAAGATGAGGTTGTTGCAGGTACTTTGAATAAGTCTGGGGTGCTCGTATTTAAAGCAACACGTGTAGGTAAAGATACCGCGTTGGCGCAGATCATTAGCATGGTTAAACGAGCACAAAACTCGAAACCACCCATCGGACGGTTAGCGGATGTAATTTCAGCGTACTTTGTCCCTGCCGTAATGATTATTTCTATATTGAGTGCGCTGGCTTGGCTAAATTTTGGACCTGAACCCGCCGTTGCCTTCGCGATTGTTTCTGCTACCACTGTGTTGATCATTGCCTGCCCGTGTGCGTTAGGGTTAGCGACACCGATGTCAGTAATGGTCGGGGTAGGAAAAGCGGCTGAATCAGGTGTCTTGATTCGAAATGGAGAAGCACTGCAAACCGCCTCAACTATCACTGCCATGATATTAGATAAAACAGGGACAATAACTGAAGGGGCACCCAAAGTGACCGATATTGTCCTGGCTAAGGCAACAGATGAGAAGGAAGTATTGCAACTGGCGGCCAGTCTGGAAAGTGGCTCGGAACACCCGTTAGCTCAGGCAATAGTGGACAGTGCACAGGAACAACAAATTGCGTTACTGAAAATTGAGTCTTTTGAAGCGATAACGGGATTTGGGGTGCGGGCAATATGTGAAGGAAAAACGTTACTCTTTGGTAATGCAGGCTTAATGGCGAAACACGAAATTGAGCTGACGGGGTTTGATGAAAAAGCAGAACAGTTAGCTAAAGAAGCAAAAACGCCAATGTATTTCGCTATCAATGGTGATCTTGCTGCGATTATCGCTGTGGCGGATCCCATAAAAACTGATTCAATCTCAGCGATAAAACGGCTCCAGGCAAATGGTGTACGCATTATAATGTTAACCGGTGATAATAAGGAAACAGCCACTGCTGTTGCCTCCAAAGTGGGTATAACTGAGTTCTTTGCTGAGGTCTTGCCAGAAGACAAAGCCAATAAAGTCAAAGAGCTCCAGGCAAAAGGCGAAATCATTGGTATGACCGGTGACGGTATCAACGATGCGCCTGCATTGGCCTTAGCAAATGTTGGATTCGCAATCGGCACAGGAACCGATGTGGCTATTGAGAGTGCCGATATCACCCTGATGCGAGGCTCACTTCACGGTTTAGCTGACGCCATTGCTATCAGTAAAGCAACGCTGCGTAATATCAGGCAGAATCTGTTTGGCGCCTTTGTTTACAACGCTGCAGGCATACCGATCGCCGCAGGCGTCCTTTATCCAGTTTTCGGTATTCTACTAAGCCCGGTTATTGCCGGCGCTGCCATGGCGTTTTCGTCGCTTACGGTAGTGACAAATGCTAACAAACTTCGCTTGTTTAAAGCCAAAGAGCACTAAGGGGGCGTCATGATTATGGTAAATTTAATTGGCTTATTACTCATTGCGCTTATAGTTTGGTGGTTTTGGCTTTACAAACCTCAGACAAAATTTGTCGCTTATAATGATGTCATCGTAGAAGTAAAAGATGGTGTCTATTCGCCATCATTAATTCAGGCTCCTGCGAATAAACCGTTTAAATTGCAGTTTAGGAGAAAAGATCAGTCGCCTTGTGCGGAAACCTTGTTGTTTCCATCTTTGGGAATTTCTGAACAGCTTAAATTAAATGACATCACGGAAATTTCGCTAAATGACCTTACTAAAGGCGAGTATGAATTTCATTGCCAGATGAAAATGTATCGCGGTGTACTGAAGGTTACCTGATTTTTGCGAAACGGCATGACAGGGAGGCTATGCCGATATAATCAGCTTTGGCTGAAATAGCGAAATAAGACATTGTATTGATTAAGGGCGCCAGGTTTTTACAAAACATTGTTTGGAATTTTTTCTAGCCTTTTGTCATTTATTTTATAAGAAGTAGGTTGGAAGGGATAAGCCAGTTGTGCAAGCAAGCTTTTATTACTTTTGCCTTTTACGCCTAACCGGACATTGCATTGTCCCGGGACGCGGTACGTACCAAACAGCCTATCGTAAAAAGCGAAAACAGTGGCAAAATTGGTATGGTGAGCGGCTTTTTCTTCGGCGTGATGCCAACGGTGCATAACCGGCGATACCAACACATAGCCTAATTTACCGTAAGTCCAGGGTATATCAGCATGAATGAAAAAGCCGTAATAATGGCGCACTAAATTGTTAGCAATTATGGCATAGGGAGGCAGTCCAAGTGCCAATAAAAAGGAACTATCTATGATGAAGGTAGAAAGCCTGTTAAGGGGATGAAACCTCACCAGCGTCAACCAGGTCATGTGGGTATCTGAATGATGGATCACGTGGGCCGGCCATAGAAATTTAGTATGTTCTAAACGGTGCCGCCAGTAACCAATAAAATCCCCTAGAATAACCGCCAGCAGAATGGTGACAGGTGCTGGTACATTGCTCCATGAACTTATAGAAATGACGTGTAGGTTAGCGTTATGTAATAACTTACTAATAGCAACCAACAGCGGCGCTATCAAAATTAAATCAAGCGCAAGAATGTTTATATTGAAAACCGAGTTCGGTATCGCTGCACGTATTGATTCAAATGCCTCTTTTCTCTTTATACACAAAGCGAGTAATAAGAAAAAAAGGGCGATATAAAGTAAATTAGAAATACCCGTAAATACAGCAAAAAGCGAATTGATAAGGATGTCGTACATAGCGGGCTTGATCTCGTAAATTCCGTTTTCTTATAAGCTTTGACGTCATAACCAGCATTCAGAGAGAAAGTTATTCTTTAAGGCTACTATGAAAATAGAAGGTTTCCACAATAAATCAAACCGTCTCGTTAAAGTTGCGTAGTAAAAGATGCAACCCAATGGGCTAGGCGTTGGGGGAAAACGGTTTCATCTATTTTGCCTTGGATATATAACCGCTATCATTACTCTAAGTTTGTAACCGAGTGTTTATTTTAAGTATTCAATACGTGGACGCTTTCGCAGAAAAAACATATAAAACAACGCCGAACAGTTACTTCTTTACAGAGGCATGGTGGCGATGAATTTCCTCTTCACTTAATCTTAGAAAACGAGCTGCATTGTTGTAAAAGATGTCGCGTTTTTGTTCTTCTGTTAGAAATGCTGCTGTTTCAATACCTTCTATGGAATCTTTAATCGCTTTCGGCCAAATCATCTGATCAGTGCCAAACATGATTTGTTTGCCAAAACCAGCATCAATCAACTGCTTTAAGTAGTCATGAAATTCCTTGCGGGGGATAAACCAGCCAAGAGGAGAGATTTCGCAATAGACATGAGGGTATTGCCACAGGATTGCTTTCATTTCGTCCAAAAATGGCCAGCCGGAGTGCATTACATAAAGTCGAAGGTTCGGATGCTGAAGTATAAGAGGTTCCAGCAGCAGTGGTCTGCCATTGGCAATTCTAAAATCGGGATGCTCATTCTGAACCCCGCGCCCACTCAACCCTACGTGAATGCCAAAAGGGACGTCGAAATCCTCAGCTATTTTCACATAAGGGCGAACTTGCGGGTCGGCAGGGGTCATGCCCGCATACTGTGAAGTAACCTCGGCCATCGCACCTAACTGGCCTCTTTCATACCGTTGGCGTAACTCATTTATATTGAGGTTTTTGCTCATCCGGGGGGGATTCGGGGAGCCGATAAACAATTCAGGCTCTGATTCAAGCCAGACATTTACCTGTTCAAGAGGCCCGCTTAGCACCGCTTTAACAATATTGTGCTTCTTCATTTCAGCGATACTCTGTTCCCGGATCTCTTTTGTCGTAACGGGCGCCACATAGTCTGTGAAGGGGATTTGTTTGGGCGGTTCGCCGAATATATCAGCGGGGTAAGCGTGCATATGCATATCAATAATAGGTCCGGTTGATGCCAGACATCTACACACAAATAACAGCAGCAGTAGGCAGAAAGAATATTTCATTGAGGTCACTGCCCCCCTGGAAAATGGACGTGCTCGTAACGTTATACAGCATCAGCTAGTATAGTCTAATGCGGCTGTTCTTTGGTTAAAATTGCCTATCGGGTCTTCGCTGGGTGGGTTATCTGCAAGCAAACTACGGAAATATAGATAACGGGCCAGTCGAGAATTATCAGCATTGTCTCGAGAAGTTATGTCAGTGAAGTGGTTAAACATTCAAAATTGATAACATTACTTATATTTAATTAATCAGGCTGTAAGCTTATCGCTTGATATAGCCAGACAAAATCTTCCTTGTTAGATAGATATAAATTAACGCGCACATTCATTTTATCTAAACCTATCTCTGTCGCAGTAAAATCAATGCTTGGCTAAAAAAGTGGCAAAAATGAATTCGCTTGCAGAGTGAATTTGAGGGGGGATGGTTCTTCGTTTCCATCGTTAAAAAAATTATCTCATTTCCCCTAAAAACGGACTTTTATCCGGCTCCTGCCGCTGCCTTTGTTGTGTGTTTTTTAATCTATCCAAAAATGGTGCGCGTATCTCAAAATTGCAGCACACAGATGTATGTTTTGTACTTAACCACACTAAGGAATTCATTCCATGAAAAAAATAGTCTTAGGGGCGATTGCTGGAGTCACACTTGTGTCTCACAGCGCAGTAATGGCTGAACCAATTGTTGGTGGACAAACGAATGTAGAAGTGACAGCACCTTTAGCGGATTTGGGGATTACTCCGGCTCTGCTAGGGGGGGAGTTAGTGTCGGCTGATCCGCTGACGCTGGGATTTGGCATCACTGGAGGAGATTTAGATTTTAGTACGCTTGCAGGCACCATTGAGCATCTAGGTGCAAGTATTAGTCTGACAGGTGATTTGGGAACAGAAGATGAAAGTGATGATGTGACGGTAGTATTAAGTGATTTTACTATCGATACCACTACTGCGATTTTATCGGGAGATGTGAATGGCGGGGGAATGGTAGATTTGTTTAGTCTTGATTTCTCAGGGCTTGATGCGGCTGCAATCACTGATCTTTCCAACCCTCAAATCCCTCTCACTTTTCTCGCCGCAGCGAGTGATTTACTTGAGCAAACTTTTCAACTAGATAACGGTGTGCTTTCAGGTGCTCAATTTGGCCTGGCGGCGACATCGCCAATCCCAGCTGAAGTGTCTGAACCGGCATTGTTCAGTGTCCTTGCGGGTGGATTATTTGGTTTAGTTTTATACAGGCGTCGCGCAAACTAAGCGGGTAATTATCTATTAACGGCTGATTATTGAACAGCTTTACAGCCGTTTTACACTTTTATTGCTTCATTCATCTCGCTTTACTAATTTAGCGGGATATCACGCAGTGGTATCCAGCAGGCTCTGCTTTTTAATCCATCCACCCTTAATCAGAAATGGTTTTTTACAAACTTATCATCAGGTGACGTAACCGACACTACGATATTGTGTCCTCTTATTCCACAGGCGCAGCATTACAGGATACTCTTTAAGTCGCAGAGGTTTGCTCCTTGCTGTACGGGAAGTCATAATACGCGTTAGTTTAAGAGTAGCTTTGAG
Source organism: uncultured Alteromonas sp. (assembly GCA_964601635.1). GTDB lineage: Bacteria > Pseudomonadota > Gammaproteobacteria > Enterobacterales > Alteromonadaceae > Alteromonas. The sequence goes on along the minus strand of CAZROH010000009.1, from coordinate 67,872 downwards.
AGTGCAGTTACCGCAACACCTACAAAAATGAGGAAGAAAAGCATTTTTGTGTGTCATCTGCGAGTTCAATATAAGAGAGATAATCATGAAAACAGTAATCAAATTTTTAAGCGTAATCACGTTAATATTTAGCAGTGCAACGTTTGCGCACGTGAAGCTACAAAGCAGTGTTCCGGCAGACAATGCTATGCTCGCAACCTCACCACAAGTGTTAACGTTATCTTTCAGCAAAAAAGTGCGTTTAGTTAAGGTGTTGCTTACAAACAACCAGGAAGAACAAGTCAATTTTGGTTTTAAGCCTACACAAGAGGCAAGTAAAGAGTTTTCGTGGCAAATTCCTTTGTTATCGCCCGCGACCTATAACGTTGAGATGATCTTTCTCGGCGGCGACGGTCACAAGATGAAAGATAGCTTCAGCTTTATGGTCCATTAGTTAAGAAGGTTTCGACTGGTGGAAATGTTTATCTGGAATACAGCAATAGTGATATCAAAAGTCGCTTTTTACGCAGGCTTTGCATGTATTGCCGGGTACGCATTTTTTGGCCATTTATATGGCCAGCCTGAATGTTCTAAGAATACCCTTATCGAAAGAATAAAGCGGTTCAGTTGGCTGCATGTAGCAACCGTTACCGCTTTGTTTGCCAACACCCTATGGTTCTTTGCCAATACAGGGGCTATGGCGGAGGAGGGGCTTAGCGGCGCCGTTAATGTCATGATACTCGACGTAATATGGGGGTCATCTATTGGTGACGCCGCGTTAGTGCGAACAATCGGCTTAGTAACCGCAGCCATAGCGATTGTTACATCCATTTGTTTTGAAAACGCTTTGCTGAGCCTTTATGTCTCACGCGTTTTATTTGCGTTAAGCTTGATCATACTTTCCGCCTCGTTTCCGTTGCTAGGCCATGTGTCGGAACTGGGCATGACAGAAAAATTTCTGCTTGCCCTCCATGTTTTTATCATGTCGTGGTGGTTTGGTGCGCTGTATTTACTTAAGCATGCTTGTCGTGCGTTACGTGATGAAAAACTTTATCAGGTGATGAAGTCCTTTGGTAACCAGGCGAGCGCTATGGTGTCACTGTTGTTAGTTGCCGGGCTTTGGCTGGCTACACAGTTAGTGGGCGAAATTGACGCGTTATGGGGGACCACTTACGGACGAACATTGATGTTCAAAGTATTTCTGGTCATTGGCATTTTAGCCATCGCTGCCAGACACAAATTGAGGTTAGTCCCGTTGCTTAAGCATGAAGAAGGCAGAGACCAGTTGTCTAAGTCGATCGGGATAGAAATATTCGTTGCCTTCGCCATTCTAACTACAACGGCAGCGCTTACCAGCATAGTCGGTCCTGTTAACTAATACCTAAAAAGGAAGGGCATTTTGATGGACTTGATATGCCCGCCGCTCAAGTGGTTATCGCTTTTCACGAAGCACTTGTGGCTGGCAACAAAAAACAGGCAACCTGATTAAATCTGACAATTACATGGCGATTTGGAAACCGCATGATGGAAAATGGAAAATGTATCGCGATATGGTGCAATGTATTTCTGAGTAATGAATTATATTAGCTCACGAAGTTAATCGGGCTAAGAAACGAATATTTATAATCTGCACAGCTAAAGAGCCCTCAATTTTGGGGGCTCTTTTATATTATTTAAGTAACAATCCAAACCAACAGCTTTTATCAAGGCTATTCATTATCCAAAGCAACGGGCACCATTATGTGTGCATAAGGCGTATCATTCCACATGATATACGGGCCGCCTTCTTTTGGATCGGTCGTCATTCCCATCAGTAATTTTTTAGGTACGATAATCATCATGTGGGGGCCCGTTTCCACATAATCATCGGCTTGTTGATGATTAGGATGAAAGGGGGTTGAATTACTCACTCCTGAGCCTTCCGGCTCTCCCTGAAGCATGTAGGAGATGCCTATTTTATCTGCTACAAAATCTTCTTTGTTCATTACAGCGTTTAGCATTTTCATCCACGTTTCATCATTACACATGGGCGCGCCGTCACCTGGCATTGTATCAGGGAGACAAGTCCACCCGTTGCTTCCTTGCTTTAACACAGTACCATCTGTGTCCATAATGGTGGCCTGGCCACTAACAGATTCTGGCGCGGCTGACATAGCGCGTTGGATCTTTTCCTCTTTGGATTCATCAGCCATGGCAATAAAAGAGATGGCGACAGTAAGTAAAGTCAGTGTTTTTTTCATTTTGTCATTCTCCGGTGAGATAGATAGGTTAAATACTAAGTATTAGGACTGACAAAATTCCCTACACACCACTTACTCATAATATGGACGTGTTATCCAGCTATATTAGTTTCGTCTAATTTGCCTGTTTTTCAAGAAAATCTGACTATTGGATGTTGAGCAATACAGAGACTCAGGTATCCAAGGTAAATGTTGTTATCTCTTTATATAAAAAATAAATGAACGGAGATGATGTCAACCCTTCATCGGTTTTAGAACGATAACCTTTTTACATCAGAGGGGATGAAGGAGGGAATGGCTTCATTGAAATATATGCGAAGTAAACTATATTTTTTGAAACAACATGCAGAGAAGCATGTTGTTTCAAGGAGAAAAGAGCAATGAAAATTTACTTAAAGAGTATCTTATTTGTTGTATTAAGTTTGTTATTAGTTCAGAACGCATATGCTAAAGATCACGAACCACCTTTCATCGGAGGTGAGTACTGGGAAGTAACAGGAATCAAACTTGCTGATGGTGGGCAGTTAAAATATGCAAAGTGGTTGGCTAGTGAGTGGCGAAAAAACCTGGATTACGCAGTATCAGAAGGTTGGCTAAGTAGTTACAAGATTTTTCAGAATGTTCACGCTAGGGCCGATGAGCCTGATATATATCTTGTCCGGGCATTCGAAAATATGCCTTCGGTGAATGAAGATGAAGAACGCCGTAAAAAATGGATGGAATGGTCTAAAAAAACGATGGAAAAAATGGAGAATGAAAGCGGTGATCGTGCTGAATACAGAACGGTTATGAGCACGGTATTGCTGCAGGAAATGAATTTCCGTAATAAGTAGGATTAAGGCAGTAGCGAAGAAAGAAGCCAATGACAGTCACCTTTATTTAAACGTATTAGTGACTGTCATTATTCTGGTTGCATTTAAACGTCAACGTTAAACTCCCACACTTTGTCCAATACAATAAATCGGGCGAGCAGCTTTAATCTTCAGGTGAAAATGGACTTGTTGCTTCAACATGATTTTACAGCTTATTTGCAAGGGGCGAATTGCATTATCAATTGCAACTTGGAAGGTAAATGATGGTTACTTTAATAGAAGAAAAACGTGCTGCTGGCTGGCGTCAGAGCGGCGGGCTACAACCCTTTTCAGGTTAGCCAATTAATGAGATTTTGCCGCAGCAAAGTCAACTCTTATCCCTTCTTATAATCAGTGTCGCGCTTGCTTTTAGCAGATCAATTTAAATTGACTCATATAGCAACTGTTGATGCCAAAGTGACCGTCGTTTAAATCCTCACAATGATTGCAATGCACCTGCCTTGTGGTTACTCTTTTTCAATTTGCGCAATTACCCGTTGGTATGTTGCGAAATAAGTAAGTTAATCTTCATGAGCAAAAATTTACAAGATGTAATGGCTGAGGCGCTGCAACTACACCAACAAGGTCAGCTTAATGAAGCAGAAAGACGATATAGGTTGGTTCTGCAGCATGTTCCAGAATTTGCGCCGGCGTTGCATTATCTGGGAGTCATTGGCTTACAAACGAAGCATTACGCTGCTGCCATCCCCCTCCTTCAAAAAGCTCACCAATTAGTACCGGATGATGTTTCTATACTGACTAACTTTGGGATCGCGTTGCTCGAATCGGGAGAATACGCTCAAGCTATTCAAAAATTGAACAGCGCGGCATCCCTGTCGGTTAATAATCCACAAATTCTTGCAAATTTAGGTAACGCTTATAAGCAAACCGAGCAGTACGAACTGGCTATTCAGCAATATAAGAATGCATTGAACGTTAATAGCAAAATGCCAGAAGTGCATCGGAATCTTGCAATTTCTTATGCAGCAATATTTTATCTTGAGCATGCGCTGAATAGTATTGAACAGGCAATGGAGTTAGCGCCTGACTCGATTGAAACCCTAACTACCTATGCCAATATACTGTTGAAATCAGATCTGCCTGAGAAAGCGATTGCTCAATTTGAAAAGTTACTTGAAAAGGTCAGCGATAAAGCGCCGATCAAAACCAATTTAGCCATGGCGTTGGCAGCAACCAACCAATTGCAAAGGGCTAAAACCCTCGCACAAGAGGCAGTAACTGAAGCGCCTGATTTTTTGGATGGGTGGCTAAATTTGATAAATATTCTTCAAGAGCAAGGTTGCTTTGAAGAAGCCGCATTAGTGGCTGAGCAGGCATTAAAAAAATGGCCTCAGAATGTAAACCTTTTAACCCTGAAGTTTCGAGGGTACGTATTTACTGAAGAGGACAAAGCTGAGATCCAATGTATAGAGGAACTTGCAAACTCACCTAACGCATTGCAGCGGGATACAATTAAATTGCACTACTTGTTAGGTAAAGCTTATGAGGACTTGAGTAACTTTGCCAGCTCGTTTAGTCACTATGCGAAAGCCAATGAGGTAACGGAGAAGCTGACTACATATGAGTTAAATCAAGATCTGAAAGCCATTGAGAATATTGAACATGCGTTTTCTGCTGAATATTTGACAAAGCTTCGAAAACTTTCTCCGGACTATCATTTACCCGAGGATTTTAAGCCAATTTTTGTGGTCGGCATGCCGCGTTCCGGCAGTACACTTACTGAACAAATATTAGCCAGTCACCATTTGGTGTCAGGGGCAGGAGAATTACCTTACCTTGCGCGCCAGTTAGATAAAACGATCGGCTTACGCAACAGCATGGACAGCACTCTCAATTTGACAAGTCTCGATGCGCACTCAATATATGAAATACGTCAAGGCTATTACGACAATATTCAAAAGTTGAATCTGACGTCGTCTTGTTTTACCGATAAAATGTTAATGAATTTCCTTCATATTGGCCTTATCAGAATACTCTTCCCGAAAGCGCCAATCATCCATTGTCAACGAGAACCGATGGACACCTGTTGGTCCATCTTCAAAATGGACTTTTCGCGCTTTGGTCATGAGTATGCGAGTTCTCAGGAAAAGTTAGCTAAATTTTATGGTGCTTATCAAAAACTCATGCATCATTGGCATGGCGTTTTACCAAATGAAATTTACGATGTGCATTATGAAGCAATGGTAAACGAGCAAAAGCAGCAGACGAAAGATTTACTCGAGCGTTGCAAGCTTCCATGGGATGAAAACTGTTTACTGTTTCATAAAGCGGATCGAAGGGTGAGCACACTCAGTGTAGCGCAGGTAAGGCAACCAATTTATACAACTGCAGTTAACAAATATAGATCTTACGAAGCATACCTGACTCCGATGACAAAATATTTTGCTTCTGAAAATGCCATATAAACTACCCACGGTAATGCTCATGGAAGCCATTTTTAACATGGCTTTCCACAATGCATTTAACCTTTGACGTTGTATTGGCAAATATGACTGAATAGCTTTATTCGACTACAAATTCCTTATGCATATTGGCTGCATTAACTTCAGACACCCATAGGTATCTCCCTGGCGTAAGCTCTACGGTCATGTAGCCATGTTTACCTGCATTCATATGCTCGACCCCGCCAAGAAATTCTACAGGGGCAGGGGCGCGCAGTCCGCCAACGTTGGTCCAGTCCATCCAATGGATGACGTTTGCTAATTCGGTATCGTCCGACAGTTTCGCTAAGTTAATATCATAGGGCATAAATCCGGGCGACTTTGCTGAGAAATTCACCTTAATAGTGTGCATGCCACGGTTAACTTTTGCCGGAGCTTTCAGCCCGGTGTCAGTCAGCGAGATGTCCCAGTCGGCAGTGGGCTCCTGGGTTGGGGAGGCCTTATCAGTGACTGTAACCTGTTGCAACATACCCATCAGCGTATGCCACTGGCCGTCTGGAGCTTTAACATAGCATTCAAGCAAATAGGTGCCGGGCTCTTCAAGTTTGAAGGAGGCATGGGTCGTTCTTCCCGGTGCCAATAACGCGGCTCCGCCAACCCAGGTCATTTGCAAGCCCCATTCCGGCATATTTTCTTCTATGAATGGGCCAATGTCTTCCTTGGTAAGCTCGCCGGAGCGAAGCCCTTCCATTAAAGGATCAAATACGGGGGCCACCTCTCTTTTCTGATCTTCAATGGTCTTCCCTTCAACCAGTTTGTACATGGCCACAAAGTGAGTCTGATTCCCCTGGTTGGTAAATCGAAACCGAGTCCAGCCTAAGTCCATTGTTTTTGGTGCCTCAATAGCGTATTCGGTGGTCACGATGTCGATAATCTCGTTATCCACAGGTGAAGTATCATCATTCATTTTTGAATGGGCACCGGTGTTCAGCGACGCTGTATCTTGCTCGGGCGAAACTTCATTGGTTTTAGATGCTGACTCGGGTGAACAGGCCACTAATGTAAAAAACATTGCTGAAAGGGTGAGGTAGGTAGTACTCCTGTAATTCATTTTTAATTTCCTAATTTTCTGTTGCTGCTGTGATAAAGCTGAACAATTGCGATTCACACGCATTTAGCTAGGTATATTGACTTAATTAAATTTAGTTTATGTTTCAAATAAGTAAAGATTTAGGGTGAATTATTTATATTTATTATGGGGTTACGTTTTTTTGCGAGCGCTGGTTTTGGCTATCTTTAGGTTTTCTGTCAGCACTGTTTTTAAAAAAGGACTCAACGTGTATAAGGCTAATGCGCTTCTTTTACTAAAAAACCTGAGAGTTAACCTTCACCCATTTTACTCAGGAATGCCCCATCGTTTTTTGTGAGTCTGAGCACGAATTTTACTTCAGTCAAAACAGCAGGATAGGCTATGTAGTATAAATGTGGCTTTATTACCGCTGGCAAAAAAATGTAAATTCCAAGAGCTGTTGACTAAAATTTAGCCAGTCAATATATACTCTTGTCTAAAGTAATGAAGTCACCTTCGGGCGCAATGCCAACATTTGGCGTAGGAAATATTGTTGCTCTAATAATCAGGTAATCACTTCTTTTCTGTTGTTGTGTCGAGAATTTACTGGCTAAAGGTTAATAAAAATAATCAACGGTTAGATAACCTCAGATTATTCTCATTGTTAATGTCGGGAGAACCAAAAATGAAAACAACCTTAGCAACACTAGTTTTACCATGTGCTATTTCGATTTTTAGTGCAACGGCAGTGGCAGAAGTTCCAGCGGATAAACCTCCTGCCTCAGAAAATGTAAAAAACACCTTGCAGGAACTTGAAAACCGATTAGATACGCTGGAAGCCTATGTAAATAGATTGAATGGTTACAAAGCCGCGGTGATTGACAGTAGTTCTGAAGGCAACCTGTCAGCTCTACAAGGAACTACGACAGAGTCGGAAATTAGAATTGTTTTCTGTGGTACCACAAGTTATGAAATTTGTGACGAAGGCACACCTGGTAGCTACATCTTGTCGACGGGTTTTTTTGGCGAAACCGCCGAGAGCGCAATATTTAGTTTCGATGAATCAAACACAGCTAACTTTTCAGAGGTACAGACTTTACTTACCAATGGAATTGGTACAGACAGAATTTCTTTTTATCGAGAAACGTGTGCAGACACTTGCAGTAGTAGTGGCAGGGGAGGAACCGATAAAAGCTTTTTCTTTCGTCAGATGCAGCCGAGCACCGGTGTAGGATTTGATGACTTATCCGGGCTAGATATAAACCGCATTTCAGTATCAGTGGATCGCTATTCAGAGTTTTATAATGAAGCGGAAGGGCGAATTAACTACTTTATCCAATATACCGTTTTCTTTGAAGTGGGTCGTTGAGAGTCTTTGGTTTTAGCGTGTTTTAGGTCTGTTGCCAGCTATTTCTTTACCAGCTTAAAAAACAACATAGACAGTTATCTTATTGTGATTTATGGTAAAAAAACTGTTAGCAAATTTTTAAAAAGGATCGCGCATGAATAAAGTTATCGGTATTGTTTTGATAGTAGTGGGTGTAGCGTTAGCTTGGTGGGGATACGATATTTATGACTCTGCCAGCTCTCAATTTACCCGCGCTCTTGAAGGAGAAACACCGTGGGAAGCGTGGGCAGGCATGGTAGGAGGCGGAATATGCTTCCTGGTAGGGTTGTTCAAGGTCAAATGAGGTTTTAGCAACTTAATCTGCTCCTGTCATTTTTCGTTAGGCAACAGGCGCATATTCAGGGTAGTTGGCTTTAATTAAATTAATGGCCTGCTAGAGCAGGCCTGTCTGAAATATCTGTTTTTAAAAAACGAAGAAAAGCAGTTACATGTCAATATAACTGCTACCCAAGCTGACATTACGTTGCCATTGCCAGCATGCCCCGTCCTTCAGGCCGACGCTGTTGTTGAAATTCCTCTTTAGATAACTCCAGGCAGCGACCTTTGGCAAATTTTATGATCCTGTCTGCTGTCATAATACTTTGAGGGCGATGGGCAATAATGATACGGGTGATATTCATTGCTTTTATGGCCTGATTTACATGTTGTTCAAGACGCAAATCCAGGCTGGAAGTGGCCTCATCAAGAAATAACACCTTAGGTTTCCGATACAGGGCCCTTGCTAGCAGCAGGCGTTGCATCTGCCCACCAGAAAGAGAGCTGCCCATGTCGCCAATCAACGATTGATAACCCATAGGCAGCTTGATGATATCATCATGAATCCCTGCGGTTTTGGCACAGGTTTCAACCCATTCTCGTTCGCTTTCATGTGAGAAGAATGTAATGTTATCGTAAATACTGCCAGACAAGAGTCGATCATTTTGCATGACGCTGGCGACTTGTGAGCGGAAGTTAAGCAGGCCAACTTTACGAATATCACGCCCATCAAGCTCAATCTTGCCCGTTTCGGGTTCAAGTAACCCCAGCATTACTTTCATGAGGGTGCTTTTTCCGCAGCCGGATGGACCCACGATAGCAACCGACTCCCCTTGCTCAATCGCAAAACTGATGTTGTTGAGCACCAGGTCATCTTCATCTGAATAACGCATTGAAATATCTTTTACTTCGATCCGGCCATCAACATTAAGATGTTCATCCAGTGTTCCCAAATGTTGCTCTTCGTCGGTTAAGGCAATATCACCGAGTCTTTCAAGGTGAAGACTACTCATTTTAAATTCAATAAATTTATCTATCAGGTTGTTAATTTTGGTATCAAACTGGGTTTTGTAGGCGATGAAGGCTAGCAGCATACCCACCGTCAAGGTGGTATCCATCACCATAGCAGCCCCTAAATAGATGACCAGTATATTTTCAATGCCAAATATAAGCAGGCTACTCCAGGTAAATACAACTTTTAACCGCTCTACTTTTATGGCGTTATTGGCGGTTGCCACATTAAAATTGTTGAACAATCCGACGCGGTCTGATTCTTTAGAAAACAGTTTGATGCTCTGAATACCGCGAACGGTTTCCATAAAGTTAGAGTCTCTGGTAGCACCAGCCACGATATGCTCTCGGGTAACATCTTTAAACCTCATGTACAAAGTACTTCTCACACCCAGATAGAGAATTGATGCCGCTATGACAATCATCAGTAACTCAACGCTATACAAATACATCATCACCACAAGGCCGAGTACCATCAAACCATCCACCAAACTTTCGACCAGTGTAGACGTAAGTAAATTCTTCAGCGCATCCAATGAGCGGAATCGCGAAACGACATCGCCGATATGACGTTTTTCAAAGTAATCGATAGGTAACTTTAAGAGATGCGTAACCAGGTTTGCGTTCATTTGAAGAGAAAGCTGATTGCCGATTAACATAATGATTAAAGAGCGCATCGCAGTCGCTGCTGCTTGCAATAGTAGAATCGCAGCAAAGCCCATCGCTAACACATTTAATAATGAGTAGTCATTTGAGATAAGCACGTCGTCGACCACTATTTGCATGTATAACGGTCCGGCCAGGATGAATACCTGCAAAAGCATTGAAAATGCAAAAATGGTTAACAGCGACTTCTTTATTCCCGATAATTCGGACCAAAAGCTGCTGAACTTAGCCTTTTGGGGAGCTTGCTGCTGGTTAAAGTCTTTCGCTGGTGAGAGTTCAAGTGCAACCCCAGTAAAGCAATCTGAAACTTCAGCCAGAGTTATCTTGCGTTCGCCCACGGCGGGATCATGTAGCGTTACCCGGTTCCCTTTAACTTGTTTTAACACCACAAAATGGTTCATATTCCAATGCAGTATGCATGGCGTTGCAAGGTTCTTAAGTCCATCGGGCTCACAGCGAATGGGCCGATAGTTAAACCCTTGCTTGTCAGCTAGCGTCGTTAAGCCTTTGAGCGAGGAGCCTTTCAATGAAAGTCTGTGAACACGCCGAAGCGTGTTTAAGTCAGTATGCTGCCCGTAGTAGCACGCGATCATCGCCAGACAAGCCAGCCCGCATTCAGCTGTTTCCGATTGCTGGATCACAGGAAGATGATTGGTGCCGGAAAAATTGAGTTTTTCTATAATGCTGTTCATCTTACTTATCCTTCAAGCTGTAAAGAGGCTCCAGTATCCATTCAACTAACGAACGTTGTTCTAAAGCGATGCTGGCTTCAAGTTCCATCCCCACTTGTACGTCGCGGTAATCGTTTTTTACCCGTACACTCTGCGACGCCAAATCAACAATTACTTTATAAACCGCTCCTGACAGACTCACGCTGGTAGCGATGTCTTCAGGTAAAGAAATAACCTTGGCCACGCTTTTCACCCGACCTTGCTGTAAACCAAATTGTTGATAAGGAAAGGCGCTGTATCGCATAGAGACGTCTTGTCCTGACTGGATAAAGCCAATTGAGTTGGCTGGCACATAAAGTTCTGCCTGGAGGCGGGAATCGTCGGGTATGATCGTTAGCAGGGCGTCCCCCCGGTTAACAAAACTGCCTACATGAGAAAGTCGGGTAGCCACAACGCCGTCTACAGGAGAAACTATCTTGTAATCGACATTAGTCGATATTTCTGCCAGGCGTTGCTGATTTTCTAATACATTGCGCTGTAGGCGGTTAATTTTCTCTTCAAAATCTTTCGGGCTTAGCTTCAATTGCCCCTGTAATTCGTTAAGGGACGTTTCTGTGCTGCCGACTTTCGCAATTAAGTCGCTATGTTTGGCTAGCAATGCAAGATGATCTTCTTGTTTACGATCAAGCTCTGATTGGTTAATAAAACCCTCCTTTAACAAGGACTGGTTACGAGTGAAACTGGCTTCAGATATCTCTATGCGTGACTGATAAATAGCTAGTTGTTCGGCCAGTTGAGCAAGCTCTTGCTTTTTGCCTTCTATTTTTTGAGCCAATGACTCCAGTTGAATCTCATGAGATGCACGAGCAACGTGTATATCTTGTTCGAGTGACGCTTTTAATGCTTCTTGCTGTTTTAAGATTTGAGCATCTAAATTTTCTGAGCTTGAGCTGTGTCTTGCAGTAGAAACAACATAAAGTAGTTCTCCTTTACTGATCGACTGGCCCTCACTGACCTGTTGATGAATGATTTCACCTTCGGCACGTGCAGTCACTTTAACGATACCCTTGTCTGCCGTAATCACGCCGAAAACGTTAGAGTAGCGTGTATAGCTGGCACTAAAAAACATGATGGCAACCAATGCAACGACTGCAATCATGCCCCAGGCAAAAAAAGCATATTCTTTTGGATGCTTTATGAGCACTTCACCAAATGCATCCTTGTGTTGGTTTTCCTGTACCTGCCGACGAAATAATTGACTCTTATCGGTTAATTTATTCATAAATCCTCCCAGTTGCCGAATGATGTTGACCACTCAAGCTGCGCCCGCCATCCGTTCCTGGTGCTTTTCTAATTTTGCCGCTAACTCAGCCAGTTTTCGCTGCTCGTTTTCAAACGCCAACTTGGCTAACGATGTGGGAGTGTATATTTTGGGGTAATGTTTGTACCAAAGCAGAAATTCTTCCTGTCCTAATTGGTCATAGACAAATTCATATTGCCATCGTTTGTCATCTAATATTTTTTGGCGCATTTGTTCAGGGGTAAGATTTGCATTGCTGGCTTTGCCATCTTCAACCATTTGATTGGTGGTTGGAGCGTGATGCATATAAAACCCAAAAAACTGTTCGCAGAACTGGCTGTAAGGTCGCGTAAACAAAATGAAGTTGTGCCACATTTCGTCAATTACTACGAGCGGAACATCAATCACAAGATGCTTTTTATGACCGAGGCGACGTCGTTGGAGGCTCAACCACATCCATTTTTTAGTGCTGTTAAATATCTGATTAGCTTGGTTTTTTTCAACACCGTAAATTTTGACGAAGCGCTCAATGACGTCTTGATTTTCATAAGCTACCACGTCTGCTAGCGTACTTTGTTTGTACATAATTAGCTCCTGCGATAAGCCCGGCTAAAAGAGCCGGGCGATGTTAAGTGGTGCAGGCTATGCTGCGTCGAAGCAAAGTGAGAAACAAAGCTCCAGACAAAACTCCAGGCAGAACTCTGCGTCTGCAGCGGCACCGCTTACGTTGTCCAATAATGCTTCTTCGATGATGTCAAATTTTTCATTGTTCATAATATATTCCTATTAAATTATTTAAGATTTTAATTACTCTTAAAAAGAGCGGTTATTCATCACAAGGATTGAATTAGTTTGAGTAGCAAATAGACCAGCAGTATTCCCAGCAATATTCTATACAAAATGATGCGTCTGCTGCCGCACCACTTACATTTTCAAGTAATGCGTCTTCGATGACTTTAAACTTTTCTTTATCAGAATTGTTCATTTAAATCTCCCGTAAGGTTTTAAATAAGAAGTTGGTTTTATCTCCTGTTGAAAAAAATCGTTTGAGCGAAATGTTATTTCTTTCGATTTCCCATCAGGTGATTTTATTAAAGGCTAACGGACGCTCGAAATGAAGGAAGAAATAGGGGTTTCATGCGGTGTAAATGGGTAGGAGGAGGGAAGTTGCGATAGGTTTTATTGGTATTCAAGTTGTTGTTTTGAAGAGATATTAATTTAAAGTGTGCCCGGATTTACCCAGTGGTAGTGGCAGCTAAATAAAATAACGAGAGGAACTGAGTTGGCTAATTTGAAGCGCAGTTTATTTTATCTTAAGCAAAAATAAAGGGGCGGTTTTTTGTTGTTTTCCTGGTTGTTATGTGTAGGTGATTTTTATTGTGGTTCTTTTAAGTGTGGTGTAATTAGGTTTTATGTATTGGGGTTTTCTTTTTTTCTTGCTTTAATGTTTGCAGTAATTTGATTTTAGTTATGTTGTTGTGGAAAGGTTTTTGTAACCCGCTGGAATTTTAATTTTCAAATTAATGTTTTTCTTGTTATTAAATTATTTGGAGCCTGATTTTATTGAGCTTTCTATAAAAAAAGGCCAGCAAATGCTGGCCTTTTTCCAATGTTTAATTGCTAGTTACTGGGCATCAACAATCTTAGGGGGATCCATTTCACAAAACTGCCAGCACATACAGATAACTGCGTCTCCGTATGCCCCCGACACATTTTCCAGCAGCGTTTCTTCAATAATGTGTAATTTCTCATGGTGTTCGCTTTTGCAGTCAGCTGTATTAAATTTTTTTTCAACGTTTTTCATATCCGTACCTTTAGCAATTATTTATTTGTGAATGGCGAATCAGGGCTTTTCTTTGCTGCCGCCCGTTGATAAAACTATTACACAATGAGTGCAGCTTTATACAGGTTGATAAAGGGAAAAAATGTGGTCTATTGGGTAATCTATGGGCAGTAAGTGAGTTCAACAGGTTGAAATTAAAGTAAATGATTTCTTTTGGCTCTCCTCCGAAAAGGTATATCTATAGATTGTTAGTATATTTTTGTTGAATTATCCGGCTATTTTGCATATGTTATTTTTATCAAATTGGAAATTTCTCAATCCGTTGATGTAAATCCGACATACGCCAAAAATGCGCTACACAGCGGAAGTACAGTTGAAAATCAGGTATTGCACTTTTGAAAGTGCAATACCGGACGCAATGGACTCATAATGCTAAGCATACCTACCAAATCTCCTTCTATACTTTTCGTACTCAGGTTATGGCAAAGCGTACTTTATGTGGTGCTCATATTGGGGGCAAATCCAGCCTGGGCTGACCCTTGTTCCCAGCAAAATAGGCAAACCGAAGGATTAAGCCAGGCTATTCTTGGCTGCAAACAATACCTCGCAGATTTGGCTCCCGGCAGTATCGAACGTATCTTAGCCAGCAAAAAGTTATCTGTAATGTATCGCTCCTCAGGCGATTTTGTCTCTGCTGAAAGAATGCTTATCAAACTAATAGATGAGGTGCCACAGCATGCTCATAAGTTGTCGATTGGTGTGTATCGTCAGTTAGGGGCTACCTATTTTTACCAACAGAACTTTGATCAATCTTTTGATGCGTTCAGCAAGGCATTAGAAATTGCGCAGCTCAATAACGAATCAGAGTTAATAGCGCACGGATTTAGTGATCTTGCCGGAATTTACCAACGTCTTGGAGATTACGAAACAAGTAGTCGCCTGTTGTTGAAAAGCTTTGATATACATAAACAAAACGATAATGAGTTTGGACAAGCACTGGTACTGGCAAATCTCGGAAACATTTATCGTAGCAAACATGCATACAATGAAGCGATTGTGTCTTATCGGCAGGCATTCGAATTACACAATAAACTCGGAAATCAATTTAAAGCGGCGCATACCTTATCCAGTCTGGCTCGTGCTTTCAGTTTAGCCGGTAACGCTGAGCAGGCTAGTGACTTGTTACAACAGTCAGCGGAACGCTTTCAAAATCTAAATGCTTACAAAGCAAAAGCCGGTACTTACTTGTTATTAGCTGAATTATTTGTCGAGGAGTTCTCCGCGGAGGGGGCGCAGCAGTGGCTTGATCGTGCAAAAAGTGTTTATAGCATGGTGCAATCCGAGCAGCCAGTTTCAAAGCTGTGGTTCATTCAAGGATTGATTTGGCAATCCCAGACGCACAATGAAATGGCAGCTAATGCCTTTGAAAAGTCACTTGCACAGATCACCGAAGATGATGACAAATCATTTACCGGCCGATTATACAATTCAATTGCTGAACTAAAGCAGCAGAATAAAGAGTATGAGGAGGCCAGTAAATATTGGAAGCTATATTCCGAAACCTTATTATCTCAGCTTAATCAAAAAGACCTTATTAATACCAGTCGTATTAAGAGCCACTTTATTTTTTCACCCCCCTTGAACAATACGAAATCCAATGCTGAAACCAATCTGCTTTATGCGGACACGCACGTTTTGGCAGGGATCGCTTCGTTATTAGTGCTTGGTAGTGGTGTGTATGCCTATAAGCGCAGAAAGTTTACGGTGAATAAGAAGTCAGATGGCGTGACCACAGCAGCGACTCGTACTGCTATGTCAGTTAATGAGATGAACACCGCCAAACAGCCCCCTTCTGCCAGAGCGATATCGCCAGCTTTAGAGATTCAGGAAACCCCGGAACTGGACGAGCAATCACTGCGCATTATGACTGTTGATTTGATGTTAATGGCAATTCAAATTTGGGAAGAAGAAACAAATACCGGAAAATTAGAACTTGCGCAACAAAGTAAATTGTGGAGTGTCGGAATTGATGATGGGCGTCTTAGAGCACGGGCGTTAGAACGCTACTTAAATGTAAGCTCTTTACCTCAAAACCCTCGATGGCGTGCCGTCGTAAGGACGTGTCATTTTGTGCTAAGACACGCTGAGACCGCTACAGACGAAAAACACACCCTTGAGTCTCAAGTGCGACAATATCAACAAATGATGAAGACGAAAGCGCTGAAAAAGTAGTTTCAATACCAGTCGCAGTGGTGGGGGCGAAAATCAGTTTTCTTGCTATATATCTTAAATTGATAACCTTGGTATTGCGCAGCTAAGCTACTCTGATAACCTCAGGGTAAAAGCCAACATTATAATCATATGCGTCCACCGTTAGTATTTCATCCTATTTACAGCCAGCTTGACCTGCCATTCCGGCATAGGTTTCCGATACAAAAATACGCCGCAATCTATGACGAACTAATTTTAAAAGGTGTACCTGAACGTCAATTCGTGCAACCTGATGTCGTAGATCTACAACTTTTACTAGAAACGTTTGATGACAACTACATTTATCGGCTTTGTAACGGCGAACTGGATAAAAAGGCGATGAGACGAATAGGCTTTCCGTGGTCTGCTCAACTTATAAAGCGCACGCGCACTGCTGTCGGGGGAACGTTGCTAACAGCAAAGCTGGCAATAAAAAAGGGACTTGCGCTTAATTTGACGGGGGGATATCACCATGCCTTTGCTGATTTTGGTTCTGGGTTTTGCATGATCAATGACCTTTATCTTGCGGCGTTAGAGATGCTGAAGGAACCGGGCATCGACACTGTGATGATTTTTGATTGCGACGTACATCAGGGGGATGGCACTGCTAAATTGGCGGAGAATAATGCTTCTATTTTTACGGTCTCAATTCACGGTGAGAAAAACTTTCCACATAGAAAGCAACATTCTGATATTGATATAGGTTTACCCAAAGGCACAGCGGATGACAATTATCTCAACGTAGTAGATGAAGTATTACATTTGGGATTACGTAGTAGTTGTCCAGACGCCGTGATCTACGACGCTGGCGTGGATGTGCACAGAAATGATGATTTAGGCCATCTCGATATTTCAACGGAAGGGGTGTTTAACCGTGACCGTTTAGTCTTTGACATTTGTCGTCAGGCTGGTTTGCCTGTGGCGGCGGTTATCGGGGGCGGCTATCAGCGTGATATTGCGGCGTTAACGCAAGTGCATCTGCAGTTGTTCAGAGCGGCGGGATGTTTCTAATTGTTGAGTAGTCGCCACCATACTCAGCCTTGCTTATTTTTTGCGTTTTGTCAGCCGCTGACAATTGTGAGAACAAGAAGAGTCTTTTTAATAAAAGGCTAAATATTGGTTTATTTGATCATCAAATAATGAAGTTGATACAGAGTGGATTTGTAACTAGCTGAAATATAGGGAGAAGTAAATGGCATGATTTCTGACTATAGGATTGTTGAATAAATTAGCTAAAATAAATAAAGAACAGTTTTTATACGGAGCGGGTTATGGATGGCGGTATGATTTTTGTTTTAGTAATTCTTTTTGCATTTGTGCTTCCGATTGTGTTCATTGGCATGTGGACGGGGCATAAAAAGGACATGGCTAAAATGAACCTGGAGTTAGGTAAATCAGAAAAGCAAAACATGCAAAACGAATTTGCAGCAATTAAAAAACGCTTAGAGGTGTTGGAAGCGATTGTTACTGATAAAAAGTATCAGCTTAATGAAGAAATCAATAACCTGAATAGCAATCAGCCTCCTATAAATTGAGCCTTAAACGTGCACAAATAAAAAGGTTACAGCCATACCTTTTTATTGTGTCTGATTAACCTCGGTTATCAATATTTTCAACACGAGTTTGTTCAGGTTAATCCGACCCAGTGATCATCTCCCAAAACTCATTTCGATTATTTGTGTTGGGGAAGGGCGAATCGGGAACCGGCACATTCAGAAAATCGCACAACGGCTTCCAACCCTGTTTAACCTGAAATAATAATAATTGGCTTTCAGGGATAGTTCTTTTGACTGCTTGATTATGCGCCTCATAGGCCGTTCTTAGGTCTTCGTGTCCCAGGCCGGCGGGGAATCCATTTTGCTGCACGGTTCTAAATGCCATATCAAGCCAATTCTGCATATCAGGTGGTGCTTGGTGTCTGTTTTTGAGCAGTTCGTAAATTGTTGAACCAAAGCTGCTCGCCCAGCTTTCGGGATCGCGATAGGTCAGGATAAATTTTGCATCCGGATAAGCTTCATGGAGTTCTTTGTAAAAACGGGCTGTGGGCCAGTCTACAGCACTGACGTAACCCTTGTAGATAGCTGACCAGTCAGGCTGCCCGTTGAGCGCTTTATTCCAGAGCGGAACTTGCGTACTCATGTGATGCAACACTTCCTCCATGTGATGTGATGGACCAAACCCCAGTTGCTCTAGCGCCAATTTTAATGAATATGTTCCAGTACGTCCTAGCCCAGCACCCATGACTTTCATTAAGGTTCTCCCGTTTATGTGGCTGTATCAAGCATAGCAGGGAAGGAAGAAGTTGCTTTCGAAACAGGATCATCGGACTGCACAATGTACTTAGCTCACACTTTTTTTCTAAAGTTGCTCATCAGCATAACCAGTTGGAAAATAATGCTGGTAGATACATAGATTGCTGCAAGGCCGCCCTTATAGCTAACAAGGATCATCAATGCCGCGATAAAGCCATTGAGCACGACAATTTCGATGCTGCGATAATTCACCAATTTTTGCATTTTAGCCGCTCTGGATGTGTCATCATCAGTAAAGTTTTTGCGCTTTCCATACACCGCTTTATATATAAACGTCCCAATTATTAACGTGATTACAGTGTTAAAAATTAGCAGCAGTAAAAGAGTTGTATCTGAGCGTGGCCATAAATTTTGATATGCCAGATAGCTGCCAACCACAATGGTTACTGCATAACTTCCAATCAAAGTGGCTGTCATGGGTAGCGTGAGGAAGTCGGAAAGTTGACGGGAACTCAGTGAGGCAGATCGCTTGCTTGGTGTTGCTGACAATTCGGTATTGTTATGGTGCGGCTTGGTTAACCAAGCTGGTAATAACTGTAGCGCGCTTAGCAATAATACAATATTAAAAGCCATTCGCGGCAATGTATTAGAAGCATTCAAGGCAATTAGCGCGCTGATCCCTGCTAACACAACGACTACTTCAAGCCCCACTCGCGTGACGATGCGTTTTTGTTCAGCTTCTAATGAGCGGCCGGTTGTGGCTAAAAAGCTTTCTGCTGTAGAGGCTCTCATCTGCTTTTTGCTTTGAAAAATATTTATCCAAGGTAACAGCACTGAGATCATGAAAAGTTGAATTATAAATACTGAATAGATGGGAAGGAGCGTTGATTGCATTGTCAATACCTCAGTCTTTTTCTTTCATCAATTGAGAAAACTCAATTCGTATTTCTGAATCGGTCAGCCCTAATTCTTTGAGTGCGAATATTGTCTGGCTTAACAGTTTTCTGGCTTGTTCACTGTAATCAACATGGCAATTTTGTTTTGCATCCTGATGAATAAAGGTGCCGCGATAGCCTTTTGCGATGATAACCTGGTCACGCTCTAGTAATTTGTACGCTTTCGCGACCGTATTCTGATTTATGCCCAAATCATTGGCTAATTGGCGTATAGAGGGCATCTTAAAATTCGGCGCAAGCTCACCGGAACTTACCGCACCCTTTACCTGGCTGATCAGTTGCAAAAACAAAGGTTCTTCGCTGTCGATATCAATGGTTATCTGCATTGGGCTCTCGAATGGTCAATCTTTGTACATACTCTGTTACACATGTACTGCTTGAACTAATAGTACACCTAAGCTATATTACAAAACAAGATGTACTGCGTGACATCATAGTACAACTATATCATGTGCTGCGGTTACATTTTGTTTCTCAATTAACAGGAGACATATTATGAATAAAGGTAAATGGACGATTGGAATGTCACTGATGTGGGCCGCTGCTCTTATTGCTGCTGCGTTGCTGTTGGATGAGCAAATGTTTGAACGTGTATTTGTCATCATGATAGCTGTGTGGGCTGTGGTCTATGGACTTGCGGGTAAGCAGTCTGGATGTGGTAAGTGCGCTTTTCATACTAAAGCCGAACAGAAATAAAAAGTAGCCATTCCTAAATAAGGGATGGCTTTTTAAATCAAAGGAAATAATAGACTTATTGAACCCAACCAGCAGGTAAGTAACGTTTTGTCACCGCTTCTAACACATAATGCGTTAACCAGCGTATCGTATTACATTAGGGGTCAAGCTTTTCGTCAGGAATGGCATAACAAATTGTTTCGAATACATCATTTCTATAATGACGGATGAAAAGAGAGTATTGCGTCAATTCATTATTAAGCCATTTTGGGATTTCAAAGAGGTGTTGAGGAGAGTGATAAATGCTCACCATCAATATTGGACGAAATCGCGCTATGGTGGACATTCCTCCCTTTAAAACGTTCAGATCTTCTCCCTCCACATCAATTTTAATGATGCTCGGCCTCACACCGTAAGCTTTAATTTCAGCATCTAGGGTGGTTAATTCTACTTCAGTTGAACCTGTTGCAGATACTTTTGATGAAAAACCATGTTCTGACGAGGAAAAGCAAACGTTGCCAAGCTTGCTTCCTACAGCTTTACCAATTAATTCCACTCTCTGGTCATTGTCGTATTTGCTTAGAAACGCTTCTTGATTGTGTGGGTCAGGTTCAAAACAAATCGCTTTTTCAAATGGGATGTCGCGCTTTTGCAAGGCATCGAGTGTATCGCCATTAAAGCTCCCTACATCAACAAAAATACGATAGTCGTCAGTTTTAATAAAGTCAGGAAAATATTGATCGTTCTCTTTTATCTGTGCTAACCGGTCATTCCCTAATGAAGCCTGATATGCAATAACACTGTCTACTACTTGTAAGCTTTTTTCATCGCATAATATGGCTTTCAGCGTTTCCGCATTTTCGGATAGGTCTCTGCCAGGCGTAAACAGTTTTTCTGGCTCGCAAACGTAATGAAAATATTTGAGTATGCGAACATCAGCGAATGATGGCATAAAATGGAGAATATCTTTCCAATACATGCTAGCAATAATTATTACGCTGCCCGGTGGTATGTCTGCATTTTCAATTTCCCACACAGGCATTTTTTTGATTTGATTTTGGCCGTTTGTCGGCTCTGATTGTAAGAAGCCGACAACGTCACATCGGTTGTTGCTTAATTGGTCAAAAAGAAACTGACCGGCGGTACCTGTGCCATAAATGAATACTTTGCTTTGTTTAAGCGATTCGATTATTTCATTATCGATTTCGTTTTCTTGCAGCATCAAAAGATTTGCCCTTATTGAACTCAATTACCACTATATCGCGAAGTAAAGTGCATACTATACGCATAAAAAAAGGAGATAAAAATCTTCCGCGGGCGGCTATTGGTTGAGGGGGACATTATTCCAGTTAGACTGAATGCGTCACTATTGCACTTTATTTTTTTATTTAATGGTTACGCAGCGCCTTGATAAGCTCGTCTTTACTCATTTTAGAGCGTCCTTCAATACCCACTTCTTTAGCTTTTTCATACAACTCGTGCTTAGTACGATCTTCGTATTTTTTGCTCTCGCCACCTTTTTTTGATGGTTTTTGATTGGAGTTTGCCTGAGCATTGGCAATTCGAGCCGCCTTTTCCTTGCTGTAACCTTTATCGCGTAACTCTTCATAAGTGTCATCTTTTTTTATTTGGTTACCGTGATTTCTTGTCATTCCATATTCCTCCGGATAAGGACCAACATTTAAATTCTCTTATGATTACTTTTTTGGTGCCATTAATGTTCAATCGTTAAATTACTGAGGCTAATTCAGCACCTTGTCGAATGGCCCGTTTAGCATCCAGTTCCGCAGCAATATCAGCTCCACCGATAATATGCACCGTCTGACCTGCATCCTCCAATCCTTGCTGCAATTCGCGCAGCGGTAATTGTCCAGCGCATACAATAATGTTGTCTACTTCAAGGACTCGAGGCTCTTCACCAACCAAAATATGCAATCCTTGATCGTCCACTTGCTCATAAGTGACATTATTTATCTTTTGCACGTTATGGTTTCTGAGTGAAGCGCGATGGATCCAGCCTGTAGTTTTACCTAATCCGGCACCGACTTTGGTTTCTTTTCGTTGGAGTAAAAATACCTGGCGTTTGGTTTTTTCTATTTGAGGTTCCATAATTGCACCCGCATGAGCATATGCTTTATCGATTCCCCAGTGTTTTAGCCATTTATCAGGGTGGGTCGTAAGATGTTCATCTTCAACCAGATATTCTGCTACATCAAATCCGATGCCGCCCGCACCAATAATTGCTACCTTCTGACCTACTGGTTTCTTGTCACGCAATACATCCAGATAAGACAGCACTTTCGCATGCTTAATGCCGGGTATGTCGAGCTCGCGAGGTTTAATGCCCGTTGCAAGAATGACCTCATCAAACTGTTTTTCGACAATTTTCTCTACTGTCATTGTTTGATTCAGATGCAGTTTCACACCCTGCAATTCAATTTGTTTGCTGAAATAGCGCAGTGTTTCATAAAACTCCTCTTTACCCGGTATCTGCTTGGCATAATTGAACTGCCCGCCAATTTCACTGGCTTTATCGAACAAGTGTACATTGTGACCACGTTCAGCTGCATAGGTGGCGAATGCTAACCCCGCTGGACCAGCACCTATTACCGCTAACTTTTTTGGGGTAGCAGTTTCTGGAAAATTTAATTCGGTTTCATAGCAAGCACGTGGGTTGACTAAACAGCTGGCACGTTTGCGCTGGAAAACATGGTCCAGGCATGCCTGATTACATGCTATGCAGGTGTTGATCCGATCAGC
Source organism: uncultured Alteromonas sp. (assembly GCA_964601635.1). Taxonomy (GTDB): domain Bacteria; phylum Pseudomonadota; class Gammaproteobacteria; order Enterobacterales; family Alteromonadaceae; genus Alteromonas. Next base: position 45,344 of record CAZROH010000009.1, on the reverse strand, counting down.
CTGGTTCTTCTCAGCTTTGGCAACAAAGTGGGAGTCGGCTAAGAAGGGGCGCGCCATCGATACCATATCCGCCTCGCCTTTAGCCAGAATGTTTTCTGCCACTTCTGGGGTGTTTATCCGGTTGGTCGTAATTAGGGGGAGGGAAACTTCCTTTTTCATCCTGCCAGTAATCCAGGTGAAAGCGGCACGCGGGACAGAAGTTGAAATTGTTGGGATACGTGCTTCATGCCAGCCGATACCCGTATTTATAAGCGTGGCGCCCGCTTTTTCAATCTCTTTTGCCAGATAAACAACGTCTTCCCACTTAGCGCCACCTTCGACTAAATCCAGCATGGATAATCGATAGATAATAATAAAGTCAGTCCCCACCGTATCGCGAGTTTGACGTACGGTTTCTACTGCTAAGCGGGCACGGTTTTCTAAACTGCCCCCCCATTCATCATCACGTTTATTGGTGCGCTCACAAAAAAACTGATTGATCAGATAGCCTTCCGAGCCCATTATTTCGACACCGTCGTAGCCGGCTTTCTGCGCCAGTTTAGCTGACTTGGCGTACGCTTTAATTGTGCGCTTAATACCACGCTTTGATAAAGCGCGCGGCTTGAAAGGCGTGATGGGGGATTTGATCGCAGACGCTGACACAGCGAACGGATGATAGCCGTAACGGCCCGTATGCAGTAACTGCATACAAATTTTACCCCCTTCCGCATGCACAGCAGCGGTTACTACTTTATGCTTTTTAGCATGGCGACGGCTACTCATGCGGCCGCCAAATGGAGCGACCCAGCCTTCGATGTTAGGACTGATCCCACCCGTTACAATAAGCCCCACGCCTCCTCTTGCTCTCTCGGCATAAAAGGCGGCAAGTTTTTCGAACCCATTTTTCTCTTCTTCCAGACCAACATGCATAGAACCCATTAAGGTACGATTACGCAGCTGGGTAAAACCTAAATCAAGTGGTGCAAGCAGATGAGGGTAGGGTGATGCTGTCATGTGATGTTCTTCGCAATAAGTGGTCTGACAACCAGTCTAGCGGATCATAAATAAAAATGCTGTAGGCATTTTTTATTGCGTGATAAACACTTCTGGAAAAATTTGGATACACCAGCTTTACTTAACTGCTCCATTCTTATTTAGCGTGTGACTCTGTTGCTGAGAATTCTTTGTTCTGCTTTTTTATGCTTATTTACAATTACATTGCACGCAGATGAACTCACAGATCTCGCGGGTAGTTCGGTAGAAAGCAGCTTTTCAACTGCCTCTTTGCTAAGCGACAAATCGGTGGTGAAGCTTGGATTTTTTAATTTCAATCCTAATGAGGTAATAGACACGGGTGACGATAATTTAGGTTCAGACGATGCTACATCATTGCGCAGCGGAATAAAGCAATTCAATCTCCCTCTGGAACATGAATTTGACGGTAAATGGGAGGGATGGAGAGTTGGGGGAAGAATTTCATATATTGACGTTGAACAGAAGGTTCTACTCGGCACATCGGAAAATCAAAACCTTGATGAACTGAGCGATCGGGTATTGTCATTTTCGGCAGGAGGAGGATATACCCATAAGCTTAGCCAAAAATGGAGTGTGAAAACTGACCTTCATTTGGCATGGATGAAATATCAAAACAGAATTGTCTACAACTCTGATATCTCAAATGAAATTAAGTCTATTTTTGAAGGCTTATTCGTCAACTATGATGCTGAGATGTTGATGACTGAGCCTACTGTGGAAGTGAATTATCAATGGCAAACGAAAACTGCTGACTTTGAAACGTTTGTTTCCTATCACTACTTGTATGGTATTCCATTGAATGTGGACAACCCCGCGCACGATGTTCACCCGAATGAATGGTATATCACCACTGGTCTTCGCGTTTTTCAGCCTGTTCAATTATTTGGTGTCGGAAAACAAAAAATTAAATACCGTTTATCTCGTATAGATGTAAGTAATCAGCTGGCCACGCAAATGACTGCAGGACATTATTACGAATTAGAACTCGGTTGGCTTAAGGCGCTTGATCAGTCTTCCTACATAAATGAGATCGGTGTTGGACTTAATCTCAACTATGGCAGCGTACTGAAAGGCGGCACCCTGCTGATTTATTATAAGTTTAATTAAACTGCAGGGTTAAATAATCCTAAAAACGAACTGGGATGATAAAATATTCCATGTCTTTCTTGCAGGAGATGTTCGAAATTTACTCGACACTCACGCTAACATTCATTATATTGCGCGCCCTCGACTCCGATTCGGAGCTCTACATTTTCTTTTTATCATCTGGAAGTTCTGTTTTGATCACAACCGCCAATATCACCATGCAGTTTGGCTCCAAGCCTCTTTTTGAAAATATTTCCGCCAAGTTTGGTAACGGCAATCGTTACGGGCTCATCGGAGCCAATGGGTGCGGTAAGTCTACCTTTATGAAAATCTTAAGTGGGGCGCTTGCTCCAACGTCAGGTAATGTCTCTTATGCGCCGGGCACAAAGCTGGGTATCTTGAGCCAGGATCAGTTTGCCTATGAAGAGATGAGCGTTGTGGATGCCGTCATCATGGGCGACCGTGAGCTTTGGGAAATTAAACGCGAGCGAGATGAAATTTATAACAAAGCGGACATGACCGAAGAAGAGGGCATGCGGGTGGCTGAATTGGAAACACAGTTTGCCGAAATGGATGGTTATACCGCTGAAGCGCGCGCTGGTGATATTTTAAATGCTGCTGGTATTGAAGAAGCGTATCACTTTGGCTTGATGAAAGAAGTTGCCCCTGGCCGCAAGGTACGTGTGCTATTGGCGCAGGCGCTTTTTGCGGAGCCCGATATTCTGTTATTGGATGAACCAACTAACAACCTGGATATTTATACCATCAACTGGCTGGCGGAAGAGTTAAGCAAGCGTAAATCCACGATGATTATCATTTCCCACGACCGTCACTTTTTAAATTCCGTGTGCACCCACATGGCTGATATAGACTACGGTGAGCTGCGGATCTATCCGGGAAATTACGACGCCTTTACCGAAGCTGCGGCGTTAGTGCAGGAGCAATTGCATAGTGAAAATGCCAAAAAATCAGCTGAGATAGAGGAACTGCAAAGCTTTGTTGCACGTTTCTCGGCAAATGCATCCAAAGCCAAGCAAGCCACGTCCCGCGCCAGACGTTTGGAAAAAATTGAGCTGGCAGAAGTGAAAGCCTCCAGTCGTCGAAAGCCTTTCATCCAGTTCAAACAACACAAAAAACTACACAGGTTAGCAATTACGTTGGAAGAGCTGGGGCATGGTTACACCGAACAGCCGCTTTTCAGTGATGTGAACTTGTTATTGGAAGCAGGCGCTCGTTTAGCCATTATTGGCGAAAACGGGGCGGGTAAAACCACATTTCTAAAATGCTTACTAAGCGATGTAGAGGCAAACAAAGGGGTGGTTAAATGGGCTGAAAATGCGGCAATTGGTTACATCCCGCAAGATAGCTCTAAAGATTTCGCTTGCGACCTGACCCTATTCGAATGGATGTCGCAGTGGCGCGGCCCTCACCATGATGATTTGCAAGTTAAAGCTATGTTGGGGAGATTGCTGTTTGGTTCTGATGATTTCAACAAAAAAGTCAGCGTCTGCTCTGGTGGGGAAAAGAATCGGTTGTTGTTTGGTAAGTTAATGTTGCAGGATATAAATGTCCTGGTGATGGACGAACCGACCAACCACCTTGATATGGAATCTATTGAGGCCCTTAACAAGGCGCTGCTTAATTTTGATGGAACGGTGATTTTTGTCAGCCATGACCGCACGTTTGTCTCTTCACTGGCGACCCAGGTTATCGAAATTCATGACCAGAAAATTAAAAATTTCGAGGGTACGTATCATGAGTTCTTAGCGCATAAGGCGGCTTAGAGAAAATCCGTTGCTGTGTACCATTTAAGGCGGGATCCGTTCCTGCTGATATAGTATTCTGGGGTGAGTGGGCATGTCACATATTGATCATCTGATTAGCGAATTAGAGCACAATAAACAATATGATATCGGTCACCTCACCGCAACTGACGTTGATAACCGCCACTGTGCTGAGCTTTTAGTTCAGTATATTAACAATCGGAAACGTTTCAATTATGAGGTTGAGTCACTGTAGCCAGACTATGAAAAGTATAAGCGGTGGGCAACATGGTAAGAAATAGTTTGTATAAACTGGCTGTCATTAATTTGGTTGCTTAAGGTATTAAGCCAGCTATCATAGTTAGCCTGATACGAAACGGGGTAATTTGACCCATAACACAACCGATTTGCAGGCACGTTTTCTACTATTCGCTCTACGCAATGCTCGATATGTTCTGCTGAGTTAAGCATATCCAACCCTGATAACTTTAGGTGCCAGTCAGGGTGTTGAGCGACTTCCCGCAACAATATATTCCACTGCCCGATATTGCGCTTCGCTTCCCATACAGGTAAGCCCGCATGTTCAATAGCCATGGTGGCGTTGGAAGCAGCAATGTCATCTAACACGGCCAAAAACTGATCAGGATAGAACTGTGCCTCAAAGATCATATTGTGTTGGGCGAGTAACGACAATTTGGCTCGCAGATCTTTCGGTACGGCTTTGTTAAAAGGGCTATAAGCGAATTGGCTACTGCTGGCCATGATTTGACGCACGCCCACACAATCAGAAAGCCCGGTAAGTTCAACCAAGTTCTTTTCAAACTCCTGAATGGGTAGCGTAAAGTCTAAAAAGCAAATCACCTTGATGGCGCAGTCCGGGAAATGATTTTTTAACCACTTGTATTCGCAAGCAGGGTGATGGTGCTCGGTATGAGCTTCAATGTGGACAAATCCATCCGCGCCAAGTTGAGTTGGCAACACGGAACGGGGGAGAGACGTATGTTCCACCCACTCATTAACACCACGAGATACGTCCCAAAAATGCACATGGGCATCAATGACTTTCAATGCACTAAAGCCTGTTATTTAACCAGTTCTGCAAAGTATTCAAACTCGACCTGGGGTGTTTTGATGCGATCAAATTGAGTCTTGGTTAACTTGCACACTTCCTCGGGGATGGAGTGAATTTTTTCACCGCACTGTAATGTCTTCACCAGCATTTCGCAGCACTTTTCAATGTGATAGTGATAGTAAAGCGTTTCTTCCACGCTGCATCCAGTTGTAATCACCCCATGATTTTGCGCGAACAAAACACGCTTGTTACCGAGATCGCACGCTATTGCGCTGCCTTCATTATCAAGCGCCAGGCCATTGAATGAGTGATAAGCGATATCATTGTAAAAACGCAAACTATTTTGATTGGTGAACTGAAAGCCTGAAACTAAGGAAGACACGATAGTAGAATACATGCTATGGGTGTGGATCATACAATGTATGTCTTCTCGTGCCTTATATGCTTCTAAATGGATGTTGGCAGCTTGTTTTAATACCTTTTGACCGTTCTCTGAAAGATACTCGCCCTCTAAATTCACCATTACAAGGTTAGTCGGCGTAACTTTTTTAAATGCGGTATTTTTGGGAGTAATGAGTACCGCTTCTGTATCAGGGATGCGGGCAGAAAGGTGAGTCGAAATTAACTCATCCCATCCATAATGCGCAATGACATGATGAGCGATGGCTAGTTTTTTACGAATATCGTTTTCACTGTTTTGCATCAGAATTCCTAAAGCTGGATTTATCGGGCTGTATAGCCGCCATCGACGGGCACAAGCGAACCTGTCATAAACCGTGAAGCATCACTTAATAAAAACATCACGACATCGGCGATTTCTTTCGGCGACGCCACTCTGCCGATGGGGATTTCAGCCGCCTCAGCTTTTTCAATTTCAGCTAAGGGAATATTTTTCTTTTCGGCGTATTGTTCGATAGCTTGTCTGAATAACGGAGTATCAGTTGTGCTTGGGCAAACCGTATTAACCCGAATATTTCTATTTGCCAGATCCAAAGCAAGTGATTTAGTGATTTGCCCGATGGCACCTTTAGTCATCCCATACGCAAAGCTATTGGGCTTGCCAACAAAGCATTGATCTGAACCGTTAAATACGATTGACGCTTGGTCATTAAAGTTGTATTCAAGCGCTTTAAGCACGGCAATATGTGACAGCAAGTTGGTATTGATTACCTTTTCAATTTCATCCAGCGACTGAGAAAAAATTGAGCCACTGCGATGGATCCCAACATTTAAAAATACACCATCGTATTTGTTTTGAAGTGACAGTTTATCTTTTACCGTTTTGTAATCTGATAAATCCGTTTTTATGAACGTTTCCCCGGCCAGCGACGTTTGTGGTGGGCTAATATCCAAATTAATGACCGCATTCCCTTGCGCAACTAAAGCGATAATGACTTCCCGGCCTATGCCGGTGGAGCCGCCAGATACGATGTAATTTTTCATTTACTCTGTCCTGTCAATAATACGAGCACCATAACACACAATTTATAAAATACTGTTTAACGACACACCAATACCAAACCGGGTTTGCTTATAATTATAATCTATCAAGCTTTCACCATACCCAGTAAAACCAGTGGCATAGCCTCGCAATTTACCCCACAAGGGAAAGGTGAGTCCCATTTCAAACGCACCATTATGAGTGTGCTGATTTTGTCGTCCACGTACAATAACTTCCAATTCCTTCCAACGATAAACCATGGACAATTCAAAATGACCTAAATAGTCTTCAATGTCCGGATTGTCATCACCATCAGTATCAAAAGGAGAAGTTTTTTTATCTTCCTGTAATCGTACCCAGGGCTTTAAGGATAGCGCGAAGTTGTCTTTCTCGAACAAAAAGTGAGAATACACTCTATTCCAGCTACGAGAGAATTGCTGTCCGCGACCATTTGATTGATGCTCAATGCCCACTACCAATCCGGTATTTCCTCCAAAAGGGTAGAAGTGCAGGGGAGCGATGTAAAACAGCTCGGGCTGATAGTTGGTTTCTCGAAAAGGCTTGGAAATGTTACGCGCATAAGTTTGCCACCAGGCTTCAAGCGTAAAGCCTAAATATAAACCGTCGCCCTCAACCAGCATACTGCTGGTATTTAATGGTACTTTTAAACTGAGCTGAAACTTGGTTTCAATGTCTTCAAGGTTTTCCTCATAACCTTCTAAAGAGCGGTATGCCGGTCGGTTGATGCCGCTAGAAGCCCACGCCGGTAAGATGTAATTCATTTTGTGAGGGGTTAAGACATAGGGATTAAATTCGGTTTTGCGCTCACTGATTATACGGTTTGAGATACCGCCTAATAACACTTCGGTTTCTTCAGCAGTATCTTTCCTGAGGTTTTCAGTTTGATGTAAAGAGGGCTCTTCACACGCCTTTCTGATTTGTGCGAGCGTTTTATTGTCATTTCCTGAGTGGTACCAATTCAATACACATTTTTCAGTGTCGTTTGTCGCACCAAAAGCAGTAGCGGCAAGGAAGAATAGGAGGAAAAGAGAGCGACTTCGCTTTTTCATACTGGATTATCGTTGTTTTTGACGCGCAAAGAATAACATTTTAACGACTTGAAAAACTACAATTGAAGTTTATGCGAATGTAAATGATATCTATTATCATTTACATGTTTGTTTTAAACGGCTACACTGGCCTTCTCTTTTAAAAAGAAAAACACACAAGTGACAGATTTCAAGCTTGATACTCAACGTTAAAAAAAGGAAAAAAATATCTCATGAGATGGTCATTACTGGCTAGCGCTCTGCTGGCTTCATTGAATTCATTTGCAGCACAAGAGGAAGAACTGAGCAGTGAGGCTGCGGTAGAAAAAATAGAAGTGCGAGGCTCTTATATCGATGGTTATGGCGCCCACAACGCCAGCGGTGCCTCGCGTATTAATCTTCCTATAAAGGAGATTGCCCAGTCCATTTCAGTGATAACCAGCGCACAAATGAACGACTATCAGTTAAACGGCATCAATTCAGTGCTGGACACGGCCACGGGCGTTAATGTGGAAAGAGTGGAAACCGATCGCACCTACTATTCTGCGCGCGGATTTGATATTACCAATTTTCAGGTGGATGGTATTGGCTTGCCTTTGATAAGGGGAAACAACCACGGTGACGGTGATTCAGCAATTTATGATCGTATTGAAGTAGTGCGTGGTGCCAATGGTTTGATGACGGGGGTAGGAAACCCTTCAGCGACGATTAACTTCATCCGTAAACGCCCTACCGTTGATAATGTTTTTTCCGTAAAGGCGAGTCTGGGCAGCTGGCAAACAAAACGATTAGAAGCGGATGGAAGCTATCGTATTAACAGTGAGCTGGGTATCCGCGGTGTTGCGGTAGCTCAATCGGGTGACTCATATCTTGATCGCTACGAACAAGACAAACACGTTGCCTATTTGTTGGCAGAATACCAGTTAACTGAAGATACTGCGATTTCACTCAGTCATGTCTACAGCAAAAAAGAAGCAGACGGGAATAACTGGGGCGCCAATCCTTTATTTTATACCGACGGTTCAGCTACCGATTATGACGTATCGTTAAATACCGCTGCGGATTGGGCCTACTGGGATGTGGAGCAAAATAACTCTGTGCTGGAGCTCAGTCATCACTTTGCCAACAACTGGTATTTACGGGGGACTTACTCTTATAAGCAAACTGACGAAGATTCGGAGTTATTTTACGTTTATGGCACCCCCGATAGAGTTAATGAACTGGGTTTGATGGGGTATGCCAGTGAATATGATCATAATGAAAAAACTGAATTATTCGACCTTTACATAGCGGGGGACTTTGGGCTTTTTGGCCGTCAGCATGAGTTCGTGGCAGGCGTAAATCACGCCGATATGCATTTCGAAGATATTTCGCTATATGACTACACAACCGGGAATGGCTTCCCGGTAATGCCATCTCTGTTGAACTGGAAAGGAAATACGCCGCGGCCTGTATTTCTTGATGGGTTAACCGGTGCCGATGTGGACCGCAAACAGCAGGCGGTTTATTTTACCACTCGTTTCAGTATATCCGATGATTTCCATGTTACTGCCGGGGGCAGACAAAATGATTGGCAAGTAACGGGTGATTCTTACGATGTTGCCCAAGATGCGAACGATAATGAATTTATCCCTTATTTTGGGGCAGTTTATGCGTTAAATGAAGGTGTATCCGCCTATGCCAGTTACACCGAAACCTTTCTTTCTCAGACAGAATTGGACATTGATGATAAAGCGCTCGATCCTGTTACTGGTGAAAGCAAAGAAATCGGTATTAAAGCACAGTGGTTTAATGACCGTCTGATTACTACCATCGCCTATTTTGATCTGGTTCAGCGCAATCTCGCTGAGCTTGACCCGACCACCGCTAATTTAGCGCCTGATCAACAGCGGTACAGAGGAGCAAAGGGAATTGAGTCGAGTGGTGTTGAAGTAGAAGTGGCCGGAGAAGTCTTACCTGGCTTACAAACGAGCTTTGGCTACAGTGACTTTTCTATTGAAGGAAACGAGCTGGTTGAACGCTATACGCCACAACGACTGGTTAAGTTTGCAGCCACGTATACCCATCCGCGCTTTAAACGATTTTCTTTTGGAGTAAATATGCGCTGGCAAGAAGCCATATCGCGGCAACAAGGGATCGTTGCAGAAGGTTTCGTCAATGCGGGTGACATCATTATGACCCACCAGGATGCCTATTCCATTATTGATTTGATGGCGCGCTATCAAATTCAGGAAAACCTGGCACTAACGCTAAATGTGAATAATATCACGGACGAAAAATACCTAACCAGTCTTTACTGGGCACAAGGGTATTATGGTGCGCCGGCCCATTATTCAGTCACTATCAACTGGGCTCTTTAGGACGAGCTGTAATGGGCTGCGCCCCAGGCCGGTGCAGTCCTTCAGGATTTTATTATGCGCAGAACCTTATTTAAATGGCACTCAACTGCGGCATTGCTCGCGATGTTGCCGCTGATGGTAATTGCTATTACGGGCAGCATCCTGGTGTTTAAAGTCGAGATCGATACCTGGCTTATGCCTGAGCACATGGCCGTGTCAGTGGCAGATAATCAGCCACGAAAAAACATAAATACCTTAATGGAAACGGTTAAAGCAGCTAATCCGCAATACGTACTGGGAAGCTGGGAACTGTTTGATGACAAATCGCGTTCGGATGCGGTTTACCTGATCCATAAACAAAGTGCCGAATGGTACAAACTTTACCTGAATCAATACTCGGGTGAACTGTTATCGCAGCCGGTCTCAGTAACCCATGACGTAACCGATTGGCTGCTATCCTTGCATTACACGTTCTTGCTTGGGGTCGCTGGGACCACGGTGGGCTTTCTATTTGCCCTGTTACTGTTTTTTCTGGCAGTCAGCGGCATGGTTCTACATCGTCATTTTTGGAAGAAGTTAGTCACATTACGGTTTCATGCCGCAAAACGCGTGTTACTCAGCGACATTCATAAATTAATCGGTATTTTTTCCTCGCCGGTTTTACTGGTGCTCGCTGTTACCGGTGCCTACTGGAATGCATCAGAAGTGCTGCACGAATTGACCGAACATGGGGAGGGGTATGCCTATACTAACGTCGCTTTATATAATCCAAAACTGGATTTCCAAGCGCTAATTAATAAAACAGCAAGTCATGTCCCGGGACATCGGCCTACTTATCTCACGTTCCCTTTTGAAGAAGCGCGTCATATTAGCGTGTTTGGTGATGTTCCCAATAAGAATATACTCTCTAGCGAGTATTCTTCGGTGGTGACCTATGATCGCCAAACCGGCGACTTAATGTCAGCCATTGATGTGCGCACGTCGTCTGGTTGGAGTGTCATTGTTGATATGTTCCGAAAATTACATTTTGGTTATTTTGCAGGTGTACCAAGTAAAATAATCTGGTGTGTGTTGGGCTTAAGTCCTTTGTGGCTGGCATTAACGGGCTTATATTTTTACCTTTTCAGAGTAAAACGAAAGAGAAGTCAGAAAGCCATTTATGCGTAAATATTAAGAGCAGTTATTAGTCTTGTTGGTAATCCGCCGGTACGATTGATTGTTTTAATTGATAATGTGCTTTCAGCTTATTTACGTATTGTTGCTCCTCAATTAAAAAGTCGTCTAGCTTCTTAATTAACTCGGGATAGAAAATAGTGGAAAGAGAAAAGTGAACGGCACTGAAGGGGAGGGCTGGGTCAAGAGCGAGTTGATAATTATTGGGTGATGTAGATGTCAGATGATGAGCGACATTGTATTCGATGTCTGCACCATCAGCCCGACCACGCACAACTGCGCGAATAGAGCCACTGGCATCATAAGTTTCAATAGCGTTAATGCCGTACTCATCAATTAATGCAAGCCATTTTATCGGCGTAAATCCAATCGGGTACGCCAGCCGCTTAAATTGATTGATGTCTTTGCCCAGTGCGTTTGGCTTTACCATGGTGCCGTAAATACCCAGCGCCAAGCCTTGGCTATACGTTTTATTACGTTTTGTTTCGTGCTGATCGTGCCATCTTGGATTGTCGGGATAGGCGAAATCTATTGTCCCTTTGGCTAGTTCCAGTTGTAGTCGTTTCGGGGGAAGGGAAATGTATTCGAATTTTAATTCATGCTTTTTTGCAAATTGTTGCAATACCCTCCACGCATATCCTTTGTCATTATTTCGGGAGAAATCGAAGTGAGGGTAATAGTCTAATTGCTCTATTCCTATAACGTAGGTGTCAGATTCCGCTGCGGCATGAAATATCGCAAGCAGACTCAATATCAAAGCTTGTCCTAGCCTGGAAATTTTGTGAACAAGATACATAGACAAGTTGATGCACATTCGTGAACGATAGAATACAGATAAAGCAAATTGAATTAAGTGATTCAAATATTCAACAGTCAACTTTTGCGCTTTGGATTATTGCAATAAATGCATAAAAGCGCCCGCAATAACGGGCGCACGCACAGTTAACTGGCTCTACGATTGACGACGTCACCGCGATCGGGGTTATCAACCTGTTGCGCTTTGCCTTCTAAGCTCTTAATTTCATCGTGCAAAGAGGTCATATCAATTACATGCCGGAAATCACTGTCATTGCCTTTTTCAAGGGTATCGAGCACATCGTTAATGTCCTGCATTTTGACCATTTTGATATCAGGGGCTATGTCGTGTTCAGCGCAGATATCCAACACTTCCTGGGTTTCTTTTATCCCTCCAATCAATGAACCCGCAATACTGACTCGATTCATAATAAGCGGCGCCGGCACTACATTTTCGAAATTAATGAGGTTGCCCACAATAACGATAGTGCCATCAGGTTTCATCATGCGCACGTAAGGGTTGATGTCATGTGGAACCGGTATGGTGTTTATCAGTAAATCAATACTTTGTGCAGCAGATTTCATATCGTCTTCGTTTTCTGAAATCACCACTTCGTCGGCGCCCATCTTCAACAGTTTGTCTTTTTTGCTCTCGCTACGGGTTATCGCGACAACCTTCGCGCCCAATGCTTTGCCAAGTTTAATGGCCATGTGGCCTAAGCCGCCTACTCCGGCAACGCCTAACGTTGTATTTTTATCTACGTTCCAGTGTTTCATAGGGGAATATACGGTAATACCTGCACACATCACTGGCCCTACATACTTAGGGTGGTAGCCGTTTGGAACTGAGATGCCGAACTCTTCGCGAACCACCATGTATGACGAATAGCCACCATAGGTATTCTGGTCTTTCTTTTTACCCGGGCCATTGTAGGTGCCGGTAAAGCCAATCGGACCCTGGCAGTAGTTCTCGACCCCGTCATTACACTTTTCGCACTCAAGGCAGCTGTTCACCATACAACCAACGCCAATCGTGTCACCCTTTTTAAAACGTGTGACACCTTCACCAACTTCTGTAACTTCACCAACTACTTCATGGCCCGGAATACAGGGGTATTTTGTATTCTTCCAGTCGTTTCTCACCTGGTGTAAGTCAGAGTGGCAAACGCCGCAATAAGTCACTTTAAAGGCCACTTCGCCGGCTCGGGGATCTTTGCGGTCAAACACTACCGGGGCTAACTCTTTGTCAGCATCTTGTGCTCCATAACCGAATACTTTCATTTGCACTCTCCTTTTTTCGCGATGGACAAGATCCAGAGCGAATTTTGATTGTGGGTGTTAGTAAGCTTTTTGAGATGCAAGCTTATTCTCAGATGTCAGGTTGCCTACGCAAAATTAAAAAAGAAAGGTCAGTAGGTTTCAAATATTTCATAAAGAGCAAAATCATTAAATTAAAGGGCTGTAACGAATCCGGTTAGCTATAGTTAAAAGCTAATCGGTTGATTTGAGAATAAAGCAAGATGAATTATCGGATTATAGTCCACTTTTCACTCTGTCGCTGAGGAGGGGGAAGTTTTAATGTTGATTACCGATAAGCGGCTATGCTTAAAAGGTAAGTTTGGAGTGACTATGAAACGTTACGGATTTTTAGCGCTTGCTTTATCGTTATACTTTACCACCGTGTATGCTGAACCTCAGCGAGTCGATATTTATACGTACAATACGTTACCCCCTTTTGCATATGCTGACGAAGATGGTCAATTGACAGGGCTTTATATTGAGTTAGTGAAAGCGGTGGTACGAAACATGCCCGATTACGAGGTTAAATTTAAAGTAGTGCCGTGGCCAAGGGCAAAGCTTATGGCGCAGGAAGGAAAGGCTTTTGCTATTTTACCTCCCTATTTTCATGCTCACGACTGGTTAACTGAAACGGATAATCGTCCTTACATTTGGCCATACTCTATGCCCCTTTTTTCCCAACAGGATTTGGTTGTATGCGTGGAGGCGGCTGCGGTGCAAGCGCGTCCCAATTTTCCTGAAGACTATGAAGGGTTGAATTTTGTCATGTGGCGCGGAGACGGGAGGGCTGGTACTGAATTCGAACAGATGGAAAAAGATCATAAGCTGACTGTCATCCGGGTAAGCGATGTCAAAACCACCATCGAAATTCTTCGCTTAGGTCGAGCAGACTGCACGGTAACCTCTAAAATACCTTATAACTGGTTGAGCCGTGAGTTGGCCAAAGAAACAATGGGTAAAGAAAGAGACGCCGTTAACTTAGTGCAAATGGACGTTATTTCCACCAACGAAGCCTACCTGGGTTATACCGACGTCGACGATGAAAAAAATTTCCCGTACAAAGACGATTTTGTTCTTAAGTTTGATATTGAATTGTATAAATTGAAACGCAATGGAGAGGTTAACCGTATTGTCCGTAAATACATGAATGAGTACATGGATCGGGCAACCCCTGAATCATTAGGGAAAATCTGGACATCCTATATGGATTATAAATAAGACGCTGCGTTCTAAAATGTAATTATTAAAGCTGTAATCAAATGCTGACGCTGTTTTTCTTCGTTTCCTCGTATCGGTATGAAATACCTAATAAAGCGTAGTATAGTTTTTTCGTGTTTAACTCAGACTAAAGGATAACTATGCGAACGCTTGGTGTGGTGGCGCTATCTGCCACTTTGATATGCGCGTGTGCAGATACTCAGACACAGACTGCAACGAACAAACCAATAACTGCCGATCAACCCGATGAGACTATCGTTAAATCATCGATGGAAGTGGGGACCGATTATCATTCGTTTGCCAATCCTGACGAAATCAGCGTCACCCATTTAGACTTGGATTTAACTGCTGACTTTGACACCAAGCAGCTAATAGGACAGGCCACTCTTAGTTTTAAACGAGCGCAGGATGATTTCAATACACTGATTTTGGATACGCGCGATTTAACGATCAATCAGGTTACAGTTGAGGGTGAACCCGTTAAGTTTGAGTTAAATGAAGCCGATCCGGAACTGGGTGCTGCGTTGGCGATTACGCTGCCAAAGAATAGTGACTCTGTTACCATCGAATATGCCACCTCTCCCGACGCAACGGGCGTACAATGGCTCACCCCGGCACAAACCGCGGGTAAGAATCATCCGTTTTTATTTACTCAGGCCCAAGCGGTGCACGCTCGTAGTTTTATTCCTTTGCAAGACTCCCCGCAGGTGCGTGTTACCTATGATGCTGTGATTCGTACACCTAAAGATTTACTTGCGGTGATGAGTGCATCAAATGACCCTGATACCACCAGAGATGGCGTGTATGAGTTCACTATGCCGCAACCCATTCCTTCTTATTTGATCGCATTGGCAGTAGGACACCTTGAGTTTAAAGCAATGGGAGAGCGTACCGGCGTGTATGCGGAACCTGAACTTCTGGATGCGGCAGCTAACGAATTTGAAGATACCGAAGCGATGTTGGAAGTGACGGAGAAGACCTACGGACCTTACAGCTGGGACCGTTATGACTTGTTAATTCTGCCGCCCTCCTTTCCATTTGGTGGAATGGAAAACCCTCGCTTATCCTTTATTACTCCAACAGTTATAGCTGGGGACAAAAGTTTGGTCTCGTTAATTGCACACGAATTAGCACACAGCTGGTCAGGTAACACCGTGACTAATGCAACTTGGCGAGACCTTTGGCTGAATGAAGGTTTTACCACTTATTTGACATACCGCATAATGGAAATGGTATATGGTAATGACCGATACAAAAAAGAAGCGGTGTTAGGTTATCAGGATCTTGAAGAAGATATTGAGGCATTAGACAGCAACGATGAGATCCTGGCGATTGATTTGCGTGGTCGTAATCCTGACGATGTATTTTCAGATATCCCATATGAAAAAGGTGCATTGTTTTTGCGTGAAATTGAGCAAAAAGTCGGTAGAGATAATTTCGATAATTTCCTGAGGGAATATTTCAATCACTTTGCTTTTCAGAGTATCACCACAAATGAATTTATTGATTATTTGGAAAAGACATTATTGGCAACGTACCCTAACCAGCTTGATCGCGAAAGAATACATCAGTGGATCTTCGAGCCCGGGATCCCTGCAGGTGCCCCCGAGCCTCATTCAAATGCTTTTTCAAAAATCGATGCCAAAAGAACGGCATGGTTGGCTGGAAAAATACCTGCCAATAAAATTAAGACGCAAGATTGGACCGTTCATGAGTGGTTATACTTTTTAAACAACATGCCTGACTCACTGACTGAACAACAATTAGCTGAGTTGGATAGTGCATTTTCACTTACCTCAAGTAAAAATAATGAAATTGCACATAGTTGGTTAATGATTGCGGTAAAGAACGAGTATAAGCCCGCTTATTCAAGGTTGCATGACTACCTCGTACATATCGGGCGCAATAAACTCGTTAAGCCACTTTATCGCGAGCTGTCGAAAACGCCCGATGGCAAAGCGTTTGCGAAGAAAGCCTTCGACGAAGCCAAACCGGGTTATCACCCGCTAACGGTGAAGGCAAATGAAGGATTTGTAAATTAATAAAGCATAGCCGGCATGTGAACCATGTCGGCTAAGTGCACTATCCATTTTCCCATAATTTCAGGTTGAGAAACTGACGGCGGGTTTTAGGGCCGTAGGTCTGAAAGTGAGGAGTCGGGTTATTCAAATAATTGAGTCTGGCCATTGTTAATGGATCTTGCTTGATGAAACGATTTATCTCATCAACTTCAATGCCGTAAGGCTTTGAAGCATTTAAGCCAAATATTTTCTGCTTCACCGCTTTAGTTAGCCTGGCATATCCGTAATCTTCCTGAAATTGCTCACTAATTTGAAATGTGCGGAAAGCCTGAATCTGATCCTGGGGAGAGCCATACCATATCGAATCAGTGCCCCACAGAACATTGTTCTCGCCTACATACTTAATTAACTTGCCTAACAAGTGTGCGGCTTGATTTGGGTGACGCATAACAAATCGCCAGGTTGAGCCTAGCTCAGCATAAACATTGCTGTTAGGAGCAATATTATTTTCAAGCAGTGAGCGAACCAGCGAATCAACCCCTGCTTTTTGCCCGCCTGAAAAAAACGCCTTTTCAGTAACCGAGGTGTCAAAGCCCGAGTGATAGATAATAAAGTTCACATCTGGGAAACGTTTGGCGACTCTGCCTATATCGTCACACAGACTGTGCTGGAATGATTGTTTCCCAAATGGCAGACCCTTGTGGATACAGATATTTTTGATGCCAAGCGCTCTTGCCTTTTCGATAAAAGGTAAACCACTTTCTTCATCGTCAAGGTAGAAGCCATCGCCTTTCGGCCCCCATTGAGTATAGGTTTTCCAGGCACTTACTTTCCATTTCTCTGCCAGTTCATCCATACCCTGCAAATCGCCATCCTGATTCGGATTCACGCGGCCATGCAATAACAGTCGCTGATCACCTTCCAGTTCATCAACAATTCGTCGGGTGGCATCAGCTTCTTCAATTGTAAGAGGTTCCGCTTCGCGACTTGAGGGAACAAAAGACAGCACCATCATGTCGGTATCGCTGTCCATAAAAATATCTTTAATGAATTGCTTGGGACCAAGACACTGTATGTCGTTGTGCTCTCCTTGCATGTCTGGAGGAGAGCAGGTGGCACCGGGCATGCCCAGAAACGAGCGGGCTCTGCCGGGGGCTTGGGTCAGCCATCGTCCGTTAGGATCGACAAAGTGGCCTTGGATATCAAAGATAAATTCATTACCCGACAACTCCAGATCAGCAAGCTCTGGTTCATGTTTTGCTTCTTCGGATACATCAAAAAAGCCACCTTTAAGGCCATTCATGGCGTTGACAGTGTTTGCAGCGACTAATGTTGTTGCCGCAGCGCTCGCGGAGAGCAAAAACTGCCTCCTGCTCAGGCCATGACAGCGAGCAATATCTCGAATTTCACCGTTAGCACGCTCGTTGATATGTATTTCCCGTGGCGATAAATGAGGTGGCACAAATTCACCATTGGAAGTGGCGTCAAATTTAATCGGGAGCGTCAGATTTTTCATGAGAGAGACTATATTATTTATAGTGTTTATTTGAGCGTATTACATATTCGTCAATTTGCTATTGGATACTTGGTATTTCTTTTCTCTCTTTATTGGGGGGCTAAATAATCGATAGGTAGAAAGTTGATTTTTTTATTCGCGTATTAGCTAAAAGTCGGTATTATCACCAAAGTCCAATTGGAGACATCGATGTCGGAATATCCGAAATTAGATAACGAAGTCGAGCGCTTACAAGCTCTTTATGAGTTGAGCATTCTGGATACACCACCAGAAGAGCGGTTTGACAAGATCACGCGATTTGCACAGGAATATTTTCAATGCAAAATATGCCTTATTAGTTTGGTCGCTGAAGATAGGCAATGGTTTAAATCAAAACAGGGTCTCGCATCCTGTGAAACGCCTCGCAGCGTTTCATTTTGCACTTATGCAATTGCAGAAGAAGAATACCTGATTATTCCTGATGCTCTCAAAGACGACCGGTTTGCAAAGAACCCTTTGGTAACGAGTGAACCATTCATTCGCGCTTATGCGGGCGTGATACTTCACTCCTCTGATGGCTATGAGCTTGGAACATTGTGCATTATTCATGACCAACCCCGTGAATTTTCCGATCAAGATATCACCATGCTTAAAGAGTTTGGTCAAATGGTTGAACAGGAAATTAAAAAGGGCGTCTAGTTCAGGTATTCTAGTACCCAGATCTGCCATGTGACCGGGAACTGTTGGTTGCAAAGAACTAACATTGCGTTGGCAGCATAATTTCCTATGCTTACTAAAAACAGTCATCGCTTCAGGCATTCCCATGCGACATGGTTATCAACCGGATTTTCTCAGCTCAATTTTTCTGGCATTACCCAAACCCGGATTATCTTTAGCAGGGGATGTATTGGTTCCGGAAGCGTTTGCCCACACACATGGTGTGGTTCCTTATATCCACTACTCACTGTTAGTCAGCCGCTCTACTCGCCAAGCGATATATTCTGCAGCAAATGTCGACTTGAATGCCGTTCAAACAGTATCAGGTGCAAAAGGTCGAAAATGGTTCATTGATTCACGGGTCGGTAGTGAAAACCAGGTAACGAACGAAGCATATACCCATACGCCCTGGGATCGGGGACACCTGACAAGACGAACCGCAGTAGCATGGGGAGACTATCCTACTGCGCTTGCCGCCAGCAATGACAGTTGCGCATACACCAATGCAACGCTGCAACACAAAAATTTTAATGAGGATGAGTGGCGATTGCCTGAAAGGGCGGTTGATGAGTTTTCTATGTCGTTAGATGGCAAATTAGCAGTGATGACGGGCCCAATTTTCACTCGCTGTGACCGTTTCTTTAGCAAAGGATTTGGATTTGAACCTGTGCGGGTTCCGACAGGTTTCTGGAAAACGCTTACTTATCTGGATAGCCGCGAACAATTGGTAACAACGGCTTTCATGTTCTTACAGGATCTGGAAAGCCTTAAAAATTCACAAGGGACAAAGCAAATCACATTAAAAAACTTTAGGGTAACCACCACAGAACTGGAGCTATGGACCGGATTAAGTTTTGATTCTCAGATGTTTACAAGCAACCCACTGAAGTTTTATTCCAGCGAAGAAGGCGCAGAAATCATTCCGGTAGGGGCCTTTAAGGAATTAGATACTGAAGCAAAGGCTCTGCTAGCAGCCGGCGTAGCCACAAACAGTGACGTTATGGCAGCAAGAAAAACGATGGCCTTGCCAAAGCTTTATGCGCTAATTGATGAGCTCGCCTGGTATTAGTATGCACACTTTCAGCTAAACGAAAAAAAGCGAACTTAAACGTTCGCTTTTTTCCGTAGTGAGATAGCCCCGTTGGGCTAGAGATAACAATGCAGCAAGAGCGAAGCGCCGCATCAAATTATGTCTAATATACATTAAGCATAATTGATGCCAGTCAGTAAGTTCTTGATGTTTAAAAGCTGTAAGCAAATTAAGTGTCTGCATTGTAAAAAAAACAGACATGGAAATAATAGAAAAATGAAGCAGTGAAATAATCAATAATGTCCTTACAGACAAGCTTTCACTGCTTAATTGTGCAGCCGACATATTGATCATGTCTAATCAGCCACGACAACATGTTCTTGATAACGCTGAACTATTTAAATCCCAGGGACGTAACGTATATCAGATTATTGTAGTTTTATTGCAATGTTGAAGAGGAATAGGGCAGGAATGCGCGGGTGAGGGATCTTAGCATAATCGAAAACTCAAAAACCGAATCACGGTTACTTGCTGATTATGTTCGCAAACATTTTTCGCAGAGTGGGCCTATTTCTATACTTGAAGCTGGTTGCGGACAGAACTGGGCATTACAGTTAGAAGAAGTAACATATTCTCTCACCGGAATTGATGTAGACGAAGATGCACTCGCGTTGAGAAAGCAGAACGTAAATGATTTAGATCAGACTATAGTAGGTGACTTACGCTACCTTGAGTTAGCTGAACATCAGTTTGATTTAATTTATAACGCTTTTGTACTCGAACATGTCGAGAACGCAGAGAAAGTTCTGGATAATTTTTACCGCTGGCTCAAACCTAATGGCGTAATGATTTTAAAAATACCTGATCGCGATTCTGTCTATGGTTTCCTTGCACGACACACACCCCATTGGTCACATATTTTTTACTATCGACATATCAAACGATGTCCTCACGCAGGAGAGCCGGGTTACGCTCCTTACCCTGTAGTTTATGATGAAAGTATTTCACGGGCAGGTATCAGACGTTTCTGCAACAAATACAATCTGGAGTTGGTTCATGAAGTAGGCAAAAATAATTATATTAAGGAAGGGCACATCTCTGGGGTAATCGTGAAATACACAGCGATGCTGATGAGTGTGGTTTCTCTTGGATATTTGTCCTGGCGTCATAATGATCTGATTTTTATTATTAAAAAGGCGCAGGTGCCACATCAGTAAGAAGCTAATGTAGATTCTGGATCCGCTTTTTAACCTTTCATATTCGCTCAAATCTTTACAATTTATCCGATTAATTTCAGATGACGTTTTCTGTCGCTACCCAAACCGCTTCTTTCCTGTTTAAATATATGAAGGTCACAAATATTTTGGGATAACGACATGGCAGTGCATCAAATAAAACATCCCTTGGTGCAACACAAGCTAGGGCTTCTGCGCGAGGCGAAAGTTAGTACCAAGGATTTCAGGGAATTAACCAGTGAAATAGGTAATTTACTCACCTATGAAGCTACTCGTGAACTTTCAACGGAAACTGTCGCTATTAGTGGATGGACAGGGGAAACTATCGAAGTTGAGCGCATTAAAGGGAAAAAGATAACGATTGTGCCGATATTGCGGGCTGGTCTTGGCATGCTTGATGGAGTGGTCGAGTTAATCCCCAATGCCAAAATAAGTGTGGTGGGTTTGTATCGGAATGAAGAAACCCTGCAACCGGTTCCTTATTTTGACAAAGTAGCAGCACAAATTGAAGAACGAGTAGCGTTAATTGTAGACCCTATGCTGGCGACCGGTGGTACATTTAATGCGACGGTAGATCTGCTTAAATCGAAAGGGTGCAAACAAATAATGGGGTTATTTTTGGTAGCCGCGCCTGAAGGTATTGAAGCCGTCACATTAAAACACCCTGATGTAGATATATTTACTGCCTCGATTGATGAGCGTCTGAATGACAAGGGCTACATCTTGCCAGGTTTAGGCGATGCAGGGGATAAGTTATTTGGCACCCGATAGTAAACTGCCCATCAATAGAACATAGAAGTGATATTGGCCACGCGCTTGAGTAGAGAAACGTCACGGTCACTCCAGGCAACGGGCTCTCCGGTGGCTTCACAGCAAATTATGCCAATTGGCGTAAAATCTTTGTGAAAAACATAATCTAACAAAGAATAGATATTATTCGGTTTGAAGTAGTGCTCGGTAAAATCACTTGTGATCGGGTGTTCTCTCGCGATCGGCGCTATGACCACTTCTTTTCTTAAAATAGCATTAAAGTATTCAATGCAGTCAGGCTGTGACAATACTAATTCAAAGTCGGTTGAAAAGTTATCCTCTTCCATCAGGCATAGGCTATGTATTTCGTTTCGCCCTTCATTAAAACGCCAGAGGCTCACTCTGTTGGCAGCGCCTATTGCGCGCCTTACACATTTACAAATTTCACGGTATTTTTTCTCGTCACTTATTGCCTGTCGGCTGAGTCTAATTGTTAAATCGGTAAGCGGATCAATATCAACCATTTAAGTCCATTTTTAAAAATTGAAGTATAAAGGTAATTCGCTCTTCCCTTATCCGCAAAGTTTGTTATTCATTTTAGACACGATTTAATAGAAATGCGTTTGAATAAATAAATTAACTCGAACAGACAAGATGAAATCTCATCAACTCACCTAAACGGCCAGCACAACGTCATAGATATAAGCGACGTCATTCAACAGTGACCAGAGTCGAAAATAGCGGTATCTAAACAACTTGCTTACGGCGAGAAAAGAGATACAGAAGTAGAAAAGATAGATGAACGAAAAAGCTTGTGCTGGCATGCCGGACTCCCTTCCGACGATGAATGTCACTGCTGCTTAGAAGTGCGGAAGGTATGTGTTAGCTCAAATCGCCCCAAACGAGCTCTTTAAAATGTTTACGACACATAGACTCGTAGCGGTCATTGCCGCCGATAACAACCTGATCGCCCGAGGTGACGGCATTCCCCTGTTCATCCAAGCGGACAACGAAGTTTGCTTTTCTACCACAATGACAAACAGTTTTTAGTTCGAACAGTTTATCAGCCCATGCCAGCAGGTAATGACTACCAACAAAGGTTTCACCGAGAAAGTCTGTACGTAACCCGTAAGCTAAAACAGGAATGTCGAGTTCATCTACTATTTCAACAAGCTGCATAACTTGTTGCTTGGTTAGAAACTGCGCTTCATCTATAAAGATACAATCAAGGGGACGTTCTGCCTGAAGTGCCACAACCCGTTGATGAATGTTATCCGACTCCTGATAAAGCTGAGCTTCGGCTTGCAAGCCGATTCTTGAAGTAACCTTGCCCACTTCATATCGATTGTCGATCGCCGCAGTGAAAATTACGGCATGCATGCCACGTTCACGGTAATTGTATGCGGATTGAAGCAGAGACGTTGATTTCCCTGCGTTCATCGCAGAGTAATAAAAATAAAGTTGTGCCATATCGTTTTTATTGTTGGTGTTGTTCGAACCACTTGGCTAAGTCCCGTGCGGGGAGGGGCCTGGCGTAATAATATCCTTGTAAACAGTCAACCCCCATACTGGTCAGGCGATCTGCATGATCAAGTGTTTCAATACCCTCGGCAACTGTTTTATAACCAAATTCTTTCGCAATTAACAAGGTTGCGCGGATAATAGTATCACTGCCTTCTTCTAAATTCTGCACAAATGCACGGTCAATTTTAATGTGGTCAAAATTTAAGGTTTGTAATTGGCTGAGCGAGGAAAATCCCGTACCGAAGTCATCAATAGAGATATGTATATTACGCGATTTGATGGCGTCTACCTGCATCTGTACCTTTTCTTTATTATCTGCAAATACGGATTCAGTAATTTCTAAATGTAAGCGCTCAGCTGCCAGGCCTGAACTTTTCAATGCCCGTTCAAGTGCACCTATAAAGTTGTCATCCAACAGTTGAAGCATAGACACGTTGACTGATACAGCGACATTGTCACCAAACGTCCATTGGGCGGCATCAATACAAGCCCGGTTAAGGACCCAGTCACCAATTTCATGAATGAGCCCAATTTTCTCTGCAATAGGTATGAATACGTCTGGCCCAATCGGTGTATCACGAAATGTCCAACGAAGTAGCGCTTCGGCAGCCCAAAGACTATTGTCAGCACTATTTATGATGGGCTGGTATACCACTGACAGTTCCCGGCGACTAATCGCCTGGCGCAGGCCTTCTCGTAACGCCTGCTCTTCTTTAATCGAATCATATATCTGAGCACTGAATACGCCTACCGTACCCGGTTGAATACGCTTTTGTTCATACATGGTAACATCGGCTTCCTGGATTAATAACGAAGCCGTGTCGCCATGCTCAGGAAAAATGGCAATACCGATAGTGGCATCCAGTGAGATCTGGTTTTCATCTACGAGAATGGGGATCGTTATACCGCTTCTTGCCGCTTGCGCAATAGCGACAGCGGTTTCCCGATTGGCATAGGGCAACGCCATGACAAACTCGTCGCCTCCCCAACGAGCAAGGTGATCAGGTTCACAGAAGCGCCTTAAGCGCGTGGCAACTTCAACCAGTACTTTGTCGCCAATCTGGTGACCAAGACCATCGTTTACCTGCTTAAAGCCGTCCAGGTCGACGAACAGCACTGCCAAACTATTATCCAGTTCCCGCGTAGTCTTTAGAATACTTGCTAAATGACGATTGAATCCGGCACGGTTTAGTAATTCAGTGAGAGGATCACGATTGGATAAGCGATGAATATCATCGGTACGCTTTATGACCTCCTCTTCAAGTGTGGAGTTTGAGTCATCCAGTTTTTCATTAGTAATACGAAGAGCTTCATTGGCTCTGGCGACTTCATTGCGCTCCATTTTTAGTTCTGAGATTAGCGATTCGTTTACTTTTTTTAAATTAATGGCTTCGCTAAAAAATGAGCTGGATTTTAATGCAACACTCAACAACATGACCCAGTAGCCAATGCCTAAAAAGCCAAGTACATTAAACTCAGCGCGATTGTCGGTAATACCCAGTACTGCTACCGGGATAATAAGACAGGTACAATAAAATGCGACTAAGAGGCGACTAGGCGCCAGAATGGTTGACGCCCCACCGGCCATTGCAGAAATGATAACCAGCGTGGTCATTACTTCCGCCGTCCCCATATGATGATATAACACGCTTACATAGGCCGACCATAAAAGCGCACTGGCAATCGCACCGACGGTAAATCTCAAATGAGGAGGGAGTGGGTCGTACGACGTGCCCCTTAAATAAAATTGCCAATAAAGGTTATCAAGCAATCGAATAGTGATGAGTATTATGGTGGCATACCAAAAGTACAATTTTAATTGGTAAATTTCAGGGTTGCTAAATCCAAACACCAGGAAGCTCATTGCCAGAGCATTCATGAGCATAGACGTGTAGACATTGCCGTACAGCAACTTAACCACGTCATACCGAATGGATTGGTCCCTTGTTCCCTGTATTAATGCTGACTTGGCATCCAAGCTAATTGCCTACCTTTGGGATTAATAAAAAAGTCGAAAGTACTGTACAAAAAATACGTCAATATTATTAATTGCACAAATTTACGCGCTATCAATTCATAATATATCATTTTAACCTGATATGTTATTCGCTCATGACGTCAAACGTTACTCTTGCGCTGCAGGGGGCGGTGTTACCGGAACTCGTTCATCTCGTTTGCGTCAGCTGAGCATTTTTTATTTAAAAAAAAGGCAACCCTGAGGTTGCCTTTTATCACATATCAGTTAAAAACTATGCGGCATCTTTAGTCGATGTCTCTGCTGGGTTAACCGTGTCCTTAGCATCAACCAGTTCCATATCAAATGTAAACTCATCAACTCGAACCGCTAGTTTACGTTTTTCATTGTAATCGTGCAGCAAGTTCGCTTCAGCGGAGGTGATGATACCTTTAGCCTGCAATTTATTTAGTGCATTTTCAAGCGACACGAAAGGTACGACAGGCTCTTTGCGTAATGCTTTTTGCACTTTCGTCAATAAGTGTGCAACAGCATGTTTTGCTTTAAATGCTTGTTCATTGATGTCGTTGCCATCACCTGGAATCGGACGAACTAAATGGGTCAACTGCGCTTTTGCACTGTTATCCTGCATGGACGCCAATGAAAGTTCACGCAATAAATCATCGCTGATACTGCTAACGCTATTTGAATAGGTCTTGGTAAGTACCCGCATTAACCCACGTGTCGCCGCATTAGGGAAGTTGTTAATAAAGTCCACCAGGGCTTGTTCTGCTTGTTGCAGTGACCACTGCATGGCGTAGTCAAAGTAAGGCTTGGCTAATTTACGGTCTTCAATACGCTGCTCATAGAAGCGTACAGCTGCCATGGCACCGTAAAGGTAACTCATCACATCACCCAAACGTGCAGAAAGCAACTCAGCCTTCTTCAAATCGCCTCCTAATACCAGAAGGGACAGGTCAGCAAGTGGAGCCAGCTTCGCAGATAATGCATTCATACGCTTTTCATATTTGCGTACCTCAGGCAAACTTGATTCTGCTTCACGAACAAATGGTAGGTAGCTTTTGCTTAAACTGCGAAAAGCATTTTTAACACTAAAGCCCACAGTTTTTCTGAGTACTTTATTAAATTCACCATCAGCGGATGCTTCATTACTGTGAATTAAGTCCACCATATCTTTCAGGTACGGGTGACAGCGCATCGCACCTTGTCCGAAAATCATCAAATTACGGGTAAGGATGTTGGCACCTTCAACCGTAATGGCGATAGGCAGTGCGGCGTAGCCTCCTGCCAATGTGTTCTGAGGGCCACGCTGAATCGCTTTACCGGCTTGTATATCCATTGCCGAATTCAATACATCACGGGCTAACTCGGTCATATGGTATTTTGCAATTGCCGTCACCACGGCGGGTTTTACACCAAGTCCCAAGCCTTCCGTAGTGAGGACTCGCATTGACTCTAGAAGGAAAGTTTTACCCGCTATATCGGCCAGTTTGCCCTGGATCCCTTCAAAACGTCCGATAGGTAAACCGAATTGTTCACGCACAAATGCATATTCAGCTGTACTTTTAAGTGCAGTCTGACCGGTTGCCGTACCCATCGCTGGAAGAGAAATACCACGACCTGCACCTAAACAACTAACCAGCATTTGCCAACCACGACCAATATTCTTCTGGCCACCGATAATGAAATCCATTGGAATAAAGACGTTGTTACCACGGGTGGTACCATTATAGAAGCGCACGCCCATAGGATCATGACGATTGCCTAATTCCACTCCAGGGTGTGATTTAGGTAATAACGCGCAGGTAATACCAAGCTCAAGCTTGTCACCAAGAAGTTGATCTGGATCATACACTTTGAACGCCAGACCAAGCACAGTGGCAATAGGCGCAAGTGTGATGTAACGCTTGTCCCAGCTAACCGAAAGGCCTAACACTTCCTCTCCGTTGAATTCACCTTTGGTGACAATAGCTGCGTCTGGAATGCCGCCTGCATCTGAGCCCGCTTCAGGACTGGTTAATGCAAAACAGGGGATATCTTTGCCAACAGCCAAACGCGGTAACCAATAGTCTTGCTGCTCTTCGGTACCGTAGTGCATCAAGAGCTCACCCGGACCTAATGAGTTTGGAACCATAACCGTTACAGCGATAGCGCCGCTTTTTGCCGCGATTGTCGCAACAATCGTTGAATTGGCGTAAGGGCTAAATTCAAGACCACCGAATTTTTTCGGAATAATCATTGAAAAGAATCGATTTTCACCAAGGAAGCTCAATACTTCCTGTGGAATATGTTTGTCATTGCTTAATTCGAAATCATCTACCATTTCAAGCAATTGCTGCACAGGGCCGTCTAGAAAAGCCTGTTCTTCCGCAGTTAGCTTTGCCTGAGGAATGGAGCGAAGTGCTTGCATGTCTGGTTTGCCGCGATAAATAGAAGACTCGATCCAAACATCACCTGCATCCAGGGCTTCTTGTTCGGTAATCGAAATAGGGGGCAAAACTTTTTTCAAGCTAGTTCTGATACTCATAATACTCATCCGCTCATCTGACCAGTTGTTTTCCGTCATACTACATAAATTTAAACAAAGATCAAATTTTCGGTGACAAAAGCGATCCTTCTAATTGGACGTATCGTTAGCTGGTATAAACGCTATACTCTGATCTACAAATTCAAACTTAGGTATCGAAATAAGCGTTTATGTGGCATACACTTAAATTCAAATTATTGTTCTGACTAATAAAAACAGGTAACCACTGATGCGAGCACTTCCCAGCTGGATTGCATGGTTCACAAAATCGCCTAAGGTTGGATTGGCGTTGTTTCTTGTTATTTGCGTGATCGCAAGTATTGGAGCGAAGAATTTATATTTTAGAGGCGACTACAAGGTCTTCTTTGAAGCGGATAACCCGCAGCGCGTTGCATTTGAAGAAATGCAGAATATTTTTAACAAAAGCGAAAACGTCTCGTTTCTGATCGTGCCTGAAAAGGGCACTATTTATCAGCCATCTACCTTTGAGTTAACCCAGGCACTGACTGAGGATGCCTGGCAATTACCGCTGTCTTTGCGTGTTGAATCTCTCTCTAATTACCAGCATACCTATGCTGAACAAGATGACATGATCGTTACAGATCTCATCAGGGAGGGCCAAACTGATGCTGAACACATCAACTGGGTGAAAGATATCGTCTCTTCTGCACCGGAAATTAATGGCCGTCTTGTCTCCAGCAATGGTGAAGTGGCGGTAGTAGATGTGACCGTGCAGTTACCCGATGGTGATCAAACAAAAGAAGTCATTCAAATTGCAGATTTTGCGCGTACGCTTGAGCAAAAGTATGAACAAGCGTATCCAGACCATGAGATTTATCTTAATGGGATGGTGATTATGAACGATGCCTTTGCAGTTGCTGCACAGCAGGATGCTGAAACACTAGTGCCATTAATGTTTCTGCTGATAACAGTGTTAATAGGTGTGCTGACGCGTTCGATGTACGCTGCCATATCAACCTTGATTGTTGTTGCAGCTTCTATAACAATCACGCTTGGGCTGGCAGGCTGGTACGGTTTATTTTTAAGCACGGCAACGGTCAATGTTCCCACTATGGTAACCACGCTGGCTGTGGCAGATTGCATACATATAATTGTCGGCATGCGTTTGTATTTAGATACGGGAATGGCTAAATCCGAAGCCATTCACAAGAGTCTGTTAATCAATAAAAAGCCAATTATCATTACCAGCGTAACCACTGCGATTGGCTTTTTAATGCTGAATTTTTCAGCGGTTCCTATACTTGCAGATCTCGGTAATATGACTGCGGTGGGGGTAATGTTGGCGTGTATTTTCTCTCTTACCGTATTGCCTGCCTTACTCATGCTTTTCCCTTTTAAGCAATCGTCTACGGAAGCCGGTAAACAACAACGTTTTGAAAAAATCGGACATTGGGTAACCGGTAATTATCGTACGATTTTGCCTGTCAGTGCGATTATTTTAGTTGGTATTTCGTTGCTATCTGCCAAAAATGAATTGAATGATGTAGCGGTAAATTACTTCGATAATTCCAGTACTTTTCGCCAAGCCGTGAATGTGCAAAAGGAATACCTTGGTGGAATGTCAAATATGGATTTTGTCGCTTACACAGATGAACAGTATGGCATTACCAAACCAGACTTTTTGCGCAAAATCGGACAGTTCGCAGGGTGGCTGGAGGAGCAGCCGGAGGTACAGCATGTACTGAGTTTTTCAGACACGATGAAGCGTTTGAATATGAATATGCATGCTGATCAGCCAGCGTTTTACAAATTGCCGGAAAATAAAGAATTAGCGTCTCAATATCTGTTGCTTTACGAAATGTCGCTCCCTTACGGTTTGGATCTTAATAATCAGATAGATATCGATAAATCCGCTTTAAGGGTCATTGCCGTATTGGATAATCTGGGCAGCAATGAATTTACTGAGTTTGAACGGCGAGCCAAAGCGAAATTTGCTAAGCTGGCACCGGATTTGCGTCTAGAAGCAGCAAGTCCGCCATTAATGTTCGCCCATATTGGCGAGCGCAACATGAAAAGTATGGTGGGAGGCACGTTATTAGCGTTGGTTTTGATATCGGGATTGATCGTCATTGCCCTTCGTTCCTGGTTCTTAGGTGGCGTCAGTTTAATAACTAACTTGGTTCCAGCTGGCGTAGGCTTTGGACTTTGGGGAGTATTCTCCGGTGAAATCAACATGGCATTGTCGGTAGTGTTAAGTATGACCTTAGGGATTATTGTTGATGATACCGTACACTTCCTGTCTAAATACCAGGTTGCACGAAAAGAGGGCCGAGATGTTGAGCAAGCCGTTCATTATGCGTTCAGAACGGTGGGGTTAGCATTAACGACGACCACAATAGTTTTAGCAGCAGGTTTTGGCGTACTAACGTTATCAAGTTTTGCCTTAAATGCTGATATGGGAGCGTTGACAGTAATTATCATAGTTGCTGCATTGCTGATAGATTTACTGTTTTTACCCGCATTTTTAATGTGGTTAAGCAAGAGAAAAGGGGCGGCTGAGCATGATCAGATTAGCGAGAAAACATAATTGGCTATGTAGCCTGATCACCTGTGCTATTTTAGCGACACCGCTAGTGCAGGCTGACGAAAAGTCAGAAAAAGAAGGGTTACGTATTGCCACTGAGCGCAAAAACAGCGATCGCGGGTGGAATAATTCGTTGGCCGATATGTCCATGATTTTACGTAATGCTCAGGGGCAAGAGTCTGTGCGAGAAATGCGCGTGAAAACATTGGAAGTTCAAGATGACGGCGATAAGGCGCTGACCATTTTTGATTCGCCTCGCGATGTAAGTGGCACTGCCTTTTTGAGCTTTTCACATTCTCAAGAGCCTGACGAACAATGGATATACTTACCCGCACTTAAACGGGTAAAAAGAATAGCATCGCAAAATAAATCGGGCCCATTCATGGGCAGCGAGTTTGCGTTTGAAGATATGACCTCGTTTGAAATTGATAAATTTACTTACGATTATTTGCGCGATGATACATATCAGGGGGATGAAGTCTTCGTTATTTCGCAGACTCCTCAAGATAGATTTTCAGGTTATTCAAAGCAAATTGTATGGATCGACAAAGAACACTACAGGGTGCGTAAAGTAGAGTTTTATGATCGTAAAGGGGATCTGCTGAAGACGCTTGAATTTGAAGATTACACCTTATTTGATGATGAATTCTGGCGCCCATTGAAGAGTTATATGTATAACGTTCAAACCCAAAAATCCACCGAACTTATTACCCATGAATTAGATTTCGGGGTGGGGTTAGAAGATTCTGACTTTGACGAAAACAGTTTACGAAGAGCAAGATAAAATAGTGATCAAGAAACTACTAGCATGTGCAGGGATGTTGCTTACCCATCAGCAAGCCTTCGCAGAAATTGAAATTGATATAAGTGGTCAGGCCGGGGTTGAGACTCGTTATTTCATGCAGGATGCAGCTTATCCAGGCCAGGAACGGACCCAACTGTCGGCGTATATCGAACCAGAATTGTATTACGAGTGGAATGACAGAGTTGACAGTATTTTATTCCGGCCGTTTGCTCGAATCGATCAGCATGATGAAGAGAGAACGCATTTTGACATTCGTGAGCTGCAGTGGCTTCACGCCGCAGAAGACTGGGAAACACGGGTTGGCGTCGGACGCGTGTTTTGGGGACAGACCGAATCTATCCACTTAGTCGATATCATTAACCAAACTGATTCAGTCGAAGCGGTAGATGGTGAAGATAAACTCGGTCAACCGATGGTTAATTTAAATGTGTTCGGTGAATGGGGTACGCTTTCAGCTTACGTGCTGCCTTATTTCCGCGAACGTACTTTTGCTGGAATGGATGGTCGTTTACGTCCTCCATTACCCATTGAAGGTGACCTCGCTTTATATGAATCAGACGACGAACAGTCGCATATTGATTATGCCTTTAGATGGCGCAACAGCATAGGGCCGTGGGAAGTAGGCTTGTCTTACTTCGACGGAACTTCCAGAGAACCGGAGTTAGTTACAGAGTTTGATGAATTCGGTAATGTTAGCCTTCGCCCGTATTATGCGCAGATAACACAGGTTGGCGTTGACGTGTTAAAAGTCCAGGGAGCCTGGTTGCTAAAATTTGAAGGTATCTACCGTTCCGGTCAAAGTGAGAATTTCGCTGCTGCAGTAGCGGGGTTCGAGCGAACAAGTGTCGGCGTGTTTGACACTCAGTATGATTTAGGCGTATTGATGGAATATCAGTTCGATGAAAGAGAGAACAATTTTTTCGCTACAGGCCAAAATGATCTTATGACCGGGTTACGCTGGATATGGAATGATATTGACGGAACAGAGTTCCTATTCGGTTATATCCAAGACCTCGATGATTTCCAGACCTACAGCGGATTTATTGAAGCCTCAAGCCGGATCACGAATAGCTGGCGCTGGAAAATTGATGCATATTTCTTTTCATCCGACGATGAAAACGATACCTTTTATTTTTTACGACGAGATGACCACATTCAATTGTCGTTGGAACACTTTTTTTAAGACTTAAAATATAACTATAAAAATGATGATAAAGAAACTTGCTACTCTAGCATGTTGCGTAAGTCTTACGTTTTGCGCTCAAGCTACTGAAAAGATGTATGGCGTTGTTACCTCTGGTTACACCGATTTGAAATTTGTTGGTCAAGAACTTGATAACGCCAACTATGCTTTGGCCTTGGGTCATCAATTTAAGCGCCAGTGGTATGCAGAAGCCGGAATTCGAGAGCTTATAGATGACAAGGGCGAAATGTCATCAATGAAAGCGTCATCACTATACCTTGCCGTGTTAGGAAAAGCGGGGCATCAGGTAGGTGAACTGTTTTATAAATTTGGTGTGATGAAGATAGATGTCGAAGGTTATGCGCCGGTTGATGAAGGTAAGTGCTCACTAGGTGATGTATCCTCGATAACCGGGCGCTGTGAATATGATGAAGGCATCCTCGGCGGGATGGTTGCATTGGGCTTTGACTATCATATGTCGCTAAAGACAATGGTTCGATTAGAGTTAGAACATATCCGTGGCGAGAATGACTTCAAAGCCAATGTGATTAATCTGGGTATTCGTTACAACTTTAACTAAACTATATCATCAGAATAGCTGTACCTTTGTTAAGGCTATTAAAGAATGTGAAAAGTGAAAGTAAAATATGAAAAACGAGCTGGATGCAAAATTTTTACTACAGGTATTTGAAAAAATACGTCAGTTTGGTGAAAAACAGGACGACAAATATCGACTGAATGGGATCACTGCCTTTACTGATTTGGATGGATACACATTGTTTGTTGAAGATCCAAAGGTGAAGTTGCAGTTCGGCTTTCACAATCAGTACCATTTTGATTATGAGTCAAGCGAACATTACGAGCAGTTTGAGAAAAAGCTGAAACAAATCGATCGGGAGTATCATACCCATTCCAATTGATTACACGCGAGCTTCTGTATTCCTTGAGGTGAGACCATTACAGTCACTTCACAAGTATTCTGTTTGGCACGTTCAATCCTCTGGTCAGTTGGCTAGTCAGAACATGAAAACTCTCGCACGGAATGCTCATACCTCAATGGAATTCGGAATTTATTAATCTCGAGCTGAACAAACAGCCACCACTCTTCAATGCAAATCATTATGAGGTTACAATACCTGAAAAAATACAGGAATTGTGTCGTTGTCTGCTGCCATTAAGCCGCCTAAATTTTCACTGCGTTTTCTATTGCCTCAATATTGGGCTATCTGGATAGGTGCTGGATTGCTTTACCTTATCATTTGGTTGCCGCTACCAGTCATAAGATGGTTAGGCGCTCAGTTAGGTAAATTGATGTGTGTGGTTGCGCCCAAAAGGGCAGAGGTAGCTAAACGCAATATTGAGCTTTGCTTTCCTAATATGCCCGCAAGTGAGCGCGATAAATTATTACGCGAGAACATTAAGCGAACAGGTATGGCACTGTTTGAAACAGCAATGGGGTGGTGGTGGCCAACATGGCGAGTAAAGCGTGCATTTCATGTAGAAGGTTTTGAGCATGTTGAGCAGGCGTTTGCTGATGGTAAAGGTGTGTTCGGCATGGCGTTGCATAATGTTAATTTAGAATTCGCGTGCAGAGGACTCGGTTACACGTGGCCTTCGGTGGGGTTTTATCGCAAGCATAATAATCCATTGGTCGACTTTATGCAGTACCGGGGCCGCGCCCAGTCTAACAAATATATGATCCATAAGCGCAACGCACGAGCGTTAATCAATGCACTGGATGAGGGCGAGTTATGTTTATATTTACCTGATCAGGACTATGGCAGATCGCAAAGCATTTTTGTCCCTTTCGGTGGGGTGAGCGAAACCGCGACCACCACAGCAACGTTAATGTTCATTCGTCGCACAAATTGTGTCCCTATGCTAATTACTTCCCAGTACACATTTGATGGATATAAGGTTAAAATTTATCCCGCGATGCCGGAGTTGGCAGAAATGGAAGATGGTGAAGCGTTGACCTTACTAAATTCTCGTATTGTCGACATTATTCAGGAGCAACCAGAAAGTTATTTGTGGATGCATAAACGCTTTAAAACCAGGCCGGATGACAATACTCCGTCTCTTTATCAATAATAAAAATTAAAAAGCTGCCGATATAGTGTTTTTAAGACTCTGTCGGAAGCTAAAAGATGAGTTGCAACGGTGAATGAATATGGCACAAAAAGGCTTTTCCAATTCGATGTTTTGGGCGAAGCATATAGGGTTAGCATTGACGCTGCTTATTGTCGCTGTTGTATTAATTCAGCTGCAATCTGAAAACGCATCGGCGCCAGTTCCTGAAGGGGAAACGAAAGAAAAAAGTGTGGCCGGAGGCCTCAGTGATTTTTATCGTGAATTTCGCATGTCATCCGACGAGAGAATTAAAGAGGATAAAGGTGATTTTGTGCTTGATGTCGCAAACGGCGAACAAAGCCTTGATAGCCAACTTCGTGGAATGTCCAGTGAACTCAAACCGATAAACAAGCGATGGGTAGGAGAGCACAAGCAGCGTAGCTTTAAGGCCGGTGGCACACTCAGGGAAACTATTTCTTCTTTTGCAGAGCAGGAAGGGATGCAGGTTATCTGGGACCTGGATCAGGACTTTGTTATTAAGCATCATTTCCAGGTTGACGGCACAATCGTTAAAGCGTTGTCTGAAATTGCAACAGCGATAGACAGTAACTTCGTAGGAGAAGTGAAAACCTATATATGTCCTAAACAACGCTCTTTAGTTGTTACTGAAAATAAAACAAAATACCTTAAAGCATCCTGCAGTGAAGTGAATCGCTCATAATACAGTCGGGTTGCAAATTACTCCGCAGATAACATCACTTTTTGCCAAATATTTGTTACTTGGTTTCGAATTGATTCAAGCTCCTCGGAATCCTCAGCCAACTTGTTGCCCGAAAGCGTCAACTGATGATAATCCGCTCGAAGTGTGAGGTAGGCCGACTTTAGGGTGTCTGTAATTTCCTGTTTGACGATATCAGCTTTTGCGATGCTATCGAGAATACGCAGGTTGTCGGTGTATTGGGCAATTTTGGGATATTGGTGACTAAAAGCTAGCACCCAGTACTGAGTTAGAAACTCAATATCTGTAATACCTCCTGCACATTGTTTTAAGTCGACCTGAGCGGCATCTTTCACAAGAAGATGATCGCGCATTTTCTTGCGCATCTTTGTCACCTCATTTCGAAGTGCGTCTTCGTGTCGTTCTTGTGTCAGCACTGAAAGTCTAATTGCGCTAAAGCGTTCTGTTATTTCTTTATCTCCCCACACAACCCGAGCCCTTACAAGTGCCTGATGCTCCCAGGTCCAGGCTTCATCTTGTTGGTAACTTTCAAACCCATCAATATGGCAACTCAAAAGTCCTGCACTTCCTGAGGGACGCAAACGTAAATCGGTCTCGTAGAGGCGTCCAAATAGTGTCGATGTTGTCAAATAATGCATAATGCGTTGAGCGAGTTTGATGTAAAACTGAGTGGTCCCAATTTGTTTAGGACCTTCGGTCTGGACGTGATGGGGAGCATCGTGCAAAAAGACCAAATCTAAATCGGAGCCATAGCCCAGTTCATAGCCACCTAATTTTCCATAGGCTACCATCGCGAACCCTGTTTCCTGAGCTTGAAGATGTTCTGGTTTTCCGTATTTTTCAGTCAGTTGTTGCCAAGCCTGTTGAAATACCGACGTCAGGCACACCTCTGCAAGTACCGTGAGCTTATCACTGACGTTTGAAACAGGTAATGAGCCGCTGATATCACTGGCCGCAATGCGCAGTTGCTGGCACAACTTAAACTGCCTCACTGCCTCCATCCACTGCTCAGTATCGTTTTGATCAACTCTGAGAAGGTGCTGCCTGAGTTCGTCAGCGTGTTCGATGCGAGTGTCGTCTAAATTAACGCATTGCTTTTGTAAATACACGGGGGAAAGTAATTCGTCGAGTAACAGCGGGAAGTGACGAATTTGGTTGGCAATCCAGTCACTGCGTGAGCAGAGTGAAACCAATTGCTGTAAAACATCCGGGTTTTCTAGTAACAGATCAAGATATGTGGTCCTTCCCAGAACCGCATTTACTACCTGCAGCACGGCACTTAAAACCTTGTCTGAGCTACTTGGATGTTGGTTTACTAGCACATACAATACTTCAGGCATGAGTTTTTGCAGTGAATCTTCACCGCGTTGCCCCAAGCGAAAACCTCTCAACTGTTGCCTGAAGTCATCTAATAATTGGTAAATGGCTTTACTTTCATTCTCAGTTAAATGCTGAGTAAATAATGCAACGAACTCGTGTTGCTCTAAGGGCATGCGCCAGCAATCCCTGCATTTAATGAAAAGTGAATCATCATCACTATGTGACTCATGGGTTTCTTCAACCAACTCATTAAACTGTTGGTGAACACTTGCCATGACGCTAGCTAATTGCGTCGAAAAATCGTCAATACTTTCATTCTGCATGACTTGACTGACGATATGTAATTGCCATTCTTTACTGGGTAACGTTTGGGTTTGCTGATCGTCTAACTGTTGTAGGGTGTGTTCTGTTTTCCTCAACCACAAATAGTTGTCATAGAGGGTGTCGATAACGTCCGCTTCAATGATATCTAAATCGGCCAATGCGAAGAGTGCTTCTTTTAAACCCTTGCATTGTAACGCAGGTTCGCGCCCACCATGAATAAGTTGAAAACTTTGCGCAAAAAACTCTACTTCTCGAATCCCTCCTGCACCTAATTTGATGTTGTCTGCGAGCTGTCGGCGTCTGATTTCACTGGCTATAAGCTGCTTCATGTCTCTCAGTGCATCAAGCGTGGTGAAGTCCAGATATCGTCTGAAAACAAACGGTTTCAAGATTGATGTTAGATGATCGGTGTAAGCATCTGGCGGATTTAGAATGCGCGCTTTAAGCATCGCAAATCGTTCCCAGTGTCGACCCTGGTCCTGATAGTAATCTTCAAACGCGGCAAAATGCATCGCCAGGGGCCCGCTGTCTCCAAATGGCCGCAAGCGCATATCGACTCTGAATACCTGGCCTTCATCGGTAATTTTATTAAGCGCTGCGATTAACTGTTGGGCGAGGCGGATGAAAAACTGTTGATGCTCAAGAGGCTTCTTTGCCCCTTGGGTGATTCCCTTAGCAGGAAAAGTAAAAATCAGATCAATATCAGAGGAAAAGTTCAGTTCTTGACCTCCCAGCTTGCCCATGGCGAGTATTATCAGTGGTTGAGGTCCATGTTCACCTTCTGGTACGCCATGCTTTTGGCAAAATTGCTGGTATAACCAATTGTAGGCACCCATAATCAATGCATCCGCCAGGTTAGATACCTGGCGGAGTGAGGCTTCAATATCTTGATGATTTAACAGGTCTCGCGCGCATATTCCTAACATGTGAAAATGACGGAACGTCCGTAATGCCTGATGTAACTGCTCTGGTTTATTTATCTTGGCCAAGTCACTCTTAATCAGTGCTGCGTAATCGTCCTGGTTGTTATTAAGAGTTGAGAGTACGCTTTCAATCCACTCCGGGTGTCGAGACAAATGACGCCAGATAAAATCACTGTAACCAACGAGTGTGCGCAAGTTTTGTTTAGCGGCTTCCGACAAGCTGGGCAGCTTATCTTCTACTTCCACAAAGAATTGTTCGCTGCGTTCCTGAATAAACTTGTAATGGTCGCTCATCGTATGCATGCTAAAAGAATTATATGGACTACATTAACGGCTCAAGTCAGCCAAAGACAATACATTGCTATAAAAAGTTTTAAATAAGTAAAATTTTATAAGGTATATAGCTGATGGAGACACTCATAAAGTTGGTCGATCTGCCTTCTGACCTGTGGGTATATTTACTAATTGATTTAGGTTTAGCACTATTGCTATTAATGGTGATGAAATGGTTGGCTGGTGCATTTAGAACGAATTCGGTGACAGAAGAATTAGGCGTAAAGGATAACTTCGCTTTTGGTATTAGTATCGCGGGCGGTATGCTATCACTTTGTATTGTCTTAAGTTCCGTGGTTGGTCGCCATGTCGGTTTAGGCTATGAACAAGCCGTTGTGGGCATGCTAACCTTTGGTTTGGTTGGCATCGTGCTGGTTAAGTTTGGCCGCTTCGCTCACGATAAACTGGTGCTTAACCGCCTTGATAGCCAGGCAATGATTGCAGATAGAAGTGTGAGTGTGGCATTGGTTGATGCAGCCAGTTTAATTGCCAGTGCCATTATACTGCGTAGCATGATGCTATGGGTGGATGGGAGTGATGCCAACGCAATTATCGCAATTATCACGGGTTTTTTGGTGGTATTGGCTGTACTGCTCGTGTTAACTCGCCTAATCGAAAGGCGGTATGCGAAAGGTAATCAGAATGACTCTTTTCAGGGCGCATTGAGGAAAGGACAATTAGCACTGGCGATTGAACACTCAGGTAACTTACTAGGAACAGCTACTATAGTGGCTTCCGCTGGCAGCCTGCTAACATATAATCCGAAGGGATACGTGAGCAACGTTACGGGATGGTTGGGCATTTCCGTCATTTTGACGGTTTCTTTGATGATACTAGTGGCGATGAGCAAACGCGTTATATTGTTTGGAATGGATTATCGTCAGGAAATAGATCAGCAACATAATGTGGGGGTGGCCTGTCTGGCGCTAACGTTAAGTATCGGCATCGCGTTGGTCGTCAATGGAGTACTGGGCTTTTTAAGTTAACCGAATACTTTACGATACCACAGGCAACGCGCAAGCAAGGCGCGTATCGTCAATGCAATGGGAGTCGATTAATTTAAGTTTTTGCGGTCGGGATAAACGCTTTATTCTGTATTCAAGCTTCAGTGCCGCTGATTTATCAGGGACCTGAAAAATGGCTCTGAATCTAAGCGGCTTTTGTGCTTTTAGGAATTTTGCTCCGCCGCTAATTTCACCACAATGCTGTCTGAATCTGCGTTTGGGATCAGTCGTTGAGCCTGTATAAAGCTTGCCACCCTGAGTTTCAATCAGATATACATACCAGTTTGTCTTTACAGAGTCCTCATTCGAAGTTTCCACTGTTATACTATTGGCCACTACTCAAAAATTAATATGAATCATGATTCTACCAGATTTTAGCCAAGCCAGACTTCTAATTGTCGGTGATATAATGTTGGACCGCTACTGGAAGGGGGGCACCAGCCGCATTTCTCCGGAAGCCCCGGTTCCTGTGGTGAATATTAAAGAAATAGAAGATCGTCCAGGCGGCGCAGCAAACGTTGCAATTAATGCCGCTTCGTTAGGCGCTCAGGTAACGCTTATCGGCTTGTGTGGTGATGATGAGAATGCGCAGTTATTGCAAGCTCGCCTTGAATCTTATGGTGTGGAGTGTTGTTTTCTGCCAGTCTCTGGATTTAACACCATTACCAAACTCCGGGTACTAAGCCGAAATCAGCAACTTTTGCGCATGGACTTTGAAAAAAGCTTCGAAGACGTGGATAAGTCGAAGTTAGCTAAGCACTTTTCTGAGCAACTTAAAAGAACCGATTTGGTTATCTTTTCTGATTATAATAAAGGGGCATTAAGTGGTGTAAATTCGCTTATCAAGCTGGCTCGGGAACACAAAAAACCGGTAGTGGTTGACCCCAAAGGCACTGATTTTTCAAAGTATCAAGGTGCAACCGTACTGACTCCCAATATGGCTGAAATGGAAGGCGTGGTGGGGAGCGTTGAGGAAGAATCCCGCTTAGCTGAAAAAGCCCAAAGCCTGAAAGAGAAATTAGAATTAGATAACCTGCTCGTTACTCGTTCTGAAAAAGGCATGTCACTGTTCAGTGATGAGTCACCATTTCACTTGCCGGCTAAGGCAAGAGAAGTCTATGACGTAACGGGAGCAGGCGATACTGTTGTTTCTACTCTTGCTGTGGCGTTGGCAAGCGGACAGTCAATGCAGCACGCATGTGTATTAGCCAATATCGCAGCCTCTATCGTAGTCGGCAAATTAGGTACGTCGGTTATCACTCCAACAGAGTTGGCATTGGCTTTGAATGAGCAGAGCACCCACCTTGATGGAGGGGTGATGAATGAAGAGCAACTTATACGTGCTATGGCGCTTGCTAAAAGTAAAGGCGAACGCGTTGTCATGACCAATGGTTGCTTCGATATTTTGCATGCCGGACATGTGTCTTACCTGCAGGCAGCGGCGCAATTAGGTGACAGATTAATCGTTGCGGTAAACACCGACGAGTCTGTCACTAAGCTAAAAGGTCCGGGTAGACCAGTAAACTCGGTTGACCGGAGAATGGCGGTATTAGCCGGACTCAGCGCTGTCGATTGGGTGGTCCCCTTTTCAGAAGAGACCCCGCAACGTTTGAT
Source organism: uncultured Alteromonas sp. (assembly GCA_964601635.1). Taxonomy (GTDB): domain Bacteria; phylum Pseudomonadota; class Gammaproteobacteria; order Enterobacterales; family Alteromonadaceae; genus Alteromonas. The sequence goes on along the minus strand of CAZROH010000009.1, from coordinate 4,961 downwards.
CGGACGTTTGTTACCCGATGTTTTGGTAAAAGGCGGCGATTACACCATAGACGCGATTGCAGGTGCAAAAGAGGTGCAAGATAACGGTGGTGAGGTGAAGGTATTGCATTTTGAAGAAGGCGTATCAACTACTGGCATAATTGAACAAATCGTCAGTAAAAGCGTAAAACAATAGTAACTAATATTTATTAAATAGACCTGCGTTGTTTTTGAGTAGTAAAACTCAACGCATATCAACGATGATAGCCGTATAACGGTTATTAATATAAGCTAGTGCTTTAAGCATAGCCAAAAAGATAAGCGGTAACATACATGTATGAAAGTTATTATGGGCTGAACTCCAAGCCGTTTCAGCTCACGCCCGATCCGGCGTTTTTCTATGCCAGTAAATGGCATAAGCGGGCTATGTCCTACCTACAATATGGATTATCTCAAGCGGAAGGTTTTATTGTAATAACAGGCGATATAGGGACAGGTAAAACCACCATTGCTAATAGCTTATTAGATGAAATAGAAGACGACATCATTGCTGCACAAATTGTGACACCAAAATTGTCGCCCGATGAGCTCGTAAAAATGGTGGCTGCCAAGTTTGACTTAGAAGTGGCTGGATTGTCTAAAGCAGATATTTTAGACGTACTTGAGCACTTTCTGTATGACCTAAGTAAACAAGGCAAGCGTGCGTTGCTGTTAGTGGATGAAGCACAAAATCTGCCGTTAGAGACGATTGAAGAATTGCGCATGTTGTCTAATTTCCAGCAGTTTGGTAAGCCGCTGTTACAAAGTTTCCTGCTTGGGCAGGAAGAGCTTCAGCCTATCTTGCGTGCTCCGAATATGGAGCAGTTTCGACAACGTATCGTTGCATCATGTCATTTGGCTCCGATGACGGAAGATGAAACTCAGCATTACATTGAGTTTCGAATGCAGCACGCGGGCTGGCAAGGTAATCGCTTATTGTCTGATAAAGCCTTTTCACATATTTATCAGTTTACCCGTGGTGTCCCTAGAAAAATCAATACCTTAATGGATCGCATTCTACTGTACGGATTTCTGGAAGAACTGGAAGTACTTACCGAAGAGGCGGTAAACGCGGTTATTGATGAAGTAAAAGATGAAATGTTTGAGCCTCAGTCCCCACAGTTTGAAGAGCCTGAAGAAGTAGCTGAAACGGAAGAGCAGGGGAGCTTCAAGCCTACTCAGAAGGTACTGACGCCAAATGGAAATGAAATAAAAGAAGTTGAGTATTATAAGGGAATGCTTAGCGAACTAGTGGATGCGCTGGATGATGCCATCAGCCATAAAATTAAGCTTACACAGTATATTGATAAGCTATTAAAGAAAAAGTACCGCACTTATGTTCGGTTAAAGGATGAAGAGTAGAAATCAAAAAAGCCGTTGTGTAAACAACGGCTTTTTTAATTAATTAAAAAGGTAGCGAACGCCAACGCTTAAGCGTAAATCGCTATAATCAGAGCCATACCTGCCACCACCGTAGTTCCCATTTTTATCGAGATAAGTAATATAGGTTTGGAAAAAAAGTCGTGGATTTAGGTATCTGTCTATTCCAGTTCGAAGCGAGATGCTATCGCTTTCAGCATTTGCCAATAGTGGAGTTTGCTGTTCAGACTGTACATATTGAAAGCTGTTAACCCAGTCCATCCTGCTATTAAGTCTATATCTTGCAGATGTGATGATTGCTGAAGTTTCTCTATCAAGCTCTTGTTCGAGTAACTGATCTTCAGAGTGTTGTAAGGTTAACTCGAGCTGAAGTTTACCTTTGTAATATCCAAACTGGCCGATGAGAGACTCACGTAGGATGATTTCTTCTTCTAATGAAACAAGCTCTTCAAGAATCGGAACAACCTGTTCACCTTCACTAGGTAAATAGTCCAGGTTTGTTGAAGGGCTACAGCCGTTTAAAGACCCCACATCAATAGGGCAGATAAAGACTCCAATCATGTTATCTTCTGTCAACAATCTGGACGTATTGGTAATGCGATCATTGTAGGTTAATTTAGCACTGGTGTATTTTGTAGCGTATTCAAAATCCACTTTAGCTCGACTACCATATGCATTTTTGCCTATATCAGCAGCAATAGAAGTGCGGGGCGATAACGCCCATTTTAAATCTACTCCCACATATTGATCGCCATCTATTTGGGCGTTATTTGATTCGGCCTCGTTTATGGTAACCGCGATATATCTGTTTTGTGAGCGCCGATAAACTACCCCGGCGCCATAACTGGTGAATTCATCGTTATTTCTGAATACATCAGTACTTTCTGAAACGTCGTGTTCTTCATAGTATGTATTTAATCGCACACCAAAGTTACCGACAACCAACGTATCAACATAGCCTCTAGCATTGGTGCTGACAAAATCACTTAATGCCTTTGAATTACGCATTGATTTTTGGTAACTACCCCTTACGTCCCACATTACTCGTTTAGCTTCATCACCGTTTGACAGCTGGCCACGCGCTACGTAGTTCTCACTATCGAGAGCAAAATCGTTAAAAAGAGGAGACTCATCCGCTTCAACAACCGAGTAACCTACGTTACCTCGAGCTTTTACCCAATCACCTTTTAGTAAGGTAATTCGAGCTCCCACACGATCATTTTGCGCTTTTGTTAGTGTGTCACTGCTATTTAAATAATCCGCGATAATAAAGTCGGCAGCATTCGTTGCTCTATATTGCAACCCTCCTTGGCCACTGAATGTAAGTATATTCTCAATAGCTTCCCACTCCACGTTATACTGATATTCTGGAAAGGTATCACTATCGGGGGCTGTTTTGCCTTCGCGCTGTAAATGCGTGACGGAGCCAACCCAGTAGCCATCGACGGAATTGGTTTTTAATAGAGCACCGACAACAGGTTTAAGTTGGAGCGAAAAAATATCATTCGTTCCTAAAGAATTGGAATCAATATTCTGATAGATCAACTCAGACTCAACGCTCCCTTCAAGTCTGAATTCAGCAAAAGCTGGATATGAAAGCAACCCCAAACTAATAGCGACGAAGTTTAACTTTCTAAGTGCCAGGGTTGAGGTGTTCATTTTAATCCTGACCTTCCGCATAATAGTAGCCATAATAACCCGCTCCCTTATCTGAGTTAATTGATTTGTTAACAACAAATCCTATAGCCATATTCGAACTCAAGCGTTCAACAGAGTACCTAATATCTGCAAGCTTAGATCTACCTTCTTCAACCACCACAACAGCCTGGCCGGCAAAGTTAGCCAAAATCGCAGTTTCATTGATTCCAATCAGGGGAGGGGTATCAATGATAACTATTCGGTCTGGGTATCTGTTGGCGAACTCATCTACCGTGGTGTGCATTTTTCTACTGGCTAAAAGCTCGGTCGTAGAGTGATGAGACTTTCCTGCGGGAATAATTTTTAATTTATCAATATTCGTGGGGTATAGGACATCAGCGATATCATCTACTTCACTGGTCAGATACTCGACTAAACCTTTTCTGCCCTCTAAGCCAAACGTATTCAACACATTTGGCTTTAATACATCTGCATCAACTAACAGAACCGTTTTGTCCTGCTCTGAAGCGATACTCAATGCAAGGTTTATTGCCGTAAAGGTTTTACCTTCTGATGGCCTGGCACTGGTAACCATAATAATATTACTATTATTCAGCGTCTTTGAGAGAGGCCCGAACGCGTTTTTAATTAGCTTTCGCTTGATTTCACGATACTCTTCATTAATTTGCGTTCGACCACCATCAACGGTGACCAGACCATTATCAGCCAACCTTTCAAAATCAATATCAAAAGCAGGTGTATCAGTCTTTTGCGTACGTGCAGCCGGCCTTACCTTCTCAACGGAAGCACTGGTAGTTGCCTCAGACTTCGGTGCATTTAAAGTCGCTTGTTTTTTTAACGTCTGCGCTTCTCTTTGCTTTTGCAGCGCTTTTTCAATTGTACTTCTCATTACAACACACCTGGCAACTGGATATTAAGAATTTCTGTACTTACGAGGAAACCATACATCAACACGATCACACCTGATGATGCAGCAAAAACTGCCATGTGGTTTCGATTGCGTTTTAAAACAGTATCAGCATGTAAGTGACTGACCACGCCCCATACAGGGTATTCGGTTATATCTGACAATTGGTTTGCTCGCACCAGTACAGGTGCTAACTGACTCACAAGGAACGCGATAACCATACCGATACCAAACCCAGCGAGTAAAACGACCGAGTAAAGAAGAATTCGGTTTGGCCCCGAAGGTTGGCCAGGAACCAATGGAGGTTCAATAATCCTAAACTGAAACTCTTCTGCTGAGACTTCCGCACGTCGAGACAAATCAGCAGACTCTCTTCTTGAAAGAAGTTCTTCATATCTGCTTTTAGTAATACCGTAGTCACGATTAAGTGATGCAAGTTCCGCTTCAATTTGAGGAACGAGATCAATTTTTGATTCAAGACTGGCGATTTTATCTGTCAGGCTTTTTTCTTTAACTTGCAAAGACGCGATATTACTTTTCAGCCGGCTGACCTCAAGCGTAAGTTGACTGTTTAACTCGCCTATGGGTTGGCTGGTATCCATACCTTGCTCTTCAAGGTATTGCTTAAGTTCGTCATCGCGGGCTTTTTCCAGGCTGGCTAACAATGCTTTTGTTTCTATCACATCTGGATGCTTATCAGTAAATCGAAGAGTCAGATTATCCAGTTGGTCTTCAAGCGATTTGATACGGTCATCATAACGCGTTTGCAAACCGGCTTCTCCTTCACTTCTCACACCAAAGCTGTCTGACATTTTCGTTGAAGAAATTTGCGTTCTAACCGATTCGATTTGACGTTGAGTTTGCTCAATTTCAAGTCGGGTTGTGTCTAACTGGTTACGGTATTCTTGCAAAGAATTATAAAAACTACCTTGAAGAGGTAATACATCACTGTACTTGCGTTTGAAATCGGCTAACCGTTGTTCAGCGTCTGAAAGAC
>CAZROH010000008.1:0-78716 GCA_964601635.1 uncultured Alteromonas sp. | reverse complement strand
GCCAGACGCAATGTTGAAGGAAAAAAGGGAACTAAATTTAAATCAAGCAGACCAAGTAAAACACCGCCACCAAAATTGACTGAAAATGATTTGCACGCGGGTACTAGAGTAACAGTTAAACTGGGTAAGGCGCCCATGCATGCTGTTATTACAGAAGTCGCTAAAGACGGCGTTCACGTTCAGTTGGATTCAGGCATGGTAGTAAAAGTCACATCAGAGGCTCTACGTTTGGCAAGTTCCAAGAGGTCGTAAAATGAAAAATATCCTTCGTATTTCTATCGCTAGCGCATTTTTATCAATGAGTGTTGGAGCCGGTGCAACCACCAGTTCAGCCACAGTTGATGAGCTTCCAATGCTTAAGCAAGAGACACAGCATAGTGTCGCTGCTAAGCGTGTCAGCGCACTTTTTACCCGCGCTCACTATAAGGAAATTGCGTTGGATGATGCGCTTTCAAACAAGATTTTTGATCGTTACTTACGATCGTTAGATCATAACAAACAGATTTTCTTAAAATCCGATATTGAAGAATTCGAAAAATACCGGACTCAGTTTGATGATGCGCTCAGTAAAGGCAACTTAGACATTGCCTATGACATGTATAACGCTAACGCTGAACGTCGTATAGAGCGTTTTAAGTTTGCGTTAAGTTTACTTGAAGAGCCTTTTAATTTTGAAGAAGAAGGCGACAAGTTTTATTTTGAACGCGATGACGTTGATTGGCCAGATTCGCAGGAGGCAATTGACGAGCTCTGGCGCCAGCGAATTAAGTATGACGCGTTAAATTTAGTGCTGGCGGACAAGTCATGGGAAGAAGCCAAAGAGCTGCTTACTAAGCGTTATACCCGTGCGATTAAACGTCTTCAGCAAGCGAAAAGTGAAGATGTATTTCAAACGGTAATGAATTCGTTTGCGCGCAGTATCGAAGCCCATACCAGTTATCTTTCTCCTCGTAATGCAGAACGCTTCCAAATGGATATGAATTTATCATTTGAAGGTATTGGTGCAGTGTTACAGAGTGAAGAAGATTACACGGTCATCAAGAGCATTGTACCCGGCGGCCCTGCAGATCAATCAAAATCACTCAAACCTGAAGATAAAATCGTCGGTGTTGCACAAAGTGATGATGAGTTCGTGGATGTAATTGGGTGGCGTTTGGACGAAGTCGTTGAGTTAATCAAAGGACCAAAAGGTAGTACAGTTCGTTTGCAAGTGCAAAAAGGTGCTACAGAAAGTAAAACAATGTCCGTCGTCAGCTTAACCAGGGACAAAATTAAGCTGGAAGATCGTGCCGCAAAATCTGAGGTGTATGTACCAGACTCAGGTATTCACGAAGGTGAAAAACTGGGTGTAATCACGATTCCTAGTTTTTACAACAATTTGCATGTTGATGTGAAAAAAGAGATTGATGCACTTAAAGCACAAGATGTAAAAGGTGTCATTGTGGATTTGCGAGGAAACGGGGGGGGATCGTTAACCGAAGCAACCCTGTTATCTGGCCTCTTCATTGAAAAAGGCCCGGTTGTTCAAATTCGCTATGGTGAAGGTAAGGTTTCAGTCAATCGCGATACTGATGGCTTGGTGGCTTATGATGGCCCTTTAACAGTGTTAGTTGATCGTTACAGTGCTTCGGCTTCTGAAATCTTTGCAGCAGCGATGCAAGATTATAATCGCGGTATCGTTATCGGTGAGCAAACATTCGGTAAAGGCACCGTTCAGCAGCACCGTGGCTTGGGTCGTATCTATGATTTGTATGACAACCCGTTAGGCAGTGTTCAGTTCACCATTGCTAAATTTTATCGTATAAATGGTGGCAGTACTCAACATAAAGGTGTAGTACCCGATATATCATTTCCATCGCCAATCAATCCGGCAGAGTGGGGCGAAAGCCAGGAAGAAAATGCGCTTCCTTGGGATAGCATTAATCGAGCTAATTACACAACCTTCGGTGATAGCCAAAGTGCAGTGGATGTGCTCACGGCGAAGCATAATGCGCGCATCATGCAGGATCCTGAGTTCGCTTATATTCAGGAAGATATAGCTGAATATAACAAGCACAAGGATCGTAACTATATCTCACTGGTTAAATCAGAACGTATTGCTGAAAAAACTGAAGCTGAGGATAAGCAGTTGAAGCGGACAAATGAGCGTTTAGCTCGTTTGGGTAAAGACCCGGTTAAATCGTTGGATGACTTGCCCGATGAGTTGGATGAAATCGATCCACTACTTACCGAAGCGGCAAATATCACGTATGATATGCTCAACACTGGCAAATACGCGATTAACCATAACTAAGTGCGTTTTTTGAAAAGAGGCTGGTGTAGCACACCAGCCTCTTTTTTTTGTCTGCCAGTCAATAATAATAAACACAAATTCAGGGAAAACACATATGGCATCAAGAGGTGAATTTTCTTCACGTATTGGTTTTATTTTGGCTGCAGCGGGCTCCGCGGTTGGACTTGGAAATATATGGGGGTTCCCTACACAAGTTGCCAGTAACGGTGGCGCAGCCTTTATACTTGTTTACTTACTTCTTGCATTTGTTCTGGCATATCCAGTGTTGATGGCTGAACTTATTATCGGCCGTGCAAATCGTTCAAATATGGTTGATGCGCTTGGTAAAATATCAGGCAACGCAATTGGCCGCTCTGTTGGTATCTGGGGCGGTATCACCGTCTCATTAATTTTGGCCTTCTACGCCATTGTCGGCGGTTGGATGATCGCATATTTTGGCGAATCCGGTGCGAAGATTGTTGGTGCGGAAAGCATCGCGAATTGGCTGGTTTCCTTCTCTGTACCGCGCAATCTGATTTTCTGCGCTCTATTTCTGAGTCTTACCGCCATGATAGTGTTGGGGGGCGTTAAGTCTGGTATAGAAAAGTGGTCAGTACGTCTAATGCCAACTCTTGTCATTATCATTCTACTATTGATTGTCTATGTGAGTTTCCAGCCAGGTGCAATGGATGGCTGGAGCGCCTATTTGGTACCGGATTTCTCGCGCGTCCTTGATCCTGACTTACTCATTAGTGCAATGGGGCAGGCGTTTTTCTCGATGTCTCTTGGTGTCGGCACCATGCTGGTTTACGGCTCTTATTTGAGTAAACAGGAAAACTTGCCAACCATTGGCGCCTCTGTTGCTTTAGTGGATATTGGAGTTGCCATTATCGCCGGTATGCTCATCATTCCTTCAATGTATGTAGCACTAAATAATGGCGTGGAAATATTTACCGCTGATGGACTGTTAATAGATAGCGATCAACTTATTTTTACGGTGCTTCCAGCTTTGTTTGATTCCATTGGAGATGTAGGCGTTGTTGTTGCTATTGCATTTTTTGCGTTAATGGTAATAGCGGCAGTTACATCATCCATCTCAATGCTGGAGGTTCCCGTTGCATACCTAGTTGAAAGTAAAGGTATTGCTCGTAATAAAGCCGTGTGGCTAATGACCCTAATTATATTCGGTGCCAGTGCGGCCATCATATTTAACTTCCAGACGTTGTTCGGGTTTGTTATTTCTTTGACTACACAATATAGCCAACCGCTACTAGGGCTGGTGTTGTGTATTTTTGCTGGCTGGGTGTGGCGCAAAGATAATATCTTAGCCGAATTAAAAGAAGGTAATGCGCAAGCTGAGAACACGCTTTTCTGGAAGATTTGGCCATGGTATGTCCGATTCGTATGTCCGGTAGTAATTGCATTTATGTTTTATCGCTCTATTGCGTAGTTAGAGGTCTAAAATGTCAAAAAAACTAAAAACGCCATCATTATTTGACGCACTTTTTCCAATTATTTTACTCGTCATTATGATGGGGGCGGCGGTATATCTGTTCGGAGATGCATCATCCTATGGTCCTAATCAAATCGCTTTATTGCTAGGGACCGGAATTGCCGCAATCATAGGCATGAAAAACGGCTTAAGTTGGGCGGAGGTTGAAAAAGGTATTGTCCAGGGTATCTCCATGGCTTTAGGAGCCTGTTTAATCCTTTTAGCTGTCGGCTCGCTGATTGGCACATGGATGTTAGCAGGTACAGTCCCCACACTGATTTACTACGGGTTAGAGCTGTTAAATCCTTCGTTTTTTTATGCGGCAACCTGCTTGATTTGTGCGGTCGTAGCAATGAGTATTGGGAGTTCTTGGACAACGGCGGCTACAGTAGGGGTGGCACTAATGGGGGTCGCTGCGGGGATGGAAATGTCTGCTGCAATTACGGCGGGTGCCGTCATCTCTGGCGCTTATTTTGGCGACAAAATTTCTCCCCTATCTGAAACTACCAATTTAGCTCCCGCTGTTGCCGGAACTGAATTGTTCGAGCACATTAAATACATGCTTTGGACGACCATTCCGAGCTTTATTATTGCGCTTATTTTATTTTTAGTGCTCGGTTTTTCTGAAAAAGGTAATGCCTCAGTAGAGAAAATAGAATATATGCAATCGTTGTTACAAGATTCATTTTCCCTTGGTTGGCATTTACTTATTCCGCTCATCGTCCTGTTAACCCTTGCCGTTAAAAAAATGCCTGCCTTTCCCGCGGTGTCTATCGGGGCCTTATTAGGGGGTGTTTGGGCAATGTTGTTCCAAAGTGATGTGATCATGAGTATGGTTCAAGCAGGTGATAGCAGTGTAGTCGGGACGGTTAAAGTTGTTTGGACTGCATTCTTCGATGGTGTCAGTTTCGCTACACCCGACGAAAACCTAAATAGCCTGTTGAGCCGTGGAGGGATGTCTTCTATGCTCAATACCATCTGGTTGATTATTTGCGCGCTTTCGTTTGGGGCCGTGTTGGAAAAAGCGGGTCTGCTAAAACGTGCTGTGGACGCCATCTTAGCCGGAGCAACTTCAGCTGGTGATATGATTAGCCGCACCATTTTGACCTGTATCGGGACAAATTTAATCACAGCTGATCAGTATATGGCAATTGTCATGCCTGGAAGAATGTACAAAGAAGAGTTTGAAAAGAGAGGCTTGCATCAACTTAATTTGTCCAGGAGCCTGGAAGACGGTGGTACGTTAACTTCACCATTAATTCCGTGGAACACTTGCGGGGCTTATATGCATGGCGTGTTAATGGTGCATCCTTTCGAATACATATTTTATGCGTTCTTTAATGTGATCAACCCAATTCTGGCAATAATCTACGCATTCCTTGGCGTGAAGATTTTAAAATTAACGCCTCCTTTTCAGGCCAGTCCAAAGGAGCAGCAATCGTAACGAACTAGAGGAGGTTACGTGAGTATGCAGGTTAAACGTCGGGCGGATTATCAACCGCCTGCTTTTTATATCACCAATGTCGAGTTGAATATAAACTTGCACCCGGATAACACTCAGGTGCAAAGTACACTTAAAATAAAAAGGAATGGAACGCACAATCAGGATTTGGTGCTGGACGGTGAACAACTCAAATTAGTAGAAGTGACCATAGATGGTAAGCCGATATCCCATCACCATGTGTCTGATACGTCACTCAGCATTGCTTCAGTAGGGGATGAATTTACATTAACCACCCTATGTCACATTTCACCGGCAACTAATAAGGCATTGGAAGGGCTTTACTTATCTAATGGGGTTTACTGTACCCAATGTGAAGCTGAAGGTTTCAGGCGCATTACTTATTTTATCGACCGCCCAGACATTCTCGCGAAATATAACGTGACCGTACAAGGTAATAAGGACTCTCTTCCCACTTTGCTTTCAAATGGTAATCCAATAGCCAGTGGAGAAAACGAGGATGGCACGCACTGGGTAACGTGGAATGATCCTCATCCAAAGCCTTCATATTTGTTCGCTTTAGTGGCGGGTGACTTTGATCTGTTAAAAGATTCTTTTGTTACTGCAAGCGGTAAGACAGTGGCGCTGGAATTATATGTAGATAAAGGTAAACGTGACCGTGGTCAGTTTGCACTTGATTCGTTAAAGAGGGCCATGGAATGGGACGAGCAGGTTTATGGCCTGGAATACGATTTGGATATCTATATGATCGTAGCCGTTGACTTCTTCAATATGGGAGCGATGGAAAATAAAGGCCTGAACATCTTCAACAGTAAATTCGTATTAGCGAACCCTGAAACCGCAACAGATGAAGACTTTTTCAATGTTGAATCAGTCATCGCGCATGAATATTTTCATAATTGGACAGGAAACCGCGTTACTTGCAGAGATTGGTTTCAGCTAAGTTTAAAAGAAGGGCTTACTGTGTTTCGAGACCAACAGTTTAGCGCTGATATGACCTCCGAGCTTAGCAATCGAATACAGCACGTAAGAGTTATGCGGGAGCATCAGTTTGCTGAAGATGCCAGTGCAATGAGTCATCCGATACGCCCAGATGAAGTCATAGAAATGAATAATTTCTATACTGTCACTGTGTATGATAAAGGGGCAGAAGTTATCAGAATGTTGCATACCTTGTTAGGTGAAGAGGGCTTCAGAAAAGGTATGGATGAATACTTTAGGCGCTATGATGGACAAGCCGTTACCTGTGATGACTTTCTTAGTGCAATGCAATCTGCCACGGATATCAACTTGAATCACTTTGCCCGATGGTATAGCCAGTCAGGTACACCTGAAATTACAATCACCCAAGAGAGTAATGGTGATAAGACCTTGGTTTTAGTATCACAGTCGACACCTCCTACTGCCGATCAATCACAAAAAGCTGAATTATTCATTCCACTCGGTTTTTGCTGTATCGACACAGACGGTAACATATATAAAGATGTAGAAGGTAAGGTCACCAATGGTCAGCTTATTGTAGATAAAAAAGAACTCACCCTGTCGTTCGAAAGCCATGGCAAAAAGCTTATTCCTGTTGTTTTAGCGAATTTTTCCGCTCCTGTTCGTGTGAAACAGGAACTCAGCAGTGAAGCGCTACTTGCCGTTTTCAGGTACGCACCGGATCAGTTCAATCGGTGGGATGCGTTGCAACAGCTCTATGACTGGTGTATCTCTCAATATGAAGCTAATCAGCCTATCAAGCAGGAACTGTGGGAAGGCTTAAAATCGGCTTTGGTGCGCGAGAGAGAAAACTATGAGTTACTTAGTGAATGCTTAGTTATTCCGAGCTTTGAAACCTTATGCCAAACTAGACACAATATCCATGTTGAAAACCTTTACGCAGCCAGGAAGGAGTTCGCTAAAGCGTTTGTTCAAATGTTACAAAGTGAATTGTATGCTATTTATCAATCTATTCAGACTGGTGAATATCAATATGAACAGCAGGATGTTATTGCAAGGCGGTGTAAGAATGTTCTCCTGGTCCACCTCGCAAAATTAGACCAATACAATGGTTTGATCAGGACGCATTTCCAGCAATCGGATAATATGACTGATACGCTTGGTTCATTGAAAGCGGCGCAACAGGGGCAAGTCGAGTTATTTAATGAGTTGATGGATACATTTGGTGAACGCTGGAAAGATGACCCACTGGTACTCGATAAGTGGTTCTCGTTGCACGCAACAACGGAAAGGGCGGACATCCTTTCGCATATCACAATGTTGCAGACTCATCCGCAGTTCAGTATAGAAAACCCAAATCGCGTGCGTTCTTTAATCGGAAGCTTTGCGTTTTTTAATACCTGTGGATTCCATGCGCTTGATGGCAGCGGATATCGGTTTTTAACTGACTACTTACTGAAGCTTGACGAGAGTAATCCTCAAGTCGCAGCTCGGTTAGTCACCCCACTTACGCAATGGCAAAAGTATAATCAGCATCATCAAGATAAAATGAAAGGGCAGTTAGCACGCCTTTTAGAGCATAAAGCTCTTAGTAAGGATATGTACGAAAAAGTCAGTAAGAGCCTCGCGTATGGTGCAACAACCGGTTAGCGGAAGCGTATATTTTTTCAGCATTTCATTATCATATGGAAAATGTGAGGCTTTTTATCGACCTGGTAACAACTCGGTGGTGATTACGGCAGATTCGGGCCACCGAGTTCAGATACCAACGTCGCGGTTAAGGCCACTTGTAACTAAACAAGGGATTCAGGGGAGATTCAGGATGATTATTAATAATAACAACAAAATTGTTTCATTTGAGAAGATAGGATAGGGTCTGCCATGGATGTTTAAAATAAAGATAAAAAATAACTGATTGATACCTTTCATGTTATGTATTGAAGAACTGGTACGATTAGTTCTTGCGATTCAAACGAAATGATGTAATCATTTTGTTAATCAATATGGTTGGTCTTTATGTCTTCGCTGCTTAGCGTTGATTTAGGAGAATAAAAAATATGACAAACAGGCCTAGCGCATTTAAAAAGTCACCTATTGCAGCAGGAGTTATCGCCCTTCTAGGCGCAGCTTCGATGTCAACTCAGGCAGCAAGCTGGCAATTTGGTGATGTTAGTGTTTCACTCGACTCTAGTTTTACTCTTGCCACCAGTATCCGGACAGAAGACAGAGACTATAGTCTTATCGGCAACAGCAATCACCCTCAGTTCGATTGGTCTGGCTATAACGCTGCTACCAATGTGATATATCCTAGTGCGGATGTTTGGGCCAACTCAAACGGCGCGTATTCTACCAATGGTGATTTAGGTAATTTGGCGCATGATCCAGGCGACCCATATTCGACTCAGATCTCAGGCCTTCATGAATTAGACATTAATTTTGGTGATTACGGTTTCTTCGCCAGCGGATTCTGGTTTTATGATTTTGAACAAATGGACGGTGACCGTCCTTGGTCTAATCCTATTACTGGTAAACAAGTTGACTTGTGTGATGATCCTGAAGCAGAAGAATTACTTTGCCAGGATGCACGTTTACTTGATGCGTTTTTCTATGGTGATTGGTGGCTTGGTAACAAACCACTTACTGTTCGTGTAGGGCAACAAGTTATTAGCTGGGGTGAAAGCACTTTCATCCAGCATGGTATTAATACCACCAACCCTGTTGATGTAACCCGCGCTCGCGCTCCGGGTGCAGAGCTTAAAGAAGTCTTTATTCCGGTAGGAATGGTGTTCGCTTCGTTAGGTTTAACTGACACCGTAAGCGTCTCTGGTTATTATCAATACGAATGGGAGCGTAGTTGGTTACCTGTTTCCGGCAGTTATTTCGCAACTAATGACTTCGCTGGTGAAGGTGGTCAGGCAAATAATATTCAGTTAGGTTTCACCGGTAATCCGGATATTGACCTCGACTTTTTATTAAGTTCATTAAATGAGTTAGGAGCGGCGTTAAAAGCCGGGGCAGATCCTTCTCAAATCTCACAGGCGTATCTAGCATACCCGACGAAAGTTGCGCTGCGTGCGTATTCAGACGATGCACACAATGATGCAGACGATCAAGGCCAATATGGTATTCGTTTAGCTTGGTTTGCCGAGGCGTTAAATGAGTCTGAATTAAGTTTCTATCACATCAATTACCACAGTCAGCGACCGCTAATTTCGGGTGTAACATCAAACTTCACGCCGGCAGCTATCCAAAGGGACTTAGGCCGATTGGCACAAGGTGTTGATAAGTATAACGTTACCGATCTTGAAGCGTTTACCGAAGCACAATTCTTCTACCCAGAAGATATTAAACTGTATGGCTTTAGTTTTAATACCAACGTAGGAACCACTGCGTTAGCCGGTGAAATTGCTTATCGCGTAGATGAGCCGTTACAAATCGATGACGTAGAGTTGCTTTATACCGGCATGCCGGAGCAATTAGCTAATGCGGGTATACGTCCAGATCTGGAAGGTATTTCACAGTTAAATAATATTGGTCGAAATGTTGGTCCAGGCGAAACAGCAGAAGGTTTCCTTTTCTCGGATACCGTGCAGGCGCAGATGACCTTATCTCATGTGTTTGGACCAACACTGGGTTCTGACAACTTTATCCTGTTAGGTGAAGTGGGCTGGGTGAATGTTATTGATTTCCCAGATCCTGATGTAATCCGTTTAAATGCGCCAGGTACATCCAGAACGCCTTCACTTGAACCAACGCCAAGTGGTAACCCTCGTACGGGTTTGCATATTGGTCTGTCTAATGGTCCTGAAGAAAACCCATTCGCTACAGATGATGCATGGGGTTATCGTCTATTAGCTGTTGCAGATTACAACAACGTGTTCTCAGGTATTAACCTGCGTGCTCGTGCAACTTTTTCTCACGATGTTGACGGTACAACGCCGGATCCATTGTTCCTGTTTACTGAAGATGTTAAATCCGCAAGTGTTGCTTTTACGTTTGATTATTTAAGTAAATGGTCCGCAACCGCGTCCTACAGCTCATTCTGGGGTGGGATCGGCACAACCAACGCGCTTGCTGACAGAGATTTCGTGTCGTTTAACATCAAGTACTCAATCTAGAGGTGTCAAAGATGATTAAAAAACTAGGTTTAATTGCAGCGGCGATGTCGCTGGCTATTGGTAGTAGTGCACTTGCCAAAGTATCAGAAAGTGAGGCTCAAAAGCTCGGAAATAGCCTAACACCTCTTGGTGCAGAAAAAGCGGGTAATAGTGACGGTAGTATACCTGCTTGGGATGGCGGCATAACGAAGGCGCCATCTGGATACAGCACGGGCGATCATCATCCGGATCCTTTTCCAGGTGACAAAGTAAAATTTGAGATTACCGCGCAAAATTATAAAGAATACGCCGATCAATTGTCCGCGGGCCAAATTAAGCTGTTTGAAACGTATCCTGAAACTTTCAGAATGCCAGTTTATGAGACTCGCAGAACTGCATCTAACCCACAAGCGGTATATGAGGCAACGTTAGCTAACGCTACCAGAGCTGAATTATTAGATGGCGGTAATGGAATTAAGGGGGCGGCGATAGGTATTCCATTCCCAGTTCCACAAAATGGTTTGGAAGTTATTTGGAACCATATACTTCGCTATCGTGGACAAGCGGTTGAACGTGCCGGTGGTCAAGCTGCGGTAACATCATCCGGTAGTTACAACGTTATCGGTTTTGATGAACAGCTTCTACTTAAATACAGTGAGCCTGATGCAACGCCAGAGCAATTGTTAGAAGATAATATCTTGTTCATGTTTAAGCAAAAAGTCACTGAGCCTGCACGTTTGGCCGGTACTGCATTGTTAGTTCATGAAACGGTAGACCAGGTTAAAGAACCACGTAAAGCGTGGACTTATAACACAGGTCAAAGACGTGTACGACTAGCGCCTAATATCGCCTACGATACTCCTGGAACTGCAGCTGACGGTCTTCGTACCACTGATGATTTTGATATGTTCAATGGTTCCCCAAATCGCTACAATTGGGAACTTAAGGGCAAAAAAGAGTTATACGTGGCTTATAATAACTATAAGTTACATAGCGACAGTGTCAGTTATGAAGATATTTTAAAGCCGAACCATATCAACCCTGATCTTACTCGTTGGGAAAAGCATCGCGTATGGGTAGTGGAAGCAACGTTGAAAGACGGTTTCCGTCACGTTTACCAAAAACGCGTGTTCTTCATTGACGAAGATAGCTGGCAGATTCAAGTTGCGGATATGTATGATAACCGCGGCGAGTTGTATCGAGTCGCATTTGCATACGGTATCAACTATTATGAAGTGCCGACGCATTGGTCAACGTTAGACGTTTATCACGATCTTAACTCTCGTCGTTATTTAGCGATCGGGTTAGACAATGAAGAGCAAATGTATGACTTCTCCATTCGTCCCCGTGAAGTAGAGTTCACGCCACAGGCTTTACGGCGTGAAGGCATGCGCTAATCGATTCAAAGACGGTTGGCCCTTGCCAACCGTTTTTGTTTATTGCATCGTTAAAAGGAAAAGGATACTTGTTACATATGAAAAAAGCCCTAGTGGCTCTGGCCATGGTTTGTTTAACTTTTACAAGCTATGCGGAACAAGCTTTTATGGCACCGCTAGTAAAGCAGTCTGTTTTACTTGATGTAGTCGCTTCAGAATATGTGGTAATCGTGGGAGAACGCGGCCATATCCTCACATCTGAAGACGGAGAAACTTTTACCCAGCAACCCGTCCCAACGCATTCGACCTTGACTGCTGCAGACATAGTTGGTGATAACGTTTGGGCTGTCGGCCACGACGCTATCATTTTACATTCGTCCGACAAAGGTAAAAGTTGGCAGCAGCAATTTTACAACCCTGACATGGAACGGCCATTTTTAGATGTGTTGTTTTTTAATGAACAGCATGGCATCGCCGTCGGCGCCTATGGGTTATTTTATCGCACAATGGATGGCGGAAATTCGTGGAAAGCAGAGCGTCATCCAACTTTGTTAAGTGCTGACGATCAAGCTTACCTTGAACAAGTCAAACAAGAAGATGAAGAATTCTATCAACAAGAGTTGAACTCAATTCTACCACATATCAATCGCGTAACACGTGATGGAGAACGTCTTTATATGGCCGGTGAGGCGGGCCTTTTGGCCTACAGTGACGATAAAGGGAAAAGCTGGAATCGTTATGATGTCGGCTATACAGGATCATTTTTTGATATTCGTCCACTCAGCGGTGATACTGTTGTAGCAGTAGGGCTAAGAGGAAATATCTTCAAAATGGCAGAGCAGGGCGAGTGGGAATATGTAAGTACCTGTTCAACCAGCACGTTAAATGCGCTTTTCCCATTATCTGACAAAAGTTTAATGGCAATGGGTAACAATGGAATATTGGTTACCCTAAGACGTCCATTACCTCGAAGTGCCGACACTCCTTACACGCCGGTTCGTCAGTGTGAACGTCCAAAAGAAGTATCCGTTCAACAACTTGATGATAAAGCCGCTGTACTGAACGCAGTAAGATTTAAAAACAAAATAATTGGTGTTAGTGCAAATGGCATCAAACAACTTAATCTGGATTAATAAGCTACATGTCAAGTATTACTCATTTAGCAGAACGTATAGTATTTGGTAATCGAAAAGTTGTCGTATTTCTATTTTTAATAGCAACTCTTTTTCTTGGCTACCAGTCTTCATTTATGCGTCTTGATGCGGGGTTTGAAAAAAACATCCCGCTCAACCACGAATACATGCAAACCTACATGAAGTACCGTAATGACTTCGGCGGTGCAAATAGTGTTCTGGTATCTGTCTGCGATAAGCAAGGCAATATCTACAACCAAAACTTCTTTGACACGCTTAAGAACGTGCATGACCAACTCTTTTTTATTAATGGCGTAAATCGCTCACTAGTAGTGTCACTTTTTTCACCCTCAACTCGATTTACCGAGATTGTCGAAGGTGGTTTTGCAGGCGGACCAGTTATCCCTGCGGATTTCGATTCGTCATCGAAACAAGCATTACAGTTAGTCGCAGCGAATGTAGAAAAAGCGAATATAGTTGGTCGACAAGTTTCCAGTGATTACAGCTGTGCGATGGTCACCGCACAACTTTTAGAGTTAGATCCGCAAACCGGTGAGCAACTTGATACCTTAAAGTTAGCCAACGATCTTGAACAGAAGCTACGCGACCAATTCAATTCTGACAACATTTCTATCCATATCATTGGTTTTTCGAAAATGATAGGGGATGTTGCTGATGGCGCGAAAGACGTACTTCTGTTCTTTGCCATAGCGTTAGCAATTACCGCTATTATGGTTTATTTCTTTTCTCGAAATATCATGCTTACGATTCTGCCACTGCTTTGTTCAATCATTGCTGTTGTATGGCAGTTAGGTCTGCTTTCCTTTTTGGGTTTCGGAATGGACCCAATGTCGATACTGGTTCCGTTTTTAGTTTTTGCCATCGGGGTAAGCCATGGTGTGCAAATGATTAATGCCGTGGAGAAAAGAGCGGTTAATGGTGCCGGTGCCAAACATGCTGCTATGAGTGCTTTCCGCACGCTACTTGTCCCTGGTGGCATTGCGCTCTTGTCAGATACAGTCGGTTTTATGACACTGTTAGTCATTGATATTGGGATTATCAGAGAACTTGCGATTACTGCCAGTATGGGGGTTGCGGTAATTATTCTGACAAATCTTATTTTGTTACCTGTGTTAATGAGTTTCTTAAAATTTGACGACAAGTACGTTGAAAAATTCGCAGGCAAAGAGGCACACTCAGATAAGTTCTGGAGTTTAGTTGCATCCTGTTCTCACAAAAAAGCAGCGCCTATTATTCTGGTAATTACGGCGATTTTATTTGTGTTTGGTTTTTATCAATCTCAGCACATGAAGATTGGTGACTTGCATGCAGGTGCCCCAGCGTTACATGAGTCATCTCGATATAACCAGGATACGTTCTTAATCACAGATAAATATGAAGTCACCGTAGATTACCTTTCTGTATTGGTTGAAACCACACCGGAAGCGTGTACTTCGCATAGTGTGATGAAGGCGATTGATGATTTTCAATGGAAAATGGAAAACGTACCGGGTGTTCAATCTACTGTGTCGCTGGCTTCCGTTGCGAAGATAGTGAATGCCGGATACAACGAAGGAAACGTTAAGTGGCAAGTTCTTCCACGGAATCAGCAAACCTTAGTCCAGGCAATTGCGCGTATACCTACATCTTCTGGATTGCTAAACGGTAACTGCTCAGTAATGCCTGTCATACTGTTTATGGAAGATCATAAAGCAGAAACGATTTCACGCGTAGTCGATGCGGTGAAAAAATATCGTCAGGATTATGAAACAGATGATATGAAATTTAGTTTGGCGTCGGGGCCGGTCGGGGTAATGGCTGCTACCAATGAAGCTGTTAAGAATGCGCAGATGCCGATGATGGCATACGTCTTTGGTGCTGTAATCTTACTTTGTTTAATTAGCTTCCGTTCATTGCGTGCAACACTGTCCGTTGTCGTGCCCTTGTATGTTGTATCGATTCTTGCTCAGGCATTAATGACGTATCTGCAAATAGGGCTCACGGTATCGACATTACCAGTCATAGCGCTTGGTGTTGGGATCGGTGTTGATTACGGGATCTATATCCTTTCGACGATGAGCTACAGGCTGAAACAAGGCGATAGCGTGCAGACGGCTTATTTGACCGCGTTGAAAGAGCGAGGAAGCGCGGTGTTGTTCACTGGGATCACATTGGCTATTGGCGTCAGTACCTGGGTATTTTCGTCGCTTAAATTCCAAATGGATATGGGAATCCTGCTAACATTTATGTTCTTAGTGAACATGTTAGGCGCAATTATCGTACTACCTGCACTGGCCAGACTTCTTTGGTTTAGGCGAAATGAGCTATAATAGTAAAAATTTTTTTGCATAGCTAAGCAGAAAAGGGCCATTAGGGCCCTTTTTTATAGGTTAAATTTGCATACTTATCTATGTTGTTAATATCTCGTTAAATAAGGCTTTCATTAGCGCTCAGATTTAGCGAAAATAGTTAGTAATACTCTGCACTTACGATAACAAAAAGGTTTATTCATGACAGTCACCTCTCAGCGGCATTCAGTACTGCTAGACAATGTTTATTCACTTATTGATAAAAAAGTGGACGCGAAACAAAAAGCACTCGTTCAGCAGTTTGGTCGTCTGTTATATAAAAATATTTCTAATGATGACTTAGAGCATCGCAATGATAGCGACTTATACGGTGCCACATTAAGTCTCTGGAATGCGTTAGAAAAGTTTCAAAGTAAAGAGCCCTTTATCCGGGTATTCAATCCAGAAATTGCGAAGCAGGGGTGGCACTCGAGTCATACCATCGTAGAAATTATTGTCAGGGACATGCCATTTCTGGTTGATTCGGTAAGAATGGCGCTGAATAGAATGGGGATAAACTCCCACTTGTTTTTACATAGCCCAATCGGCTTAAAAAGAAATAACGAAAACAAAATCACTGAATTTGTAGAGCCTGGCAAAGCAGGGAAAGGGATAACCAAAGAGACAGTTCTGTTTATCGAAATAGACCGTCAAACTGCAAAGAAAGAGCTTGAGAGTCTTACCAAAGAATTGCATTCAGTAGTGGATGAAGTATGGCTTGCAGTAAATGACTGGCAAGCAATGAGTGATAAACTCAAAGAAGTGATAAAGCAATCTGAGACGTTAAACTGGCCGGTGTCGGCCGATGTAAAAAAGCAGACTCAGACGTTCCTTGATTGGCTGGCGGATCATAATTTTACCTTGATGGGTTATCGTTATTACGATGTGAAGGCTATTGAGGGTGATCATCGTTGGGTCCCTGCTAATAATTCCAGTCTGGGTTTGATGAAAAATTCTATAAGCGATCGTGAACGTTTGATATCTAAATTGCCAGCGACAGCACGTGCCGCTGCATTAAGTAGCAAACCCTTGATTTTGACCAAGACAAATTCAAGAGCCAGAGTTCATCGTCCCGCATATATGGACTACGTCGGCGTAAAAGCGTACGACAAGGAAGGTCACGTCATCGGAGAGCATCGTTTCTTAGGTTTGTATTCCGCGTCATTTTACAACTCAAGCGCAATCGATTTGCCCATATTACGCGAAAAGATTAAACGCGTCTGTGACCTGTCCGGTTTTGAACCAGGAACTCACGCCTATAAAGCTTTTGTAAACATAATTGAAACTTACCCACGTGATGAATTGCTGCAAACGCCTTCGGCCGAACTTGCACAAATTGTGATGGGTATATTCCAGATGCAGGAACGAGGAATATCTAAGCTATTTATACGAAAAGATATTTTTGGGCGTTTCTTTTCATGTTTGGTTTTTGTCCCCAGAGAACGCTATAACACTCAGCTTCGAAAAGAAACCCAGGCTTTGCTTAAAGCTTCACTTGGCGCTGAGGAAGAAGTTGAGTTTACTACCTATTTTTCTGAATCTGTCTATGCAAGAACACACTATATTGCACGGGTCGATGACAACAATGCGGAATACGATGTGAAGGAAATCGAAAAAAACATTATTGAGCTCACCAAAACGTGGAATGACCGATTGGCTGCCTCCATCACTGCCGCACATGGTGAGGCAAACGGAAAGGCATTGGAAAAGAAATATCTGAATGCATTTTCTCGTAGCTACATGGAACAAAACCTTCCAAGTGCAGCACTTATCGACATCCAAAAGCTTGAGCAGCTTGATGAAAATCATACTCTGGATATGCTTTTTTACCGTCCACAGGAAGAACAGTCCGATAGCCAGATTGTTAAATTAAAGCTATTCCATAAGGCCGAACCCATTCACCTTTCCGACGTCCTGCCCATGTTGGAAAACTTTGGTTTGCGTGTGGTAGATGAAAGCCCATATAAAATTACCTGTTCCGAAAATGAACGTAACTGGGTGATGGATTTCACCATGCTGCATAAAAGTGGTCAGCATATGGACATGGAAAAAGCACAAGAGCTTTTCCAGGATGCGTTTGCAAAAGTTTGGCACAACACGTTAGAAGATGATGCGTTTAACCGCCTAATTTTGGGTGGGGGTATGCCTGGACGACGAGTGACCATTTTACGTGCATACGCAAAATACATGCGCCAGACTGGCAGTTCCTTTAGTCGTGATTATATTGCGAATACATTATCTAACTATCCAGACATCGCCAAACTTTTGATTGAATTTTTCGAGCAACGTTTTAATCCTAAAAAGAAACGGAATCAGAAAAAACAAGAAGCCATCCTTAGTGAAATTAAGTCTCAGTTAGATAACGTAAGTAACCTTGATGATGACCGAATTATCCGACGCTATCTGGATTTAATGAAGGCGACATTACGTACCAATTTCTATCAGGTCGATGATGCTGGCCAAGAAAAGCCTTACGTATCATTTAAAATGATGCCTGAGTTAATTCCCGATATGCCGCTGCCATTACCGAAATTTGAAATTTTCGTGTATAGCCCAAGAGTCGAAGGTGTTCACCTTCGCGGTGGTAAAGTTGCTCGCGGTGGGCTTCGTTGGTCTGACCGTCAAGAGGACTTCCGTACTGAGATTCTCGGGTTGGTAAAGGCGCAGCAGGTCAAAAATACCGTCATCGTTCCGGTTGGTGCAAAAGGCGGTTTTGTCTGTAAACAGCTTCCATTCAGTGAAGGCCGCGCAGCTGTGCAAGCGGAAGGGCAGAATTGCTATCGTACTTTCATAAGAAGCTTGCTGGACATTACCGACAATATTGTTAATGGTGAAATCGTACCGCCAAAAGACGTCGTACGACTGGATGAAGATGACCCCTATTTAGTTGTAGCCGCTGACAAAGGAACGGCCACATTCTCTGATATTGCGAACGGTATTTCAGCAGAATATAACTTTTGGTTAGGGGATGCGTTTGCTTCCGGTGGCAGTGTTGGCTATGACCATAAAAAAATGGGCATTACTGCGCGTGGTGGTTGGGAGTCGGTTAAACGCCATTTCCGTGAGATGGGTATAAACTGCCAGACTACCGATTTTACTGCGATAGGTGTTGGTGATATGGCTGGCGACGTGTTCGGTAACGGCATGTTATTATCTGAACATACCCGTCTGATTTCGGCGTTTAACCATTTACATATTTTCTTTGATCCTAACCCTGATGCGAAAGCGAGCTATCAGGAACGGAAGCGTTTGTTTGAAAATCCGTCCCTTTCATGGGAAGACTACGACAGCAAGTTGATTTCAACTGGCGGCGGGGTCTTCAGTCGTTCGGCTAAGTCAATCAAATTAACTGCCGAAATGAAAAAGTGGTTAGGTACCCGTCAGCAAACTATGACCCCTAATGAGCTGATTAATAATATCCTGAAAATGCCTGTCGATTTATTATGGAATGGCGGGATTGGTACTTACATTAAGAGCACAAAAGAGTCCCATTCTGAAGTCGGCGATCGCGCCAATGATGATTTACGTGTAAACGGCAAAGACGTTAGAGCAAAAATTGTCGGCGAGGGAGGAAACCTTGGCCTTACTCAACTAGGTCGCGTTGAATATGCTGCTCACGGTGGTCGTGTAAATACCGACTTCATTGATAACGTGGGAGGGGTGGATTGTTCGGATAACGAAGTAAACATTAAAATCCTGTTAAATAGCCTGGTTACCAATGGTGATTTAACGCTCAAGCAACGTAACGCGTTACTGTACGATATGACGGATGATGTGGCTGAGCTGGTATTGCAGGATTGCTACCGTCAAACGCAGTCGATTTCGATAACGGAACGTTCAGGTGTGACGTTGCTAAAAGAACAACTTCGCTTCGTCCATGGCCTTGAACGCGAAGGTTTGCTAAACAGAGAATTAGAATTTATTCCTTCTGATGATGAAATTTCGGATCGTGTAGCCTCTGATCGCGGATTTACCCGTCCTGAATTAAGCGTTTTGTTTGCCTATGGAAAAATGGTGCTGAAGGACTCACTGAATATTCCTGAGATTACCTCAAATCCATATCATGGGAAGCTTCTTCTTGAGGCTTTCCCGGAGGTGCTCAGAGATAAATTCAATCAACAGATGCAGGATCATCCACTTCGTAGCGAAATTATTGCCACTAAGTTAACTAACAGTATTGTTAACGATATGGGCCTTAATTTTGTGTTTAGAATGCAGGAAGAAACAGGTGCCACTGTCGATGAAATTGCGAATGCCTATGCCATCATTAAAGGTATCTTCAATATTCAGAATATCTGGGAAAAAATTGAAGATCTGGATAATGCTGTACCGGCAGACCTTCAGCTTGAGATGTTAGAATCTTGTCGCCGTATAATGCGTCGGGCTTCTCGCTGGTATATCAGACATGGAAATAAATCACTTGGTATTCAAGAGTCTATTGATCGATATCGGTCAACATTTGATGACTTATCTCGTCACTTGCAGGACTACCTGGTTGAAGATGAATACGCATATCTTGAGAAGGTCACGTTACGTTACGCTAAAGAAGGTGTCCCGCAGGATATTGCATATCAGGTTGCCAGCTTCTCTAATATGTTCTCAAGTTTAGACTTGGCACAAATAGATGAAGGGGATTCTCACGAAACCTCGGTTATTGCTAAGCTATACTTCCAACTTGGCTCCAAACTTGAATTACATTGGTTCCTTGAACAAATAACAAACCAGTCGGTGAGCAACCATTGGCAAGCGCTGGCTCGGGCCTCCTATCGCGAAGAGTTAGACTGGCAGCAACGCTCTATCACAGCAAATTTGTTACAGTCTCGCCCTGATGCGAAAGATGCCGATGAGATCCTGGATAGCTGGATTGAGCAAAATCAAGCGTTGTTGAAACGTTGGTATCATATGATGTCAGAGTTTAAAACAAGCAATACGCACGAATTTGCTAAGTTTTCTGTCGCTTTGCGTGAATTGATGCTTTTAAGCGTGAAGTCTAACCATTAGAATGGTCGCAATTATTACCTGACTATTAAAAGCCCTGGTATCCAGGGCTTTTTTATAAATATCATGCAATCACTTATTCAAAATTTATTGCTAAAGTGCGAGCCCGAAAAGAGCCATGACTTGGCGATTCAATGGCTGCATCGTACGCAACATACTCCATTAAAGAAGTTCTACTCGCAAAAGACCGTAGAGAAGCCAACGACTGTGGCGGGGATAAAATTTGTTAACCCTGTAGGGTTAGCCGCAGGGTTGGATAAAAACGGTGAGTGCATTGACGCATTTGCAGCTATGGGCTTCGGTTTTATTGAGGTGGGCACGGTTACACCTCGTCCTCAGGCTGGTAACCCAAAACCCCGTTTATTCAGAATACCAGAAAAACAGGCGATCATTAATCGCATGGGGTTCAATAACAAAGGCGTGGATTATCTGGTTAAACAGGTAAAACGCAGTCAATATAAAGGTGTTATTGGCATAAATATTGGCAAAAATAAAGATACACCAGAGGATCAGGCACTTAATGATTATTTGTTGTGCTTGAACAAGGTTTACCCTTATGCCAGTTATGTCACCGTTAATATTTCATCACCTAATACACCAGGTTTACGTAACCTGCAACATGGCGAAGCATTATTGCATTTGCTAAACGGATTAAAGCAAGCTCAGGAAAAGCTTTGTCAGACACACAGTAAATATGTACCTATATTCGTAAAAATAGCACCGGATTTAACAGAATCAGAAGTAGCCGATTTTGCCCGGGCGCTAATTGAAACAAAGATGGACGGTGTTATAGCGACCAACACCACACTTGACCGTAAACCCGTAGCGGGTCTGAAAAATGCGGATGAAGCCGGTGGGTTGAGTGGAAGAGTGCTGGATGAAAAGAGTTACGACATCACCAAACAATTGGCTGCCAGCTTAGATCGGGCTTTACCCATTATCAGTGTTGGCGGTATCCATTCAGAAGAAACGGCAAAGCACAGATTTGATGCAGGTGCGTCTTTGATACAAATATATTCGGCATTTATTTATCAAGGTCCAGAATTGATCAAACGCATTGCAAAGTCAGTTTAATGCAGAAAATTATGAATTCTATTTTACTTACTACCAGTAAAGGCCTGGATGAACTGTTGGCAGAGGAAGTGACATCCCTCATTCCTGACGCACAGATAAAATCATCCCCGGGTCAACTTATTTTCACCGGAACATTGGAGCAGGCATATAAACTTTGCCTGTGGTCTCGACTCGCCAACAGGGTCGTGTGGCTCCTCTCGGAAAGTAAGTTTAACGACGCCGACGATCTTTATGATGTCGCTAAAGGTATTGATTGGTCCCAACATTTGCGTAGCGATCAAACAATCAGTGTGGCTTTTCATGGCACCAATCGCGCGATTAACAATACGCAGTTCGGTGCTGTCAAAATCAAAGACGCAATTGTTGATCAGTTTATGGAAAATACTGGTCAGCGTCCTTCGGTACGAAGATTTCAACCTGATTTACCCTTATTTGCCCGCTGCCGTAGAGAAAATATTGCCATTGGCATCGATTTAAGTGGCAGTAGTCTTCATCAACGCGCATACCGTCAGTCAACTGGCGATGCACCTCTCAAAGAGCATGTGGCGTGCGCTATGCTTATGCGTTCAGGTTGGGCAAGCAATCCGGATAAACCCATGGTGGACCCTATGTGTGGCTCCGGTACGTTAGCCATTGAAGCCGCCTACATTCAGCGAAATATTGCGCCAGGTATTAAGCGGGAATACTGGGGATTTACTTCATGGTTACAACACGATGAAAAAACGTGGGAAAACCTGGTTACTAACGCCATTGAGGCTCAAAAGGCCGGGCACAATAATATATTTGCCGCTGACATAGATAAAAAGCTTGTTAGCATTGCACGCAAAAATGCTGATAATGCAGGCGTTTTCGCTGATATCGCGTTTTCCAACTCTAACGCCATAACATTTTGTCCACCCGTAAAAGAGTATGGCTATCTGGTCAGTAACCCGCCATACGGCGAAAGGCTGGGTCATTTAACTGAACTGATTGCCTTGTTTACTGACTGGGGTAAACACTTAAAAACGGCTTGGCAAGGTTGGCATGTGTCGTTACTAAGCAGTAATCGAGATCTACTGCGTTTACTTAAATTGAAAGCGGCCAGGGACTATGCAATCAATAACGGAAAGCTCGAGTGCAAGCTGGTGAATTACCTCTTGGATGAAGCCAACTGCCAGCAATACGCTAACCCCAGTCAAAACCATGAATTTGCCAATCGGTTACAAAAGAATCTTAAAAAGCTGAATAAATGGATTAAGTCACAAGATACTGATTGTTACCGAATATACGATGCTGACTTACCTGACTATAATGTGGCTATAGACAGGTATGGCGCCGCCTTAGTTATTCAGGAATATGCTCCGCCAAAAACCGTTTCGGAGGAAAAAGCAAAGCGTCGGTTACAGGAAGTATTACTGCATGCTCCTGCGGTGTGCAATGTGGCAGGAAAAGATGTATATCTGAAGGTGCGGGAAAAACAAAAAGGGACGCAGCAATACAATAAGCTCTCCCAAAAAGGCAACAAGCACGTTGTAAAAGAAAATGGCGCAGAATTTTTAGTCAACCTTACCGATTATCTCGATACGGGGTTATTCCTTGATCATCGCGATACCAGACAACTGATTAAAGCAAAGTCGGCCAATAAGGATGTGTTGAATTTGTTTTCTTACACAGGCTCTGTTTCTGTATTTGCTGCACTGGGCAAAGCGCGTTCAGTTACTACCGTTGATATGTCCAATACTTACCTGGATTGGGCAAAGGAAAATTTCAAACAAAACAAACTGCGCGGTGCCTATGCGTTTATTCAGGCAGATTGTGTGACTTGGTTAGCCGAACATAAAGCACAGTACGATTTAATATTTATCGATCCACCTTCATTTTCTAATTCAAAACGTATGCAAACGACCTGGGACGTGCAACGAGATCATGTGACGCTGATCAAAAATGCAAAGCAGTGCTTGCGCGAAGGCGGCGAAATAATTTTTTCCAATAATCGCCGTGGTTTTAAATTGGCAAGTGAAGAACTCGCTGAATTGGGACTGCGCATAGAAAATATTACTCAGCAAACCATTCCTGCGGACTTTGCTCGCCACAATAATATTCATCAATGCTGGATACTGTCATGTTAGCCCTTATTTTGTATACCGGACCGGGATGTCATTTGTGTGATGATGCACGTGAAATAATCAACCAGCTAAATCAGCCAGTTGACCTGGAAACCGTTAATATACGTCAAAGTCCTGAGCTTTATCATCTCTATGGGGCTCGCATTCCGGTTGTGAAAAGAGTCGATAACCAGAAAGAACTTGGCTGGCCTTTTGATATTGTTGCTTTAAAGCAGTTTTTAAAATGAGTCTTATTCAATTAAAAAACATATCGTTAATGTTTGGTAATCCTCCATTACTAAATGGTGTAGATCTGGTTGTTCAGCCAAAAGAAAGAGTCTGTTTGGTGGGCAGAAACGGTAGTGGGAAATCAACTTTACTTAAAGTCATTGCAGGTGAGATTACCGCAGATGACGGACAACGTATTGTTGATAACGAAACAATCATTGCCAGATTAGAGCAGGATCCGCCGCAAACGAACGATATGAGTATCTTTGATTACGTAGCGGAAGGGTTAGCGGAGTTGGGCGATACGATCAAAGCCTATTTTCACCAAACTCAAATAGTGGCAGAGGATCCAACTGAAACAAACCTTACGCGCCTGCAGACCTTACAAGAACAGTTAGAAGCGCAGAACGCCTGGCAATTTGAACAAAAAATCGAGCAAACACTCTCTCAGTTGCAATTGCAGCCAGAAACAAGGCTAGCTGCGTTATCTGGTGGTTGGCGCAGAAAGGCCGCACTCGCGCGCACGTTGGTACGCTCACCCGATATTCTGTTACTTGATGAGCCGACAAACCACTTAGATATTGCGATGATTCAGTGGCTTGAAAACTCACTTTCTTCCTATAATGGCGCTATCATTTTTATCAGCCATGACCGATCTTTTATCCGACGAATGGCCACCCGGATTATTGATTTGGATCGCGGTGAGTTAACCAGTTACCCAGGTAACTATGCGACTTACCTAGAGAAAAAACAACAAGATCTCGAAGTGGAAGCGACGCAAAACGCTGAGTTTGATAAAAAGCTCGCTCAGGAAGAGGTATGGATAAGGCAAGGGATCAAAGCCAGGCGCACCCGAAATGAGGGCAGGGTGAGGGCGCTGAAAAAGCTTCGCGAACAACGTAAACAAAGACGTGAGGTACAAGGCAACGCCGTTGTTTCGCAATCTGCAGCAGTACGCTCAGGTAAAACCGTTTTTGAAGCCTGCGATCTCAGTTATGCTATTGACGGTAAAATACTGGTTAAGCGCCTGAATGTAAGCATCTTGCGAGGTGATAAGGTCGCTCTTATTGGCCCAAATGGGTGTGGTAAAACCACCCTTATTAAATTATTACTTGGTCAATTGAAACCTGATTCAGGGGAATGTAAACCTGGTGCCAATATAGAGGTTGCCTATTTCGATCAGCACCGCAAGGGGTTAGATTTAAATAAATCGGTTATTGACGTGGTCGGTGATGGAAAACGTGATCTAACGGTTAATGGTCAGCCCAGACACGTAATCAGTTACCTTCAGGATTATTTATTTAGTCCAGAAAGGGTAAATGCGCCGGTTAAATCTTTATCAGGCGGAGAAAAAAATCGTCTGATGCTGGCGAAGTTGATGCTAAAGCCCAGTAATGTTTTGGTACTCGATGAGCCTACCAATGATCTGGATGTTGAAACCCTGGAACTGCTTGAAACGCTGTTACTTAATTACGAAGGGACTGTGCTGCTAGTGAGCCATGATAGAGAGTTTGTCGATAATGTGGCTGACAGTGCGTTGTTTTTTGAAGGTGACGGCATCATCCAGGAATTTGTAGGAGGTTTCACGGATATTGAGCAGTGGTACAAATCGAAAGGTATATCGGTTTTTGACGTATTTGAAAGAAAATCAATCAAATCAGTAAACAGTGAAACTAATATAAAAGAAAGCAGTCCAAAGCCAGCATTACAAAATAAAAAGCCAAAGAAACTTTCTTATAAAGATCAGCGAGAACTCGAGAGTTTACCTCAAGAGATTGAATCGTTGGAGGAAAAGCTGGCAGAATTACAAAAAGACGTTAATCAGCCTGAATTTTTTAAACAAACAAACGATGAAACCTCAAAGACACTAGCGCAACTTGCCGAGGTTGAAGAAGCATTAGCAGCGAAATACGCTCGCTGGGATGAATTAGAAAGTACGCTGGAAGATCAGCAGTAAATAGGATAATCCATGAAAATAAAACCAATTGTAGCCGCACTGTTAACCTTAACCAGCTTCAGTTCCGCTGCTGCAACGTATTCAATTACGCCAATACCTGTCGCATCCAAGGCGAAAAATGCATTCGCTAATTCGATTGATAACGCGGGAGTGATGTTGGTTACCACGGGAAATGAATATAACCCTCCCATCGATGTTGAACGATTAAAGCAAACCGATTTCTTTGCTACTAACGCTGCATTAATAGAAAGTGAAGAAGATATCAAAAATGGAATCTTTAGTGATATTGATTACACATTAATCGTTAACTATTTGCTGAACGACACTAATTTTGTAGCAAGAAAACAGCGAATCGCAAATTTTAAAAGCTATGCAACTGATTTGATCGATACTGATTTGATTCAGGGTTTTGATAACTATGTTGAAACGTTTGATGATCTCAGCAACTCGGTTACTACAATTGCACGGGATAGCCTGGATAGTGATTTTATTGTCGGATATTCCGAATCTCCATTTAAAGATGTTGAGTATACTAACTCGTCTGACAACACGGTAACGTACACGGTAAATGACATATACCGTCGTGGATTTGTTCAAGTCGGGTCAAAGATCACGTCTCTTTTACCGGAGAATGCCTTAGCGAACGGTGTATCTGAGGCTTTCGCCGTTAATAATCAATTTCAAGTAGTTGGATATGGTTCTACTCGATTTGCATCATCAATACGTGAAAGTATCGCGAACTGTTCTGATGACGAAACCAGGGGGAACGTTCCTGAAGAATTTTGTTTATACGGCGTGATCAATAGCGGTGGATTTAGAAGTAATGCATCAATAAGAGCTACTGTGTGGCAGCTTGATGCAAATGGGGAAGTGGTATCCCGAGAGACTTATCCGTTACTTTTCGAACCAGAAAACAATAACTTCTCTTCAGAAAGCCGAATGTTAGATATCAATAATAATGGTATCGCGGTTGGTTGGTCACATACTGGTAAAGCCGTTAGAATATTATTTCCAGGCAGCCAGGTCGCCACTAATGTTGCAGAAAGTAAGGCCACTTATTTTGCTAATGGCGAAACCGTTTCATTTCTGACTGAAGAGGAAAACTTAACCAGTATTGCCAATTCTATCAATGACAATGGCTGGATTACGGGAGCGGTTTTCAGAGCGCCTAATGAAGTAGCGAGAGAGCGACTTTTCATTCACAATATAAATTCAAATCAAACACGGTATCCAGAAGGCTTTTTTGTCAATGCTGGGGTAAAGGCATTTGCCATTAATAATAACAATATCGTGGTAGGTAAAGGGGACATCGAAACAAGCAATGAACGCAATCGTGAAACCCATGCGTTTATGTATAAGATTGAGTCAGATGAGTTTATCGATCTAAACCTGCTGACAAAGTGTGATACCCCGTATACGCTTATTGAAGCAGTCGATATTAATGACAATAATGAAATTATTGCTAACGCACGCTATGTTGCCAATGACACCTACGCGACGGGTAAAGCTGTACAAGATCAGAACGGCGAAAATGTCACGAGAGATAAAATTATTGCGGTGAAGTTGTCTCCAGTGGCAAATGGTCAAATCGAGTCGTGTGAAAAGAAAGAAGAACAAAAATATGAGAGATCGGGGGCATCAGGGTCGCTGTTATCGCTCCTGGGAGGGCTAGCTTTGGTGTTCATAAGAAGAAAATACAAATAGCGAATTTAAAAACCGCCTTAAGGCGGTTTTTTTATGCAAAAAGTGCTTAATAAATGAAATATTTATGACAAAAAAATGTAACAAAAAAGACACATACAATTAATAGGTTACTGTTTGTCAATTAGTCAAATTAAAAAACTTTGTTGAACCATTTCATCTATTACGCTATCTCAGTAGAGTGCAATGCATTTTATCGGCACTAACAAGATGAGTTTGGTAAGAGCGCTCGGTAAGTGTTTTTGCACGTTAACCAAAAAAGAGGCTTATCAATGAAAAGACAAAAAAGAGATAAACTGACACGCGCCCACGCGAAAGGGTATCAAGCAGGAATAAGCGGTCGTTCTAAGGAAAACTGTCCATTTCAATCATATGATGCGCGATCGCATTGGTTAGGGGGATGGCGTGAAGCTGTTGAGGATCGACAGCTTGGATTGTCAGTTCGGTAATTATCTTTTTGTAAGCTAATATAGAAGCCCCATTTAGGGGCTTTTTACTTTACAAACCCACTGGCCGATTAAAAGTTAGATGTATCCTGAAATAAACCAACTTTTAAATCGTTCGCTGAATATATCTGACGCCCATCAACTTCAACTGTACCGTCAGCTAAGCCCATAAAGAGTTTACGTTTTACAACTCGTTTCATGTTAATGCGGTAAGTTACTTTTTTGGCTGTAGGTAATATCTGCCCTGTAAATTTGACCTGGCCAACGCCTAACGCACGCCCTTTGCCCGGGCCGCCGCTCCAACCTAAGAAAAAACCGACAAGTTGCCACATAGCATCTAAACCTAAACAGCCTGGCATGACCGGGTCGCCTGGAAAATGACAGGCGAAGAACCACAAGTCTTTGTTTATATCTAATTCTGCAACTATTTGACCTTTGCCATGTTCTCCACCATCTTCAGTGATGCTAACGATTCTATCCATCATTAACATATTTGGAGCAGGTAACTGGCTGTTGCCAGGGCCAAACATTTCACCTTGACTGCATGCCAACAGGTCGTCCCGGTTAAAACTATTTTTTCTTTCTGTCATTACTTACAATCGCTTATTTAAAATGAGGTGGTAATTTAGCGAACACTTGTACGCTAAACAACTCCGAACAGTCATTTATTTAAATCTTTTTACCATGTTAAACTCTTAACACAATTACATTTCTCGCATACCAGCTACTTTATGAAAAATGATAAGCGCTCAACATCGTCGGCTAACGCAGACAAACAACGCCGTTTCCGAGAACGACAAAAAGAAGCGGGTAAGAAGCTAATAAGAGGATACGTCAGTCCTCAGGCTAAAGATTGCTATGATGAAATTCGGGATAAAACAGGATGGAGCGATAGCGAAACGCTATCAAATGCGCTCAGAGTCTTGTTTGCGGCGTATAAGTGCGGACAAATTAAACTGCTTAATGAATGGCTAAAAGATCATAAGCGCTAAAGTTCTCAAAAATTTAACCTTTAAATTAACCTTTTCCTCTCACTTTTGCCGTAACAAAGCGACAAATTACTTAAAAGGTTGTTGTTGTGACAGTTTCCACCACACTGGTTTGGTTCAGACAAGATTTACGTGTAAAGGATAACCCTGCTTTGATAGCAGCCTCCAGCAACGGTAAAATTATTCCCATTTTCATAAAAGACACATCATGTCCTAAAAAGTACCAAAATGGTGAGGCGTCTGATTGGTGGCTGCACCAAAGTCTACAATCCTTGAATAACCGATTAAACGGACACCTGCAATTCTTTGAAGGGGATCCCCGGCAGATTTTACCAGAACTAGCAGACGCATTTGGATGTGATGCGGTTGTGTGGAACCGCTGTTATGAACCCTGGAGAAAAGAAAGAGATAAAAAGCTAAAGAAGCAATTAGCCAATACTGGACTGACGGTTCGTTCTTTTAATGGCTCATTACTTTGGGAACCATTTGAAATCAGTAAAAAGGATGGTGACCCGTATAAAGTGTTTACTCCTTTTTACAAAAAAGGCTGCTTACAAAGTGGCATCAGTCCGCGCTACCCTGAAGCGGCCCCTGCACGGATTACCTATCAGAAGGTTCCAGCTAAGGGACTTACACTAGCGGCGCTTAATCTGTTTCCCTCGGTAAACTGGTATCAGTCCATGGCTAAACAGTGGACGCCAGGCGAGGAGGGGGCAGCGCAACAATTGGCGCGTTTCATTAATAACGATATCGAATGTTATAAAACAGCCCGAGATGAACCAGCGAAACTTGGTACCTCTTTTTTATCGCCTCACCTACATTTCGGCGAAATGTCTCCTCACCAGGTATGGTATGCCATTAAGGACAAATATCAGGAAAAGCAGAGCGTACATGCGGATACGTTTTTAAGTGAGCTAGGGTGGCGGGAATTTAATTATCATCTGCTATACCACTTTCCTGACATGTGCCACGCTAACTTTAATTCGAAATTCGATCGTTTCCAGTGGCAAACGGATGTTTCATCGCTACATGCCTGGCAGCAGGGGCGAACCGGGATACCTATAGTCGATGCGGGGATGCGTGAATTATGGCAAACCGGGTTCATGCATAATCGTGTGCGCATGGTAGTGGGGTCGTTTTTAGTCAAGAATTTACTGATTGACTGGCGAAAAGGAGAACGCTGGTTTTGGGACTGTTTAGTTGACGCAGACTTAGCCAACAACAATGCAAACTGGCAATGGGTGGCAGGATGTGGCGCCGATGCCGCTCCTTATTTCAGAATATTCAACCCCGTGCTGCAAGGTGAAAAGTTCGATAAGCAAGGCGAATACGTGCGTAAGTATTGCCCCGAACTAGCTAATTTGCCAGATAAATATATCCACCAACCCTGGAATGCTAGCGACAAAATACTTCACAACGCAGGCATTCAATTGGGTAAAGATTACCCAGAACCCATCGTTGATTTAAAAGCAACCCGACAACGAGCGCTGGATCGTTATGATGAAATCAAATCCTCATGAGTACATTACGTTTAATATTGGGAGATCAATTAGATAGCTCGCTACCTGTACTAACACAAGCCATCAAGTCAGAAGATATCATTTTGATGGCAGAAGTCAGAGAAGAAGCGACATATGTCAAACACCATAAAAAAAAGATCGCTTTTCTTTTTTCAGCTATGCGTCATTTTGCTAAAGAACTCGAAGGTGCTGGCTACAATGTTGTATATAGAAAATACGACGATGATGATAACCAGGGCTCAATACTGAAAGAAGCCAAACTTCTATGTAAGCAAAAGGGGTGTGATTCTGTTGTGGTTACCGAACCAGGCGAATTTCGTTTGCTTAAGAGTATGCAGCAATGGGAGCATCAGTTGGGTATCAGCGTTGAAATTGTTTCCGATCCCAGGTTTTATTGTTCCACAGACGAGTTTAATGCATGGGCCAGCGATAAAAGCACGTTACGCATGGAATATTTTTATCGGGAGATGCGTTCAAAACATAACATATTAATGGACGGTGACAAAAAACCAGTTGGTGGGAAGTGGAATTACGATCAACAAAATCGTGAATCCTTACCCGACGATATAACAATACCAGCAAAACTGTCGTTCAAACCCGATGATATTACGGCCGATGTCATCAAGCTTGTGCGTCAAACATTCCCTGATCATTTTGGATCGCTTGAAAGTTTTGAACTGGCCGTAACGCGAAAAGATGCATTGAAAGTATTGCAGCATTTTATCGACCATAGCTTGCAGCATTTCGGTAATTATCAGGATGCGATGAAGCAGGGTAAGCCCTGGTTATTTCATTCTCATTTATCGTTTTACCTCAATTGCGGATTATTAAGTCCAAAAGAAATCGTCGAAACTGCAGAACAAGCCTATCATGGTGGTGATGCACCATTAAATTCAGTTGAAGGCTTTATACGCCAAATTCTGGGTTGGAGAGAGTTTGTAAGAGGCTTCTACTGGCATTTTATGCCAAATTTAAAAACAGCTAACTATTTTAATGCCACTCGTACCTTGCCTGCTTTTTTCTGGACAGGCAAAACCAAAATGAACTGCTTAAAACAATGCATCAAAGAAACACAGGCCAATGCATACGCACACCATATTCAACGGTTGATGGTTATTGGTAATTTTTGTTTGCTCACCGAGCTGGCTCCTGAAGAAGTACAGGAGTGGTATTTGTTGGTATATGCGGATGCGTATGAGTGGGTGGAATTACCTAATGTAAATGCGATGATATTGTATGCGGATGGTGGAAAGTTGGCTAGCAAACCTTACATTGCCAGCGGTAACTATATCAATAAAATGTCCGATTACTGTAAACATTGTGAGTACAAGGTCACGGTAAAAACGGGTGAAGAGGCGTGTCCGTTTAACTATCTTTATTGGCGATTTGTCGAAAAACATCAACGCGAACTATCTAAAAATCCACGACTAAATTTGGTCATTAAGACCTTGCATAAAATGTCAGATTCAAAACTAAATTCAATACAGTCATCGGCAGCAACGTTTCTGTCAAATTTGGCGAAAGATGAATGCGTATAAATTTTTTTCAATTACATGTTACGCGTAACGCTTTAACCTACTGTAATATAAAGTTAAAATATAAAACTTCTTATTTAATTGTATTTATTAACAATTGGTCGAATTAATCTATCCTACGTCTTAAATTACGTTACACTTGCAGGGGTAGTCATACAAATTTAGGATTTTGGCGTGCGTAATTTTACATGCAAATGCGGCAACACCTTGTATTTTGCCAACTCAGTTTGTTTATCCTGCAATCGCTCCGTGGGATTTATAAGCGGCCCGATGACATTGTCGTCCTGTGAAATAGATCACAATAATATTTGGACGGCTTACGCAGACAAGCAACAATACAGACCTTGTAAAAATTATTCCGAGTTTCAAGTCTGCAATTGGCTTATTCCTATCACCAGTGACAATGCGTATTGTGCAAGTTGCGAACTTACCACTCATATTCCTGACCTATCCAAACAGGAAAATATGGAACTATGGTATCGTATGGAGGCAGCTAAAAGACGTCTCATCTATACCCTTAAAAAGCTTGATTTACCTGTGTGGCGTATGATGCCTGATGAGCCGTCGCTTCGTTTTCGATTTTTAGAAGATGTGACAGAAGATGAATATGGGCACGAATTAACGGTAAAGTCGACTGTCATTACGGGCCACCATAATGGAGTAATTACGCTTAACCTTAAAGAAGCTGAGGATGCCTCTCGTGTACTTATGCGAGAGAAAATGAATGAGCGTTACCGAACACTGATAGGACATTTCAGGCACGAATCAGGTCATTTTTACTGGAATTTGCTGATCCACAACTCCAGCTTAGAAATGGCCTATAGATCGCTTTTTGGTGATGAGCGAGATGATTATACCCAGTCTCTTGATCGCTATTATTCTATGGGGCCTCCGGATAACTGGCAGGAAAATTACATTAGCGCTTATGCCAGTATGCACTCGTGGGAAGACTGGGCGGAAACCTGGGCCCACTATTTACATATTGTCGATACTCTTGAAACAGCCACCGAATATCAAGTCGCGATTATGCGCCATGAAATGGTTAACCCGCTTCAAGACAAGTTATATGCGCAGACCTTTGATGAAACTTACGAAGATTGGTGCAGGCTAACTACAGTATTAAATGCTCTTAACCGGAGTATGGGGCTTGATGATGCGTATCCTTTTGTCATCTCAGATAAGGTACTGGAGAAACTACGCTTTGTTCACAATGTTGTTCGCCAGCAACCCTATTAGTTAATCGTTTGTTTTTTTCTTTTCCCATTCAAAGCGGGGAAGGCGATTAAATGCGCGTTTTAAGCCCTGCGTCCATTGTTTTTGCAGCGACTTATACATGGGGCTGTTAAGCGTGAGTGTTTGGTGAAATGGTTCGTCTATCTGATTATTCTGGTAGATGGCCAGTTCTACTGGCGGACCTACGGAAATGTTACTACGGATAGTTGAGTCAAGCGAAACTAATGCACAACGTGCCGCATCTTCCAGACTGGTATTGCCTTGTATGATGCGATCCAAAATAGGTTTTCCATACTTATTCTCACCGATTTGCAGATACGGTGTATCATGTGACGCAGTGATATAATTGCCTTGGGGGTAGATCATAAATATTTCGGGATCCTGACCTTCAATTTGCCCCCCTAAAATAAAACTGGACTCAGCACTGCTGCCACTTTTTTCCATTGCCTTTGCATGCATTTGCTGCTCTTTTTGGCTCAGTCGTCCGATATAACTAGCTACTTCATGCAAGTGCCTTAATTTTAAAATGTCGGTTTCCGCTTGTGGATTTTCCAAGTCTCTTTCAATTGCATTCACTACAGCCTGCGACGTGGCTAAACTACCTGAAGTGAGCAATACGCATACGCGCTTACCCGGCCAGATAAAACGGGTCATTTTGCTATATGTAGCAATGTAGTCAACGCCAGCATTGGTGCGTGAATCGGACGCAAAAACCAATCCCTTATTTACTTTGATAGCGAGGCAGTAGGTCAACGGCAGATCCTTAATTTATATCGTTCATGCAGCATAGCAAAACATCGCTAGTTAGCCACGTCCTGCTAATTGAATTTAAAAGAAATTTTGATTTTTTGCTAATTTACAGCTTAGATGATTATAAATTAAGCAAGGAATTGAAGAGAAAAATATATGGCTATTCGCTGGGGAAATTATCATCCAACACCGTTTTACGACGAACTTATTCGTGTCCGTAATAAGCCTCGGGATGCAGCGCAGGAGCTATGTGAATACCTCAAAAAACTAACCGACAAAGAAATCAAAGAATTTAAAACCGCATCTACAACTGCGATCCAGGTTATGGGCATTACTTTTACGGTTTATACGGAAGAAGAAGGTTCAATTGACCGTGCCTGGCCCTTTGACATTATTCCCAGAATCATAGCCAGGCGAGAGTGGGAGCAAATTGAGCAAGGCTTAAAACAACGGGTTAAAGCGCTAAATATGTTTATTGACGATTTGTACAATGAACAAAAAGTACTGAAAGACAAAATTGTGCCTGAAAGCATACTGGAGCATTCTAAGAACTATCTGCCCGAGTGTAGGGGAGTGAAACCGCCACACGGTATTTGGGCGCACATTTGTGGATCCGATTTGGTGCGTGATGAAAATGGTACTGTTTATGTGCTGGAAGATAACCTGCGCGTTCCGTCAGGTGTATCGTACATGTTGGAAAATCGGCATGTAATGAAACGCGTTTTTCCCGATATGTTCGAAAAATATAACATCTTACCCATTGATGATTATCCGTCTCAACTTTATGACATGCTCGAACAAATGTCACCACGAAAGGTCGATCAACCCGAGATCGTGGTATTGACTCCTGGGATCTATAACTCTGCGTATTTTGAACATGCATATTTAGCCCAGCAAATGGGGGCGGAACTTGTCGTCGGCAGCGATTTAGTCGTTGATGATGACGATATCGTGCATATGCGGACGGTAGAAGGCTTATCCAGGGTAGATGTGATATATCGGCGAATAGACGATGCATTTTTAGACCCTGAAGCATTTAGGGAAGATTCCATGCTTGGCGTGCCAGGTTTAATGCGCGCATGGAAAGCGGGGAATGTGGCGCTAGTGAATGCACCTGGTGCAGGGGTGGCTGACGATAAAGTTGTGTACGCGTTCGTACCCGATCTTATTCGGTATTACCTCAACGAAGAGCCGCTGATCGCTAATGTACCTACCTACAAGTGTGTTAACAAAGACGAACGTGACCACGTTATCGAGAATATTGAAAAAATGGTAGTTAAACCGGCTAATGAATCTGGTGGTTATGGAATGTTGATTGGGCCTCATTCCACTAAAGCTGAGCGTGAAAAATTTGTTCGATTGATAAGGCGGGATCCAAGAAATTATGTCGCTCAACCTATGTTGCTACTTTCAACAGCTCCGACACTGATTGATACAAAAGTTGAGCCGAGGCATCTAGATCTACGCCCATTCATATTATCAGGTAAGACAACCAGCGTTACCATGGGGGGATTAACCCGAGTAGCGATGCGCAAGGGATCTACCGTCGTAAATTCTTCCCAAGGCGGGGGGAGTAAGGATACCTGGATTGTAGATATGGAGGACAAATAATATGCTTTCTCGCGTCGCTAATCATATCTACTGGCTTGCCCGCTATTTAGAGCGTGCTGAAAATACAGCGCGATTAATTCAAGTGAATACCCACCTGTTACTCGATTTACCTAAAGATGTAACCTTGGGGTGGGAACCCATCGTTGATATGCTTTCATTTCGTGAAACATTTTACGAACGTTATGAAGAAGCTGATGAAAAAAGTGTGATCAAATTTGTTGTTACTGATCAACAGAATACGGGGTCAATTATAAACTGTCTCGCCAATGCGAAAGAAAATGCACGCATTATTCGCGAAATTATCCCATCTGAAGCATGGGAATTGATTAATCAAATTTATGCTACAGCCAAAGACGATAGTCAAAGTGTCCTTACACGTCGTCACAGATTCGATTGCCTAGATAAAATCGTCACAGGGAATCAAACCATTACGGGTCTGATGGGGGGCACAATGAACAGAGATGTTGGTTATTCTTTCCTTCGCCTGGGGAGGCACCTGGAACGTGCCGATATGACCACTCGTATTATTGACGTGCGTTCAGCTTCGTTACTTCCCGACGTTTCCGGAAAGCAAAGTGCGTTTGAAAATATTCAATGGATGAGTGTATTAAAATCATTGACTGCCTATCAAATGTATCGACAGGAAATGCGCCTAAGAATCAGTCGGGCTGATATCTTAGAGTTTTTACTTAAACGGGATATTTTTCCGCGCTCGATTCATCATTCAATTAAAAAACTGGGTAAATGCGCTGATGAATTACCCAAGTCTGAGTTACTGAAAGAAAAAGTTGAAGAAGTTGCCAGCGAACTTGTGCAATTGGATACACGGGCACTCAAACAGGAAAAACTTCACTCGGTCATCGACGATATTCAAGCGGCGCTGATAAAAATTCACAACGTTATCAACGAAACGTATTTCTAGTTTATATAAAGGCACGTCCACGTAAACGGGGTGCCTTTCAAAATAACATGAACGTTATAGGTGAGAACGTAAGAATTTTTCCATTTCCTGGAAAAAGATGTGGCGATTGCGCTGAATGCCTAGGCTGTGGTTACCATTTTTAAGTTCAATGTAATTCACATTTTTTTCCAAATCTATCAGTTCATCTGCCATCATTCTTGATTGCTTTACATCAACTACAATATCTTTTTCCCCATGAATAAGTAGCAGAGGTGTTTGGACTTTATCTGCTAAATAAAACGGTGAGCGTGCTTTTAAGTCATCGCTATCGTCTCCAATCTGCTGTCTTACAAACATACTGTTTAAGTAATGTCGACTCGTTGAAACTAACTCTTTTAAGTTTGAGACGCCGGCAAAGCTTATAGCACATGTAAAAAGTTCAGGTGTTTTTACGGTAGCCATCATAGCTGCATAACCACCGTAACTTGCACCAACGATACAAATTTTCTCAGGTTTCGCGATGTTTTCGTTAATGAGCCAGTGTGCCGCATCGGTTAGGTCGTCCTGCATTTCCAGCCCCCAACGGCCCATTTGGCTCAAAGCGAATTCCAATCCATAACCAGTAGAACCACGAAAATTGGGACGAAATACGGCATAGCCACGACTTATGAAATAGCTGGTCCAATAATCAAATCCAGCGTAGTCCCTGCTACCTGGGCCACCATGGGGATGCAAAATTGTAGGTAATGGTCCTTGGGCGCCCTCAGGTAGCGTAAGGTAGCCTTCGATTTTTACCCCATCTCGCGCTTTATACATGACTGTCTTATGTGTCAGCTCTAAGTCACTGGTTAACAACGGGTATTGCTCGAAGAGTTTGCCAATTGTTTTTGCACTTGTATCAAAAATGTAATAGGTACCGGGAATAAAATCACTTTCTGAGTAAACGATGAGTTTCTTATCGGCTCTGTCTCTGCTGACAATATAATTTGTCGTTTTGGAAAGAGACTCATTTAATAACGTTTGCACGCGTTGTTCCGTGTCATCCCAATAAATTCTCCCCCCCTGAACATGGGCGTGGGTGAGCCCTATCACCTTATTAAGTTTATCGGAATAAAGTAAACGGCCATTTACATCGTAGTTTTCGTCAGCATAAACCAGTTCAGATTCATTATTAGAAAGGTTTATTTTGAAAAGCGCCCAGAAACCGTTGTGGATAGCGCGATAATAAAGGATGTTGGGATCACCATCAAAACCGAGGGGTATTTTGGCATTGCCTGACTGTTGTAATGCGTTGTAAGAGAAAAGTGTCTCCCAGTCTGCGTCGGCTTGACGCTTAATTAATACAAGCGATTCACCATCCTTGTAGTTAAGTGACATACCAACTCTGAGCTTATGCTGCCGATCCGTTAGAAAATCGCGAATTTTCAGTTTACCCCGCATGATTCGTTTCTTTTTTAGCGTATTGATATTGAGCTTATAAACCGATGGCATGCTATGAGTATCAAAATCAACCGCAATGAGAATATGGTCCGGATCGTCTGGTAGAAGATCTATTACATTATCCTGAAACTGGGATATATTTTCTCGGCGCGTTAGTGTGTTTTTCGGTTTAATGAGAATTCGTGGGTTGTCAGGGTTATCCACATCAATGGCGACTAACCGTGTTTCTGCTGTATCGACTTTATCTCTGGAACTGGCGAAAAACAAACTGACGATAATGGTATTGTCATTTGCCCAGTCAAACCAATTGATTCTGACTTTTTCGTTATCAGAATAGGTAAGGATAGAATTCTTTTGTTGTTCAAAATCGAACACGGCCAGCGCTGACACCATGGGATCCTGAAGATTTTGAATATAGGCAAGCCTGTTACCTGCGGGCGATATCTCAGCAGACTGAAACGCGGGGAGGGAGCTATAAGCCTCGAGCGGTGAGAGGTCGGCTGACCTTGCTATTACAGAAATGCAAATAAGGATAGTAAAGAAACAATATAAAAGTCCTTTCATCAGTGGTTTTCCTTAACAAAACATATTGGCCGTCAATCGTAAGAAAACGATTATCGGGTTGATAAAAAGCAAACACGAATCAAACTATATCGCCTATCTGATTACTGTTGAATTTATTTTTGTTGATGAGACAGCTTAAAAAACAGATTGATTTAAGGCAGACTAGGGTCCTGTAACCAATAGAAGTAGAAGATTGGAGGGTGTTTGTGAGGTTTGGAAATGTAGAGCACAAGGAATTGGAAGAAACAATTTCTGTAAATACTAACCAACCATTATCCTGTGTAGCATGTAAAGAAGGGCGCGCATTCGATTTTGATTTTTCAATGGCATTCCAACCTCTCGTTGATTTGTCGACAAAAGATACATATGGCTATGAAGCACTGGTAAGGGGGGTAAATGGAGAACCCGCATTTACAATAATCAATAAGGTAAACGCTCAAAACATTTATCGATTTGATCAGTCATGCCGAGTGAAAGCCATATCACTGGCCGCCAACAACAATCTTACTAAAATGCTTAGTATTAATTTTTTACCTGGAGCAATATATAAACCCGAACTCTGTATTAAGACCACATTAGCGGCGGCTGAAAAATACAACTTCCCCATTTCACAACTTAATTTTGAAATGGTGGAGACAGATCATGTTGCTGATATTCACCGCCTTGAAAAAATAGCGCGTTACTATCAGCAAATTGGGTTAAGCATTTCTTTGGATGACTTTGGTACTGGTTATGCGAATCTTGATTGGTTGGCTTATTTAAACCCTAATTCCATCAAAGTGGATATTTCATTAGTGCGCGACATTCAGCAATCGAGCAAAAGAAAGCTGATAGTAAAACACCTTAGTGTATTAGCTTCATCATTAGGTATTGATGTCATAGCCGAAGGGGTAGAAACCAAAGCGGAGCGCGATTGTCTTGCCGAGATAGGGATCACCAAACAACAAGGCTATTTTTTTGCTAAACCTCAATTTGAACAATTTATTTCAGTTTCGGACGAACATTTTAAATAGCCACTGGATCTAAATGAAAGATAAAAGACGCTCTTGTAGTCTACTGATGCGCTAATTAAACCGCTGCAAGTTCAAAGAGGATTG
This sequence comes from uncultured Alteromonas sp., assembly GCA_964601635.1. Lineage (GTDB taxonomy): Bacteria > Pseudomonadota > Gammaproteobacteria > Enterobacterales > Alteromonadaceae > Alteromonas. The sequence continues at coordinate 39,466 of CAZROH010000008.1, read as the reverse complement.
GGTTGACCTGTTCGCAAAAGATTTGGCTGGCATCTTTAACTGGGCGGGAGAGGATTTCTACACCTTTAGTATACCCACTCGCAAAGGTGTGCAATCGATTCAGTGGTAGCGAGAATTTCGTCTGATACAGGTACTTAGTCCTAACTTAGCCTTAGACTTTTTTCATAAGTTGTATTACAACAGACTCACATTGGTATCGAAGCCGTCGCTATACACTTGTACATTGTTCAAAACAGTACGGTAGCATGAACAAGTGACGTAAATTCTATAGGTAGTCAAATGCAACAATATTATATACAGCGGTTTTTCGATGGCGATACTTTGCATGATAATTGTGTACTGAGCATAGAAAACGGTGTAATTAAAGCAGTAGATACTAACCATTCTGTTCCTCAAGATGCGCTTGACGGGGTGATTTGTCCAGGATTCATTGATACCCAGGTTAATGGTGGTGGTGGCTTTTTGTTAAACCATGACCAATCCTGTCACTCACTCAAAGGCATTGTAGAAGCGCATCGACAATTCGGCACTACTGCCATGCTACCTACGCTAATTACAGATAAGCAGAGTAAAATGATAAAGGCAGCTGATACGGTTGCCCGCGCCATTGCAACGGGCCATCAAAGTGTAATCGGAGTGCACTTTGAAGGGCCGCATTTAAGCACCACGAAACGAGGTATCCATGCTTCTGAATCCATGAGGCCAGTTGATGACGTCGATATCAATCTGTATCTGCGTAAAGACTTGGGTAAAGTTATGCTGACAATTGCGCCAGAAAATATCAGCACTGACATTATCAAAGAGTTGTCAGCGAATGGCGTGCTTATCTCATTGGGACATTCAAATGCAGATATGGATACCGTTTTGGCGGCAGTTGAAGCGGGTGCCACGGGCTTTACACATTTATTTAACGCAATGTCAGGGTTAAAAGCCAGAGAGCCAGGAGTAATTGGCGCGGCATTAACCCTTTCACATACATATGCAGGCCTTATTGCCGATATGCAGCATGTACACCCAGCAAACTGCAGGCTCGCTGCAGACTGCATTGGTGAGCGTTTAATGTTGGTTACTGATGCGATGGCTCATGTGGGCAGTACTCTGCAAGAAATGAATTGGGAAAACACGGTAATTTCCCGTCATGAGGATAAATTACTAACCCGTGACGGTACGCTTGCCGGATCTTGCCTTGATATGGCAAGCGCCGTTAAGAATATGGTAATGCATGTCGGTATTGACCTTGCTAAAGCATTAAAAATGGCGACACATACGCCTGCTCGCTTTATGGGATTAAGCAATAGGGGGCTATTAAAACCCGGTTTTCGAGCGGACTTTATTCAGTTAAATCATGAGTTAACCGTTCAGCAATGTTGGATCGGGGGCGAAGCCATCTGTAATAAAAATAACTAAAAAGGGAAACAATAAATGAGCGCGCCAGCCATGCGTTTTAAAACGTTTGAACGCTTGCTGCCCATGTTGATAATCGGTGGCTTATTTTTCATTTTTGGATTTATCACTTGGTTAAACGGTGCGCTAGTCCCGTATTTACAAATCGTCTGCGATCTAAACGAAGTAGAAGCAATCACTATCGCATCTACCTTTTATTTTGCTGCATTTATCATGGCTCTCCCCATGTCGAAAATACTTGAAAAGACGGGCTACAAAAAAGCGATGTCAGTCGGTTTGATGGTTATCGCCATGGGAGCACTTGTTTTTATACCTGCCGCCCAATCTCAATCTTTTATTGTGTTTCTTATCGCCCAATTCGTGCTGGGCAGTGGTTTAACATTATTACAAACGGCATCAAATCCCTATATTGTCAAATTGGGGCCCCAGGAAACCGCCGCCGTCAGGATTTCCGTCATGGGGATCTTAAATAAGATGGCTGGCGTCATCGCGCCTGTCGTTTTTACCACATGGGTAATCGGTGATTTTTCCCATGTAAACGTGCAGTATATTACTGGCCTGGCTGAAGGTGTTCGCCAGGCCGAGGTGAGGCTGCTAGCATCTGGCTTAATCGAGCCCTATGTATGGATGGCGATTACGCTAATCGTACTGGCGTTGGCAATGCGCAAATCTAGTCTTCCGGAACTGGAAACAGTAGGTGAAAGAAACGTACACGCCGAAATGACGATGAAAAAAATAACCGACTATCCCCATCTTGTACTTGGTGCGTTTTCGCTTTTTCTTTACGTAGGAATAGAAGTGATAGCCGGTGATACGATAGGGCTTTATGGGTCAAAATTAGGGGTTAACAATGCCACCTCTCTTACTTCATATACGATGGCCTTTATGGTGTCTGGTTATTTTACTGGGCTGATGTTAATCCCCCGGCTAATGACTGAACGACAGGCGTTAATGGGATCTGCAGTTTTAGGTGTTATTCTGACCCTTTTAATCGTGACGGGTTCTAACTCATCCACCGGTGCCTCTCAGTTAATCTGGGGGTGGGCGGGGCTCCCATTATTACCCGATACGATTATGTTTATTTCATTGCTTGGGTTTGCCAACGCAATTGTTTGGCCAGCAATCTGGCCACTGGCACTTAAAGGGTTAGGTAGACTTACAGCACAAGGTTCAGCGCTATTAATAATGGGGATTGCCGGGGGCGCAATTCTTCCGCTTATTTACGGTTTGCTGGCAGAAACTGTTTCGAGTCAAGCGGGTTATGGCATGATGTTACCGTGTTATATGTTTATTTTTTATTACGCGTTGCACGGCAGCAGGTTATTACCATCAACATGACAGAAAATATATCTGCCCGAATTGAAGCGATCGATATTCTCCGGGGTTTTTCATTGGCGTTTATGATCCTTGTTAACAACCCGGGCTCATGGGGGCATGTGTATAGACCATTACAGCATGCCTCGTGGCACGGTCTTACGCCCACAGATCTTGTATTTCCCTTTTTTCTTTTTGTTGTCGGGGCTTCAATGGCATTTTCGCTAAGACAGGCGATTACAAATGAAGAAAAACCAATATTCTCGATTGTTAAGCGGGGGCTGATCATTGCCGGCATCGGTCTTTTGCTTCATATTTATGCTACTGAACACCCCCCTGAGCATTGGCGCTACATGGGCGTACTTCAACGTATTGGTCTGTGTTTTATTATCGTAGGGTTAATGGTTCTGTTTGTACCCGAACGCTGGCTGATCCCTTTAGGATTATCTACGTTAATTGGCTATTCGCTTATACTTTTGATTTTTTCAGGCGAGCCCTATTCGCTGCAACACAATGTAGTACGTAAAGTCGATTTAGCGGTGATGGGTGCAAATCATATGTGGAAAGGGAAGGGAGTACCTTTCGATCCCGAAGGTGGACTTAGTACATTTTCTGCTGCAGTGACGGTGTTATGCGGCTATCTTTTTGGTCGTTTATTGCAACGCTACAATGTTCCTTCAAGGCAAGCGCGCTGCATCCTCATTATTAGTGCCGGGCTGACTGTATGTGGTTTATTACTTTCTCTTTTTCAGCCTGTTAATAAATACTTATGGACCCCCGCATTCGTCCTGGTAACTGCAGGTATCGCTGGAGTATTACTGGCGGTTATTATTTGGTTATGGGATATCAAACGGTTCAGATGGGGCTTAAATAGCGCGCGGATTTATGGCACAAATCCTATTCTTATCTATGTTTTGGTGTGGTTAGTCACCGTAACACTGGAAAAAATTACAATTCATACTGATGAATATCGCGTGTCAGTAAAAACCTATTTATTTACTCAAATGTCGCACGTGGTACCTGAAAATATGGCCTCGATGCTTTATGGATTGTTATTGGTAGGGTTATTTTACCTGTTGTCAGACGTACTTTATCGAAGACATATAATAGTGAAAATTTAACGACAACACCCTGCTATACCATCTGAATGTTCCCTTAGTGATAATCTTACTGTTAAAAGGATGAGGCGGTTAGCCGGTTAGGAAATGCGTTTTAGACAACCGTTTCTTTGGCCAGCGAGCTTGTTAATTATTCAGTTCAGAAGTGTGTTGTGAGGTACGTGTTTCAAGCAAGTCGAATTACCCTTGTTATTAAATTATAGGTTAATTTCAGGTTTGTCCTGTCACTCGGGATTCTGAATTTTTGTTTAATTTGCCAATACACGTGTCTCTGACTATTTTGATTACATCGCTTACTATGAAGGAGGGATGTACTAAATGAATATTGAAGCGTGTATTAAAGCTTGTCAGGAATGCGTGGTCGCCTGTAACAAGTGCTCCTGGAATATGCTTAATACGGAAAACACTAAATCAGATTGTCCCAAGTGCTGCCTTGAATGCGAAGATGTTTGTAATCTCTGCATTAAAGCGTGCAGCAGACAAAGTAAACATATGGCTGAGATCTGTAAATTGTGCGCCCAAGTTTGTGACTACTGTGCGCAGGAGTGTGAAAAGACAGGACATGATTGCTGCGAAAGTTGTGCTGAGACGTGCCGTAAATGCGCCGAAGCTTGCAGGGCATGTTGCTAAAAGGTAAGTCTGCTGGATAGAACACGACGTTTACTGATTTACTAGCCTTAAGGTATACCTATGTGGGGCTTGTGGCCCCACACAATACTTCAGTGTCCTCGAGCCTGACCACCCCAACTATCTAAAATGGGTTCCATCTTTTTAGGAATATAAGGTTTTTCTGGTTCAAAACGTCCCACATCCTCTTGCGCTTCAAAGTTCCTTTCCTTACGAACAGGCTGCTCAAGTTTTTTCACTACATGTGCGGCAGCAAAACCGATACATCCTCCTAACAATATTTTTGACAGTTGATTATGACGATGGTTTTTCTTTTGATTGTTGATTATCGTCGACGCAGCCAGGCCAGCCGCAGACGCCGCCAGAAGTGGCCCAGAAGTGTGGGGAAGGGCACCACCTACTGCTGCAATAGCCGCTGCTTTGTCTGTAGGACCGGTAACCATTTCATTTACTGTATCAGTTACCGGATTTTTGCTAGTACTTTTTTTAGTGGCTATCGCTTTTATGCCCGAACTGATCAGCCCAACAATGGCTGTGCTAATGGTAGCGTTGAGCAAATACCGCTGAAGCTTTCGATACTTGGTTAATTTTGAGACCGAGTAGGCCGTTGCCGTCAATGCCATTATGGAAACCGGTCGGGTTGCCACATTTAGCGGCTCAGAAATGACCTCTTTTTCAACTTTCTGAGTTTTATTTCGAAGCATTCTGATTAGTTGGTAAGCAACGACACCTTTGGTTCCTAAACCCATCATAATTAGATCCTATTGCTGATGAAAAAGTGGTTTAATTTTATAGGTAATTTGTTGCCTATTAGATCGCTATCATGAGCATGAGAAGGGCACCGTTTCGCTGAGGTCTATCGTCCAACATTTGTATTTTTGCGTGTCAGTAAACTTCCACCACCTGCTACCAACGAACTCTTATTATGGCTCCCGAGCGGGGCGTACTAAAGCGGTATCGCGAAATGTTGATATAAATAAGCTTGTCCTCGAATCCATTAGAAATAGATCTGAATATAATCGTTTAATTATTGTACATATTTATAAAGTGCTGATATATATAATGTACACATAATGAAAACATTGTGTTAATGCGTGGTTAACAAGCATTGAGGTATTTACGTCATCGGATGTGGTACAGGCAGGGAGACGGGAGAGAAATGCACTTAGGGAGCAGGGAAAATGTTACCGTAGATTACCTATATAATGTTTTCTTTGGTTTGTATTCTTATCTAGCAGCACAAGTCATTTTATGACTTACAAAAATCTACTCGTACGCCTTCTATTAAAAATTGATGAAAAATTGGAGTTTTTGTATGAGTATTAAATCTAGGAACGCTCTTACGCTTTGCGCTTCTGCAATCCTACTTAGTATGGGAAGTCACGCGAGTGATTCTTTACAACTTAAATCAGGGCAAGTTTCTGAAGTCCCTTTTTCCGCTAACAATGAAGCGAGTAATATTTATATCGTTAGGCTGGCGGATCCAGCCGTCGCAGTATATGACGGCGGTATCGAGGGGTTTGACCCAACTAGCGCCCGTGCTAATGGAAAGAAAAAGTTAGATACGAAATCAAAAGAAGCTAAGCAGTACCAAAAGTATTTAAAGCAACAGCAACACAAAGTGCTGAAACAGGCTGGCAATAAATTCGGCACAACGCTGAATCCCCGGTATACCTATCAGCATGCAATTAATGGTTTTGCTGTTGAACTGACACCGCAACAAGCAAAAGCAATGCGCAGTATGGAGAATGTTGTCAGCGTTCAAAAGGAGCGAATAGAGCATTTACTTACAGATGTTGGCCCACAATGGATTGGCGCTCCAGAAATATGGCAGTCTAATAGTGATGGGCCAAAAGGTGAAGGCATAGTGGTCGCCGTACTTGATTCTGGCATTAATAGTGACCATCCATCTTTTGCTGATCTCGGAGGCGATGGATATGATCATACAAATCCTTTGGGTTCGGGAAATTATATACCGGGCAGTTATTGTGCTACCGTCGATCCCGGTTTTTGTAATGATAAACTAATAGGCGCGTGGGATTTTACCGCTATTGATGGGACTATCCCCGAAGACGATGATGGCCATGGCAGCCACACTGCCGCCACGGTGGCAGGGAATGTTATAAACGGTGCGGTTCTGGCAGCACCCACTACGGAAGCGGTATTCAACCTATCAGGGGTCGCACCCCACGCCAACATTATTGCGTATGATGTGTGCCAGCGAACCTGCCCGGGTTCAGCGTTGGTAGCAGCCATCAACCAGGTATTGATTGACGCCGGCAATTTGCCCAATGGTATTGCAGCGTTAAACTATTCCATATCCGGTGGTGGTGATCCTTATAATGACACCGTTGAATTAGGCTTCTTAGCGGCAGTTGAGGCGGGTATATATGTCTCCGCTTCGGCTGGAAATGATGGTCCAAACCCCAGTTCGGTAGCGCACCTTGGGCCGTGGGTCTCAACAACAGCTGCATCCACACACAATCGCACGATTGAAAATGAACTTGTAGACATGGCCAGCGATGGTGATAGTTTATCAGATCTCAAAGGTTCAAGTTTTAGTGCTGGCTATGGTCCGGCTCCTATTATTCATGCGAACACCACCGCATTTGACCCCGCAGGCCAGTGCTTAGAGCCGTTCCCTGCCGGTACTTTCAACGGTGAAATAGTAGTATGCGATCGAGGTACTATTGCCCGTACAGCTAAAGGTGAAAACGTATTGGCAGGGGGAGCAGGCGGCTTCGTGCTGGCGAACCTGGGGCAAGGTGAATCCACCGTTGCAGATGCACATTTCTTACCGGCCATTCACATAGGTGACTCTGCTGCGGTTGAGTTACGTGACTGGCTAAGCAATAACACCAATACCGTTGCTACTATTACTCCTTATGCATTCAACTATGCTTCGGAAAACGGCGATATTATGGCTGACTTTAGTTCCCGAGGTCCGCAATTGATGTTTGATGTGCTGAAACCCGATGTGACTGCACCAGGGGTAAGCATATTGGCTGCCGAAGCTAACGGTCAGGCCTTTGCATCCCCTGAATATCAGTTCCTGAGTGGTACTTCAATGTCCAGTCCGCATAACGCGGGAGCCGGAGCATTGCTTGCCGCAGCGCATCCAGAGTGGACTGCTACTGAAATTAAGTCGGCGATCATGATGTCGGGCGTTACAGCCAATACCTTTAAGGAAGATGGTGAAACGCCAACCGACCCATTTGATTTAGGAGCCGGTAGAGTTGATCTCGGTGCCGCGGAAAGTGTTGGCTTGGTAATGGATGAAACGGTTGAAAACTTCCTTGCTGCGAACCCTGAAGAAGGTGGAGATCCACAAACACTAAACATCCCCAGCATGATGGACAGTAATTGTGTGGGAACCTGTTCGTGGACCAGAACGGTCACCAATAAAACTCAACATAGTGGTCACTGGAACGTTACCGTGGCGGGCAGCGGGTTTGATACAGAAGTTTCGATTTCAAATCAAGCTGTAAGCAAAGCCAATAGCCTTAAGTTAAAAGCCGGGCAAAGTGCCCAAATTACGGTTACTGCCTACAATTATACCTCTGATGTGGGTTGGCAGTTTGGTGAATTAAGCTTGTCCAGTAACGGCAGTAGTGGACCTGATTTACACATGCCCATGGCCGTATTTGCGTCCAAAGCCAGTAACCCAGAGCTATTTAGCAAAGTTGTAGATAATGAAACCGCGGTAGCGGGCGATGTACTTAACTATTCACTTTCATTAGTAAATGGGCAGTTAACAGGGCCTATCACGGTTTCAGATACTCTACCTGCCGGAACGACCTATGTTGCTGGATCAGCGAGCGTGTCGGTAGTGAATGGCAGCACTTCATCGGACTGGGAATACGATGATGCCAGCCGCACATTGTCATGGACCGGTCAGTTAGATCCAGGCGGATTGGATATTTCTATGGATGCTGGCGGCACGCCGGCCGGGTATTTACCACTTTCGAACTTTGCTGCTCCCTTACCAAAAACGTGTAACGGAGACTGTGATGATGGCGGTTTTGTCTTTAACGTGCCTGGATTTACCTTTAACGGCGAGACCTACACACAAGTGTTGTTCTCGGTTAACGGTACATTAGAAGCCGGTACTGCAAGTGGCCGGTTCACCAGCTTTGCTAACCAGAATTTACCTGATAGCACTACTCCAAATAATATACTGGCACCATTCTGGAGAGATTTAAATCTCAATGAGGGCGGCGACATGTATGTGGTGGTTCTGGCTGGAGGAGGCTCTCAGTGGACGGTATACGAATGGGCAAACGTTCCGCACTACGGTGATCCAAGTAGCAAGGTAACCATGCAAGTATGGATAGGGAATAACGGTACCGGTGCCGAAGGGGATATTCACTTTGTTTACGGCGATATGTCAACCGGAACCAATAATGGTGGTACTGTAGGTGTGGAAAATGCGTCAGGTACCATTGGCGATACGTACTTCTATAATGGCAGCGGCACAGCGCCTCAACAAGGTGATGAGTTATTGGTTCAAACCTTAAGTGGCGGTGAAGCGACATTTGATTTTGCAGTAGAAACCGACTGTAGTGATGAGTTTGTGGTAAATCAGGCTCAGGTAAGTAGCGAAGGAAGTAGCGAAACAGCAATCGCGGTTACAAAATGTCAGTAATAGCGTAGCGTCGATAGTTCAATTGCTAATATTTAAGTTAGTTCATTAAAAAAAGCTGGGTAATCCCAGCTTTTTTATGCTTCTTCACCCACGCAAATAAGCTAAATCGTATTGCCAGAACAGCCTTCCGACAACTATTTATATCGAGATTGAAGGCACCAGCAACAAGCGTTCGGCCCTATCAAAACGTCATGCTTGATGTTGTGTGTCATTGTATAAAATAAATTGAAAACGCTGCTGGGAAAAATCTATTTTAACCTGGTGACCGGTAACTGCTTTCGCTCCTATATTAGCAATTGGACCCAGCGCAGGAATCAAAACACTACCCAGATTAAGTGCGACACCATGGATCGAAAACGCATCAGGCGGCTCAACCAGATCAATTTGTATTGAAGTAGTAGCCGTCTTTGCTACTTTTGACTTCATTGGCAATTGATCAAACTCAAGTTTGTCGCTTAATTCGCGTGGTAATGCAATTGCCGATGCACTATTACCAGAGTCAAAATGCGCTTTGAAATGAAATTGTCCATAGCTCAAAGGTATGGTGATATGTCCATGTTCAACAGTATAGGCAATGCTTCGCTTGATCGGTAAGGTTTCTTCTGCGCTCCACTTCATTGAGTAATTGTTAAAATCCAGGCTCAGTGTTCCAGACGTAAATATGTCACGTCCAAGTACACCACTTATCCAACCAGGCAACATATCTGTATGAGAAAACCCGAGAATATCGTTGGCTTGAAATGAACTGGTACCCAGCGTAACCACCGCATTATCGTATTCCGGTACCTTTACTTTATTGCCCATCATGTCTGCAATACTTCCTTCCTTTACAATGGCAAGTTCAGCGTCCTTTGCTGCTTGTGGCTTTATGTGCAAAGAGCCTGATGCGCCTGTGTCGAAATAAAAATAAAATGGACCTTTTTGATTGATTTTTATGGGGATCACCAGGTTACCCTGCAACTGACGCCCCTCTATTTCGAAGTCTTGTGTAACGGCAGTCGGCATGCGGGCGAATACATTAGAAACGCCAAACAAAATCAAGCATGCAGTGATTAATCCAAATTTGGATTTTATTAATTTCATGATTCTGCCTCGGTTTTCGTTTCGTTAAGTGTTAAACCTGAAATCTGGTCGGCTTCTGTTAATTCACCTGTTACCACTACGTGTTCCGCTTCTTCTTTTATTATATTCACATCTACTTTCACTGACCTCTGTTCTCGTAATACAGTCACCCAGGTTCGCCCCTGTTCAGAGTGAAGTGCTTTTTTGCTGATATTGAAGTACTGTTCTTGAGGGATTTGCACATCAACGTGTTCGCCGGCTAGCCACTGGTTTCTTTGCGCTGGAACAAGGTGCACCATTGCGGTCTGAGTGAGGGGGTGAATGTCAGGTAAAATAGTTTTTAACTCTCCTTTGCCTGTTTTAGCTGTGCCAGAGACAAGTAATTTATCATTCGCCCTTAGTTTAGGTAGTAAGGCCACTGGTACATTGACTTCAATTTCGGTGCTCGCTGGGTTAATTAGCTCCACTACCGGGCTTCCTGCCATAGCCATTTCGCCTTGCCTGGTGATATGGCGTGATACGACACCGGAAAAGGGGGCGCGTATTGTCAGCATAGAAATAGCATGCTCAAGTGAGGCTAACTCAGTCTTCAAGAGTTTTAATTTACTTTCACTTTGAGCAAGATCAAAAGCGGCTTGATCTAATTTTTGTGCACTCAAAGCCTGGTTATTCATTAAGTCATTAAGTCTATTCAAACTTTTTTGCAGATAGTCACGCTTGACTGACTCTAGCTCTATTTGAGTGAATAGCGTATCGCGTTTTAACATCAACGATGCATCGTTTTGTTTGGCGATAACGTCACCCTTTTTAGCCTCACTACCGAGGGGAATTACCCAGGTTAGTTGGGCGCTGTTTTCAACAGCGATTACAGCACGCTGCCTGGCCACAACCGTCCCCTGGTAATTTATGGCGGGCGGTTGCTGCTGGGTTAATTTAGGGCTGACTATTTCAGCCACCCCCTCAGTTGCTTGGCTGAGCATCAAGCAAAGCAGTATCATTCGTAATTTCATTGTTACCTCTTTTATATAATGTCGGTGAAGGAACGAGTTTTAATATTGCTGGCAAAATCAGGGTGACCATCACTGACGATAGCAACATACCGCCCGCGATAACGCCCGCAAGGCCACGGTAAATTTCGGTACCGGTACCGGGAATAAGGGCCAGTGGCAACATGCCAAAAATACTGGTCAACGAGCTCATCAAAATAGCGCGAAATCTTATTTCAAGTGCATTCTGCGAAGCTTGCTGAATATCAAGACCTAACGATTGCTGGTGACGGGTTTCGCCAACTAACAAAATTGCGTTATTCACCACGAGACCAAGTAAGATCACGAAACCAATCAGCGTCAGTAGATCCAGTGATTGATTGACAAACACATTCATCAACAGGAGAGAACAGATTCCGCCAAGGATAGAGACGGGGACGATACACAGAACCGCAAGGCTGTCAGTTACACTTTTAAAGTAGGTAGCCATCAGCATAAATAATATAAACAAGGCAATAACAAAGTTTTGTGCCACCGTCTCGATAGCGGTGCTCATCTTATCGGCATTGCCGGACACCGTTACCCGAACTCCTGGTGGTAGCTCATTTTCTATAGCAGGAATGACTGTCGCATTGAGTAAAGCCAGTAATTCTCCCATAGGCATTTCTGTCGGCGGCATAAAAGAGAGCGTAACTGTCTTCCAGCCATCCACGCGTCTCAATTTTGCCGGGCCATCGTCGAGTGAAATAGTTGCCAGATTGTTAAGCGGATGCACCCTGCCATCAGGCGTTACAACCGGTAACATGCTGAAAGTATTAACGTCTTGCCAAGGTTCACTGCGCACGATTAAGCGTAAACGTTCATTACCGTCAAAGTATTCACCTGCAAACATGCCATCGGTATAGCTATCAACGATATCGGCTAACTGTGCTCGACTCATGCCGCTGGTAGATAAACTGTTGTCATCTGGAATGACTTTGATGGTTGGTTCCGTTTTTTCCAGCATAGGCATCGCCCTTACAGGAATATCGGGATGGGTTTCTCGAAATGACTGCTGTATTTTTTTGGCAATTCTGATCATTTCAGGCAGATTGTCGCCCTGTAGATTTAGCGCAATATTAGGTGCTTCTTGCCCCCCCATAACGTTTATCATACTGCCGCGAATCATATAAAATTGAGCGACGGGCAGGGTCTTTAACACTTCTTGTTGGATGGTCGCCATCGTTTCTTCGACTCGATCAGAGTGCTTTGCATACATAAAGCCACCGCCGATACCTGAGTGGGTAACAAAGAAGTTGTAATTTTCAATGGCGTTTTCGTGTTCTGTGTTAAGAAAAGGGGAGAGCTTTTCCTTTATTAATTTTGGCAGTTCAACTTGCTTTTGGTGTTTCGTTGCACCCGGGTCAAGCATTAAAACATAGAAAAATCCTGAAGTAGGGGCTTTGGGCATAAAATCTAGTGGGGGAAAAAGCTCCATAACTAAGAAGGTGACCCCTAATACTCCGCCAATTGCCCAGCCGAAGGCATGATATTTTGTCGCATTCAAGCGGGTCAGGAAGTAAGCGATCTTCTTCCATGTTGGTTGAAATCTATCTTCATTGAGCGTCGTCGTTTTGCTTATGCTATTAACGATGGGTACAATAGTGAGCGCAGCAAGTAACGATGCAACGACGGATACTGACATGGTAATCGCCAGATCCGAAAATAGCTGACCTTCAACACCTTTAATAAACAATATCGGAACGAAAATCACCACACTGGTTAAGGTTGATGATATTAATGCCCCTGAAACTTTATTACAGGCGCTGAGTATGGCGTGCTGTTTGTCTCCTCCCTGACTCATATGACGCATGATTGCTTCTTGCACGATAATCGCTGCGTCCATAATCAGACCTACTGAAAATGCCATTCCCGCCATGGAAATAACATTTAGACTGCGTCCTAAAAGTTGCAACATAATGATTGATGCCGCAAGCGCAACAGGTACCGTCAGGGTAATGGTAAATATGGCACGCCAGCCGCGTAAAAAGTAAAAAAGTATTGCCAGCGCAAGTAACATTCCTAACCCTAAGTTACTTTTCACCAGGGCTAGTGCATTTCTAATGTGGACTGACGCATCAAAACTCATTTCTGCTACCAGGCCAAGCTCAGACAGCACGTCTTGATTGATTTGAGCTAACTCTTCATTAATCGCGTCCAGTGCTTCGACAGTATTGGTACCTTTCTTTGCAACCAGGCTGATGTAAAAGGAGGGGAGGCCATTTCGCATAGTATAAAAACGGTTTTCGCGTAATGTTTTTTCCACTGTAGCCACATCGCCTAACCGAATAGGTATACCTTCTCGATTGGCAATTACGAGTTGTGAAAGGCTGTCGACACTAAATTGGCCTTTGGTCTGAACTGTATAGCGAATTTCGTTCACTTCACTGTAGCCGCCAGATTTATCTATTGCGCTCGCCAAGTGATTGCGCAATGTTTGTAAAGTAATGCCTCGGGCTGCTGCGCGGTGAGGGTCGAAAGTGATAACCACTTCTGATTTGCGGTAATTTTGCCATTCAACAAAGGCAATTTGATCAAGGGATTTGAGTCTGTATTTAACTTTGTCCCGAACAATGTCCTGATACTTGCTTAAATTAAAATCTGGTGCTGGGGCCTCAATCGGACGTACTTGAATGGTGGCGATTGAGTTTGCACCACCACGAGGTGAATCACTATTTATAATGAGCGGTCCAGAGATATCGCGGGGCATAGGTGGAACCTGGTTTAAGGCCGTCATAACGTTGAGCAGGGCAGTGTCCATATTGGTATCCAGGGAAAATACCAATCTGACATTACCCTGCCCGGCGTTAATCTCGCTTATTACCTCTTCTACTCCAGGCACATCTTTAAGTGCGGTTTCCAACGGTTCTATAACAACAGACTCTATTTCTTCAGCTGCTGCGCCACTACGTCCAGCAAATACCCTTATCTCTGGTAACTCAATATGGGGCACCATCTGAATGGGGAGTTTTAACGCGCTGACAATTCCACCCAGTATGACTAAGATGCAAATCATCAATGTAATTGGAATTTGACTTATGCTTGCCCTTGAAATGTTCACGTGTGATTCCTTTAAACAGGTCGTTTTCAGTTGCGATTTAATCCATTAAAATAAATGCGAGGTTAAAAAGCCTTAAGTAGAACCTTAAATGTTCTTAAATTATGTTAAACTACTGTTTCTAAAAAAGTTATCTTGGGTAAATAAGCGTTGAAATATAATCAAATTCCCTTTCGTTTTGGTGATTGGCTGTTTTACGCAGAGAAAAATCAGCTGTGCAATACGGTAACTGAAGAGTGTGTCGAGCTGGAATTTAAGGTGGCTTCGTTACTCTTGTTTTTTTGTGAACACCCACAGCAGATATGCCAGAAAGACGAAATTTTTAACACGCTTTGGCCCGATAGAGTGGTAAATGATGACAGCTTGAGTGTAGCGGTAAGTAAACTGCGTAAGCTGCTCGGCGATTCCGCCAGAAGTGCTACTTACGTAAAAACCATTCCAGGGCAGGGCTATCAGTTTTTACAACCTGTTACTCAGCCCACTCAAACACCTCAGGTGATTGACAAATCGACAAAACGCCTGAGCAAACAAGCTCTGGGCTTAGTTGGGTGCGTCATTGTGGGGATGCTTGTTTGGTTATATATGCCCGGCGGAACGAACAACTTAACGTCCTTAGGTACTGTTCAGGCAGAAACCACAGCGCAACTTGCTGCAATCAATCGCGCGTTAGATAAAGCTGATAAAGCTGAACAGCTAAAATTAATTGATCAGTTACAAGATATTATCAAGCAAGCGCCCTTTGCCGCTGATGCATATGTTTTATTATTGGAAGCTAAATACAGCTATGTCATGCGTTACCATGTTTATGATTTGCCGCTTTATCGAGACGAATTTGTTGCATTAGCAGAAAAAGCGCTGCACATTGAGCCTGATAACCCTAAAGCACTGGCGCTAAGAGCTCGAATTGCAATGGCGCTTGAGTGGGACTTCGCGGCAGCGGGTGAATACCATCAGCGTGCGCATAGTTTAGCGCCAGATGACTACGGTATTACCCAAGAATATGCAGAATTTATGTTTTTCTTATCGCGCAAAGAAACCGGATTAGCACTTTTAGATGAATTACGGGTAAAGCAGCCCGAATTATATAACTCTCCTGCCATCCCTTATATGTACCTCATTGCTGGCGAAGACGAACAGGCGTATAAAGAAATCAGAGCCCAACTGCATTCACAAACACCGACAGAACTCCACTGGGTCATTGCGCAACGAATTGGGGTACAGGTGGGTGAAGCTGAAATGGCCGCCGAAGCCTTGTTTTCACTTTTACCATTGCGGGGCTTTGAGCAAGCAGAAATTGAGCAACTTCACACGATTTATGTTCAGGAAGGGCTTAAAGGCGTATATCGTGAACTTCTCAGGCGTGAAGAGTCCCGCTATGTAGGCCAATATCAAGGGGCATTGGCATTCGCTCGTTACGCGTTACTGAGCGAACAGCCCGAAAAAGCATTACCGTATATCAAACAATCGTTCAAAGACCGGTACATAGGAGTATTGTGGCTTGATATTGATCCTGTCTACAGCGTATTAAATCAATACCCAGACTATCAAGCATTAAAAAACGAACTTAATCGCCTGCGCAACGATGTGAAAATTTGAAAGTGATAGGCATAAGCGAATATTCACAGACAAGACAATCATTGCCTTGTCTGTAAGGGAGACACAACTTAGTGGTATAAGCTCTACTTAAACAAAGTCACGCTTTTTAGGTTTAACATTGACCCAATTCGTTTGAACCAGGCTTCCAGATAGCCAAATTTAATTTTACTTCTCTGTTCATGATTTTCAGCGTAATATTCGTTACAGCAGCTATGAGCATTCATTCTTAATTGTTCCTGTTAATGACTTAAGTGGGAATAGTATTGTCTTATTGTGCTTGTAACGCCAACGATAAATACTTAAACAATATATAAGCAGTACTTATGCTAAAAGAATTTAGACATCTAGGGCTATTACGGAGCTTTTCTGCAGCCGCAAAGTTTGAAAGCTATAGTGAGGCGGCAGAAAAGTTAGCCATTTCCCAGGCAGCGATAAGCCAGCAAATGCGCCAACTTGAAGAGTCACTTTCTACTAAATTATTTTACCGAAATGGCAGAACCATGCGATTGACTCCACAAGGTAAAGAGCTTAAAGATTATGTTGAACGGGCCTTCTCCATGCTAGAAGAAGGTTTAAGCAAAGTCAGATGTGAGCCGGAAGCAGGCTTATTGCGGGTCACTACCTCACTTTCATTTGCGTCGATCTGGCTAGTACCCAGATTGTGGAAGTTTCATAAGCGTTATCCTGAAATCCGGGTAAAACTTATTGTCTCCTGCGAATTAGAGAATATGAAAAGTGGAGAAATTGACATTGCATTAAGGCAAGGAGAAGCGATTGACACCTCGATTTATCAAGAACTGCTTTTTGAAGATCCGGTATACCCGGTATGTACGCCTGACTATGTTAAAAAGCACCAGCTTAAATCAATCGAGGGATTAACCAATGGCACTCTTATTGTTGACGAAAAGCCAGACAGGTTAAGCTGGGAAAATTACTTTCAGCAACACAATCTGCAATTTCCTGAAAACCATAGCGATTTCATCGAAGTTTCCACTTTTGAAATGGGCATTAATGCAGTATTAGACGGGCAGGGGGCTTGTTTAACCTCGCATTGTTTAGCGCAAAACTACATTAAAAGAGGCGTGTTGACTAAACCCTTTGATAAGCATATTGAACCTGGTTTGAAGTATTCATTACTCTACGATCAAAACTCTCCTAAACGTAAAAGGATAGAGGTATTCACTAACTGGATAAAAGAAGAAATAGAAATAGCGGGACTCACTAATCAATGAGCTTAACTTTAAACAGAAGCTAAAAATGCTGCTGATAGAATAAGGATTTATTAGCTAATAATAAGAAGAAAAGGGGCATCACTTGCCCCTTTGAAAACGCGTAAATAGTGTGGATCTAAAATACACGTTAATTCGATTCGTCTAAGAGTGCTAACTGCCCCTGATCATAGAGTCTTACGTTACCTATTTGATAGGGACCAGCAATTGTTTGGTCTGATAATTTATTCAAATCGAACGGAATTGGTATTTGCTCTTGGCCTGCATTGACAGATTGCGCTGCATGACCCTCCATAATCGCAATTTTGTCCCCTTTTGAGCTGGTTCCGTACAATACCGCACGCACTTCGTAGCGACCAGGCTGAAAAGCGTTTACGGTTACGTTAGCAGTTGGCACTGTTTCTTCTAAAAGCTCAAAATCCTCTAGCTGAGCGGTATTTTGCGCCATAGCCACGGCTACTTTTGCATTGCGTTGAAACGTTTTTCCGTTGACAGTTGTCTTTAACAAGACTTCTACATCGTATAGTCCGTCACGAGGGGGAGCTTTGTTATCGAGCTGGGGTGTTAAGATAGTGAAATCCTGCTGACCTTGTTTTATTTTAAGGGGAACGCGTTTCCCATCAGGGGCATGCAGAATAACCTCAATGTCAGGTTTATTTTGACTAAGTTTTAGTTTTTTACCGGAAAAATCATTAAGCGAAACCCTGGCTATGTGGGATTGATTCGCTTTTAAGTTCTGATGTGGAGCCACAACATTTAAACTCAAAGGTGAGTTTTTATCTTTAACTGTCATAACAAATAACTGATCATCGTCAAAAGATTGCGTTGTTTGCAGCGTTAAACGTTCGTTAGATTTAGCATTTTTAGACATTATTGCTGCCGAACGAGCAAAAAAGCCCGTTTCCCCTAACGCATCTTCAGAAACCACCTTGATTGGTACCGGAGAGCCCTGTTCACCATTAAGTGAGAGTTGTTTTACATCAATTGATTGAGAAGGCTGAGACCCGGAATGGTGAGAAAGAAGCACCAACGGCTGTGCACCACTGTTTTGTAAATCTACACCGCTTTTCAACTGTTTACCTGTGACGGTTTTCCAATAAGATTTGCTTGATACTTGTGCAGGTTGATCCACTTCACTGATATGAGTTGTTGGCGTTATCGGGAAGCTATAACTCACATAGTCACCACGAATTGATGCGTTAGCAATAGCGCTGTTGGGCAAGCTTAAGGCCAACAACATCGTAAAAACCAGATTAATGTATTTCATATGCTGTCCCCTTAAATATCGTCGCGAAGAATTCGGTCAAGATAAAAGCATTTACGGCGTGATTGCTGGTGACTTAACGGCTCCCGGCCTTTGGTTCGCTGTTTATCTCTGAACCATAACGTGCCTGCTGCTTCCTGTGAACTGCACTCTAAAAATCCATCTGAGCACGAGCTTAACCAGTTTTGCGTAAATTCTAGTGCCACTTGATTTTGGTAACCAGCACAATAGCTGTCGCCATCCCAAATTGCCGAATCTACATCGGTACCTACAACGTTTTTGAACGGCTTTGGCAGAGAAGGGCGGCCAGCAGTACCTAATAGATAGGTATTATTGTAGTAACTCATCCAACTGGTTTGCTGCTGTTTCACGGCATCACTTTTATAACCTAAAATCCAGCCTAATGAAGATTCAAACACATTGCCATTAATGACCGCATTTGCTAAGGGGGTTCCGGCGCTGGATGGGGCTATAGCAGTCACACTTTTAATTCTGTCTATTATTGCGGGAAAGCGACTATCGTAAGTCGGATTTGACATTATCCAACGCACCATATTGCCACCATGAGAGTGCGTAATAACATACATTTGGGTGATGCCGCGAGACTGTATGAAATCGGTAAGTTGAGCAGCCATACACCCAGTGGCTGCGCTATCCCACATATACTTTTCAAAATCACAATTTATCACTACATACCTGGAACCATTGCCATACATGACCGAAGTGATGAGCTCACTGGTCCAGTAATTATTTAACGCATCATCCTGAGCGCCGGTGCCATGTACAAAGACAACACCTAAATTAGCGTGCACAGCAGCTGCGCTACCGAGCATCCACATGAGAAGCACAAACTTCAGACTTTCTCCTTTTAATCGTTTTTTCAAGTTGAGCATGATTTTCACCTTTATATTCAAATGGAGGTCTTCACTCATCAGACCTCCAATAAGGTTAGCTGTTAATATAAATTTAACAAATTGATAACAGTGGATCGTCGACTCGATATTAAAGGAAGTGTGTGAGTTAGAAATCATGCTGTGAAACAAACACAGGGTAATTGCCAGCGCAGCGCTTATAGATAAACGTGTTATCACTCGTCGTTGCTTATGTTTTGGGGCTACAGTATTCGTAAAAATTAATGATGAGATTTAACGATATGGTTCTATCAATAGTCGACCTGTACACAATGTTTGCGCGGGAATGACAGTTAACGTCTTCGTTTAGCGAACGTAAAGCATCTAAGCAAAAATCTACAAATGGAAATTTCAACGGCATTGCAAACGTGCGGTAAAGCAAGCAAAAACAACCACACACGCGCCCTCATCTAACCTAATAGTTAATTGCGCATAATGTATATTATGTTAAATTGAGTGTTAAGTTAATGATTGCCATCAGACCCCGCGCAGTAATGCTTTCTGTGTTCTATTTAAAAGATGGGTATTTGTGTGCTAGATCAAATGAATCAAAAGCTGAGTGGTATCGATTCGAACTTTATGTTTTTTTAATCCGGATTGTAGTTGAGCAAGTAACCATGATTTATAAGCTATTATTCTAACAACTTGGAGCAATTTACCCATGGATCGTAAATATTTAATTCTATTACCTTCAATAGTGTTAAGCGCTTGTGGTGGCTCTTCCGATTCCTCGCCTTCGCCTGAACCGGATGACGGTTCATCAAGCTACACTGTTACAGCCAACGCAAATGAAGGCGGTAGAATTTCTCCATCTTCTGCCACTGTACTTGCTGGCGCCTCTACTACATTTACCGTTACAGCAGACGATGGTTTCGAAATTAGAAGCGTAACTGGTTGTCAAGGCAACTTGGATGGGAACCAATACACTACAGGGAGCATTAACCGTGCCTGTAATATAACGGCAAGTTTTGACCCAATCCAAATATCGGTTTCCGGAACGGTCTCGGGTTTAGATGGCGAATTGGTTTTAAAACTAGGCCCTAAATCAAGGACACTCACTGAAGATGGTACGTTTGAATTCAGTGTTGACCAGTATTCTGAATTTGAAATTGTCGTTCAGAGATCACCTGAAAGTCAGGATTGTGCGGTAGACAACGGAAAACGTACAGCAAATGAAGATATAGATGACGTTGTAGTTACTTGTGTAGATCGTCTCACAGTCACTGAAGCAATCGACTCAGTGACGGATGTTGCATTTAAATTATGTTTAGATGAGACACTCGAAGAGACATATGCGTCAGATGTTGAGCTGATTAATTGCAGTAACCGTGGTATCAGCAGCTTAGCTGGAGTGGAATCCTTCCCGTTAATAAAAGAACTCAATGTCGACGCTAACGCCTTAACTACATTGGATTTATCCAATAACCGACGTTTACAAACTGTAAACGCATGGTCAAATGAATTAACGTCGATTAATTTATTTCGGATAAACAGCCTTAAAAGTCTCAAGGTCTACGATAATCAACTAACTGAAATTTCATTGGAAACTAACCCTCGATTAGAAGTGTTGAACGTAAGCTATAACCAGTTATCCACTATCGCTCTTCAAGACAATGTTAATTTGATCGATCTTTCCGTTTCGAATAATAATCTCAGTAGTTTAAATGTGGACAATAACACTGCCCTCACCTTCCTGCATGTTGGCGCGAATGCTTTAACCAGTATTAATTTACAAAATAATACCGCATTAAAGACCGTTTACCTTTCTGGTAATATGATTGATAGTTTGGATGTGTCCAGTAACGTTGAGCTACGAAGTTTAAGTGCAAGTACCAACAATTTAGGTAGCGCTGGTTCATCAATTGACTTATCACAAAATACCAAACTGTTGGAGCTTAAGCTTTCTGGTAATAGTCTCACCAACATTGATCTAAGTAACAACACCGAATTAACTACGTTATTTTTGCCCGACAATCAATTTACAGCAGTAGATGTTTCGGCAAATCCAGCGCTGATTTCACTGGACTTGTCTGACAATAATTTAACGTCGCTGAATACGCTTGGGAATGTCGAGTTAACCACATTAACCCTGGATGGGAATGGTTTAACCAATATTGATTTGTCAGCGAACACAGAGTTAAACGTGCTTAGCATTAACGATAATCTATTAAGCAGTATTGATGTTTCAAATAACTCAGGTCTATCTACATTATTGCTGGCCAACAATAACCTGACTTTAGTCCCAACAGGTTTGTCTGGGATCACAAATACGCAGGCCACAATCGATTTAACACTTAATGAGTTCACTGCGTCTGCAGAAAGTGAGCTGGATGTACTCAAAAATACCTATCCAAATCTTGAATATGATAACGATAACCCGTAACACCTGGTAACTCATCAAACAAAGGGGGCAAAGAATAGCCCCCTTTTCTATGCTGACATTTTATTGAGCATTTTGTATTTTATTGTCTTGCGAAGGGGGGATTTCCTGATCACTCGGCGAGTGGTCTGCTACATATGCGCCCCGCTCCCCTTTGGGCTTAGGCGAACCCGTTGTGCTGTCTTGTTCTGTCTGATACTCCATTGCAGCATTCAATTCGGCACCGATTAAGATGATATACGCACTTAAGTAGAACCACATCAACAATATTATGATGCCGCCCACCGAGCCGTAGGTTTTATTATAGGAGGCGAATTCCTTTAGATAGAACGAAAAGGCAAATGAAAAGAGTATCCAAAATACAGTGGCCATCACTGAACCTGGCGTAACCCAACGCCATTTTGCACTGGACCGGTTTGGGCTATAGCGATATAACGCTGCTAATCCGGTATTAAACATCAGGATCAGAATGGGCCAGGTAATCCAGTTAGCGATTTGATCTGACAGTTTGTATCCCGAAAGTATTGTTATCAACTTGGGCAGAACAGTAATAAATATTAATGCCACGATGACGGAAACGATAATCGCGACCGTCAACACTATACGTGCCACGATGGCCCAGATGAAGCTACGGCCTTCCGCTTCTGAGTAGGTAATGTTACATGCAGTTATAAGTGCATTTGCCCCCTTACTGCTACTCCATACAGTTAAAAGGAAGCTTGCGGCAACCCCGGTACCCAATGCTTTGCTGGTGTTATTGATCAGATGTTCTAATTGTTCTTCAAGTATATAGCGACTTTCTTCAGGTAAGAAGTTGATAAGAAATGTCATATGTTCGGAAAGCTGTTCTGGCGTAACAATTAAACCATACAGTGAAATTAGCCCCGCCAGAAATGGAAAAATAGCCAGTAAGAAATAAAAGCCCACCCCCGCAGCTATAAGTGACAAATTGTCTTCCTGCATTTTGTGGTATGTTCTTTTAACTATTTTCCACCAGGCAACAAAAGAAAAATCAGTGGCTGAATCTGCATCGCTACCCGACTTTGTACCCATATTTCCGTCCATCATGCGCCTATTAAGATATAAAGTCCTTACGGCGTATTTAGCCGGATGGCTTTAAAGTAATGCTTTAAAATTTATTTACCGTTAATCACTTACTTCATATCTAAGTAAATAAATAGCAAAAAGCTGATTGTCGTCCTGCCAACTTTTAATCGTGCTAAAACCTGACTCACTAGCTAAATTGCCAAAATCCTCTAATGAGTATTTGTAAGAGTTCTCAGTATGGATAGATTCGCCCTCTCTAAATTCAAATTGCTCTCCGGCAATATTTACCGTTTGATCGACGTCACTAAAAAGGTGCATCTCGATACGGCTCTGTTCGTCATTCCACACCGATTCATGATGAAACGCGTCGGTATCAAAATCTGCCTGGAGTTCACGGTTTAAACGAAGTAGAAGATTTTTGTTGAATGCTGCGGTAATTCCCTCGGCATCGTTATATGCAGATTCAAGCGTTGATTGGTCTTTTTTTAAATCAATACCAATCAGCAATTCGCCACCGGTTCCAATTAAATGGCCGATTTGTTTGAGCAGCCTGGATGCCGAGTGAGGTGTGAAATTTCCTAGACTGGAGCCAGGGAAAAAAGCCGTTCGCTTTCCCTCAAGTTGAAATGGGAGCTGCCAGGGTTGAGAAAAATCGACACAGACAGCATGCACTTCTAACCAATCGAATTCTTCTGCTAAATTTGTCGCTGCATCGATGAGATGTTCTTTAGAAATATCCAATGCAACATAAGCTTTTGGTTTTAACGCATTAAGGAGTGTACGAATTTTGACACTGCTACCGCTCCCTAACTCCATTAAGATGGCATCTTTACCGATTAAAGACGCGACTTCTCCAGCATATTTTTCTAGAAGACTGATTTCGGTGCGAGTAATGTAATATTCCGGTAACTCGCATATCTGATCAAATAACCGTGAGCCGTTTTGATCGTAAAAATATTTGGGTGACAATGATTTAGGCATGGTGGAAAGGGTCGAAAGTACATCGGTGCGAATATCTCCCAAGGAAGGATGAAGATCGTAAAACTCAATTACCGGACGGGGAAGCACTGCTTGTGATTTCATAATTTTCTCGCTTTTAATAAATTGTTATTCAACGAGGCGAATACCACTGAATTGCCAACGGTCTTTAGGATAAAAAAAGTTTCGATAACTACTTCGAATATGAGTGTATGGTGTGACACAAGAGCCACCTTTAAGCACCATCTGATTACACATAAATTTGCCGTTATACTCCCCTACCGCTCCGGCTAAAGGTTGATACCCTGGATATGGTAGATATGCCGACTGCGTCCATTCCCAGCAGCTCCCCAATAGTTGAGATAGCAATCCTGATCGCGTTGCAGGTAACGGGTGGAAAGAGTAATTTTCTTTTTCTTTTAATAATTGCGGTTTGGTCACCTTTGTATAAGATTTTGCAAGTTCCCACTGCGCTTCTGTTGGCAATTTTTTACCTACCCAGCGTGCGTAGGCATCAGCTTCGTAATAACTTACATGGGTAACCGGGCTGTCAAGTAACAGCGGCTGGAGGCCATGTAAGGTAAACTCAAGCCAGTCCCCTTCTTTGTTGTACCAGTAAAGAGGCGCATTCCATTGCTGTTGCTGTCGTTCCTGCCAACCATCCGCCAACCAAAGGAGAGGATCGTCATATCCGCCATCCTCAATAAATTGCAAATACTCCCGATTGGTAATTAACCGGTTTGCAATATGAAATGGCTGCACAATGACTTCATGTGCGGGGGTCTCATTATCAAAATGAAACTGGTTACCAGCATACCCTTGTGTAAATGTCTGTTTTTCAAACGCAGTCCATTTAAGCGGTCCCGCAGGAATTAATTGCGCGTTTAATGCGCTGTGAGCATAGGTTGGATATAGGGGATTAAAGGAAAAACTGAATTTAATGTCGGTAAGAAGCAATTCCTGATGCTGTTGTTCGTGGTTTATACCTAACAATATCAACTCAGTTAACGCTGAATTGTCTCCTTGTTTATTGATAATATCAATAACGTGCTCATCAACCAGATCGCGATATTCCTCTACTTGCTCGAGCGTTGGTCGCGAGAGTAAACCTCGGTTTGGCCTTAAATACTGAGGCCCTACTCCCTGGTAGTAAGAGTTAAATAATACGTCAAAATTTGCCTGGTATTCGTGATAGTCAGGTAAAAATTTTTTGAGTATGAAAGTTTCGAAAAACCAGGTTGTGTGAGCAAGATGCCATTTGGGCGGTGAAACTTCTGGTGCAGCTTGTAAACCGAAATCTTCAATTAATAATGGTTTGCACAACCTCAATGACATCCTTCTTACATCAGTAAAGCGCTTAGCAAGGGTTTGAGCAATGGTAGATTCGGTTGTTGATACAATCTCATGCATGGTTTTTATATATTGCTTTTAAATTGATTGAAGCGTGCGCCAACCTACTATACTGAAGCTTAGGCGTTGACGCTTAACGTAATCGCGGATCGTTTCTATGCCTGCGCACACATTGATTAAGCATGGTGCAATATTGAAAAGTTGCAAATTAATTGAGTTAATTCTGACCTGCTAATTAGCGGTTTTAGTTATTTTTCACGAACTTTTCATGAGAGCAAGGCGTATGAAATCGCATTAAAGTCCATCAAAGGAGCAGGCATGGCTTACGAAATATCAGAACATCACGCAAAAACACTGATCGCACTTATGGAACAGACCAGTAATTGGAAACTTCATCCTGAAAAAAAACCAGCATTCACCTCAGCCAGTGAAGCGCAGGAATATGTAGAAACGCACAACGAGCCGCTTTGCATTGAAATACCTGTCGTAGGTGCTGACAAGTTACTTACTGTGAAGGTCACTTCAAGCGGAGAAGATATGGTCTTCAGTCATATCAGCTTTGAAGAGCCTGTTGAAACCCGCGTGCACAGTTCTCATTTAAAGCTGATTTCAAGTTCTGTGACCGATATGTTAAATGCCAAATTACCCGAGGGACAAAAGGTAGCTTCGTTTTAGGTATGTATTAATGAAATTAACTGGGTGGCGTACTTACAATAAAATTGCCGCCCAAACGATGGCTGCCTGAATCAAACTGACAAAGACTGCGGCAGAGCCAATATCTTTGGCTTTCCCAATGAGCAGGTGAATTTCAGTGCTCACTCGATCGGCCAGTGCTTCCACAGCGCTATTGAGCAATTCGGCAACTATCACGATAAATAAACTCATTATCATCAACAATCGCTCAACGATTGTCACGTCCAAATAGCAAGCCAGAGGAATCAGAACAAGCATAGCAGCAAGTTCCTGACGTATTGCTGCCTCACTTTTAAATGCCGCGACCAAGCCTTTAATGGAATATACGGTGGCGAAATATAAACGTGGAAAACCTGTATGTTTAGACGTCATGAAGATTTTCAGCCGCTTAGTTAATTATTATTATGAAGTTCGCTGAACTGTTGCTAAAGATCAAAATGGTAGACCGTTAACCTCGTCAACGACCATATTTATCCATAGCAAAGGAAATCGGTCAACCATTTGTATTTGAATTTTGGAATAAAAATGGCCGGGGAACCCGGCCATTCTTTGACAACTATACTACCCATCCCAGTGATTGGGCTTGTTCGTATGCATATTTAGGGACGTCTCGCGCAACAAAGTAATGATGAAGTAACATTACGCCTAGTGCGTGGTTGAGAATGGCATCTATTTGCACTTTATCAGAAATGGGTGTTTCATCTGATTCCTGTTTCTCAATCAGCGACTCAAGATAATCAGCGTCCAACAGGCCTGCTTGCTGCACTTTCTCTCTGCTGGCAAACTCGTTTAGTAAACTTTTGAGTTTATCCCACTTGGCTGCATCGGTATGTGCTGGGGGCGCCATAAAAGCAAATTTTTCCCGTTCATACAGCGTTTGTGGTAGCACGCCTTTCATGGCTTCGCGCAGAACATACTTCTCTTTGCTACCTTTAATTCTCATTTCAGGTGGTATGGTAACAGCAAACTCTGCAAGTTTATGATCGAGAAACGGTGGCCGTGCTTCCATGGAATTGGCCATATCTACCCTATCACCTCCCCAAGTTAGAATCTGACCTTCTAACATGGTCTTAATCCACACATATTGCGCTTTGTCCAACGGGTGGCGATCAGTGAGTTGCGCGGAGTCTAACTTACCGGCGATGGCAGCACCCGGCTCATAGTCGCGGATTCTTTCACGATGATCTGGGTGAATTAACTTACGGGCGTGGTCAGAACACCCTAACCAAGGTTGCAGGCAACTGGGCGTGAACCCAATAACCTTATTCAGGTTTTCAGATACGTATTCATCTTTGGGCAACATTGCGCCTTTAAATAAGGCATTGGAAGATTCTAATGATTCCCGCCACTCTGTGGCTTGCGTGGCATCAAGCCCTTCCATCCCATGTAAGAACATATCTTTACGAAAAGCCGGGTAACCTGCAAACAACTCATCTGAGCCTTCTCCTGTTAACACCACTTTGTAATTCACGTGGCGCACTTGCTGGCTCATCATTAGCTTAGCTACGGCTAACGTGTTGTAGATCGTTCTTTCTGTATGCCAGATGGTGCGCGCAAAATTGTTATAAAGTAATTCAGCGTTAAGCTTTAGAATTTCTTGATCGGCTTCTACTGATTCCGCCATCTCGGTAGCGATTTCTGCTTCGTCGTATTCCACATTGTCAAAGCTAATAGTGAAGGCTTTTAATGGGTATTGCGCGTAGCCAGACGCTAACCCCAATATTGCACATGAATCAATGCCGCCTGAAAGGTAGCAGCCGACTGGTACATCGGCATTCAAGCGCAGCTGAACTGCGTCAAGTAACTCTCTTCTGACACCATCGATATAGTACTCGTCAGGATGTTCTTCACGCTCGCCAATAGCTGGAAACGCCATATCCCAATATTTAACGGTTTCAATATTGAGTTGTCCATTTGACCGGGTCACTTTTAGCATGTGACCTGGCTCTACCTGATGGATCCCTTTGAACGCAGTGGTGCCCGGCACCATCACCTGAATTAACTGGTGAAAGAGCCCTTCTGAATCAAGTTCAGCGTTAACTTCAGGGTGGGCTAAAATAACTTTCACTTCTGAACCAAATACCAGTGAGTCATGGGTTTGCGTCCAGTAAAGTGGCTTTATGCCAAAACGATCTCTAACCAGAAACAGGCTGTCTTCATGCTCATCGTATAAAGCGAACGCAAATTCTCCGCGTAACTTTTTTAATGTTTCGTCCATTCCGAAACATTCATACAACGCTGGTAACACCTCAGAATCGCTTTTACTGGTGAATGGTTTTCCTCTTGCCAGCAGGTCTGTTCGTAACCTTTGGTAATCATAAAATTCGCCATTGTGAACGCACATGGTCTGTCCGCCATGTAACCAAAACGGTTGACGCCCTCGATTTTCATCCAGGTCAATAATGGACAAACGCGCATGACTCATCCCTACGCCCATATCGGCAGGATTACAGTATCCATAGCTATCAGGGCCGCGATGATGCATGATTGCAGCCATGTTCACTAAAGTTTGTGAGTCAATAGCTTGTTTTTTCGTAGCAGTAAAAATCCCGGCAATGCCACACATAGTTACTCATTTCTCCTTAGTGAAACTAAATTAAACAATATCCAACACACGTTCAGCACGTTGAACGAGGCAGGTTAATAAGGCCTGACGTAAAAAAACAGCTCCCCTCGCCTGCGCAAAATACCAATTGTGTTCAGTGTTATCTAAGCTACTGCAAAGCTCAGCGCCACGAGCTAACGGATGCAAAATGATGGCGCTGGATTTAAGCGGTGAATCACTTGTTATATGAAATTGCTTACCATACTGGTTAAATGAATTTCCTTCCCAGGCAATCGCATTGATATACACCACATCTGCATCTGGAAGCACATCGTCCAAATGATCACAGGTTTGTAAATTGATCCCTGCCTCAACTAACTGATGAGCCTGACCATCGTCAAACATCGTTTCAACGCTTTGATCATTAACGATTGTCACTTGATTAAAGCATTCAGGAAACAACGCCACGAGTTTCAGTAAGCTACGAACGGTGCGCATTTTTGAAGGTAATCCCACCACGCAAAGGTTAATTTTTTCCTTTCCCTCAGAAGTGATTAAAGAAGGCATCCATTTAAATATGGTATAGAGATCGGCCATCGCCTGCGTTGGGTGTTCATCAGTACCGTTGCCAGCATTAATAATCGGAATACGAAGTGCACTCATCATCTCCCTTACTGAGTTAGCATTAGTATCACGCAGCACTACACAGTCGCCGTAGTTGTTAAACATTTCGCCTACATCAGCCAGGCTTTCGCCTTTTGCAATCCCCGTTGTTGAGCGATCCGTAATCGACATAATGTCGCCTCCCAATCTATGCCATGCACTTTCGAAAGAAAGTCGGGTGCGGGTGCTGGGTTCGTAAAATGCAGAAATTAAAATCTTTCCTTGCAACGATGTACCAAAGCGATCTGGATTGGCTTCATACTTAGCCGCAAGCCGAAATAGCTGAAATAGCGATTCGCGATCAAATTGATCGATTGAATAGATATGCCGACTGCTTAGCTTGCTAAGATGATCGCCGTCTTCCTGAATTGCCCGAAGCAGGTTTTTCGGGTGTGCATTTCCATATACATCTGGTCGTTCCCGATTAAATTTGACCACCGCTTCTAAGTCGGCTTTTACCATAATGATTTACCCTTTATATCTTTGATAAGCCAATACATAAGTAATAATGGGCTTACACAACTCGTAATCAAACACGCATACACTAAAAAAGTAAGCATCGACTCAGATAGGTACATGCATTACTCCTTAAGGCTATGCCACGTAAAAATAGACTGGCTTCGCCAAATACCGATTCGACAAACAACCAGAGAAACTGCACAAGACGTAATAGCAGCGACGTAAAAGCCAATTGTAAAATAGCCAATAAGTCCGCTTATCGTGCCTAATATCATTGCCACCGCTGCGTAGCGACCAGTAAGTTTTGGTTGGTATATCCCATAAACTATAGGCCAGATTGTGGCCGCCACGAACGCACCGGTGAAATTTAATAATGCGCCAAGAGTCGCAAGCTTAAATGCGGCAACACACCAAGTTGAAATACCTAATCCAATGATGATAAAGCGGTTCACCCTTAGTAGTTGTTTTGAGGAGGCATCAGGCATAAAAACGCGTTTGGCGATATCCTGGGTGAGCAGATCTGAGGTGGCCGCGAGCAGCGAGTCCATACTCGAGGCAAGCGCGGAAAACACCACAATAAATATGAATACGGCGCCAATTTTTCCTAGCAATGCAGCCGCCACCATCGGTCCTACCATGTCAGCACTTGGCGGAGATAAGTTCAATGCGCCTGCCGCTAAAGCTATGAATCCGGTAACAATGGGGATCGGTAACCACAACAACCCCGCGGTAAGATAGGACTTTTTACCAACGGAAGGAGCAAATGCAAATGCCCGTGACCACCATACATTTGAATGGAAAATTTCACCGATACCAAAAAATACATTATTGAAGAAAAACATAATGGCAGCTGGGAACAACAAATTTAATAATTCTGGCTGGCTAGCCGTCAGGTTTGAATGGATCGCAGTAAACCCAACTTCATCAATACATACCCATGCAATAAAGACCACGCCGCTGATAATGACGATTGATTGAACAAAGTCTGTAGCGATTACTGCTTTAAGACCACCAAGTAGCGTATACGCTACGCAAATAATGAGTATTGCGGTCATCCCCGTGTAATAGTCGAGGTCACTCAAAGAAGATAAGAGCAATCCGCCAGCCATGCCCAGACTGACTAACCACCCCAGCGCGTAACACAGCGAGATAATCATAAAAGCAATCCAGGCAGCACGACCATAACGTTTGAATATGAAGTCGCCGCTGGTAAAGCCATTTGGTAGAAGCTGTTTTATTTTCGCCGCTAACGGGGCAAATAGAATAAGCCCCAATGCTGCCATGCTGTACCCCAGCATGCCCCAGACACCAAATTGATAGGTAAGTTGGGGAGCCACTAACGTTGTATTACTGGTGATCCAGGTTGCCATTGCAGTTGCCGTTGCCATGGCAAAACCAACATTTCTTCCGGCTAACGCGTAATCATCTATAGTTCGGTTATTTCTGCCCAGAAACCAGCCCCAAAGTATCCAGGCAATACCAAATACGATAAGAATGGCCAACGCACTGGATGACGCTAACGCGAATTCAGTCATCTTGAACTACACTTCCTTCTTGTTTAACCAGGCTGACGACCAGATATATAAACATGAGTGCGCCTAACACGAACAATGTGCAAGCGCTGCGCAGTGGATAATGCTGTACATCCAACGTAGTAATGGGCAGCGATTGATTTTGGCTGGTAAGTTGTATCTCATAACGACCATCGGCTAAGCCAGTGACTACCCACCCCTGCCCTTTAATAATCGGATAGGATGCCTGCACCGTTCCGCTTGTATTAATTACCAGGAATTTGTTATAGGCGATGTATTCGGATTTCCACGGAATGGTCGCTGTTCCGTCATTAGAGGTTTGCGCTGAGGGTTGTGCAGCCGCCTGCGCGATCGTTGGGGCCAACATTAGCCCAACAACCAGGATAAAAACTTTGCTAGTGAGGCACAGATTGTCTGACTGCATTCGTTCCCTTTTCCAACGCTTTAAATTAGCCTACTAATTATTTGCACTGGAATCAAAGTCAATCTACTTTCAAAGGTGTTCATCAATCGGTAAGTTTCCGTGATGGCTATTTTTGTTGTTACTTCGAATATCAGTAGAGGATCATTATGTCATTACCTTCTATCAACCTTGAAAGACTACGCTCTGACTTGCTTTCCCTTTTTGAAATAGGATATGACCCACAAACCAAAGGCGTTACACGGTTGGGTTTTACTCAACCTGATAATGAAGCGAAAAAATGGTTGATAGATAGATTTGAGAACGAAGGGTTTTGTGCATCAATTGACCATGCTGGAAACGTACGCGGTAGAGTATCCAGTGATGAGGTCAGGCAAGTAGTGGCGACAGGATCGCATATCGACACCGTGATTTCCGGCGGTATGTTTGATGGTTCGTTAGGTGTACTTGCCGGACTGGAAGTAATGCGCGTGATCAAGGAAAACAAGATACAACTTAATACACCACTGGAAGTATTTGCATTTGCGGAAGAAGAAGGCCGATTTGGTGGAATGATGGGTGTGCAGGCCTTAATCGGTGAGCTTACACCTGAATGGATTTTATCCGCGCATGATGTCAACGGTGTCATGCTTGAGCAGGAGTTACGTGATTCTGGTTTGGATCCACTGAGCGTTTTAGATGCACGGGTCGATCCAAATTATTTTAAAAGCTTCGTTGAACTTCATATCGAACAAGGTCCTGTACTCGATACGGTGAAAAAACCTATCGGTGTTGTCACCTCTATTTCTGGTGTTTTTAAATGGATTGTGCGCTTAATTGGTAAATCTAATCATGCCGGTACGGCCCCAATGAATATGCGTAGTGATGCGTTTATGGGATTAGCGAATTTTGCCAATGAAATTCCGCGTATCATTGATGAAGAAGGTTCAGATAAAAGTCGATTAACTGTCGGTAAGGTAGACTTAAAACCAGGGCATGCGCATACCGTACCGGGAGAAGTGGAATTCACGTTAGTTGGTCGTGATGTGGATGCAGATATTATGCATGCGCTTGCAGACAGTTGCCGAAGAGTTCTGTCTTCCATCGCCAGAAAACATAAGCTGATGTTCGAATTCGAACAAATGAGCTGGCTAGATCCGCAGCCCATGTCAGATAACATTATAAAGCTGATAGAAACACAAGCTCAGCATATGGACATGCCCTACGAAATTATGCCAAGTGGTGCAGGTCACGACGCCCAACATATGGCCAAAGTGACTGACACAGGTATGATATTCGTGCCTTCAATTGGTGGAATTAGCCATGCACCAGATGAATGGACGCATTGGCAGGATATCGAAAAAGGCGCGAACTTACTGCTGCACTCACTCATTAAGCTCGCTAACCAATAATTTGGTTAGTTCGCACCGTGTTTATCGACGGACTCCGTTTCCTCTTCAACTTCAGCCAGATGACTGGCAGGCATAAATGTCTCTGCACTTGCCTCTTTAACATGGATTGCAAACGGCTTAGGTACATTGTCGCTTAGTAAACTGCCTTTGCGAATAAGCGGAAACAGTTCGTCATATCGTTTTATTGTCGCTTGATCAACTCGTCTGAAAATATGGGTTCGGTTTAAATCTTCAACAGAAGCATGTCCGGTTGAAGATAAAATGTCGATCAAAGCATGGATAGTTTTGTGATGAAAACGGTATACTCTTTCGAACTTGTCTTCAACGTTTAGACCTCGCATGAGCAAGGGATCTTGAGTGGCCACACCCGATGGACATCGGTTTGTGTTGCACGACAAAGAGTGAATACATCCCAGGGCTAACATCATTCCGCGGGCACTATTACAAATATCCGCGCCCAAACTTAAATTCTTTACCACTTGAAACGCAGTGATGATTTTTCCTGAAGCAATGAGTTTAATGTCGTTGCGCAAATCAAAGCCTACCAAACAATCTTCAACGAACGCTAACGCTTCACGTAACGGAAAACCGATGGAGTTAGTATATTCTAGAGGCGCCGCCCCGGTGCCGCCTTCGCCACCATCTATAGTAATGAAATCAGGTTTTATACCGGATTGGTGCATGGCTTTACAGATTGCAATAAATTCACTTTTTCTACCTAAGGCTAGTTTAAAGCCGACGGGCTTTCCGCCGGATAAATTCCTCAGTTTGTTTACAAAATTCAGCAACTCCAAAGGGGTGGTGAATGCGGAATGACGTGGTGGCGAGTCGACTTGAGTATAGGGCTCCACTCCTCTTATTTTTGCAATCTCTGGAGTGTTTTTATCCGCTGGTAAAATACCACCGTGACCAGGTTTTGCTCCTTGTGAAAGTTTAATTTCAATCATTTTCACGTTGGGTAAGTTGGCTTTTTCCTCAAACTTATCGGCACTGAACGTACCATTTTCATCGCGGCAACCAAAGTAGCCGGTCCCTATTTGCCAGACCAAATCACCGCCGCCCTCTAGATGATAAGGCGAAATCCCCCCTTCCCCTGTGTTATGGTAAAAATTGCCTTTTTTCGCGCCTCGATTTAAAGCAAGAATGGCATTTCGACTAAGGCTGCCAAAGCTCATTGCAGAGATATTTAAAATACTGGCGTTATATGGTTGCTTGCAATCGGGCCCGCCAACCATGACTCGGGGATCTCTATCCATTTCGTCCACTCCCCTAGCTGAGAGTGAATGACCAATCCATTCATAACCATCACGATAAGTATCCATTTGGGTTCCAAATGGGATCGTTTCACGACTATCTTTCGCTCGCTGGTAAACAATTGAACGCATCATCCGGCTAATCGGCTTACCAGAGGTATTATCTTCGATCAGGTATTGTTGAACATAAGGTCGTAGTCCTTCGATAGTCCATCTTACTCGACCTATCAAAGGAAAATTCCTCAGTACAGTGTGTTCTTTTTGAATACTGTCAAACGTGGCAAGCAGCAACAGATAACCCGTAAGCAATAAAAGTATCCATGCAGGCTTCCACAGATAGCCTAAACCAATGTTGACTACTACTAACAATATTAAAAAGGTAAGAATTCGTAATCGCACACGTTTTTTCCATTTCCTGTGGGAATCTTAAGTCAGTATGGTTTATAAGGAACCTAAGATCAGAGTGACCGCTTATTCCCATCGAATAAGCAATTAGACTTGTCTACTTAAAAGTGGCTGATTTAACGATATGGACGGCACTTGCAGTTACGCGTAACAAAATAAGAGGGTCGAATACGTTTATTATTGCTACTTTTGAATGTTTAATAACCATTTGAAGCGATTCAAATTAAAAGTGTCACAAAGCCGTTTTACATTGGCTGGATATTAGCGCATTCTTTTACTAGATTTTTTCTACGCAATTAGGGAACCAGGTCCACTATGGAATACACTTTTTTATTGTTTGCATTTATTTGTGGCCTGACAGTAAAACTTATCGGTATTCCTCCCTTAGTAGGCTATCTTGCTGCAGGCTTCCTATTAAATTTTGCCGGTTACACGCTGACCGAAGAGCTTACTGCGATCGCCGATCTTGGAATCACAATAATGCTGTTCACGATTGGACTGAAGTTAAATTTCAGAGATTTAAGCCGTCGTGAAGTATGGGGAACCGCAGCCGCCCATACTTTGCTTTGGTCTGTTGTTATTGGTGTGATTTTATTTTTCTCAACACTGGTTTTGACAGCTTATATTGGCGCTTTGGACTGGCAAAGTGCCGCTTTAATCGCGTTCGCCTTAAGCTTTAGTAGTACCGTTTGCGTAATTAAAGTTTTGGAAGAAAGTGGCGAAAGCAAAACCCGCCATGGCCGTCTTGCGGTGGGCATACTTGTCATGCAGGATGTTTTCGCTGTTATCTTTCTTGTTGTTGCTACTGGCAAAATTCCTTCCATTTGGGCTCTTGGATTGCTGGCGCTTATCCTGGCGTTGCCTTTGATCAGCAAAATAATCAACCAGTCTGGTCACGGCGAACTCCTACCTCTCACTGGCTTTGTGTTGGCGTTAGGCGGTTATCAGTTATTTGAGCTGGTCAATATTAAGGGGGATTTAGGCGCATTACTCGCAGGATTGCTGATTGCTCAACATTCCAAAGCGGCAGAAATGGCGAAGTCGTTGCTGAGCTTTAAAGATCTTTTTCTGATTGGTTTCTTCCTAACCATTGGGCTGACTGCATTACCCAGTATCCCTATGTTCATGCTTGCATTAGGTTTATGTTTACTTATACCGATAAAAGCAGGGCTATTTTTCTGGTTGTTGACCATGCTCAACTTACGCGCACGCACCAGCTTCCTAACCACACTTGTACTGAGTAACTTTAGTGAATTTGGTCTTATTGTTGGAGCAATGGCTGTAACGCTTGGCATGCTGGCGCCCGAATGGTTAGTGATTATTGCTATTTCAGTATCGTTATCGTTCGTGTTTACCAGCATTATGTACCGCTCATCACACACGCAGTACCACAAATATAAAGGCTTTATTAAACGTTTTGAGAAAGAAAAACGCTTAGCGGCAGACGTTTACCCGATCATTGACAGAGCGCGTTTTCTCGTTGTCGGTATGGGACGTGTAGGTACTGGTGCGTTCATGTCTTTAGATAAACTCGTACACACGAATGTATTCGGCATGGATTCGGATCGGTCAAAAGTTAACCGGCTACGCGAAGAAGGCTTGAATGTCATCTGTGGTGACGGTGAAGATGTGGACTTATGGGATAATTTAGATATCAGTTCGGTTAAGTTAGTGTTGCTTGCCCTCCCCTCAATTGAAGATGTCATAAACGTCACCAAGCAGCTTAATAACGCAGGTTACAGCGGAAAAATAGCGGCAATCGCCCGTTACGAAGATGAAGTTGAATATTTATTAAATAATGGGGTCGATAAAGTGTTCAATTTCTTTACTGAAGCTGGTTTAGGTTTCGCTGAGGAGAGTTTAGCTTATATCAGCGAAGAATCGGTCGCCCCTGCCTGATAACCCAAATAGGAACAAAGGCTTAATTGATAACCATTAACGTTTGTATGTGTATGTTTTTAAAAGTATTTTTGACAGATTAATGGATAGGGACTATACTTTTTCCACGCTCGCAAAATAGGACTTTTATGAAAGGTGACAAAAAAGTGGTGGCCAAATTAAATGAAGTGCTTACCAGTGAACTTACCTCTATCAATCAGTATTTTCTCCACGCCCGCATGTTTAAAAACTGGGGGCTTAGTGTACTGAACGAGAAAAACTACAAAAAGTCCATCAAAGACATGAAACAAGCCGATGATTTAATTGAACGCATTTTGTTTCTTGAGGGACTTCCCAATCTACAAGCGCTTGGCAAACTTTATATCGGCGAAGAAACCGAAGAAATGTTGAAGTGCGATGCGAAATTTCAAATTGAACAAATCCCATTACTCAAAGAAACCATTGCGTTGTGTGAACAGCAACAGGATTATGTCAGCCGGGATCTCCTGGAAGATATTCTTGAATATGAAGAAGAACATCTGGACTGGTTAGAAACACAGGAATACCAGATTGAAAATATGGGTATTGAAAACTATCTGCAAGCGCAGGTATCAGGAGACGAATAATGAAAGGTAATAAAAACATCATCAAAGCGTTGAATGAGTTGCTTGCTTATGAATTAGCCGCCATGGATCAATACTTTATTCATTCAGAAATGTATGAGGATTGGGGACTTCACAAGCTTTACGAACGGATTCATCATGAATTTGATGACGAGCGCAGCCATGCCACCAAGTTAATTCAACGGATCTTGTTTCTTGAGGGGACACCCGATATGGAAAATCGCACTGGTTTTAAAGTCGGTAAAGATGTGCCTGAAATGCTTGAGAGTGACTTGCGGGTTGAATACGAAGTGGATAAAAAGCTTCGTGATGTGATCGCGGTTTGTGAGACCGAAAAAGATTATGTGACTCGAGATATGTTGGTCACCCTGTTAGAAGACACGGAGATGGACCACGCGTATTGGCTGGAGCAGCAATTAGGTTTGATAAAACGCGTTGGTTTACAAAACTACCTGCAGTCTCAAATCTAATAGTCGATTGAAAAGTTGTGGCGTTCAAACGTTCCTTGAACGCCCCTCTCATTAAAAATTGTTTACCAATTAAAGTTCAAACCTTTACAAGTCTGGCTGTTTTAAGCGCGTTTTATCTTAAAGTGTCGCACCATTTCACTTAACTCCTGGGAACATTGTTCGACTTCCTGAGAGACGTTTACAATTTCATTTGTTTGTTCAATTGTTGCTGCCGAATCGTCCCTTACTTCTGTTATTGATTCTGCTACTTGTTGAGCCACTGTCGCGTTTTGTTCTGTAGCGGTGGCTACTTGTGTATTGAGACTTTTAAGTTCCTCAATCGCACTTGAAATGTCGTCAAATAATTTTTGTACGCTAGCTGATTCATTAACACAGTTTTTTGCATTATCACAGCTCGCTTCCATTTTAGTTACTGTATTATCAGTCACGCTCTGCAGACGTTCAATTAGCTTGGATATTTCAGCTGTAGAGCCGCGAGTCTTAGCTGCTAACGAACGCACCTCATCCGCTACCACAGCAAACCCTCTGCCGTGCTCACCTGCTCGGGCTGCTTCAATTGCGGCATTCAAAGCTAGTAAATTCGTTTGCTCCGAAATGCCATTGATGACTTCGACGATCCCCTCAATATCTCCCATGCTTTTATCAACTTTTGCCAAGTCTTGCGAAGTGCTTGATAGCTGTTCATCCAAGTCATTTATGGCTTCAATGTTTAAATGCAGTGCAGATTTGCCGCTTGCTACCTTGTTTGCAGCGCTGTTCGATGACAAATTGGCTTTTTCGGTTAAAGACGCTATTTCTTTTATAGTAGAGGCCATCTCCTCTGTCGCGGTTGCCACCATTTCTGAGGTCTGTAAGTTTTTATTCATACTATTTTGAGTAGCATCGGACACCTTGCTTAGTTTATCGACATTTTGCGACAGTTTATTTGAAGTTTCCGAAATTGAGCCTATATCGATGTTTAGTTGTGTTGCAGTCTTATTTAAAGAATGCCCTAGTTGGCCAATCTCATCTTCATTCAAGTCGTGAAGGCGTTGGGTTAAATCCCCTTGAGCAATACTATCTGCTATTTTTGCCCCCTGCCCGATCGGTTTAATAAAGAATTGATTTACCAACCACATGGAAATCGCACTAATCAACAGCGCCAATAAAACGAGCAAAATCACAACCAATGTCTTAGACGAAACATCCTTTAGTATCGCTTCTTCAATTGCATCTCTTTGCGCATCTACACCAACGATAATTTCATCGGCTAAGTTTGCTATTTGCGGTCCTATGACATCAAGTTGCTGCAAGACCAATTTATTTCGCAGGGTTATTAATTCTTCTATAGTACGTGTTGACTCTAATAGCGCTGCTTTACCTTCTACTACTTTCTTCAATAAAGCGCGACGTTGAGGAGATTGTAAACTTTCGTCAAGCTTATCCAATGTTTGAGCTAGAGTGGTATTTAACTCTTTTTTTGCTCGGTTAAGGTCAGAAACAGATGACGTATTTATGTACCGTGTAAAATAAATCCGACCCAGCAACAAAGTTTGAATTGTTTGATCCCCTAAAAATGCTGCTTCGGCATCGCCGTCTTTATATGCGCTTTCTATGATATCGGAAAGCGTTATACGAAGCTCTTCTGCAATTAAACTGTAGTTCTCATTTATTTGATTATTTCGAGCAATAATAATCTCTGAAACGCGATTGAAAGTGTCATTGTAATTTTCAAATAAATTACCGATTTCAGATAATTTCTGCACACGCTGAGGATTGGAGATTACCAGTCTGGCTTGTTCCCATGTGCGTTGAAAGTCTTCTTTATATACCCCGTATTGCTCAAGATCCTGTGTTTGGTTACTTAACAAAAAATCTTTCATTTTTAGTCGCATAGAAAGTAGCGACTCTTTCATTTCACTCGCCATTTTATAATCAATATTGTAATCACTATATTCATTCAGCTCAGTCTGAATAAATTTAAATGAGTAAATTGAAGTTATAGATAGCGCCAACATCATGATTAATACAGCGCCAAAACTGACCATGTTCTTTCTGTTAATAGAAAGATTACGATAATAATTGAGCATAAAGGATCCTTGTTGAATCTTAGCTTTAAAGCGTAAAGAGAATTTAAAGTAAAAGA